>NZ_JBVISS010000022.1:0-84639 GCF_055575395.1 Streptomyces sp. NPDC034103 | reverse complement strand
GCGCGCGTCTCGCTCCGCGAGAACGACGCGCCGGCGCTACGCGCCGGAACATTGCCACGCTCCGCGCGGCAGCAAATTCCCGGCTTCGCCGGGAATTACGGCCAACTCCGTTGGCCGAAGCTCGAATTGCTCCGCAATTCGGCTTGCAGAAACTCGCTCCGCGAGTTTCTGGGGGCGTGCGTCACTCTTGCTATCAGATTGGATCTGGAATTAGTCGGAGTACCTCTTCACGGATGCACCCCGCGGGTCGGCGTTTCTGACAGGACGTCGGGGTTGCATGTGGCGCGCGTTCAGGAGGGCTGCTGGCTCGGCCAGTTGCGCAAGAGGGTGTCCAGGGCGTCCAGGATTCGGGTCCAGGTTTCTTGGGTGTCGGGGGTGCTGTGGCTGAAGCTGCCGGTCATTTCCAGGGTGATGTAGCCGTGGAAGGTGCTGCCCAGGAGGCGGACGGCGTGGGTCTGGTCGGGTTCGGTCAGGTCGTAGCCGCGGAGGATGGCGCGGGTCATCTGGGCGTGTCTGGCGCCTGCGCTGGCTGCGGCGGCTTCGGGGGTGAGGCGGAGTTGGGCTGCGGCGTAGCGGCCGGGGTGTTCGTGGGCGTAGTCGCGGTAGACGTCTGCGAGGGCCGTCAGGGCGTCTTTGCCTGCTCGGCCTGCCAGGGCTGTGGTGCCTCGGTCTGCCAGTTCCTCCAGGGCCAGGAGGGCGATTCTGGTCTTCAGGTCGTGGGAGTTCTTCACGTGTGAGTACAGGCTCGCGACCTTGACGTCGAGGCGGCGGGCGAGCTCTGAGACGGTGATCTGGTCGAAGCCGATCTCGTCGGCCAGGTCGGCGCCGGCTTCGGTGAGGCGTTGTGCGGTGAGTCCTGCGCGCGCCATGGTGGTGCCCTTTCAGGTGGCTGTGGGCCAGGTGCGCAGGTGGGTGGCGATCCTCGCGGTGGTGCAGGCGGGGTCGCGGAGCAGGTCGCGCAGGGCGATGGCGTCGTCGCGGGTGGGTTTGAGGGGGATGCCGGAGGCTTCCAGGTACATGACGCCGGTGGCGGCGGCGACGGCCATGTTGGAGCGTTCCAGCCAGCGGCAGCGGCCGAGGATGTGGATGAGGACGGCGGCGCGGGCGTAGGGGCCGTCGTAGACCGGCTGGTCGAGGAGTTCGGCCTTGTGGGCGGCTACCGCGGCTACCGGGATGCCGTAGTCGTCGGGGGCGGGGTCGCGGGCGCCTGCGATCTCGGCGACTTGCAGGATCCAGGGGACGTCGATGTGCAGGTCCATCAGGCGGCGTGGGCTCCTGGGGCGGTGCGGTCGGCGTCCTCGGCCTCGTCGAAGATCGCCTGGTGTTCGTCGAGGAAGCGGCGGGCGGCCTCCTGGCCGCGGGCGCGCAGGCCGTCGGTGTCCTCGCGGACGAGGGCGGCGATGTAGTCGCCGACGCTCAGGCCGCGGTCCTTGGCTCGGGCCTTGGCGAGTTCGGCGACCTCGTCATCGACGCGGGCGCCGAGTTGTGTCTTTGCCATACGAGGATGGTAACAGTTGTTACCAGCGCGTGCTTCCCGACATCTGCTCGGGCTCCGCAAAGGCCGAGAGGGCACGGATGTGCCCCCTCGGGCAGTGTTATGCGAGTTTGGTCGCGGAGAGGATCGCCTGGACCGGGATGACGTCCGGGGGCACCTCGGAAGCATCTTTGGTGATCGCCTGGTCCACCTTGAACCCGGCCTGCTCCAGAAGGCTCTGATAGACCGACAGCTTCTGCGGGCCGCCCTGGCCCATGGCGGCGCCGATGAAGAAGGCCGGGAAGAAGTCGACGTTGTAGTTGTCGGTCTCCTTGATGTTCTCCGGGTACACCGGCACCAGGATGTTGATCTGGCCGCCGACCTCCAGCGCGTCGTAGACGCCCTGGAGGATCCTGAGCACGTTGTCCTTGTCGAACATGTCCAGGAAGTGCTTGATCAGGACGACGTCGAACCCCTTGGGGATCTCGTCGAAGACGTTGCCGCCGATGAAGGACAGGTGCTCCTCGAGGCCTTCGGCGCGGAAGTTGGCCAGCGCCCTGGACTCCTTGTCCGGCAGGTCGAAAGTGGTGACCTTCAGGCCCTCGGAGGTCTTGTGCCGGTAGGTGTGGATCGCTCCGAGGCCGGTGTTGCCGGCCACGTCCAGGACCCGGGAGCCGGCCGGGATGTCGATGTTGGCGAAGAACCACGGGTCGATGTTGGCGGTGACCGTGTTCATCAGCTTCAGCCAGGAGTCGTTGAGGTCCTGGTGGTCGGCGACCGCGTCGTACAGGGTGCCCTCGGCGCCGTACAGCTCCTTCAGGCCGACGACCGTGCCGGTGCGCACCGACTCGGTCAGATAGAACAGCTGCCGCAGTGCGGTGACCTTGATGAGGTTCATGTAGGCGAGGGCGCGCTTGAGGTCGCTTTCGGCGACGGCTGCCAGCGCGTCCAGGGTGTAGGCGCCGGAGGTCTCGTCGTGGGCGACGAAGCCCTCCTTGACGAGCAGGAACAGCAGCTGTTCCACGGCGTCGGGTTTGGCGCCGACGGCCTCGCCGAGTTCGGTCGCGGTCTGGCCGGGCTTGTCCCGGAGCTGGTCGACGATGCCGAGTTCGAAGACTGACACCAGGGTCATGAAGCGCGAGGGCCCCACCATGTATTCGCGGAATCGCGCGAGGGTGGCTTGTGACGTCATGTCAGTGTTCCCTTCCGATTTTCTGGTTCCGGTTGAGCTTTTACTGATGACGGCCACATTTAGGGGGATCATGGGGCCGAGCCCATTTCTGTTCTGCCCACAAATTGCAGTCGTTCTACAAATGGAAGCCCCATGTGGAGAACGTCCTGCTGGTCTCCGACATCGGATGACCAAACCGCCGGGAGTCCAGGATCGGCCGGACGCCCTCCCGTGAGCAGGGCACGTCCAGCAGGTCGGCCGTCTCCTCTATCGCTGAATACAGGTCCGCCAGTTCTGTGTTGTTCGACATACGTTCCTGCACTTTCCATGCTGCGCACAGTTGTCGGGCGGAGGGATGCCGGGGGGGGTGGCCGCGACATGTCGTCGACGGCGGCGGGGGGAGGAACGGGAGGGGTTCAACCGACCAGGTAACGCTGGATCGTGGGAGCGACGAGCTTGACGACGTCCTCCACGGGGAGGGACGCGATCGGCTCCAGGCGCACCATGTAGCGCAGCGTCATCAGGCCCCAGACCTGGGCCTGGGCGGCGTTGATGTTCTCCGGCGGCAGGTCGGGGGTCTCCTTGGCCCCGAGCACGTGGCCGAACTGCTTGAACAGCTCGGACTTCGGGGTGGACATGACGGCGCGCATGGTGGCCTTCTCGTCCTCGCTGGTGTGCGCGGCGACCATCTGTGCCAGCAGGTGCACGCGTGCCTCGGGGTTCTCCCACAGGGCCAGGGACGCCCGCAGGACGCCCTCGCCCAGGTGGTCGAGGGGTCCGGAGAGTGACGTCCCCGCGGCTTCGCCGACCGCTCCCCCGAGCGCGCTTCCAGGGTCGCGGTGGTGTGTGTGGCTTGCGACATGTCCCCTCCAGTGGCAGACGCAGGCCCGTGGCGTGAACTCTGCGACTGCGCTCGCCCTTTGGTGGTAGTTCGCCATCATCACGCGTCTTTGGTCAACGCGAGCTGGAGGCGGACCGGACCGGCGAAAACGAAAAAGGCTCCCGCTTTGCCGGGGAAGCCGGCGAAGCGGGAGCCTGGGAGTCGTCGAGGGCGGGGCGGGTGGGGCGGGGCGGAGTCGTGGAGGGGGTGGGTCAGGCGGCTGGGACGCCTTCGAAGATCAGGATCCGGCCCCGGGTGTTGCGGACACGCAAGGGGACGATCTCCTGGTAGGCCGGGGAGTCGTACCAGCTCTGCGCTGCCTCCGCCGACGGGAATTCGATCACTCCGGTGAAGGCCTTGCTCTCGCCCTCCAGGATCTGCCAGGGGGCTCCCCGGACCAGGTAGCGGCCGCCGTGCGGCTCGATCGTGGAGACCAGCTCGGCGCTGTACCTCGCCACCATCTCGGGGTCGCCGGTGAGTTCGGCTTCGGCTATGACGTAGGCGGTCATGTGTCGTCCTTGTGGGGTCGCGAACGCGCCCGGCCCGCCAACGGGTGTTGGCGGGCCGGGCGCGTTGTGGTGTCTGGGGGCTGTGGCCTAGGAGCGGCTGGCCAACGGGGTCTCGGTGTGCGTCGTCGTCAGTGACCTGGCCTTGTGGGTCAGGGCCGAGAACGACAGCAGGGCGAAGGCCACGAGGGAGGCGAGGGTGCGTACCGCGTGGCTGGTCTGCCATTCGTCCCGGACGTCCGCCCAGTCCGACGGCGGGGACGCGACCGTCCAGTCCTTCTGGTCCGCGTTGATCGGGAGGTTCACCACGAACGTCAGGATCAGGATCAGCAGGAACAGGGCCAGGGCCGCGAGGGGGACGTAGAGGTTTCGGCCCTTCGCCTTCCAGGCGCCTATCACCACGATCGCCGTGGCGATGATCGTGGGGATGAGGGTGGCCGAGGCCAGGGTGTCCAGGGAGTCGAGCTCCACCTGGCGGACCTGGGCGTAGACCTTGCCGTCGTAGTCGCGCAGGGAGTTCTCCAGGACCATCACGCAGACCAGGAATCCCGTGAAGACGCCGCCGAACAGCAGGCCTATCCAGCGTGCGATCGTGAACAGCGGACCTTGCTTCATTCGTCACTCCAGGGCGGCTGTGGTGTGGTGTCGCTGACGCTCACCCGGTCAGGCTTCCACAGACCCGGTCGAGTGTCGGTGGAGATTTCAGGCTGCTGCCGTCTTGGCCCGCGGCGCCTCTCCGGACTGCCAGACGAGGTCGAAGACGAAGCGGTGGATGCGCCAGCCGTGCGGAGTGCGGCGGGCCTCGGCCTCGTAGTGGCCGCCGATGGTGAAGTCGGCCGCCGGCTCGTCGGCCCGGCGTACGTGCACGGCCATCAGGTGGGCGCTCACCCGGGCCTCGTCGCCGTCGAGGTCGACGGCCTGGTTCGCGCTGATGTGGTGGGTGCGGGCGAATGTCGTACGGGCCATCTGCTGGAAGTCCGTCAGGCCCTGAAGGCCCTTGAACTCGCCGAAGGGGAAGCTCAGGTGGACGTCCTCGGTGAAGATCCTCTCCAGCCAGGCGTCGCTGCCGCGGTCCTTGTCGAGGTGGTGGACGTAGCGGTCGCAGAGCTGGGTCAGCTCCGCGCGGTCGTTGAGGAGCCGCAGTTGGCGGTGGAGGGTTTCCAAGCCGGCCTCGTCCTGGAATACAGGCATCTTCTGGTCCTTCTGTAGTGGCGGGGTGGGTCAGGCTGCTCGTTGGAACTGGATGCTGCGCCAGGCCCGGGGCTGGAACGGGGTCGGCTGCTGGCGGTGCCAGCGGGCTGCCGTGGGTGGTCGGCGGGCCCCCGTGGTGTGTGCGCCGGCGCTGCTCAGGCGCTGGTGGAGTACCGCTATGACCGCTGCCAGTTCCTCCGGCGTGGGGTTGCCGCGCTCGATCCTCAACTCCAGGGCGGGGGCGGTGTCTTGGGTGGTCATGGGTGGCCTTTCACTGGGGAGGTGTGCCGTGTTTGCGGCGCGGCAGGGCCGCGTCCTTGGCGGCGAGCATCCGCAGGGAGCTGATGAGGGACAAGCGGGTGTCGGCCGGGTCGATGACGTCGTCCACCAGGCCGCGCTCGGCCGCGTAGTACGGGTGGACCAGGTTGCGCCTGTACTCGTCGATCTTCTGGGCGCGCATCTCCTCCGGGTCGTCCGCGGCCGCTATCTCGCGGCGGAAGACCACGTTCGCGGCGCCTTCGGCGCCCATCACCGCTATCTCGTTGGTCGGCCAGGCCAGGGCCACGTCGGCGCCGATGGAGCGGGAGTCCATGACGATGTACGCGCCGCCGTAGGCCTTGCGGAGCACCACCGAGACCCTCGGGACGGTGGCGTTGCAGTAGGCGTACAGGAGTTTCGCGCCGCGGCGGATGATGCCCTCGTGTTCCTGGTCGACGCCGGGCAGGAAGCCGGGGACGTCGACGAGGGTCACCAGGGGGATGTTGAAGGCGTCGCAGAACTGCACGAAGCGCGCGCCCTTCTCACTGGCCTTGATGTCGAGGACGCCGGCCATGGCGGCGGGCTGGTTGGCGACGACGCCGACGGTGCGGCCGTCGAGGCGGGCCAGTGCGCACACGATGTTGGGGGCCCAGGTGGCGTGGACCTCCATGTACTCGCCGTCGTCGACCAGTTCCTCGATGACCGCGCGGATGTCGTAGGAGCGGTTGCCGTCGGCCGGGACGGTGTCGTGGAGGGTGGGGCAGCTGCGGTCGGCGGGGTCCTCGGTGAGGGTTTCCGGGGGGAGTTCGCGGTTGTTGGCGGGGAGCATCGACAGCAGGTAGCGGACCTCGGCGATGCAGCTCTCCTCGTCGTCGTAGACGAAGTGGGCGACTCCGGAGGTGGAGGCGTGGACGTCGGCGCCGCCCAGGCCGTTCTGGGAGATCTCCTCGCCGGTGACCGCCTTCACCACGTCGGGGCCGGTGATGAACATCTGTGAGATGTCGCGGACGGTGAAGACGAAGTCGGTCAGGGCGGGGCTGTAGGCGGCGCCGCCCGCGCACGGGCCGAGCATCACGGAGATCTGCGGGATGACGCCGCTGGCCTGGGTGTTGCGGCGGAAGATGCCGCCGTAGCCGGCCAGCGCGCTGACGCCTTCCTGGATGCGGGCGCCCGCGCCGTCGTTGAGGGAGACCAGCGGGGCGCCTGCCGCGATGGCCATGTCCATGATCTTGTGGATCTTGGTGGCGTGGGCCTCGCCGAGGGCGCCGCCGAAGATGCGGAAGTCGTGGGCGTAGACGAAGACCGTGCGGCCCTCGACGGTGCCCCAGCCGGTGACGACGCCGTCGGTGTAGGGCCTCTTCGCCTCCAGGCCGAAACCGGTGGCGCGGTGCCTTCGCAGCGCCTCGATCTCGGTGAAGCTTCCCTTGTCCAGGAGCAGGGCGATGCGTTCGTGGGCCGTGAGTTTGCCCTTGGCGTGCTGGCGTTCGGTCGCGGCCGGGTCCGGGCCCTCGAGGATGCGGTCCTTGATCTCCTTCAGTTCCATGGTCGCCGCGGTGGACGAGGTGCTGTGCATGGCCATCACTCCCAGCTGGGGCAGACCTGCCGCTCGGCGGCGATCCGTTCGGTGGCGTCGTCGGTGTAGAGGCACTCGGTGGGCAGCCGCCTGGCGAGGATGTCCAGCGGGGCCGCGGCGGCGGGGGCGGAGGCACAGGGCGGGGTCACGACGGCTACGGCGGCCACGTGGGCCGGGCAGCTCGGCATGTTCTCGATGCGCCAGCCGCGCGGGCGGGCCGGGGCGTCCGGGTCGGTGCGCTCGCCGAGGTAGTCGGAGTTCAGCTCGCGGCCCAGCCCGGTGCCCAGGGCCTTGAAGTAGGCCTCCTTGCGGGTCCACAACCGGCCGAAGGCGAGGGGCCGTTCGGCCTCCTCAAGGGCGTTGAGCTCCTCCTGCTCGGCCGGGTGGAGCTCGGGCAGGCACAGCTCCACCGTCTCCAGCGTCGGCACCCGCTGGACGTCCACCCCGAGGGGCGCGGACGCGATGCTGATCAGCGCGATGCCGTGGCTGTGGGACAGGGAGAAGTGCACGCCGGTGCCGTGCAGGACGGGACGGCCGTGCGGGCCGCCGCAGCACGGGCAGGTGTCCCGGCCCAGCGGGAGTTCGGCGGGCGGGATGCCGGTGTAGGCGGTGAGCAGGCGGCGCAGCGCGATGTGCGCCATCAGGTAGGTGAGGCGGTCCAGGGGGCGGACGAAGGCCGCGGCCCGTTCGCGTTCGCGGTCGTCGAGTTCGCTGGTGACCATGTGCTCGGGGTGCTCCCCGGCCCATTCGGTGCCGATCACCCACAGGTGGGTCTGGTTGGCCTCGACGGTCAGCCGGGGTGCGGTGGTGCGGGGCGGTGCGGTCAGGCGCGCTGCGCTCATCGCGCCGTCCCGTACGCGGGCTCGGCCACCGATGCGGCGAGCAGGGCCGCGATCTCGCCGACGGTGTCCTCGCGCAGCAGGTCGTGGGTCTTGATGCGGACGTCGAGTTCGTCCTCCAGGCGGCGCTTGAGGCACAGCGCGAGCAGGGAGTCCACGCCGAGGCCGCGCAACGGCCGGTCGGGGCCGACCCGGTGGGCGGGGGGTACGTCGAGGACGTGGCCGAGTTCCCGGCAGAGCCAGGCGGTGATGGTCCGGGTGCGGGCGTCGAGGTCCATGGCGCGCAGCGCGGACGGGTCCGGTGGCCGTACGAACAGCGGGGCGGTGGTGTGGTTCATGGACGTGTCGCTTCCGTCGAGGAGGGAGCGGGGCGGTGGTGCGGGTGGGGGGTCGCGTGGGTGTCAGGCGGCCGCGGGCACGGTGGTGCCGGTGGCCGCCTTGCCTGCGAGGCACTCCTCGAGGAAGGCGAGGGCGCGCAGGTGGTAGGTGTGGGCGGTCCAGCCGAGGCTGATGTTGTGGCCGGCCTGCGGCTGGCGCTCCACCAGGAGGCGGGGTGCGTGCGGCAGCAGGGCGGGCAGTTCGGCGAGGGTGTGCTCGTCGTGGCGCCACCACCTCTCGTGTTCGGCGAAGGTGAAGCGGACGGGTACGCGGATCCTGGCGGCGACCGACGCGAACCGGGCGGGCCAGTGGGCCACTTCGGCGCGTTCGCGCTCGGGCATGGGCGCGACGATGTTCGGACAGTGGCGGAAGGTGTCCGGCGGATACAGGCGCAGGGCGCCCCAGTTGTGCTTCCAGTGGCCCTGGCCGCCCGCCGAGGGCAGCTCGTGCGCGGGTACGGCGAGGCGGTGGCCGAGGCCGGAGACGTCCAGGCCGAGCAGCGGTGCGGGCAGGCCGTCCGCGGCCGCGGTCAGGGCGAGTTTGCCGCCGTAGGAGTGGCCGAGGACGAACACGCCGGCGCCCAGGTCGTGCCGGGCCGCGTAGGCGGCGAGGGCCGCGCGGACGGTGGCCGACTGTTCGGCGAGGGTCTGCCCGTGGGGCAGGTCGGCGGTGGAGGCGCCGTAGCCGGGGCGGTCCAGGGCGAGGACGGTGTAGCCCAGGCGGGCACCGAGGGCGAGCAGGGACTGACCGGGCAGGGCCCGGCCGTCGAAGTACCCGGCGGTCATCCCGCCGCCGTGCAGGGCGAGGACGGTGGCGCGGGGTGGTCCGGCGGGCGGGGTGGCAAGGAGGGCGGACAGGGCGGTGCCGGCGGCGGGGAGGGTGATGCGGCGGGTGCCGGTGCCGGTGCCGGCGGCGGCGGGCAGGGTGATGCGGCGGGTGCCGGTGGGCGGTAGGGCGGTTGTGGTGGGTGATGCGGGTGCGGGTGGCGTGGGGATGTGGCCGGGGCCGGGTGGCGGCAAGGCTGGCGCGGTAGGTGATGCGGGTGCGGGTGGCGCCGGGATGTGGCCCGGGCCGGACGGCGGCAGGGCGGTCACCGTCGGCGATACGGGCACGGGGGGCGCCGGGATGTGGCCCGGGTCGGACGGCGGTAGGGCGGTCACCGTCGGCGATACGGGCACGGGGGGCGTTGGGACACCGCCGGGACCGGGTGGCGCCAGAGCGGACGCCGTAGGCGATACGGGCACGGGGGGCGCCGGGATGTGGCCCGGGTCGGTCCGCGGCAAGGCAGGCGCCGTAGGTGATGCGGGCATGGGAGCCGCCGGGTTGTGGCGCGGGCCGGACGGCGGCAGGGCGGGCGGTGGTGGGTCGGTTGTGGCCCCCGGCGCGGGGCGGCGGGGGCCGGGTGGTGGGGCGGGGGGTGTCACTCCGGGTGCTCCTGGGGGTCGGGGGGGCCGAACCAGCGGTGCAGGGCGGTGCGCAGGTCGTCCTCGTCCGTGTCGGGGTCGGCGGCCCAGGCGACGTAGCCGTCGGGGCGGATCAGGAGGGCCGGGGTGGTCGACAGGAGCGGTTCGGTGTCCTCGGGGTGGGCCGTGGTGGTGGTGACGCGGTCTTGCCAAGGGGCCGCGGCCGCGCGCAGGGCCGGGTCGTCGGTGAGGTCCAGGAGGACGCCGCGGGCCGGGTGGAGGAGTTCCATCGTGGTCAGCGGGCCGTCCGGGCCGGTCAGGGTGCGCGGGGGCAGCCGGCGGCCGAGGAGGGGGTGGGTGCCCTCGCCGACGTCGTAGCGGACGTCGAGGCCGGAGACCAGACCGGCGAGGTGGCGTTTGACGTCGTCGTACTGGATGAGCTCGCCCATCAGCTCGCGCAGGGGGCTCATCTCGGGGCCGCCGACGAAGAGCATGCCCTGGGCGTGGGTGTTCATCAGCAGGCGGGCGCCGGCCGCGTGGCGTTCGGCGTGGTAGGTGTCGAGGAGGCCGACGGGGGCGCGGCCGGTGACCTCGGCGGCCAGCTTCCAGCCGAGGTTGGCGGCGTCCTGCACGCCGGTGCTCAGGCCCTGGCCGCCTGCCGGGAGGTGGACGTGGGCGGCGTCCCCGGCCAGCAGGATGCGGCCGCGCCGGTACTCGGTGACCTGGCGGGTGGCGTCGGTGAAGGAGCTGACCCAGTGGGCGGTGCCGGCGCTGATGTCCTCGCCGGTGATGTGCTGCCAGGCGTCGGCGACCTCGGTGAAGCTCACCGTGCGTTCGCGTTCCCGGCCGGGTTCGACGTCGGGGACGACGATGATGCGGTCCACGCCGTCGCCGAGCGGCGCGGCCATCACCATGCCGCCGGGCAGGCGCTCGCCGAGGAAGCGCGGGCGCAGCTCGCAGCCGGCGACGTCGGCCAGGTACATGGTGCGGGTGGCGTCGGTGCCGGGGAAGGAGAATCCGGCCGCGCGCCGTACGGGGCTGCTGCCGCCGCCGCAGCCCACCAGGTAGGCGGCGGTCAGGCGTTGGACGCCCTGCGGGGTGGCGACGGTGATCTCGACGTGGTCGCCCTTCTCGTCGAGTTCCAGGAACTCCCAGCCGCGCCGGATGTCCGCGTCCAGTGAGATCGCCCAGCGTTCCAGGACGTCCTCGGTGTGCGACTGCGGGATGCCGCGGGCACCGAAGTGGGCGTCCTGGAGGACGGTGTAGTCGAACTGCACGCCGCCGAAGTGGCCCATGGGGGCCTTCTCCAGGTCCCCGAACCACGGCAGCAGGCCGCGCTGTTCGAAGACCTCCATGGCACGTGCGGTGAAGCCGAGCCCGCGGGACTGGCCGGTGGGCTGCTCCAGGCGTTCCACCACGACGACGTGGGCGCCGCCCAGGCGCAGTTCCCCGGCGAGCATCAGACCGGTCGGGCCGGCCCCGACGATGATGACGTCGGCGTCCATGGTCTCTCCTCTCCCCTACTCGTGGGTGGTGGTCAGCCGAACAACTGGGCGATGTGCGCGGGTGCCTTGGTGCGGCCCCACTCCAGGGCCTCGCCGAGCAGTTCCGGGGTGGCCTCGAAGCAGGTGTTGTCCGGGTCGCCGAGCGCGAACGGCTCGGGGAGGAACTTGGACTCGCGCACCTGCTCGAAGATCAGCTCGGCGGCCTCCGCCGGCTCCAGCCCGCCGGCCTCGACGGCCTGGCAGGTCATACGGGTCATGGTGAGCAGGCCGGCGATGTCCTCGCCGACGGGCGCGGGCAGACCGGGGGTGGTGGTCTTCTCCAGGTCTTTCAGGATCTGGTCGTCCTTGTGCTCCATGAAGCGGCGGTAGGCCCGCTCCACCGTCATCGTCGGCATGATGCTGGTCGACTCCCACACCCGGGTGACCGCGTTCCACAGGTCGTAGTGGCGAAAGCCCACGAAGGAGCTGTAGACGAGGTCGTCGTGGACGTCGTACAGGCCCTGCTGGAGGCGGTCGATGTACTCGAAGCGCTCGGTGGACCAGTCGCCGTCGCGGGAGGCCTCGATCAGGCGCCAGGCCAGGGAGTTGACGACCTCCAGGGTGTTGGTGAGGCCGCGCGAGTACAGCGCGTCGATGAAGCCGGCGGCGTGCGCGGTCAGGCAGTAGCGCTCGCCGACGGTGCTGGAGGAGGAGTACTGCAGGCGGCCGGTGGCGACCCAGGGGCGTACCGCGCGGGCGTCGGTGAACTGCTCGGCGATCTGCGGGAAGCGGGCCAGGAACGCGTCGAACTCCTGCTGCGGGGTGAGGTCCTGGGACTTGGGGAACTTCCGCTCGTCGAGGGTGAGGCCCACGCTGCACAGCGGGCTGATGGCGCCGTCGTGGTTGTCGAAGGGGATCACCCACAGCCAGCCGCCGTCGAAGACGTGGTGCAGGGTGCCGTGGTGCCAGGGGCTGGGCTGCTTGTGCGCGGCCGCGGCGGGGGCGTCGTCGTAGGGGGTGACGCCGACCATGTGCGTGAACAGGGTGCGGGAGTGGTGGCGGGCCCGGGTGGGCTCCTCGCGCAGGCCGAAGGCGTCGGCGACGGGTGAGCGGAAGCCGCTGCCGTCGACGAGGTACTCGGCGTGGTACTCCTCGCCGCGGTCGGAGCGCAGCACGGCTCCGTCGGGGCCGGTGGAGATGTCGGTGATGCGGGTGCCCAGCAGCGGGGTGGCGCCGTGCTTGACGGCCAGGTGGAACAGGTAGGCGTCGGTGTCCTGGCGGAACAGGTGGCTCTCGGTGCGCTGCCACTCGGGGACGACGAGCTGGTTGATCTCGTCGGGGTTCTGGTCCTGGCCCTCGCGGTGGTAGACGAAGCCGAAGTTCTGCTTGCGGCCGCTCATCGGGGAGACGTGGTCCTGGATGCCGCGGAAGCTGGCCAGGTGCACGATCTCGGGGACGTCGTAGCGCTCGCCGACGATCCGGGTCATGGCGGAGGTGTAGGGGATCGTGGACTCGCCGACGGCGAAGCGGGGGTGGGTGCCGGCGTCGATGAGGAGCACCTTGACGCCGTTGCGGGCGAGGACCGCGCCGAGCATGCCGCCGGCCATGCCCGCGCCGAGGATGGCCACGTCGTAGCGCTCGTGCGGCGCGGGGGCATTCGTGTTCATGGGGTCGCCCTTCGGGGAGTCGTTGGTGGCCTCGGCTTCGCCTTCGGCCTGTGGGGTCCCACCCGCACCAGCCGTGCGGCTCGTTGATTCGGGTGCGGGTGGCCCTTGTGGGGCGGAAGCGCCGTCGGCGGCTGCCGGTTCGGGGGTGGTTATCGGCCTCGGCGTCGATGCGGCGTCGGCTGTCGGGCGTTCCGTCGTAGGCGGCCCGAACCAGTGGGTCAGGGCCTCCGGCAACGGGGTGTGGCTCCGGGACGTCCAGGCGATGTGGCCGTCGGGGCGGAGCAGGAGGGCGTCGGTGCCGGGGAGGTCTGCTGTGGCGGTGACGGTGGTGATGTGGGCCGACCAGGGGGCCGCCTGCTCGTGGAAGGGGGCGGCGTCCGGGGTCAGGAGGAGGAGCAGCGGGCGGGCCCGGTGAAGCAACTCCGTTGTCGTCAGCTGACGATGACCTGCCGTCAGATACGTGTGCGGCAGGCGTACGCCCTCGTCGCCGTAGCTGATGTCCAGGCCCGCGATCATCGACGCCAGGTGGGTGCGGACCTTCCCCGACGACAGGAGTTCGGTGAACAGGGACCGGGTCGAGTCCGATTCCGGGCCGCCCAGGAGCAGTTGGGACTGGACCTTGATGTTGGCCAGGACCCTGCGGCCCACCTCGTGCCGTTCTGCGTGGTAGGTGTCGAGGAGGGTGTGCGGGCTCCGGCCGGTGGCGACCGCGGCCAGCTTCCAGCCGAGGTTCACCGCGTCCTGGAGGCCCAGGTTGAGGGCCTGGCCGCCGATGGGCATCTGGCGGTGGGCGGCGTCACCGGCGAACAGGACGCGGCCGTGCCGGTAGGCGGACAGCTGGCGATTGGCGTCGCCGAAGGAGTTCACCCACAGCGGGGTACCGGACGTGATGTCCTCCCCCGTGACCCGCTGCCAGACCTCGCACACCTCCTTGAAGTCCGGTTCCGCGGTGCGCGCTCGGGCCTCGCGGCCGAACTCGTGCACCATCACCCGGGTGACGCCGTCGCCGCGCCGGGCGGCCACGGCCATCCCGCGGGCCAGGCGCTCGAAGCGGCGGTTGGGGATGTCGATGCCCGCCACGTCCGCGCGCAGCAGCTCGCGGGCCGCGTCCTCGCCGGGGAAGTCGGCGCCCAGCAGCCGGCGCACGGTCGAGCTCTCGCCGTCGCAGCCCACCAGGTACGACGCCCGGATCCGCACCGGTCCGGCGAGGCCGGCGGCCACCGCCTCCACGGCGTCGGCCGTGGCGCGCACCGCGCGCAGGGTGTGCCGGCGGTGGATGCGGGCGCCGAGAGCCGCCGCCCAGTCCTGGAGGAGGCGTTCCGTCTCGGTCTGCGGGACCTTCCACTGCCCGGGGTGGGTGCTGGGCAGGGTCAGGTCCAGCGGGATGCCGCCGAAGTGGCCGCGCACCTCGCACGGCGGGGTGCCGAAGGCCTGGAGCAGGCCCCGGCTGTCGAGGATCTCCATGGTGCGGGCGTGCAGGGTCGAGGCCCGCGACTCGGTGGTCGGGGCGTCGCGGGTCTCCAGGACGACCACGTCGGCGCCGCCCAGGCGCAGTTCACCGGCGAGCATCAGCCCGACCGGGCCCGCGCCCACGACGACGACATCGGTGTTGAGCCGCTGGGCCGCCATGATCAGCGCTGGTTCTCTGCGTAGTCCTTGGCGTGGCCCAGGGTGGCGCGGCTGTTGGTGCTCAGCGCGCCGTGCACGTACGCGCGGGCGTCCGCGACCGTGGCGTCCTCGCCGAGGACGCGGGCGATGTTCTGCGTGTTGAGGACCACGGTGTGCTGGGAGGAGGCGGTGGTGGTGCCGTCCGCGTCCTCGGTGAACGTCCAGTAGCCGGTGTGCAGGGTCATCAGCGCGGGCAGCGTGATCTGCTTGTAGGCGATCTTCTGGTGCGGGAACGTCACCCGGTACGACTTGGTGGTGTGCGTGGAGCCGTCCTTGGCGCGGGTGTCCATCTCCAGGCTCTGCAGGCCCGGGGCGGGCTCCTCGAAGCGGACGGTGGCCACGTGCGGCAGCCGCTCGGGCCACCGGTCGGCCTCGTTGACGAAGTCGAAGGCGTCCTTGGCGGAGCCCGCGATCGTGACGGAGTCCTCGAAGGAGAACGTCACGTCCTCGGTGGCGTGGGCGAGTTCGACGTTGGTCTTCAGGGCCGCGAGCTCCGAGCGGGAGTTGCGGTCGACGGCCTCGTCGATCCAGGCCAGGCCCTTGGGGTCGTCGTCGATGGCCCGGTAGTCGTGCAGCAGGCGTACCCGGGACGTGGAGTCGGTCAGCGGCTCGATGATCCAGGTGCCGCCCATCGCGGCGACCGGCGGGGTGGAGACCTCCTGGCGGAAGGTGATGCGCAGGGCGGCGGCGTCCAGGGTGCGGCGCGAGGTCCAGTTCTTCGGCTCGCCGTTGGCGGTGGCCCAGATGCGGATGCGCTCGCTGTCGCCGTCGCGTTCGACGTGGTCGACGTAGAGGGTGGGCGGGAAGATCCGCGGCCAGTTCTCCACCTCGGCGATCAGGCGGTAGACGGCGGCTGCGGGGGCGTCGACGTCGACGGTGTGCTCGACCTCGCGGAGCGTCATGGCTGAACTCCCTTTCCGGGGTGGGGTGGGGGCGGGGTGCGGTGGGCGTGCCTGGTGGGCGCCAGGTCACCGCCGTACCGCCCCCGGGCGGGTCTAGAAGTTGCCGAGGCCGCCGCAGACGTTGAGGGCCTGGGCGGTGATGGAGGCGGCGGTGTCGGAGGCGAGGTAGCCGACCAGGCCGGCGACCTCTTCGGGGGTCGAGTAGCGGCCGAGGGGGATCTTCGCCTGGAACTTGGTGAGGATGGCGTCCTCGGTGGTGTCGTAGGCGGCCGCGTAGCCCTGGCGTACGCGCTGCGCCATCGGGGTCTCCACATAGCCGGGGCAGACCGCGTTGACGGTGATGCCGGTCGGGGCGAGCTCGTTGCCGAGGGCCTTGGTGAAGCCGACGACGCCGTGCTTGGACGCCGAGTAGGGGGCGCCGAGGACCACGCCCTGCTTGCCCGCGGTGGAGGCGATGTTGATGATCCGGCCGCGGTCCTTGTGCCGCATGCCGCCGGCGTTCAGGACGGCCTTGGTCATCCGGAAGACGCTGGTGAGGTTGGTGTCGACGACGTCGTCCCACAGCTCATCGTCGATGTCGGCGGTGACGCCGCCGCCGCTGCGGCCGGCGTTGTTGACGAGCACGTCGATGGTGCCGAACCGGTCCACGGCGGCGGTGACGAAGGCGGTGACGCTGCTCGCGTCGCGTACGTCGACGACGGCTCCGTCGACGTCGAGGCCCTCCTCGCGCAGTTCCTTGACGGTGCTGGTGACGTTCTCGGCGGTGCGCGCGCCGAGGAAGACGCGGTGGCCGCCGGTGGCCAGGAGCCGGGCGACGGCGAGGCCGATTCCGCTGGTGGCGCCGGTGACGACGGCGACGCGCTGGTCCTGCTGCATGGTGGCTTCTCCCTGGGTCCGGGTGGCGGGCGTGGGTCAGGCGGCGGTGGCGGTCGACGTCAGCAGGGCGTTGACGGCGGCGATGAGGGTGCGGGGGGTGCGGTTGTCGGTGAAGACGTCGTCGTCCAGGGCGATGCCGTACTCGCGCTCGATGCGGCCGCCCGTCTCCAGCAGGGCCAGCGACTCGTAGCCGAGGGACTCGAAGTCGAGGTCGAGGATGTCGCCGTCCAGGTCGATGCCCTCGTCGGCGCCGGCGCCCTCCAGGAGGATGCGCTTGAGGTCGGTGAGGGTGAACGCGGAGGAGCTCATGAGGGGGGTCCCTTCGGGGATCGGCGGTGGTGGTGGGTGGGGTGGGCATGGCGATGCCCCTGCCGGTGGGGCTTGGCAGGGGCATCAGGGTGAACAGGAGAGAGCGCCTGGGAGCTCGGGGGGTTCTGTCGGCTTGCGGCTGCGGGCTCGCGGTGGCTGGTCGCGCAGTTCCCCGCGCCCCTGACGGGGCGCTGCGGGCATGGGAACGCCCCTGCCGGGGCGGGGGATGTCGCCGGCAGGGGCGCGCTCCAGGGGGCCCGTCACGGGGCCCGTCAGGGGGCCGTGGGGGTCAGGCGCCCCACATGTTGCGCTTCTTGTAGTTCGACTCCCAGAACAGCTTGTTGAGGACCTTCACCGGGGCGGGCATGGTGTCGAGGAACGCCTTGCGGTCGTCGGGGGTCTGGCTGTCGGTGATCCAGGGGAAGTAGACGGCCGCGCCCTTGGGGCCCTGCTTGCGGGCCATCGCGCCGCGGAAGGCGTCCCAGTCCTTGGTGGTGCAGACGTCCTGGATGAGCGGCAGCGCCTCGGTCTCCTCGTGCTTCATGTGGTCGCCGAGGACCCGGATGAGCTCGGCGACGCGGTCGGCGAGGTCGGGGGTGTTGCGGGCCAGTCCGTCGTCGACGGAGGCGAGGACCGGGTCCAGGAGGGCGTGCTCGGCCTCCATCTCCTCCATCAGTTTCCGGTCGGCCGGGCGGTCGGTGACGCCGGCCGCGACCCGCGGCCACAGGTCGGAGTCCTCGACGGTGTGGTGCACGTGCAGCTGGTGCTTGAAGTTCTCCCAGCCGTCGCGCACCTGCGGTGAGGTGGCCCGGCCTGCGGCGACCGCCGCGGCGAGCCGCTTCATGTCGCGGCGGAAGGCGTCGTGGGTGGCGTACATGACGGCGAAGTTGATCGGGGCCTGCTGTGCGACTGCCATGGTCTGGGTGCCTTTCTCGGGACCGGCCGCGGCCGGTTCGCTGGATGGGAGAACTCGCTGTCGCGAGTGGGGAGTCCGGCCCCTTCCGGCCGGGCTCCCCACGCCCCGCGGCCCGGGCTGCCCTCGCGAATGAGAGGGATCTGCCGTGGCCGGGTGTGACACGAGCGGCCTGATTTGTGAGCTGAATCACATTCGTCGGGTCGATGTCACATTTTTCGGGCCGCGGCCGTCTCGGGTGTGAGCTCGTCACAGGGAGGTGCACCATGTCCGACAGCCAGGCAGGCGACCCCGCGGCCGATGCGATCGAGGCCTCGACAGAGGTCTTCGTCGGTTACCGCGAGTTGTTGTTCTCGATCGTCTACAACCTGCTCGGAACCGTCGCCGACACCGATGACGTGCTCCAGGAGACCTGGTTGTCGTGGTCGGCGAAGAAGCTCCGGGCCCCGCACGAGGAGATCGACAACCCCCGGGCCTACCTCGTGCGCATCGCGGTCAACCACGCGCTGGCCCGCAAGGCGGTCATCAAGCGGCGCCGCGAGACGTACGTGGGTCCCTGGCTGCCGGAGCCGCTGGTGACCCGGGGCGGCGACGAGGAGCCGGCCGCCGCGGAGCCCGCCCACCGGGCGTTGCAGAGCGAGTCGGTGTCGATGGCGCTGATGGTGGTCCTCGAGACCCTCTCGCCGCTGGAGCGGGCGGTGTTCGTGCTGCACGACGTCTTCGGCTACCCGCACGCCGAGATCGCCGGGATCCTGGACCGCAACCCCTCCTCGGTACGCCAGCTCGCCCACCGGGCGCGCGCCCACGTGCAGGCGCGGCGCCCCCGCTACCAGGCCGATCCGCAGGTCCAGCAGCAGGTCACCGAGCGGTTCATCGACGCCGCTCTCGGCGGCGACCTCGCTCTGCTGATGGAGATGCTGGCACCGGACGTGACCATGTGGACCGACGGCGGCGGCAAGGTCCGTACCGCGGGTCTGCGGCCGGTGATCGGGCGGGAGAAGGTCTGCCGGCTGCTGGCGGGCTACGCCAGCCGGACACCGAAGGACATCGGCATCCAGTACCGGCACGTCAACGGCGACCCCTCGGCGGTGGTGTTCTCCGAGGACTCCCCGTACGCGGTGCTGGTCATGGACCTCACGCCCGAGAGCGACCAGGTGCGCGGCATCTACGCCGTGGTCAACCCGGACAAGCTGGCCCGGGTGCGGTCGGGAGAGTCCGCCGAGGCCACGGAGCCCGCGGAGTCCGCGGAGTCCGCCGGGTCCGCCGGGGACGAGGCCTGAGCGCCGTGGGCGTCAGTGGGTGCCGTGTCCCCGGCCGGCGGCCGCTTCGGCGATGTCGCCGCGGGGTCCGGCCTGCTCCGCGGCGGCCGGAGTGCCGGCTGCGCTCCCCACCAGGGGCATCGGACGGCCTTTCAGCAGGCGGTTGAGGACGGGCGCCGCGATCCCGGTGGTGACCAGGGCCATGAGCACCATCGCGGAGAACAGCTGCACGGTCAGCAGTCCGAGGCTCAACCCCACGTTCAGCAGCACCAGTTCGGTCAGACCGCGGGTGTTCATCAGGACGCCGAGCACGGTGGCGTCGCGCCAGTCCATACCGGTCAGCCGGGCGGACAGGGCGACGCCGCCGAGCTTGCCCAGACAGGCCACCACGATGATGGCCACGGTCTGCAGGACGCCGCCCGCGGTCAGCGTGGTGAGGTCCACGGCGAGGCCGGTGACGACGAAGAACACCGGCAGCAGCAGCTTGCCGACGGTCTCCAGCGGCGGCAGCGCCACCCGGTGCAGCAGGCTGTCGTGGCGCCGGGGCATCACCAGGCCGAACATGAACGCGCCGAAGATGGCGTGGATGCCGATGTGCGAGGTGACGAACGCCGAGGTGAACACCCCGGAGGCGAGCAGCACCGGAACGTACTGCGTGTGGGTGACGCGCAGCCGGTCGCTGATCGTGGCGAGCACGGGGCGCACCAGCCACAGCATGACCGCGAGGTAGACGGCCGACCAGGCCATCACCCCCAGGAACCCGGCGGCGCCGGTGGCGGTGGTCAGGGCGACCACGACGGCCAGCATGCACCAGGCGAGCACGTCGTCCGCGGCCGCGAGACCGAGGGCGAGGGTGCCGGCGCGGGTCGACTGCAGTCCCTGCTCGGCGATGATCCGGGCGAGCACCGGGAAGGCGGTGATGGACATGGCGACGCCGAGGTACAGCGCGAACTCGGTGAACGGCACGGTCTTTCCGCCCACCACGTCGTGGGAGCCGTAGATCATCCAGGCGAGCCCGACCCCGAGGGCCATGGGCAGGGCGAGCGAGCTGATCCAGATGGCGCCGGTGGAGCGGAAGCGGCCCTTGAGGGCGCCGCTGTTGAACTCCCAGCCGATGATGAACATGAACAGCAGCAGACCCACCTGGGAGACGACGCCCAGGTGCGGGCGTATCTCGGCGGGGAAGATCCGGTCGGGCAGGTCGCCGGGGAACAGGCCGAGCAGGCTCGGTCCCAGGCAGATGCCGATGGTGATCTCACCGATCACGGCGGGCTGTCTGACCCGGCGACACAGGGCGGTGATCGCGGTCGCCAGGGCGAGGATCAGGGCTATGCCGCCGATCGCCGTGACGGTGATCCACTCGGAGTGGGGCACAGCAGTCTCCTGTCAGGAGGCGGCGGTCATGGCCGGACCGGCGCGATGGTGGTCTCGACGGGGCGCAGTTCGATGAAGTCGAAGGCCTTGAAGCGGCGCAGCACGGGCCGCAGCGGTGCGGGCACGACGGCCTGCCGCGGGTCGGTGAACACGTGCGGCTGGTCCAGGCGGATCAGCTTTCCGCGGGTGTGCAGTTCGCAGCCGCCGGCGGCGATCGTGTTGCGCACCCAGTCCGACTGGGGGCCGTAGGGCAGCGACATGACGTAGTGCGGGCCGCGCCTGAACACCTTGACCGGGGTGCGGTAGACGCGTCCGGACTTGCGTCCGACGTGCAGGACGGCGCCGAACCCGGGCATCCGGGTCAGCACGGGTCCGACGAAGCGGTTGGCGAAGGTGCGGTTGAAGCGGGCCAGTCGCCGTTGGACAGCGGACATCCGAGAACTCCTTTTTGCGTGCGGGGTCAGACGTCGAACATGGGGTGGGTACCGCGCTGTTCGGCCTCCAGGGAGCCCATGGAACCGCGGAAGAAGATCAGTGGCTCGGACTCGCCGCTGGGTGCGCCCAGTTCGGCGACCTCACCGATGAAGATCGTGTGGTCGCCGCCCGCGACGGCGTTGACCAGACGGCACGACAGATACGCCATGGCGCGGCTGAGCACGGGCACGCCGGCCGCGGAGTAGTGGTGGTCGACGCCGTCCAGGTTCGCGGTGTGCCGGCCCGCGAACGCCCAGGCGAGGGGTTCTTGGCGGCCGGCGAGGAAGTTGACCGTGTAGGCGCCGGACTCCTCCACCACCGCGCGCAGGCGGGACGCCTTGTGCAGGCAGAACAGCACCAGCGGCGGGTCGAGGGAGACGGAGGTGAAGGAGTTGACGGTGGTGCCGGCCGCCTGTGCGCCGCTGCCGCTGGTGATCACGGTCACGCCGGTCACGAACAGGCCGCACACATTGCGCAGCACCTTGCCGTCGATGGGAACGTCGGCGGTTCGCTGCGGCAGGACACCTGGCTGTGTCGCGGTCATGCGCGCCCCCTGGGGAGACAGGCCCCGGTGAAGGGGCTAGCGGATGCTCTGGGCGTACGTGAACAGGCCGTACGGGTCGTACAGGGCCTTGGTCGCGGCGAGCCGCGGGTAGTTCTCGGCGTAGTAGGACCGCTTCCAGTCCTTCAGGGCCGGGTCGACGAAGTTCTGGTAGGTCTCGCCGCAGGACCAGGGGTCGATCGCGGCGAACGCGCGGTCCACCCACACCCGGGCGGCGGCCTGTCCTTCGGCGGTGGGTGCGGCGGGGATGGTGGCGAGGTAGTTGACGGTGTAGAGGCTGTCGCGGTGCACGTAGGCGGTCGCCGTGCGGGAGAGGTCGGCCGCGGCGCCGCCGAGGGGCAGCACCTGCAGCTGGCGGATCTGGCCGGCCTGCCGGTCCGCGTCGAACACGGCGAGCGCCGCCGCCCAGCCGCTGCGCGCGAGGGGCGCCTTGGCCATGCGGCTGCGTTCCAGGCCGAACGCGGGCCGGGTCAGCTGTCCTTCGGGGTGGAGGTCGGCGGCGCGGTGGCACTGCTCGGCCGTCCTGGTGGCGCAGCCGTAGACGCCCATCATCAGCGAGCGGTAGGGCAGGACGGCGTCCGTGCGGGACGCGGGCGGCCCGGTCAGGGCGAGCAGTCGGCCCACCTCGTCGGCGAGCCGGTCGGGCGTGCCGTCGGACACCAGGCGGATCGCCGGGACCGGGGTGGCGCCGGGGGCCGCGTCGGGGAGCGTGATGACGGCGGCGCCGCCTATCTCGCGGGGGGCGTCGGCGAGCCAGCGGGCGTAGCCGTCGAGCATGTCGAGCGCCTTGTCGTAGGCGAAGACGAGTGTGGAGGTGGCCACGTCGGTGACGGCGGCGGTGGTGGCGGTGTAGGAGGTGACGACGCCGAAGTTGCCGCCGCCACCGCCGCGCAGCGCCCAGAACAGGTCGCTGTGGCGGCTGGGGGAGGCGGTCACGGTGCGGCCGTCGGCGAGGACGACCGTCACGGAGGTCAGCGCGTCGCAGGCCACCCCGAGGGAGCGGGTCAGGAAGCCGAGGCCGCCGCCCTGCACGAAGCCGCCGGCGGCGACGGTGGGGCCGGCGCCGACGACCACGGCGCGTCCGGCGGGGGCGAGCGTGGTCAGCAGGTCGACGTTCTGGGCGCCGGGCCCGAAGGTGGCCCTGGTGCCGTTCAGGCTCACGGAGTTGAGGCGGGAGACGTCCACGACCAGGCCGGTGGTGGTGGAGTAGCCGCCCATGCTGTGGCCGCCGCTGCGGACGGCGACGGGCAGGTCGTGGTCCTTGACGAAGGCCAGGCACAGGGCGACGTCGGCGGCGTTCGCGCAGTACGCGACGGCCTGCGGGGCGATGGTGTCGAACTGCTGGAGTTCGAGCTGTCGGGCGGTGGCGTAGGCGGCGTCGCCGGGCAGCACGAGGGTGCCGGTGAGATGGGCGCGCAGCTGCTGCCAGGGGGTGGTGGCGAGGGCCGGTGATGGTCGGAGGGCGGCGACCGCGAGGCCGCCGCCGGAGGCCGCGAGAAGTGTTCTACGACTGATCATGTTCGGTTCCCAACACAAGCGCCCCCGGCCCTTTTGGGGGCCGGGGGCGCTTGTCGGTCGTACGGATGTGAGGTGCGCCGGGTGCGGGTGGTTCCCGCGGGTCAGTGCGCGGCGGTGGCGTCCTTGGCGGGGGCGGTCTCCGGCTGGGCGGGCGGCACGCCGTGGCCCATGCCGGACGGGGTCGGCCCGCCCTTGAGGGCCAGGCACAGGGCCGCGCCGGCGAACATCGTGAGGGCGGGCACCAGCATGGTGGGCTGGAGGGCGTCGACGAAGCCCTGGTGGAAGACCTTGGCGGCGAGTTCCTGGATGGTGTGGGCGACGTCCTGCGGCACGCCGTTGGGCAGTGAGGCGCCCTGCTGGGTGCCGACCTCGACGTGCTGGGCGCCGTCGGCGAACCCGGAGACGAAGTCGGAGCGGTAGTCCTCGGGCAGGGTCTTGGCGGCGGTGGCGGCCTCTTCGCGCAGCGCGGAGACCAGCTTGGCCTGGAGCACCGCGCCGATGACGGCGCCGGCGAGGACCGACCCGACCTGGCGCAGCGCGTTGTTGACGCCGGAGGCGGCGCCGGTGAGCTGGGGCGGCACGTTGCGCATGACCTCGGCGCCCATCGGGGCGAAGGTGCAGCCGGCGCCGAGACCGGCGACGAAGAGCGGGCCGACGAACGCGGTCCAGGAGCTGTTGGTGTCGGCGACCAGGAAGATCCAGGTGATGCCGATGCCGAACATCGACAGGCCCGCGGTCAGGATGTACTTGCCGCCGAACTTCTCCGACATGATGCCGGCCGGGCCGGCCGTGAACATCGAGCCGAGCGCGAGGGGCACCAGGACCAGGCCGGTCTTGATCGGGCTGAAGCCCAGCACGGACTGGAGGTAGATCGTGGTCGGCAGCAGGATGCCGAGGACGCCGAAGGACACCGCGATGCCGACGAGGTTGACGACGGAGAAGTTGCGGTCCTTGAACAGGGAGAACGGCAGCAGCGGTTCGTTGTCCTGCTGGCCGCGCTCGTACAGCAGGAACGCGGCGATCAGGACGGCGGAGCCGGCGAGCAGGGCCTTGATCCAGCCGTTCCACTCGTAGCGTTCGCCCTCGATGAGGCCGAAGGCCAGGCAGAACAGGGCCGCGGAGGCGAGGATCGTGCCGATCAGGTCGAAGTGGTGCTTGACCACCCGGACGTTCTTGGGGATGAGCCGGAAGCCGAGGACCAGCACCAGCAGGCCGACGGGGATGTTGACGAAGAACACCCACCGCCAGTCCAGGTGGGTGACCAGCAGGCCGCCCAGTGTCGGGCCGATGGCTCCGGAGACGCCGGCGACCGCGCCCCACACGCCGTAGGCGGCGCCGCGCTTCTCCGGCGGGAAGACGTCGGTGATGATCGACAGCGTCTGCGGCATCAGCATCGCCGCGCCCACGCCCTGCAGCGCGCGGAACGCGATGAGCTGGGCGGGGTCCTGGGCCAGACCGCAGGCCAGGGAGGCGAGGGTGAACAGGGCCACGCCGGTCAGGAAGAGGTTGCCCTTGCCCCGGATGTCACCCAGGCGCCCGGCGGTGATGATCAGGGTGGCGAGCACCAGGGTGTAGGCGTTGACGACCCACAGGATCTTGTCCAGTGACGCGCCGAGGTCGTCGGTCATGTCCGGGATGGCGATGTTCACGATCGTCAGGTCGACCAGGGTCATCACGAACCCCAGGCACAGGACGCTCAGAACCGCCCACGGGTTTGTCTGCCGTTCTCGAGTCATGTTCCTCTCCTTGTCGCGGCGTCAGGCGCGCACGTTTGTGTGGCGGTGCACCCAAGAGGGCGGGTCGGGCTCGGGTGTGACATGCCGCGCCGGAGGTGTGACGCACGTCACATTCGGGCGGCGGGGGTGAGGCGTTCCCGCAGGAAGGCGACGACACGTCGGCGGGCGGCCAGGGCCTGGTGGCCCGGCGTCTCGCGCACCTCCGCGGTCAGCACGGAGTGGGCGCTCTTGGCGAAGCCGCCCGCGTTGCCGGGAGCGGAGTCGAGTTCGATGACCTCGAAGGCGTCCCCGAGCCGGGCCCTCAGCGCGCCGAACCGCTCGGCCGGGGAGATGGCGTCCTTGCTGAAGCGCAGTCCGAGGACGCACAGGCCCTCGCCGCGGGTCCGGGCGGCGACGGCGTCGAGTTCGTCCCCCGCGAGCCCCGGGTCGGCCTTGCGGCCGCGGCTTGTCGGGAAGGGCACGGAGGGCTGGCTGACGACCGGGGCGAGGACGACCGGGTCGACGGCGGCGGCGAGCGCGAACCCGCCGGTGAAGCACATGCCGATCACGCCCACACCGGGCCCGGGGGTGCGGGCGGCCAGGTCGCGGGCGAGGTGGCGCAGGTAGTCGGCGACGGGCCGGCGGGCGTTGACGGCGAAGGCCCGGAACTCCGCCGACACGCACAGTCGCGCCGCCACACCCAGGGTGTAGGGCGGCGAGTCCGCGCGGCCGGGGGTGCCGAACAGGGAGGGGACGGCGACCGTGAACCCCTCCTGGACCAGGTGCTCGGCCAGGCCCAGCACCTCGGGGGTGATGCCGGGGATCTCCGGTACCAGGACCACGCCGGGCCCCGTCCCCTTCTCGTACACGTCGTGGGTGACGGGGCCGCCGGTGAAGGAGCGCCGGCTCCATCCGGTGAGGTCCGAGGTGGGTGCGGTGCCGCTCACGGCGTACTCCTTGAGAAGGCGGGTGAGAGGGGCGCGTCGACCGCCGTATGGCCTTGGGGCGTACGGCGGTCAGGCGCGGGGCGGGCCGGTCAGGCGACGCAGATGCCCTCGACGGCGACCTTCTCGTAGATGTGCGGGTAGGCCGTGATGCCGTCGGGGTACTTGGCGGCGGACTGCTGGAACTCGGGCTTGCTGAAGGCGGCGAACAGGGCCTCGGTGGACTCCCACACGGCCACGTTGACCAGCAGGCGGGAGCCGGCGATGCCCTTGTGGAGCTGGGTCTGGATGCAGCCTGGGCTGCCCTTCATGTACGCGGCGTCCTCCTGCCAGATCTTCAGGAACTCGTCGTAGAGGTCCTCGGGGACGTCGAAGACGTTGACCAGGGTGATCGGGCCGGTCTGCGACTGGAACTGCTTCATGAGGGGGGTGGACTCGTCCAACGCCTGGATCTTCATGGTCGCCTCTCTCAGAGGTGTTCGGGGTCGAGGTCGTCCGGGGTGATCTCGATGACCGGGATGGGGCGGCTGGCGCGCTTCTGGAACTCCGCGATGAACGGGAAGACCTCGCAGAACTCGCGCCACCTGCGGTCGCGTTCCTCGCCGGTGAGGATGCGGGTGGTGGCGGGGAACTGCTCGGGGCCGATGTCCACGCTCACCTGCGGGGTGGCCCGCACGTTGTGGTACCAGGCGGGGTGGCTGGCCTGCGGGCCGCCGGGCACGTCGAAGTGGCCGGGGGCGGCGCAGACGATGTAGCGGCCGTTGTCGTAGACGTAGCCGACCGGCAGGGTGCGCTTGAGGCCGGTCTTGCGGCCGGTGGTGGTCAGCAGCATCGCGTCCAGCCGGCCGAAGTGCCCCATGATCTTCCCGCGGGACGTGCGGTACAGGAACAGGTGCAGGTGCAGGAAGGACTTGTTGACCTTCTTGACGTACTTGTTCGGCGGCTTGGAGTACAGGTAGACGTTGAAGCGGGTGAACGCCTGCACCAGCGGGTTGGTGTTCTCCATCTGGGGGCGGGTGGAGGACCAGGAGGACAGTGCCGCCTTGTCCTCGTCTCGTGCGGTGGTCTGGGACATGGCCGTCCTTCCTAGAGCGCCTTGTTGCCCTTGAGCGCCGAGCGCAGGCCGCTGCTCACCAGGGAGCGGGCGATGTCGCGCATCTCGCCCTGGGGGGCCTTGCGCAGCGACCAGTTCATGAACTTGGCGACCATCGCCGTGGTCGGGTACACGAAGCG
The DNA here is from genome assembly GCF_055575395.1 of Streptomyces sp. NPDC034103. Classification (NCBI taxonomy): domain Bacteria; kingdom Bacillati; phylum Actinomycetota; class Actinomycetes; order Kitasatosporales; family Streptomycetaceae; genus Streptomyces; species Streptomyces sp. NPDC034103. The sequence goes on along the minus strand of NZ_JBVISS010000022.1, from coordinate 58,068 downwards.
GGTGGACTCGTCGTCCTTCCAGCCGAACACCGGGTTCAGGCCCTCGCACTCGCGCAGCGCCGCGAAGATCGTGTCCGCCGCGGTGTCGCCGTCGAGTTCGCCGATCTCGTACTTCTCGCAGACCTCCGCGGTCAGTTCGAGGATCTTCTTGAACTCGTCGTGCGGCCACCACAGGCCCGGGTAGGGGGTGTTCTCCAGCTCCTTCAGGTGCTGTTCGTCGCCGGTGAGCTCGTACTGGGCGCGGGCCCGGTGCAGGCGCATGACGCCGGGGGTGAGGAAGCCGCCCCACACCCTGAACACCGCGTTCCACAGCCGGAAGTGGGAGAAGGAGATGTAGGAGGCGTTGACGAGGTCGTCGTTGTACTGGAGCAGACCGCGCTCCAGCTGCTCGACGTACTCGAAGCGCTCCACCGACCAGTCGTCGTCCTTGACCGACTGGAGGATGCGCGTGCACAGCGAGTACACCACCTCGAAGGTGTTGGACAGGCCGCGCGAGTACAGCGGGTCCAGGAAGCCGGCCGCGTGCGACATCAGGCACCAGCGGGGGCCGATCGAGCGGCTGGAGGAGTACTGCAGGCGGTCGGTGGAGACCCACTCGCGCACCCGCTTGGCGCCGACGAACTGCCGTTTGACGGCCGGGTACGTGTCGAGGAAGCGCCGCCACTCCTCGTCCGGGGTGATGTCCTTGGGCTTGGGGTAGGTGCGCTCGTCCATGGTGATGCCGACCGAGCACATCGGGTTCTTGGAGCCCTTGACGTTGTCGAACGGGATGATCCAGAACCAGCCGCGTTCGATGAGGTGGTGCAGGGTGCCGCCGTGCCACTGGGCGGGCGGGCGCTTGCTGACCGGGTGGTGGGAGACGTCGTCGAAGGGCTTGACGCCGATGTAGTGCGTGAACATCGAGCGGGCGTGGTGCTTGAAGCGGGCCGGCTGCTCGCGCAGGGCGAACTTCTCCGCCAGCGGGGAGCGGAAGCCGCTCGCGTCGATGAGGTACTTGGCGCGGAAGACCTCGCCGTTCTTGCCGGTGACGGTGACGCCGTCGTCGTCGAAGTCGAGGTCGGTGGCGAACCAGTTCTGCCGGGTGACGCAGCCGTACTTGGCGGCGACGTTGAAGTAGTACTGGTCGCTGTCCTGGCGGAACAGGTGGCTGGCGTCGGTGAGGACCTTGGGGATGACGAACATCGTCGCCTGCTCCGGGTCCGGCTCCCGGCCCTCCTCGTGCTTGATGAACCCGAAGCTCTGCTTCTTGCCGTGGTGCGGGCCGATGTTGTCGGCGACCGCCTTGGCGCTGAGGAGATGGCCGAGCTCGGGCACGTCGAAGCGCGACTTGAGGATGTGCAGCCATTCGATGAGCTGCGGGGTCATCGACTCCCCCACGGCGAACCGGGGGTGCTGGCCGGCGTCGACGAGGACCACCTTGGCGCCCTGGCGGGCCAGGATCGCCCCGGCGACCGAGCCGGCCAGGCCCGATCCCAGGATGAAGACGTCGCAGTGCTGGACGTTGTCGGACCTCTTGGCCTGGCCCTGGGCCATGACCTTGCTGGGCATACGCGCCACCCTCTCTTCGGACGTTGTCGGTGCCGTGTGTGTCGGGGCGCGGCCGGCGGTCACTGCCCGCTCCGGCGCACGACCATGGCGGAGTTGAACCCGCCGTATCCGCGGGCGAGGACCAGGGCGGTGTCCACCCGGGCGGTCCGCGCCTCGCCGGTGACCAGGTCCAGGCGGTAGGCCGGGTCCGGGGTGACGTGGGCGGTGGGCGGGATCACGCCGTCCCGGATGCTCAGCAGGGCCGTGGCCACGTCCAGCGAGGCGGCGCCGGACAGCAGCCGTCCGGTCATCGTCTTCGGGGCGGTCACAGGGACCGCCTCGGGGCCGAAGACCGCGGTCACCGCGTCGGCCTCGGCCCGGTCGAGCTGGGGGATCGCGGCGGCGTCCGCGAAGACCACGTCGACGTCACCGGGTGCGGTCTGGGCGTCGGCGAGCGCGATCCGGATGGCCCGCTCCAGGCCCGGCTCGCGGCCGGTGCCGGGCGGCGGGTCGAAGGTGGCCGCGTATCCGGCGAGTTCGCCGTAGATCCGGGCCCCGCGGGCCTGTGCCGCGTCGGCGTCCTCGAGGATGAGCAGGGCGCCGCCCTCGCCGGGCACATGGCCGGCCGCCTCCAGGTCGAAGGGCAGGTAGGCGCGGCCGGGGTCGTCGCCGGTGGACAGGCGTCCGCCGGCGAGCTGGGCGACGTGCCCCCAGGGGCACAGGGAGCCGTCGACGCCGCCGGAGACGATCAGCTTGCTGCCCTTGCGGATCATCCGCCGGCCCTGCGCGAGGGCGTCGAGGCCGCCCGCCTGGTCGGAGACGACGACACCGGAGGGGCCGCGCATGCCGTGCCGGATGGAGATCTGGCCGGTGTTGACGGCGTAGAACCAGGCGAAGGACTGGTACGCGCTGACGTACTGGCCGCCCTGGCTCCACAGCGCCTTGAGTTCGCGCTGGCCGAACTCGAAGCCGCCGGAGGAGGCGGCGGTGACCACGCCCATGTCGAAGGGCGCCCACTCCTCGGGGGTGACGCCGGCGTCGGCGAGGGCCCAGTCGGCGGCGACCAGGGCGAGGCGGGTCATGTGGTCGGTCTGCGGCAGCAGCCGGCCCGGCAGGTGGTCCTCGGCGCGGAAGCCGGGGATCTCGCCGGCCAGGCGGGCGGGGTAGCCGGAGGCGTCGAAGCGGGCGATCTCGGCGATGCCGCTGCGGCCCTCGACGGTGGCGGCCCAGAAGTCGTCGGTGCCCAGGCCGTTGGGGGCGGTGACGCCGAGTCCGGTGACGACGACGCGGGCGGTGGCGGTGGCCGGGGTGTCCTTGACGGCCGTGGTGGTCGGGGTGCTCATGCTGCCCTCCGCAACACCATGGCGCTCTGGAACCCGCCGAAGCCGCTGCCGACGCTCAGCACGGTGTCGGTGCGCTGTTCGCGGGCGGTCAGCGGCACGTAGTCGAGGTCGCACTCGGGGTCGGGTTCGTGGAGGTTGGCCGTCGGCGGGACCACGTTGTTCTCGATGGCGAGGACCGAGGCGGCGATCTCCAGGGAGCCGATCGCGCCGAGCGAGTGCCCGACCATCGACTTGATGGAGCTGACGGGGGTCCGGTAGGCGTGGTCGCCGAGGCTGTGCTTGAACGCCGCGGTCTCGTGGCGGTCGTTCTGCTTGGTGCCCGAGCCGTGGGCGTTGATGTAGTCGACCTGCTCGGGGTTGATGCGCGCCTCGTCCATCGCGAGCCGGATCGCCTCGGCCATCTCCAGCCCGTCGGGCCGCAGCCCGGTCATGTGGAAGGCGTTGCAGCGGGTGGCGAAGCCGGCGATCTCGGCGTAGATGTACGCCCCGCGCGCCTCGGCCCGCTCGCGCTCCTCCAGCACGAACATGGCGGCGCCCTCACCGAGGACGAAGCCGTTGCGGGTGCGGTCGAAGGGCCGCGAGGCGTGCTCGGGGTCGTCGTTGCGGGGGGTGGTGGCCTTGATGGCGTCGAAGCAGGCCACCGTGATGGGCGAGATGGGGGCGGCCGCGGCACCGGCGAACATCACGTCCGCGCTGCCCTCGCGGATCAGCTCGGTGGCGTAGCCGACCGAGTCCAGGCCCGAGGTGCAGCCGGTGGAGACGACCGCGGCGGGGCCCTCGGCGCCCACCTTCCAGGCGACCTCGCTCGCGAAGGAGCTGGGGACGAAGTAGTCGTACAGGTGCGGCACCGCGTAGCGGTGGTCGACCAGGTCCAGGCGGCCGCCGTCGGAGACGATGCGGTACTCGCGGTCCAGGGCCATGGTGGCGCCGACCCCGCTGCCGACCGTCACTCCGGTGCGGTGCGGGTCGAGGTCGGCGAGGGCCAGGCCGGAGTCGGCGAGGGCCTCGGCGGTGGTGACGACGGCGAACTGGGCGGCGCGGTCCATGCGCCGCACCTCCTGCGGGCTCAGGCCGTGCAGTTCGGGTTCGAAGTCGATCTCGGCGGCCACCCGTGAGCGGAACGGGGTGGCGTCGAAGGAGGTGATGGTGCGGGTCGCGGTGCGGCCGGTGCTGAGCAGGTTCCAGAAGTCCTTGGTGCCGATACCGCCGGGTGCCACCACACCGATGCCGGTGATCACTACTTGGCGTCCCATCAGGACGTCGCTCCCTTCCTGGGGAAGTGCGTCACGAGGACGGGGTCCACTGGTAGAAACGCCGGGCCATCGCGTCCGCGGGGGAGCGCCAGGTCGCCGGGTCGTACGCCTCGATGAAGGGCTTGAGGTCGTCGCTGACCTTCACGAACAGCGGGTGGGTCTTGGCCTGCTCGATGGCCTCGCCGCCGTGGTCGTCGTCGAAGTCCTGAAGGTGGAAGTACAGGCCTCGGTAGGCGAAGAGCTGCCGCCGCCGGGTCCCCATGAGGTGCGGCATCTCGGTGCCGTCGAACTCCTGGAACACCCGGGCCACGTCACCACTGGACCCGGGGTCCATCCGCGCCACGATCAAAGTGCTGTGCATGGGCTCTCTCCCTGGCTGGAAAAGGCGGTGACAGCCGCCGGAGGGAATTTCCTGATGGAATCCGGGAGGGCTTAAACGGGAATTGTTGAATTCTCCGCGCCCCGTGCGCAGTTCACCGGATCCTCACTTACAGCTTCTTCGCTCACCGGGTGAATAACAACGCGTATTCGTGCAGATCCATGTCAGAAATTCTTCAAGGGAATCCGGCGGACCGTCAGATTCCGGTCGCGCCCTGGGTGGAGCGGCGGCGCGCGAAACACGCGTGGACGTCCGCCTCCGCGTAGTACGTGCGGCCCTGCCGCGACCGCCGGCGCCAGCCCTGCTCGCTGGCCAGGCGGTAGACGGTGCCGGTGGGCGTGCCCCAGAGCCTGGCGACGTCGGAGGCGGTCAGCCAGCGCTCCTGCGACCCGCCGCCCTCGCTCTCACCCTCGCTCTGATCGCGCATCGCGCGGCGCAGCTCGGTCCACAGCCGGCCCGGCCAGGCGTGCGCGGCGTCCGCGTCGCACCGGATGCCGGCGGGGGCCCCTCGGCCGCGCAGCTCCGCGCTGAGCCGGCCGGTGCAGCCCGGCGCCACGCACGGGCCGATGCTCACCCGGCGCGCCGGTTCGCCGCGGGCCACCCGGTGCGCGGCCCGGACCAGGCGCGCCACCTCACGGCTGGCGTCGGCGGCGGCCGGGTGGGCGGCGAGCCAGTCGGCGTGCCGGACCAGCAGCACGGCGAGGGCGGCGACGTCGCGCCGCGGGGCGGGCACCCGGCGCTCGGTGACGACCAGGCCGCTCCAGGAGCTCAGGGTGGCGGTGATCTCCGCGCGGACGTCGGCGGCCGCGGCGTTGAACGGCAGACCGGAGGGGACCGGCCCGCCGCTGGTGCGCTCCTGCCGCTCGCCGCCGCCGGAGCGGCCGCCGAGGACCTGCTCCAGTTCGGTGTGCAGCGCGGGCAGTTGGCGCAGGCGGGCGACGAGCAGGTGCAGACACGACCGGCACAGGCGCAGGCGGGGCGCCGCGCACTCGACCGGTGCGCTCGTCCGCCTGCGGCAGTCGTCGCCCTCGCAGCGCGGGCGGGAGGCGGCGGCGGACGTCATTTCTGGCAGGTTCATTCGGTTCATTCGAATCCCCCGTGGGCGATGAAAAAATGTCACCTTTGCTGCCCCGCACCCGGAAAGGCGCACGCCATGGACGTACGCCTTCGGATGCGGACGATGGGTGGAAGAAGATGGATGAACGAAGATGGGTGACGAAGATGGACGGAAGAAATCGCGGTGCCGGAATGCGGGAAAAGGCGGGACCGCGGGCGTTCAGGCCCGGCCGATCCGGAAACCCACCCCGTGGACGGTGATGATCCAGTCGCGGGAGCCGAGCTTGGTGCGCAGGCTGCTCACATGCGTGTCGACGGTGCGCCGCGACCAGGAGTCGGCCCACACCTCGCGCAGCAGCTGCTCGCGGGTGACGACCGTCTCGGGCCGCGACGCCAGCAGGTACAGCAGGTCGAACTCCTTGCGGGTGACGGCGATGGTGCGGCCGCCCAGGCGGACCTCGCGCAGCGCCGCGTCGATGCGCAGGGCCCCGAACGACAGCACGCGGCGCTCGATGCGCGGCTGCACCCGGCGCATCACGGCCTCGATGCGGGCCAGCAGTTCTCTGACGCCGCGCGGTTTGACCAGGTAGTCGTCGGCACCGGCCTGGAGGCCGAGCACGACGTCGAGTTCGCCGCCGCGGGCGCTGAGCACGACGACGGCGGTACGGCCGGACGCGGTCAGCTGACGGCACACCTGAAGGCCGTCCACGTCGGGCAGGTCGGGGTCGAGCAGGACGATGTCGACGTCGGCCTCGCCGTAGGTCTCCAGCGCGGCATAGCCGTTGCGGGCGCGCTCGACGTGGTGCCCGTGCCGGCGCAGCGCCTCGGCCAGCGGTGCCGCGTCCTCGGCGCGGGCGTCGACGATCAGGACACGCCAAGCCGTGTGCGCCGCCGGAGCGGCGCGGGCGTCGGCGTCGAACACCTCGTGGCGTGCTGGCGCGTGTGGGTTCAACAGGTCGGCTGAAGCCTGACGCATGACTCACCTCCACATCAGCCGGGATTCAAGCCTCGTACGGTTTCAGCCACGGTAGGCAACGTCGTGCCAGCTCCCGGTCAGCTCAAGTACAGAGGAGCCGCAACGGCAGGCATGGGGTTGGCCAGCGGTGCGGCGGGCCGATCAGGTGCGGGCTTGCGGAATGTTGACGTACCGGTGCGGCGCAGCTGACACAGCCGTGCCGTCGGGCTGTCGTGACACCGCCGATGCTGACTGCAGGACCCGATGTGATCACCGCCGCGGCTGTGATCACCGACCACGACGACGGGGTGGAGCGATGGACGCGAGCATGTCGGCGGTGGACCGGCCGCCCCTGGGCGGTGCCTCGGGGTCGGTGCGCCACCGCGCCGTGTGGGTGCCCGCCGCCACGCATCCGCGCACTCCCCCGGTGCTGCCCGTCGAGCGGATGCTGCTCGTGATCGACGGCCGGGACAACGGCCGTGCCTGGGTGCCGGGTTCGGTGCGCACCGTCCGGGTCGGCCGCGATGTGACGGGCAGCGCGCTGTCCTGGTCGACGCGTCTGGGCGAGTTGCGGGAGGCCGGGCGGTTCCCGCGCGGCATCGTCGTCGACCTGCCCGCCGCCACGACCAGCGCCGAGCACGCCGCCGATCTGGTGCTGCCGCTGCTGCGGGCGCTGAGCTGCTCCACCGGCCCCCACCCGGTGCGGCTGGCGTTCCTGGTCACCGGCCGGGCCCGGCCCGAACTCTCGGCCGCGCTCGGTGCGGTGGCGCAGGTCGCCGGGGTGGAGGACGGCCGGCTGAGCGCGGTGTCGGTGCGGGTGGAGGCGCTGCCTGGCTGGGCCCGGGACCCCTTCCACGTGGCCCGCGCCGAACTCGCCCTGCCCCGGCCGGGTCTGGCCGAGGTCCGCTACACCGGCTCCGGCCGCGAGGTCCGGGGCCTGCGCGCCCACGACGGCGCCGGTCCGGCCGCTTCGGCGGTGCCGCGGCGGGGCGGCCGGTACCTGGTCGGGGCGGGTCCGGACGGGTCGGGAGAGCACCTCGCACACCGGCTGGTGCGCGAACTCGGGGCGTGTGTCGTGCTGTTCGGGGCGGACCCGGATACCGAGCCGGAACGGCCCCGCACCGTCGGCACAGATCGCGGGGCGTTGGTGCGGGCCGGTGGGCGGGTGAGCCGGTACCCGGACGTCCGGGTCGCCGTGCAGACCGCGCTGCGGGCCTTCGGGGGGCTGGACGGGGTGGTGCACTGCCCCGGGGGCGGGGAGCGGGGTCTGCTGGGCGGACAGTCCGCGCAGGCCGCCCGGGAGACGGTCGCGGACGCGGTCAGCGGTGCCACCCACCTGGACCGGGCCACCTCGCGCCTGCCCCTGGAGTTCTTCGTGCTGGCCGTGGACGCCGATCCGTATCAGGCCGTCGCCGGCGCCTCGGTGCCCGCCGCCGTCGGGCGGGCCTTCGGCTCGGTCGCCGCCACCCGCGGCCGGCTCGCCACCACCGGCGCCCGCCACGGGACCTCCCTCGCCGTCTGCCACCCCGGCGCCCTCACCGACCTGCTGCACCCGGGCCGGGACACCCGGCCCGAAGCGGCCGGCCGGGCCGCGTGACGCGGGGCGCAGAGCGGTGTCTTCCAGCGCCAAGGTGCCGGCGCGCGCCGCGTAGCCCCGCTCGCAGGCTGCCACCCCGGCGCCCGCCACGGGGTCTCGCTCGCCCTCTGCCACCCCGGCGCCCCGCCCACCCGCCACACCCCGACCGGGGTACCCGGTCCGAAGCCGCCGGTCGGGCCGCCTGACGCAGGGCGCACCGCGGTGATCTTCCCAGTGCCATGACAAGGTGCCGGTCCGTATCCGCACCGTCCGTGGCAACCGGGCCGCTCGTGCCGCCCGCCATGGCAGGGCTCTGTCACGAAACATCCGGTCAAGCGCACGGTTTCGCGCACGGTCTGGCGGAATGTTGACGTCCGTCGCGCCCGCTCAGCAACCTCAAGGACTCCGGTCATGCGTACGAAGCCCTTGAACCCTTGAGAGGAGCGTGAGCGCGATGGACGTACTGGTAGTCGAGGACGATGACGGGATGGCCGAGGCACTTCAGCAGATGCTGCATCTGCACGGCCACGAGACCCGCCGCAGCGACACCGGTACCAGCGCCCTGGCGAGTCTGTCGGGCACCAAGCTCGTCCTGCTCGACCTGAGCCTGCCCGACCTCGCCGGGCACGAGGTGTGCCGGCGCATCCGGGAGAACTCCTGTGTGCCCATCGTCGTGCTCAGCGGCAGCCACCATGAACTCGACCGCGTGACAGCCCTGTACGCCGGGGCCGACGACTTCGTGCCCAAGCCCTTCAGCCGGCATGAACTGCTGGCCCGCATCGAGGCGGTGCTGCGCCGCAGCGCCTGCTGCTGCGGGCGGTCCCAGGAGGGCGCGGCCGCCGACTTCGCGCCGCTGCCCGTGCAGGAGACCCGCCCCCGCCGTACCCCGCAGGAGCCGGCCGGGGAGCCGGACGCGGCCCAGGACCGGTTACGGGCGGGTCCGCTGTGGCTGGACACGCGCACCCGCCGGGTCTTCATCGACGACGACGAGATCCGGGTCACCCGGAAGGAGTTCGACCTGCTCGCGATGCTTCTGGAGGAGCCCGGCACGGTCATGCAGCGCGAGGACATCATGGCCCGGGTGTGGGACGAGAACTGGTTCGGCTCCACCCGCACGCTCGACGTCCATGTCGGCTCCCTGCGCGGCAAGCTCGGCAGCACCCACTGGATCGAGACGGTCCGCGGTGTGGGCTACCGGCTGACCGTGCCGACGGCCCTGGGCGCCGGGGCCGAGCGATGAGCGGGAGCAGTCAGGCGGGGAGCGTCCTGCCGCACGAGGTGGCCGGCCGTCCGGACGACGCGGGGGTACGTCCGTACGGTGGTCAGGACCTCGGGCTCGACGTGGCCGCGAGCCCGTACGGGCTCGCGGCCGCCGCCGCGCACCAGCTGCGCGGGCCGCTGTCGTCGATCCGGCTGCGGCTTCAGATGCTCGCCGAGCGCCGGCCCGACCTCGGCGAACTCGCCGGTGTGCTGGGCGAGGTGGACCGGCTGGCCACGTCGCTGAACCAGATCCTGGACTGGGGTGCCGCGGGGCGGGAGCCGCCGCCCGAGCCGGTCGAGGTGCTCGACGTCGCCGCCGCCCGGGCGGACGCCTGGAGTGTGCTCGCCGACGCGCGGGACGTCCGCATCGACGTCACCGGGACCGCGGCGACGGCCCTTCAGGCGCACGGCGCGCTGGAACACGCCCTGGACGTCCTGCTCGACAACGCGGTGCGGGCGAGCCCGCCGGGCACCGCCGTCACCTGTGCCGTGCGCGTCGACGGGGCGCAGGTGCGCGTCGGCGTCACGGACCGGGGGCCCGGCATGACAGACGCGGAACTCGCCGTCGCCGGGCGCCCGTTCTGGCGCGGGGCGGCGGGTGCCGGGCGCGAGGGCAGTGGGCTGGGACTGTCGATCGCCCTGTCCCTGCTGCGGGCCTCCGGCGGCCGACTGGACCTCGGCCGTGCCGCCTCGGGGGGCCTGGCCGCCACCGCCGTGCTCCCGCTGGCCCCCGACTGACATTCCTGCCACCAACTCGCCGTCCACTCAAGGAAGTTGCCCCCACCCGCCGGACTCCGGCGCCGACCCCCTGGAGCCCCCGCATGGCCATCGAGGTCCTCCTTGCCCACCCCCACCCGTCGACCCGGGCCGCGCTCTGCGGGGCGCTCGCGGCGGAGGACGACCTCGAGGTCGTGGGCGAGTGCGGTGACGGCAGGCAGGCGCTGGAGCTGGCCGAGCGGTTGCTGCCGGGCGTCCTGGTGGCGGGGCTGCGGCTGCCCGGGCTGGACGCCGCGCAGCTGACCCGCCGGCTCGTCGGGCGCGGCGGCGTCCGCTCGGTGCGCTCCGTGCGGGTGGTCGTCCTCGCGGACGGCGCCTCCACCGGGCTCGCCTTCGAGGCGCTCAGAGCGGGTGCGCGCGGAGTGCTGCTCCAGGACACCGACACCGGCGAACTGCCGCGCGCGCTGCGGCTGGTCGCCGGTGGCGGTGCCGTGGTCTCGCCGCGGCTGACCCGGCCGCTGATCGACGCGTGCCTGCGCGGCCCCGACGTCCTCGAGACGCCCTCCCTGGACCGTCTCACCGCGCGCGAACGCCAGGTGCTCTCCCTGGTCGGCACCGGCCTGTCCACCCAGGAGATCGCCGACCGTCTCGTCGTCGCCGAGGTCACGGCCAAGACCCATGTGCGCCGCACCATGGCCAAACTCGGCGCCCGCAACCGCACCCAGCTGGTCGCCATCGCCTACGAGAGCGGCATGCTCAGGCCGCGTGCGCGCACGTAGGTCCCGGGGAAGCCGCCGTGCCCGCGGCGGCCCCGGACGCCGGTGTCTCAGCCCGGTCTTGAGCCGCGTTCGAGCCTGTCCAGCGATGCTCGAAGCACGGCTCGGCGCGATGTGACACGGGGAGGCTTCCCGCGCGGGCCGGTGCGCACAGCGTGGGAGGTCCTGAAACCGGCGAGGCACGAGGCCGGGCGGCTGTACGGGGGCACGTATGTCAACGGATCTGTGGACGTACCGACCGGCGGCCGCACTGGTGGGCCGGGAATTCGATCTGATCGCGGTTCAGGGCAGGCTCCAGGACCCCGCCGTGCGGCTGGTCACCCTGACCGGACCCGGCGGGGTGGGCAAGAGCCGGCTGGCGGCCGAGGCCGCCGCCGGGGTCGCGGAGCTGTTCCCCGGCGGGATCCACGGCATCGACCTGCCGGCCTGCGTGGACCTGGAGTCGGTCCTGGAGAGCGTCGACAAGACCGTGCGGGACGTCACCGAACGCACCCTGCTGCTGCTCGACGGCGTCGAACACGTCGCGGGCGAGCTCGCACCGGCGCTCGCCCGGCATCTGACCGCCGCTCCCCTGCTCACCGTGCTGGCCACCGGCCAGGAGATCCTGCGGATCTACGGCGAGTGCGTGGTGCCCGTGCCGCCGCTGCCGCCGCCGGGCGCGCTGCCGGAGCCCGACGTCGCCGAGGTCCAGGACAATCCGGCCGTCGAGCTGTTCGTGCGCTGCGCGCAGCGGGCCAACCCCGCCTTCGCGCTCACGCCCGAGAACGTCGGGGCGGTCGTGGAGGTCTGCAACCTGCTGGAGGGCGTCCCGCTGGTCCTGGAGCTCGCCGCGCGCCGGCTGCGGCTGTATCCGCCGCAGGAGCTGCTCGCCTGGCTGCGGCGGGGCGGCGACAGCCACCTGCCCGGGCCCGTCGACGTGCCCGAGCGGCAGCGCTCCACCCTCGCGATCGCCGAGTGGAGCTGCCGCGGGCTGAGTGGCGGGCAGCGCCGGCTGCTGGCCCGGCTCGCCCTGTTCCCGGGGGGCGTCACCCTCGCCATCGCCGAGAAGGTCTCCCCCCTGGGGCCGGCCGAGACCGCCGTGGCGCTGGAGACCATGCTCGACCGCGGTCTGCTCGCCCTGGCCGAACAGCCGCGCGCCGACAGCCGGTTGACGATGCCGCGCACCGTGCGCGCCTACGGTCTCGCCCTGCTCGACGAGGCGGACGAGGAGGGGGCTTCGGCCGCCCGGCGGGCGCAGGCGCGCTGCTACCAGCGGCTGCTTCCCGCCCTGGAGGGCCGCTTGAAGGGCTCCGAGCAGCAGCACTGGCTGCGGGTCGCGGTCGCCGAGCACGACAACGTCCTCGCCGCGCTGCGCCACTTGGAGGAGGACGAGAGCGCCTACGAGGACGACGACGCGCGGGCCGCGGCCCTCCTGGAGCGGGCCGCACTCGTCGGGGCCTGTCTCCAACCCTGGCTGGTGCGCGGCGAGTTGAAGGAGGGGCTGCGCTGGTTCGACGCGACCGGGCAGGCCCTGAAGGAGGCCGGGCGGGGCGAGCGGGCCGAGGACGAGGAGTGGCTGCGCGCCCGGGCCCGGCTGTACTCCGGCGCCGGTGTGCTCGCCGCGGCCCTCGGCGACCACGACGGGGCGGCCCGCCGCCACCGCCGCGCCGTCGCCCTGTACAAGCGGCTGCGGGACGCGCCGGGTGCCGCGCTGGCCTCCGCCCGCCTCGGACACGCGCTGTTCCGGTGCGGCGAGCGGCCCGAGGGCCGGTCCCTGCTGGCCGCCTCACTGGCCACCCTCGACGCCTACGGCGACACCGCCGGCTCCGCCGAGGCGGCCGCCGCGCTCGCCGAGGTGCTGCTCGCGGCCGGCGAGACCAAGCAGGCGCGGGCCCTGCTGGAGCGGGTGGGCCGCGTCCAGCGGCAGAACGGTGCCGTCCGCGACCTGGCCCGCACCGTCCACCTCGGTGCCCGGCTGCGCCTGTACGAGGGGGACGACGGCGGCGCCCGGTCGGCGCTGAAGGAGAGCATCGAGCTGTTCGAGTCGATCGGTGAGCGCACCGAACTGCCCGCCGTGCTGGAGATGTTCGCCCTGCTCATCCTGGCGCAGGCGGGTCAGCCGCAGCGCGCCGCCCGGCTGCTGGCGGCGGCCGGCGCGCTGCGCTCCGCCACCGGCGCGGGGATCGTGCCGGAGTGCCGGGACCGGCTGAGGGAGGCCGTCGAGGAACTGCGCCGCCGGCTCGGCGGGGCGGTCTTCGCGACCGTGTGGGCCGAGGGTGTGCGGCTGCGCCCGGAGGCGATGGCCGCCGAGGCGCTCGCCGCGGCCGAGCCGGGCGGGTCCGACGACGGCGCGGAGGGCGTCGCGCTCACCCCGCGCCAGTTGCAGGTGGCGCTGCTGGTCGCCGACGGCATGACGAACCGGCAGATCGCCCAGCACCTGGACATCGCCGAGTGGACGGTGGTCAACCACGTCCGCAACGTGATGCGGAAGCTGGGCTGCGCCTCCCGGGTCCAGGTCGCCTGGGCCGTGGGCAGGAGCCGGTGATGGCGCCCGACGACACCCCGCTCGCGCGGCTCCTGGCGGACCTGCGCCCGCCGCAGGAGGTCGCGCGGGACTTCGTGGGGCGTGGCTGGTGGCGCACCGAGACCGTGCTGCACGACGTGTACCGGGGGGCGGCCCGGCATCCGCACCGCACCGCGGTCGTCTCCCACCAGGCCGGCCGGCCCGCCGCGAGCCGGGTGACTCGGCTGACGTACGCCCAGCTCGCCGCGTTCACCGGCAGGTTCGCGCACGCCCTGGACGCGCTCGGGGTACGCCCCGGTGACCCGGTCGCCTTCCAGTTGCCCAACCGCTGGGAGACGGTGGCGCTGCTGCTGGCGTGTCTGCGGTCGGGTGCGGTGGCCGTGCCGGTGATGCCGGGGTACGGGGCCCGGGATCTGGAGGCGGTGCTGAGGGCGGCCGAGCCGCGGCTGTGCGTCGTGCCGGACCGGTGGGAGGGCGCCGCGCCGGCCCGTGTCCTCGCCGGTCTCGCGCCCCGGCTGCCGTGGCTGCGGCACCGGGCGGTGCTGGGTGACACGGTGGACGCCGGTGCCGTCGACTTCCAGCGGCACTTCGTGCACACCCCGCACGAGCGGTACCGGTCCGGCGGGTGGCTCAGGGTCCCGGCGCGGCCCGCGGACCGGCTCGCCGCGGCGGTGACCTCGCTCGGTCTGGGGGCCGCGCACAGCATGGCCCTGCACACCCCCAACTCGCTGCACGCGGGCCTGCCCCAGGTCTCACGGCCGGACGCGGCGGTGTTCTCGGCGCTGCCGCTGGCGTCGCTGCCGGCGCTACTGCACACGGTGATCGGGCCGCTCACGCACGGCGGGACGGTCGTCCTCCAGGACGTGTGGGACGCGGAGAGCGCGCTGGAGCTGCTGGCCGCGGCGCGGGTGCGGCAGGTGCACGCGACACCCGCGCAGTGGGCGGAGCTCGCCGCCGCGCGGCAGCGCCGGCCGCGGGAGGCCGTCGAGCTGTACGACGCCTTCACCTCCGATCCGGCCGGCACGTCCGCCGCGCTCGGCCGGCGGGTCCACGCGGCCCTCGGGGTGTCGCCGCGGGCGCTGCCGCGCTCCGCCGCCCACACCGGGCGGGACGGGCCCCCGGAGAGCGGGCCGTCCCGGTTAGGGCCGCGCGGACCCGCCTCGCCGCTCGCGGTGTGGCGGCGCGGCGGCGGGCTCGGTCTGACCTGGGGCGAGGACGGGGCGCTTGGGACCGGGGAGGTGGTGGACCTCGACGAGTGGGGGCATCCGCGGCTGCGCACGGAGGAGGTCGGCGGGATGTTCCTGGTCCCGGTCACCGAGCTCGAGGCGCTGCTGCTGGGGCACCCCCGGGTGGCCGAGGCCGCGGTGGTGGCCCGCGCCGATCCCCTGCACGGCGAACTGCCCTGCGCGGTCGTGGTCCCCGACGGCGCCCCGCCCAGCCTTCTGGAGCTGCGCGGACATCTGTCCGAGCGGGGTGTGCCGCCCGCCCACCTCCCCGCCGACCTGGTCCTGCTGGGCGCCCTGCCCCGTAACGACGCCGGGGAACTGCGCCGCCGCCACCTCCAGGACACCGTCGCCCGGCGCCCGCCCCGGGCGGCGTGAGGGCGACGGCGGTGCCGCTCACAGGGTGCGGCGCGCCTGCTGGGCCTCGCGGTTGATGGCCCAGGCGTCCGCCACCGGGCCCAGGTGAGCGAGCTTGTCGGGGTTGGTCACCGAGTGGATCGTCCGGATCCGGCCCTCGCGGATCTCCAGCGTCCAGGTGTTGAGGATCTTGCCGTCCCGGTCGCGGAGGATCGCGCCGGGCTCGCCGTTGAGCTCGCGGGTCTCCAGGGTGACGTCCACCCGCGCGAGCGTGGTGAAGAAGGTGGTGAGCAGCCGGGCCACGGGGTCGTCGCCGACGACGGTCCTGGCCAGTTGCGGGGCCTTGCCGCCGCCGTCCCCGACCACCTGCGCGTCGGCGGCGAGCAGTTCGCGCAGACCGTCGACGTCGCCCTCCTTCAGGGCGTCGAAGAACCGTCCGGCGAGCGCCTCGCACTCCTTGCGGTCGGCCTCGAACCGGGGCCGGCCCTCGTCCATGTGCCGGCGCGCCCGTACCGCGAGCTGCCGGCACGCCGCCTCCGAACGTCCCACCGCGGCGGCGATCTCGGGGAAGCCGAAGGTGAACACCTCCCGCAGCACGAACACCGCCCGCTCCAGCGGTGAGAGCCGCTCCAGCAGCAGCAGGGCCGCCGTGGACAGCGAGTCGGCGAGCTCGGCGGAGCGCGCCGGGTCCTCGTAGGAGTCGGTGAGCAGGGGCTCGGGCAGCCACGGTCCGACGTAGGTCTCGCGCCGGACGCGGGCCGAGCGCAGCACGTCCACGGAGATCCTGGTCACCGTGGTCGACAGGTAGGCCTTGGCGGACCTGGGCTCGGTCGTGGAGGCGTTCCAGCGCAGCCAGGTCTCCTGGACCGCGTCCTCGGCCTCGCTCACGCTGCCCAGGATGCGGTAGGCGATCGCGAACAGCAGCGGCCGCAGTTCCTCGAACTCCTCGGTCCGTGTCACGCCGGCTCCTCCCTCTTTCTTCTACGGTCCTACGATCCCGTCCGGCCGGGTCTCGCATGTCGGTTCAGGTCGGCGCGGGGGCGTCCGCGGGGGCGGGGCCTGGGTCCTTGACCCATCGGATGGTGTGGATCCGCCCGTCGAGGACGTCGAGGGCGAGGGCGCTGAGAACGGTGCCGTTGCGGTCGCGGAAGACCGCGCCGGGACGGTGGTCCACGTCCTGCGGCTCCAGGGTGACGCCGACGCGGACCAGGGCCGGGACGATCGTGGCGAGGACCCGGGCGACGTGCTCGGCGCCGGCGATGCGGCGCGGCCAGGGCGGGGCGGCGCCGGTGCCGTCGGGCGCCGTCGACAGGGCGGCGGTGATGCGCCGGCAGGCGGCTTCCGAGCAGCCGACGGCGGCCGCGATCTGGGCGGTGCCGCAGCCGAGCACCTCGCGCAGCACGAACACGGCGCGCTCCAGCGGGTTCAGCCGTTCCAGCAGGGACAGCGCGGCCGCGGCCTGCGCCTCGGCGGGCTCCACCGGCCTCGGCCGGGTCCCGCGCTGGGCGTCGAGGCAGATGCGGGCGACGGTGGCGACGAGGAACCGGCGGCCCGAGGCGGTCTGTTCGGGGGCCGCCTCGTAGCGCAGCCACGCCTGGTGCACGGCGTCCTCGGCCCGGCTCGCGCTGCCGAGCATCCGGTGGGCGATCGAGAACAGCAGGGGCCGCGCCTCCTCGAACTCTTCCAACCGGCTCATGCTGGCCCCTCCTTGGATCCGAGCGGGCGTCGGGCCACCGCCGCCCTCGCGCGTCGTGCGGTCGGCGGCGGCTGCGCGGGCGTGCCGCGACGGGCCGCGCCGCCCGCGCTGTCGGTCGCGGCACCCGCAGGGCGGGAGGTCCGCGGGCGTGGCCCTGCCCTGCCCGGGCCGGCGGGTGTACGTCATGGCGCGGGGGTCCGGGGCCGCGGGAGTGACGACATGCCGACACGCCCGCCCGTCTCCGGGGGGATGGAGACGGGCGGGACGACTCGTAGCCCCACCCTAGGCGGGTGCGGGGCCCATGTCCCGCGCCCGCCAGGGGAGTTCGAGCCGGACTGCCGCGGAGGTCGAGCGTCCGCGGCGGTACCGGTCCGGGGGCGGGGGCCGGGGGGTCGGCGGGCGCGGCCCCGGTCCGGTGTCAGTGGCGGTCCTGGTCGGCGTAGACGGCGAGGAACGCGGCGAGTTGGCGTACGGTGCCGCCGCCGGACGGGCCGAGGGCGGTGAAGGGGACGGGGACGCTGTGGCCGAGGCTCGCCGACAGGGTGCTGTGCGTGCGCAGGGCGGCGGCGGCCAGACGGCCGGACGGGTGGGGGTCGTGGTCCGGTGCGGTGCCCGCCATGGAGCGGGCCTCCGCCCAGGCCTGGGAGGTGAGTTCGGCGGTCCGTGCGTGTGCGGTCCGTGCGTGTGTCGTCGGGGTCGGCATGACGGCACTCCTCGCTTGTCGGGGTACGGAGGCGGAACGGGTTGCGGACGCGGGTGGCGGGCTTGGACGCCGGCTAGCGCGGCTCGGGGAGCATGAGCAGCCGCTGGGGGTGCAAGGTGGTGTGTGCCGCCGCGCGGACCCGGCCGCCGGGCGGGAGGGTCAGCCGCCATTCGCGGACCACCGCGCCGAGCAGGATCTCCAGCTCCTTCCAGGCGAACGCCTCCCCCACGCACCCCCGGGCTCCGGCGCCGAAGGGGATGTAGGAGGCGTCGTGCGCGGACGGTCTCAGGGTCAGCCAGCGGTCGGGGTCGAAGCGGTGCGGGTCCGGGTAGCGGCCGGGGTCGCGGTGCAGGAGGTAGGAGCTGAACATCACGTGGGTGCCGGCGCGCAGCGCGCGGTCGCCGAGGGTGACGTCGGCGAGGGTCTTGCGGCAGGTGATCCACACCGGCGGGTACAGGCGCAGCACCTCCATCAGGAAGCGCAGGGTGTAGCCGGGCGGGCCGTGCCCGTGGCCGATGCGGTCGCTGTCGTCCGCGGCGGCCGTCCGGGCCAGGTCCTTGAGGACCTTCTCCTCGATCAGGGGGTGCTCGGACAGCGTGTACAGGGCCCAGGACATCACCGAGGCGGTGGTGACGGTGGCCGCGGTCAGCATCATGACGGCCTCGCCGCAGACCTCGTCGGCGCTCAGCGCGGGGGTGCCGGGGCGGCCGGGGTCCGACAGCAGGGTCGAGAGGTAGCCCGCCGTGGCGTCCGGGGAGTCCAGCTGGGCGGCGACGAGCGCGCGGAGGTCCGCGAAGGCCTGCGCCGAGCGCCGGGACGTGCTCTGCCGCCGGGCCCGCGCCGCCGCCTTGCCGTACAGCGGCTTGCTGATCAACTCCCAGGCGACGACGGCGAGTTGCTGCTCAAGCCTGCTCGACGCCTCGCGGGTGAGCCCGGCGAAGAGGGTCCGCAGCGCGATGGCGCCGGCCGCCCGGCACATCGCGGCCTGGACGTCGACCTCCTGGCCGGGCCGCCACGCGGCGGCGGTGTCCCGGGCGACCTCGGCCATGACCGGGGTGTGGTCGGCGACGGCCGCACCGCGCAGATACGGGTGGGCCAGCCGCCGGTAGTGCCGGTGCAGGGTGTCGTCCTGCGCGAGGAGCCCGGCGCGGCTGAGCAGCCTGGCCTTCTGGAAGAGCTCGCCCTTGCCGTAGCGCTTGCCGTCCTTGATCAGGACGCGGTGGACCAGGGCCGGGTCCGTGACGAACTCGGCCCTCTCGCCGTCCACCGTCACGGTGCGGACCGGGGGGCCCCCGAGGAGACGCTCCATCCGGCTGAAGCGGAACTCCAGGGGGCCGTTCGCGCTACGCGGCCTCGACGACATCGTCGGCGGTGTCGTCGATCGACGGCATCTGGTCCAGCCGGCTGCGGGTCTGGAAGCGGTAGTACGGCTGGAGCTTGTAGTACTCCTCGCCGGACGCCGTCATGGCCGCGTACACCATCTTCGGGTCCTCGCGGCCGTAGGGCATGTTCGCGAGGAAGTGCTCGATCTTCGGGCCGAGGCGGGCGGGCAGCGACAGCGGGTCCTGGGTCTTCACGCCGAAGGCGAGGCGCTCGATCCGCGGGGAGTCCCAGCTCAGCGTGGCGTAGAGGCCGAAGGCCTTCCCGCAGAACGCCAGCATCTGCTCGCTCGGGTCGGGCATGCCCAGGGCGCGGTGCATGCCCAGGACCTCCGACGGGTGGTGCAGTTCGTCGGGGAAGCCGGTGAAGTACAGGTTGACGGTGCCGCTGCGGTAGTCGATGGCGACGACGTCGACCTTCTCGGACAGTCCGCGGTCGGCGAAGAAGGCGAAGTTCTCGGCGAGGCTCGGCGGCATCGAGGGCAGGTCGCGGAGCGTGGCGAGGCTCTGGCCCTCGCCGCCGGGGAAGTACACCCAGATCTTGCGGAAGCCGCCGACGATCCCGAAGTCGATGCCGTAGCTGTCGATGGGGCAGTGGCGCTGGATGTCGGCGAGGAGGGACTCCGCGGGGCGGCCCGTCTCGGTGATCAGGCCGTGGTCACGGGCCCGGAGGTAGGGGTCGATGGTCCGGGGCATCGTGAAGCGGCAGTCGAACTCCCCCTCGTGGCGGGCGTTGGTCGCCACCCGGAAGGCGATGACGGCCTGGGGGATCGCGTCCTCGTACGCCTCGAGGATGGGCAGGACCTTCTCGCGCGCGCAGGCGACGTCGATGAGCCCCGCCGATTCCTCGACACCGGCGAGGAGGTCCGCCAGCTGCGTGCTTCCCGACATTCTTCCTCCAACTGTCGTGCTCGGGCGGGTCACTTGTTGCGGTAGGCCACGCGCAGGGCCATGTTGGACAGCTCGGCGCGCCACTCCGGGGCGATGGGCGCGTCGGCGATGGCCGCGCGGCCCTTCTCGACGAGGCCGGCGATGTGCCGTTCGACGTCGTCGGGGACGCCGGTGTCCAGCAGTCGGGCGCGCACCTCGTCGGGGGTGTGTCCCGGTTCGGTGATGAGGCCGTGGATGCGGTCGTCGCGCTGCATCGCCCAGCCCAGCAGCAGGGTCATCTTGTGCTGGCTGAAGTCGAGGCCGGCGGTCTTGCCGGTCTGGGCGGCGTCGCCGAACGCGTCGAGCAGGTCGTCGCGGAGCTGGAACGCCTCGCCGACCGCCTCGCCGTACTCCGCGAGGGCGGGGGCGAGGTCGGCGCGGCCCGCCGCGCTCGCGCCGACGACCAGGGGGCGGTGGATGGTGTACCGGCCGGACTTGATCAGGGCGATCAGCCGGGACAGTGCCGGGTCGACGGAGAACTCGGCGGCCGCGGCGACGTCCATGTACTGGCCGATCATCACCTCGGAGCGCAGCCGGTGCCATTCGGCGAGGCCGCCCGAGGGGGCGCTGGACATCAGCTCGTCGGAGTAGACCAGCGCGAGGTCGCCGACGAGGAGGGCGACGCCCTCACCGAACCGGCGGGACTCGCCCTGCCAGCCGCGGCTGCGGTGCACCGTGGAGTGCAGGACGTGCACGGCGGGCTTGCCGCGGCGGGTGCGGGAGTCGTCCAGGACGTCGTCGTGGACGAGGGCGGAGATGTGCAGCAGTTCCAGGGCCGCGGCCGCGTCGATGATGCCGGGGTCGTCGCGGTCGCCGCCCGCGGCGAGGTAGCCGGCGATGCAGAACGCCGGGCGGACCAGCTTGCCGCCGGCCTCGACCAGGTCGCTCAGCGCGTCGATGGCGACGACCGCCCGCTCGTCGACCTCGGCGTAGCGGGCGCGTTCGGCGGCGAGGAAGGAGACGAGCCGGTCCTGCACGCGCCCCAGCAACTCCTCGACGGTGCGCCGGGCGGAGGCGGCCGACTCCTGGGCCCGGCCGGTCCGGGGGATCACTTCAGTGGTCACGACACATCTCCTTGGACAGAGCTTTGCGCTGTGGCGACAAACGCGAAGGGGGTGACCGCGTCAGATTGCGCGGTGCGAATGCAGCGGAGCTGGAGCGTGGTTGGAGTGGAAGCCAAGCGGAACGGCAGGTAACCGGCAGGAAAGGGGAGCTCGTGGGAGGAGTGGGCGGACGGGCTCGACCGTTATCCGAGCCATTGCCGAGCGCGCTGCCGGAGGGTCGTGCCGTATGTCGCGCACGTAACCCGACCCTTGGAGGACCTCATGCCGGAACCCGCTGGATTGGACAAGGTCTATTCGGCGGTCGAGGAAATGGCCCGGCTGCTGGATGTGCCTTTCTCACCCGAGCAGCTCTCGCCGGCCGTGACGGCATTCGGGGACGAACTCCCGGTGGCCCACATCGTCTTCAGCATGGCGGCCGGTGACAGCCATCGCGGGGAGCTCGACTTCGACTTCTCGGTGTCCCCCCAGGGCGCCGACCCCTACGCCACCGCGCTGGCCCACGGCCTCATCGAGGAGACGGACCACCCGGTCGGCTCGCTGCTGGCGGAGGTCCAGGCGCGCTGCGCCATCGCCAGCTACGGCGTCGAGTACGGCATCATCGGCGGTTTCAAGAAGTCGTACGCCTTCTTCCCGCTCGACGACTTCCCGCCGGCGGCGAAGTTCGCGGGCATCCCGTCCATGCCGCCCGCCCTGACCGAGCACGCGGACCTCCTGACCAGCCTCGGCCTGGATCACACGGTGTCGGCCATCGGGGTCAACTACCCCAAGCGCACCCTGAACGTGTACCTCGCCATGCAGGCGGTGGAGCCGGAGACCAAGCTCGCGCTGGTGCGCGCGCTGGGCTTCCCGGAGCCGGACGAGCGGGTCGCGGAGTTCGTGAAGCGGTCCTTCTCCATCTATCCCACCTTCAACTGGGACTCCTCCGCGGTCGAGCGCATCTGCTTCTCGGTGAAGACCAAGAACCCGCGGGAGCTGCCCGCGCCCTTCGACCCGGACATCGACAAGTTCGCGCGCGAGGTGCCCCATGTGTACGAGGGGGGCCGCGAGTTCGTCTCCGCCGTGGCGCTGGCACCGTCCGGCGCGGCGTACTACAAGCTCGCCGCCTACGTCCAGAAGGCGCAGGGGTCCTCGAACGCCGCTTTCGCCGCCGACCGGAACGACGCCGCGGCATAAAGCGCAAGTCGACCCGCTCTGTGGTGAGACTCGAGTGGGCGGCGGCAAAATCTTGCCGCGACTCGATCCCTTCACGATCGAGTCTCTATTCGAACCGGGCCGATTCATTCGGGTCCGGATGTGTCGACAGCGGGCGTCAAGTCCGCACCAAGTGCCTGGCAAGTCGACGGCAAGCGGAATGGGCGACCATTCCCGCGATAGCCGATGTTTTCACCTGGAGGGTGAGCACGCATGTCTACTGCAACCGAAGTGGAAGAACAGCAGGCCATCATCACCGCCTATGGCGAGGCATTCGCGAAGGCGGGCGCGGCGGCGTACAACGGGCCGCGCGAGAAGCTTGCCGAGAACATCGTCCGGCTGACTCTGGAGTTCTTCGAGGACCCCGAGTGGCAGCCGCGGCTCCTCCAGGCCGTGCGCACCGCGACCGCGAGCGAGGAGGGCGCGGAGCCGATGCGCAACCTGTTCTCCGCGCAGGTCTTCGCGCAGGCGGGCGTCGCTCTCGACGAGGACCCGCTGAGCATCGACGAGCTCGCCGGCAAGCTCAGCATCAAGGCGATCAACATCAACGCCTCGGCCTCGCAGCTGTGGGGCGTTTTCCTGTGGCGTTACGTCCTGCGCGTGGAGCCGATCGCGTCGGCGTCGATCGACGAGATCGTCGAGCTCCTCACGCCCACGGTCCAGCGCTACATCGTCGGCTAGTCACCACACCGGCCAGCGGAAGGAACCGTCCGGCCCCGGATCACTGGGAGACCACTAACGTCATGAGTATCTCAAGCAAAGATTCACTAGACCCGGCAGGCGGCGGGACCGGCGGCGACCCCCGGCGCTGGCAGGCGCTGGCCGTCCTCACCGCGGTGCAGTTCATGCTCATGCTGGACGTCACCGTGGTGAACATCGCGCTCCCCAACATCCAGGACGATCTCGGTTTCTCCACCGAGGGGCTCGCCTGGGTGGTCAACGGCTACCTGCTGATGGCCGCCGGATTCCTGCTGCTGGGCGGGCGCATCGCCGACCTGCTCGGCCGCCGCAAGGTCTTCGTGACAGGTGTCCTGCTCTTCGGCGTCTCCTCCATCATGTGCGGCGCCGCGAACAGCCCCGGTCTGCTCGTCGCGGGCCGGTTCCTCCAGGGCTTCGGTGAGGCGCTCGCGGCCCCGGCCGCGCTGGGTCTGATCGCCGTGCTGTTCACCGACTCCAAGGAGCGCGCCAAGGCGCTGGGCATCTGGGGCGGACTGGCGGCGCTCGGCGGGGCGGTCGGCTCGGTCGTCGGTGGTCTGGTGACCGACTTCATCGACTGGCGCTGGGTGTTCTACATCAACATCCCCATCGTGGTGCTGGCGCTGCTGATGATCCCGCGCCTGATGCCGGAGAGCCGGATGGCCCGCCGCGACGGCCAGGGCCTGGACCTGGTCGGTGCGGTCGCCGTCACCGGCGGTCTGGTGGCCGTCGTCTACGGTCTGCTGGAGGCCGCCGAGGACTCCTGGAGCTCCTCGAACGTGCTGCTGCCGCTGGTGGGCGGTATCGCCGCGCTGATCTTCACGGCCGTGTGGGAGTCGCGTGTTCCCGAGCCGATGATCCCGCTGCGCTTCTTCAACAACCGCACGCGTGTGACGAGCAACGTCGTCAGCATGATGTCGTTCGCGTCCTTCTACACCTACGCGTTCGTGGCGACGCTGTTCCTCCAGCAGGTGCTCGACTACTCGCCGATGGAGACGGGTCTGGCCTACATCCCGCTCACCATCGCGACGGGTGTGGGCATGGGTGTGTCCACCGCGCTGATGCCCCGCATCGGCGTCAAGCCCCTGGTGGTCATCGCCTTCTTCGGCTCCGCCCTCGGCCAGTTCATCGCCGCGAGCGGCTTTGACCCGGACGCCAGTTACGTCGGCGGGGTCATGCCCGGCCTGGTCGTCTTCGCGCTGTTCAACGGCATGGGCTTCCCCGTTCTGATCAACGGTGGTCTGCACGAGGTCACCGGGCAGGACGCGGGTCTGGCCTCCGGTGTGCAGACGTCGATGCAGCAGATCGGCGCGGCCCTCGGCCTCGCGACCCTGGTGCCCGTCGCGCTGCGGTACATCACCGACCACGCGGGCGACGGCAACCCGGCCGCGGTCGCCTCCGACGGTTTCGCGCTGGCGCTGTACGTCGGCGCGGGTGTGCTCGCCGCCGCGGGTGTGATCGCCCTGTTCCTGCTCGGCCAGGTGAGCGCCGAGAAGCGGGACGCGCACGCGGAGGCCGCCGGTGTGCTGGCGGAGGAGGCGCCGGCCGTCGAGACCACCGAGGTCCGGACGCAGGCGCCCACCAACCAGACCGCCAAGGCGTGAGCGTGGCCTGAGCTCCTCGCCCTCGCGGCAGAACGAAAGCACCACCCCCGGATCCGTCCGGGGGTGGTGCTTTCGTGTGGGCTACAGCTCGGCCGGCAGCGGTGAGTGGCGCAGTGCGCCGTGCCCGGACAGCGGGCGGCGGGCGTTCCAGTGCGGTGCGCGCTGGTCCGCGGCCGGCAGGGGGCGCCGGGCCGGCTGCATGGCCGCCCGGGGCCGCGGCCGCCAGTCCAGGGACGGCGCGTGGGTGAGGATCTGCTTCTCCAGCAGTTGCAGCGCCGGCCGGGGATCGATCCCCAACTCCTCGGCGAGCCTGCGCTGGTTGCTGCGCAGTGCCGCCAGCGCGTCGGCCTGCCGGCCCGCCCGGTACAGGGCCAGGCCCAGCAGTTCGCAGCCGTACTCGCGTAAGGGATGGTCCTGGACGAAGGCCTCCAGCTCGGCCACCGCGATCTCGTGGGCACCGGCCGCGAGCAGGGCCGCGCAGCGTCCCTCGACCACCGACAGCCGCAGCTCCTCCAGGCGCGCCACGTCCGGCCGTACGCAGGCGGTCTCCGCGACCTCGGCGTAGGCGGGCCCGCGCCACAGCGCCAGCGCCGCCTCGAACTCGTGGACCGCGGACGATGGGTCGCCCCGGTCCAGTGCCTGCCAGCCGGCGGCGGCGCGTTCGTCGAAGTGGTGGACGTCGACCTCGACCACCCGGCCGTCGAGCAGGTAGCCGCGCCCGTAGGTGCGCAGCACTGTGGGCCGGGTGCGGGGCGCGCGGCCGGGTTCCAGTACCCGCCGCAGGTTGGCGACGTAGGCGTGGAGCGAGGACACGGCCGCCGGCGGCGGGTGTCCGGTCCACAGCTCCTCGACGATCGCGTCGCAGGCCACCGGCCGGCCCACCTTGCTGACCAGCAGTGCCAGCAGGGCGCGCTGCTTGGGCGCGCCCAGGTCGACGAGTCGGTCGTCGACGACGGCCTCGATGGGACCCAGGGCGCGGAAGGCGACCATGGGGCGCGGTGCGGGCCGCCGGGCGTCCTCCGCTCGCCCGGGTGCCGCGGTCGCGTCGTCGAGTGCGCGTGCGTGTTCTCTCGCCACGCGGATGCGCAGCGCCTGGTTCGTACGGCGAAGCTCGCGTACCTCGCGTTCCAGTTCCGCGATGCGCCACGCATCCGGAGTACCGGGGCTCGCGATGCCGGTGTCGACCCTCTCGTCCGCCATCCGTGAACTCCCCTTTCCACGGGTGTGTTTCACCTGTCGTGGATTTCGGGCGGGCAATTCCGCAGCCATTGTGCGGGAGTGCGGTAGGGCGGGGTTCTGCGTGCCGAGCGGGCGCCGACCGATCCTCCAGTGACGCTCAAGTCGCGTGGCCGAAAATGGTAGGGCGGGTGGGCGGGGCGACCGAGGCCCTGGTCGGCGGGGAGCGGCGGCGCGGGGGTAGGGAAGCCGCTCCCCGCCGGCTGGTGGGCCGGGGGTGTCCTGGTGGTGCCGTCAGTCCTCGGCCGCCGCCTTGCGCAGGGCCTCGGCGCGGTCGGTGCGTTCCCAGGTGAAGTCCGGCAGCTCACGGCCGAAGTGGCCGTAGGCGGCGGTCTGCGAGTAGATGGGCCGCAGGAGTTCCAGGTCGCGGATGATGGCGGCCGGACGCAGATCGAAGACCTCGCCGATCGCCCGCTGGATCTTCTCCACCTCGACCGTGTGGGTACCGAAGGTCTCCACGAACAGACCCACCGGCTCGGCCTTGCCGATCGCGTACGCCACCTGCACCTCACACCGCGAGGCGAGGCCCGCGGCGACGACGTTCTTGGCGACCCACCGCATCGCGTACGCGGCCGAACGGTCCACCTTGGACGGGTCCTTGCCCGAGAACGCACCCCCACCGTGGCGGGCCATCCCGCCGTAGGTGTCGATGATGATCTTCCGGCCGGTCAGACCCGCATCACCCATGGGGCCACCGATCTCGAACCGGCCCGTCGGGTTCACCAGGAGCCGGTAACCCTCGGTCTCCAGCTTGATGCCCTCATCCGCAAGCTGGCCCAGCACATACTCGACCACCTCGTGCCGGATGTCCGGCGTCAGCAACGACTCCAGATCGATGTCGGCCGCGTGCTGCGAGGACACCACCACCGTGTCCAGACGCACCGCCTTGTCACCGTCGTACTCGATGGTGACCTGCGTCTTGCCGTCCGGACGCAGATACGGGACCGTCCCGTCCTTGCGGACCTCGGTCAGCCGGCGCGACAGGCGGTGGGCCAGTTCGATCGGCAGCGGCATCAGGTTCGGCGTCTCGTCTGTGGCATACCCGAACATCAACCCCTGGTCGCCCGCACCCTGCCGGTCCAGCTCGTCGTCGTCGCCCTCGACCCGCGTCTCGTACGCGGCGTCGACGCCCTGCGCGATGTCCGCCGACTGCGCCCCGATCGACACCGACACACCACACGACGCACCGTCAAAACCCTTGGCCGAGGAGTCGTAACCGATGTCGAGGATCTTCTCCCGGACGATCGTGGCGATGTCGGCGTACGCGTTGGTCGTCACCTCACCGGCGATGTGCACCTGGCCGGTGGTGATCAGCGTCTCGACCGCCACACGCGAGGTGGGGTCCTGGCGCAGCAGCGCGTCGAGGATCGCGTCGCTGATCTGGTCGGCGATCTTGTCTGGGTGTCCCTCGGTCACGGACTCCGAGGTGAACAGGCGGCGGGACATGACTCTCCAAGGTGACTGGACGGACAGGGGAATGCGGTGAGCGCGGCAGTGCCCCGCCGCTCACGGGGCACTGCCGCGGCCTGCGGCGGTTCGGGCGGTCTTCGTCACGTCTCCCGGCTCAGCCGCCGTCCGGCCGGGGGGTCAGGGCGTCGGGCCCCCAGACCGTGACGGCGTGCCGATCACCACTTACGCGGACTTCTGGAGCTGCTCCTCGAAGCGTCGGGCCAGTGCGAGGCGCTGCACCTTCAGCGTGGCGGTCCTGGGCAGCTCGGCCTGCGGGATCTGGACGGGGTCGGCGAGCTGGGGGAACGCGGTGACGGCGACCCGCCAGCGGTTCATGTCCAGCGGCTTGTCGTCGACGGTGCAGATCACCGGGACGGGCCGGGAGTCGGGGCCCTGCACCACGACCAGTTCGGTCAGCTCGTGCAGCTGGCCCAGTACGACGTCCTCGATCTCCAGGGAGCTCTTGACGCCGGGGATCATGTCGACCTCGCGGTCGAGCATGTGCAGGCAGCCCCACTTGGTGCGGTAGCCGACGTCGCCGGTGCGCCACCACTCGCCGTCGCGGTTGGCGTCGTAGCGCTCCTGCTCGCCGAAGTAGGTCTTGGCGATGCCGTCCCAGGCGACCTCGATGTAGCCCGGGTTGGTCTCGGAGGGGGTGTCGCCGTCCCTGCTGACCACACGGATCCTCGCGGCGCCCTTCGGCATGGCCCAGCCGACACAGCGGCCGTTGGCCTTGTGCGCGGAGTTGCGGAAGTAGGCGCGGCCCACGGCGGGGCCGACCTCGCTCTGCCCGTAGATCTGGAAGAACAGGGCGCCTCGCCGGTCGGAGGCCTTGAGGAGCCTGCTCATGGTGCCGGGGTGGATGGCGTCGAAGGTGGAGCTGAAGACCTTCACCGAACCGAACGGGGCGCGCGGGTCGTCGGCGAGCTCCTCCCACTCCATCAGGGAGTTGGGCAGCGCCTCGATGAACGCGGGCCGGTGCTTGACGAACTGCTCGGCGACCTCGGCGGGGCCGGTCTCCCGCATCAGCAGGACCGGGTACTCCTTCAGCAGCGCCAGGGACATCGCCGCGACCATCCGCGAGTGCACGAAGGGCACGTTGATCGCGACGGTCTCCTTCTTCCGCATCAGCGACAGCAGCCGCCACTGCGGTACGAGGCGGATGCCCTGGGTGCGGGGTGTGTGCACGACCAGCTTGGGAATGCCGGTGGTGCCGGAGGTGTGGGTGATGACGGCGGCCTCGTCGATGGGCCGTACGACGGGCTTGACCCGGGGGCTGCCCGCGAGTTCGGCGAGTGAGATCGACCCGGGCCGGTGGTCGGCCGAGGTGATGACGCGCCGGGTGAGGTCGTCGAGCGGCACGTCGGCGAGGACGTCGAGCTTGGCGCCGTCGGTGAGCAGGGTCGGCTGGTCGACCCGCTCCAGCAGGACGCCCACGGTGGCGGGGTCCAGCGCCGGCGACAGGTTCACGACGACGCCGCCGATACGGGAGACGGCGGCGGCGAGCATCCAGTGGTCGGCGTTGGCCGTCTTGTAGATGACGACACGCTCGTCGGGCCGGACCCCGGCCGCCCACAGCCGGCCGGCCAGGTCGTCGACGTATTCGGCGTACTGGGCCACCGTCAGACGCCGTCCGGCCTCGGGCAGGACGCCCAGGTCGTGGTCGAGGGTGATCGGGGTCGACGGGTTGACGGCGGCGGCCATCTCCGGCAGGAGGCCGATGTGAAGACCGCGCTTCTGTATCGATTGATAGGCCACGGAGCCCTTCATCTGGGCTGTCTCCTTCTGTGATGGGCGGTGAACGTTCGGGCGGTCGCCGGCCGTGCGGGGTACGAGGACCTGGGGTTCGCCTCAGAAGGAGTGCGGGCCGAAGCGGCCCCACGCCACGAAGGCGGCGACGGCGAGCAGGACCACGTTCACCACGATCGCCTGCTTCTCGTTGCGGCGCTGGTGCGTCAGAGCAGCGCCGATCATCAGCAGCACCAGTCCGGTGGCGGCCAGGGGCACCAGTACCGGCGCGATGTCGAGAGCGGCCGGGAGGATCAGGCCCAGCCCGGCCAGCACCTCCAGGGCGCCGATGGTCTTGACGGTGCCGGAGCCGAAGTCGTCGACCCAGCCGTAGCCGGCCGCGGCCAGCTTCTGCCTGGGCTGGACCAGCTTCTGGAGACCGCCCGCCAGGCAGGCCGCGCCCAGCACGCCCGCGACGATCCACAGGGCAATGTTCATCAGGGTTTCCTTCGACGGATTCGGCTGGAGGAGGCGGCGCCCGGTCACCTGTCAGCGGCTGTCGGGCACCAGCAGGGTGGTCTCCACCTGGGACCGCCACCGGTAGTACGACTGAAGCTTGTGGTACTCCCCGGCGGGCGCCACGGTGATCGCGTAGACGAACTGGTGGCCGTCGGTGCGGTACGGGGAGTTCTTCAGGAAGTGCTCGATGTCCGGCTCGATCGGCACCGGCAGGGACAGCGGGTCGTCGATCATGGCGGCGACGGTGATCCGCTGGACCTTCGGGGAGTCCCAGGTGATGGTGGCGTAGAGGCCGAACGCCGCGCCGGCGAACCGCAGCAGCCGCTCGCTCGGCGCGGGCAGCCCGACCTCCGCCAGCAGCGAGGTGAGCGTCTCGCGCCTGAACACCGAGGCGGGCGCCGCCCCGAAGTACAGGTTCACCGACCTGTGCCGGTAGTCGATGCCGACCAGGCTCACCTTCTCGGCCACGCCGTACCGGGTGAACAGCTCCAGGTTCTCGGCGGCGGCGGTCGGCATCGACGGCAGCGCGACCAGCTCGGACAGCGGCTTCAGGTCGTCCAGCGGGAAGAAGGACCAGGTCTTCTTGAACCCGCCGACGACCCCGAAGTCGATGCCGCTGAACCCGATGGGGAACTCCGCGTGGAGCTCCCCCAGCAGGCTGCCGACAGGGTGGTCCGTCGCCTCGACCAGCCCGTGCTCCACGGCGACCGCGTAAGGGTCCAGGGCCGCCGGGAGCATGGTGTAACGGCAGTCGAGGTCACCGGCGTTGCGCTCCCCCGTGGCCACCCGGAAGGCGGCCACGGCCTGGTCGAGGGTGTCCCCGTACGCGGCCAGGATCGACCGGACCGTCTGACGCGAGCAGTCCACTCCCACCAGTCGGGAGACTTCCTCGATGATCGAAAGATCTGCTGGGTCGGCGTTGCCCCGCATATCCCCACCGTTCGGTTGTCGGCACGACGAACTGACAGTTACTAGCGGGCGATGACCATCGTGGCCGGCGCGGCGGCGTGGAAGGAGACCTCCTCGAAGCCTGCCTTGATCAGCCAGTCGCGGTAGTCGGAGCGCCGCCAGGTGCCGCCCTCGTTGCTCTTGAGGAGCATCTCCAGGGCGAACAGCAGCGGGAACGCCGGGGCGGCACGGTCGTCGTCGACGACGTAGTCGGCGACCACCAGGGCCCCGCCGGGCTTGAGGGCCTTGCGCAGCCGGGAGAAGACCTCGATGTTGCTCTCGGCGTTCTCCTGGTGCGCGATGTGGGAGTACACCGCGATGTCGTACTCGCCGTCGCCGAAGTCGGTGGTGTGGAAGTCACCGTCGATGGTGGCGAAGCGGTCACCCACACCGTGCTCGCCGACCAGGCGGTGGGCGATCGCGTTGATCGGCTCCCAGTCGAGCTGGGTCGCGCGGGCCGCCGGGTTGGCCTTCAGCCAGATCGACGAGTAGATGCCCGAGCCGCCGCCCACGTCCAGGATCGAGATCTCACCGGCGTCCGCGATGCCGAGCGCCTCGACACCGGCCTCCGCGGCCGGCACCGACACCGCCGCGATGGCCGGGACGATGCCCTCCCAGTGCGGGTTGTCGGCCACCTCGGTCTCGCCGCCGGCGAGCGGACCGCCGACGCGGACCACCTCCGGCAGGTCGACGAGGCTGCCGGTGTGCTGGAGCTTCAGCTTGGCGAAGCCGGCCAGCGAGGCGGGCTTGCCCTCGACGAGGAACTCGGACGCCGCGGGGGTGTTGCGGTAGCGCCCGTCCTCGAGGACCAACAGCTCCACGCTGACCAGGCCGTCGAGCACGCTCTGCGCGCCCCGCTCCGAGATCTGGGCCCGGGCCGCCACCTCCGCGGCCGTGCCCGCGCCGTTCTCCAGGTGCGTGAAGACGGAGTGGGTGGCCGCGGCGCCGATGACACCGGTGTTCCAGTAGCCGTTGATCAGCCTCATCACACCGTCCGGTGCAGGCTGGGTGTTCGTCATGCCGCTCCCTTCAAGATTCGGCCGGTCTTCGCGTGGGTGCGCAGCGCGCCGCGCAGCACCTCGGAGACCCGCTCGACCTGGCTCATGGTCAGCTCGGCGTGCATGGGTATGCCGAGGTTGCGCTGGAAGAGGTCCGCCGAGACCGGGCACACCTGCCGGGACTTGAAGGCGGGCTGCACATGGCTCGCCCAGGTGCCGTGCAGGGTGCCGATGCCCTGGGCGCGCAGCTCGGTGGCGACGGCGCCGCGGTCCACGCTCGGGTCCAGGGTCACCAGGTAGGACTGCCAGGAGTGGGTGCGGTCCGCCGGTACGTGCGGCACCGTCAGCAGCTCCTCGTCGGCGAAGAGTTCGGCGTAGCGGGCGGCGACGGCGTTGCGGCGCTGCATCAGCTCCTCGATACGGCCGAGCTGCACCTGGAGGATCGCCGCGGCGATGTCGGAGAGTTTGAAGTTGTAGCCGATCTCGGTGAACTCGGGGATGGGCAGGCCGATGACCTGGCCCATGTCGAAGATGCTGCCGATGCCGAAGGACGCCAGCTGCCGCGCCTTGGCCCCGATGGCCGGATCGGTGGCGATGAGGGCACCGCCCTCGCCGCTGGTGGCGCCCTTGCGTCCGTGGAAGGACAGACAGGCCACCTCGGCGAGCGAGCCCGCCTCGCGCCCCTGGTAGGTGGCGCCGACGCCGCAGGCGGCGTCCTCGATGAGGAACAGGCCGTGCCGGTCGGCGATGGCCTGCAGTTCCGTGTAGTCGGCGGGCAGTCCGACGACGTCGACGGCGATGATGCCCACGGTCCGCTCGGTGACCAGGGCGGCGACCGCCTCCGGGTCGACGGTGCCGGTGTCGGGGCGCACGTCGGCGAAGACCGGGGTCCCGCCGACGTAGCACACCGCGTGCGCGGGCGCGGGGAAGGTGTAGTCGGCGACGATGACCTCGTCGCCCGGCTTGACGCCGAACGCGAGCATCGCCAGGTGCAGGGCGGCGCCGCAGTTGCTCACCGCGACCGCGTCACCGGCCCCGTACCGTTCCTTCAGCTGAGCCTCGAGGGCCTTGCCCTTGGGTCCCTGGCCGGCGGGCCAGCCCGAGGCGAACACCTCGGCGACCGCCGCCAGTTCCTGTTCCCCCAGGCTCGCGAAAACGAGGGGGATCTTTTCGATGTCGCTCATCTCTGTTTACGCTCCGCGCGATTCGGAGGACGGGGAGTCGAGAAGGACAGGCGGTTCGAAGCGCTGCGGCGTGATCTGGCTGACGTCGTAGCGCTTACGCATCTCGTCGATGGCGTCGGGGTTGATCCCGCCGTTCTCCCAGATCTCCGCGATCTCCTCGAAGTACTGCTCGTGAATGGGTGACGGATAGCACTGGAACAGCATGCGCGCCGGTTTGTCGGAGGCGTTCCTGAAGGCATGCGGAGTTCCGGGTGGCACGAACATGCAGGCACCCTCGGTGGCGCGGACGACCTTGTCCCCGTCGGGCGACTCCCATTCGTGCCAGTCCTGTTCGGTGCGCTGGGTCGGCTCGAAGGCCAGGAGCTGGAGCTCCCCTTCCAGGACGTAGAAGAACTCCTGCGCATCGCTGTGGACATGCGCACCGACATCGAACCCGGGCGGCACGACCACCTCGAATATCGATATCGAGGAGCCGTGCTCCTGCGTGGCCTTGAAGGTCACTTCCTGCGCCTTGGTGATCAGCTTTCGCCCCTGACCGGGCGGGAGGATGAGGCCAGTCATGTGGTCAGCTTCCTTTGTCCGCGCAGAGTTTCACTCGAGTGAGGGTGCCGGTGCGTTCCCGTGGGGCGTCAGTCCAGCTCTTCGGGACCGTCGACGCTCCAGCGGCCCAGCGCCATCTCGGCGGTGATGCCGGGGCCGAAGCCCGCGATCAGGCCGGTGGCGTCCTGGATCGGGGTGTCCTCCTCGAACAGCCTGCGGGCCGCGTCGAAGACGACGGCGCTGGCGATGTTCCCGTACTCGGTGAGGGTGGACCAGCTGTGGCGGAACACCATGCGGTCGACCTCGAGGAACTTGGCGAGGTCGTCCAGGATGCGCGGACCGCCGGCGTGGACGATGTAGAAGTCCAGCTTGCCCGCGTCCCAGCTGTGGTCCTTGGCGAACTCGCGCAGCACCGGCGCGAGCGGCTCCATCGTGCCGGGCACGCGGCGGTCCAGCTGGAAGTGGAAGCCGGTGTCCTTGACGGCGTAGGAGATCCAGTCCTCGGTGTGCGGGATGAGGTAGGAGGCGTTGCGCTCCAGCTCGATGCCGACACCGCCGTTGCCGCGCACCACGGCGGCCGCGACCGCGTCGCCGAACAGGCCGTCGGAGAGCAGCGAGCCGATGTCGTCGGCGTCGGGCTGGTAGCACAGCGAGCACAGCTCGCAGGAGACGATCAGGACGTTGCTGCCGGGGTGGGCCAGGCAGAAGTCGTGGGCCCGGTTGACGGCCGCGCCGCCCGCCGCGCAGCCGAGCTGGGCGATGGGTATCTGGCGGGTGTCGGAGCGGAAGCCGAGGTGGTTGATGAGCCAGGCGGTCAGCGACGGCATGCTGAAGCCGGTGCACGACACGTAGATGATCGCGTCGATGTCACGGGCGGCCAGGTCGGCGTTGCGCAGGGCCTCTTCGATGACCGGCGGGGTGAGCTTCTTGGACTCGGCCTCGTAGATGCGGTTGCGCTCCGTCAGGCCCGGGTGCTTGAGGGTCTTCTCGATGGGCTGGACGATATGCCGCTTCAGCACTCCGGTGTTCTTGATCAGCCGGAGCGCCAAGGGAAGCTGCGGCTTTCCCGCATGGGCTTGGGCAGCGAACTCGAGCGTCTCGTCGATCGTGATGATGTGTTCCGGCGCGCTCACCGCGGGCTTGCATAGCCTGGGCATATCTGGGCTCTACTTTCTCTAGAGTCTGCCTTCTGTACGTGAAGAATCCGCGCACAGCTTCCGGAGAGAGCGCAGCACACGGGAGAAAACACCGCGGCGCGCGGGGATTCGATACGAGAGGAAACCCGTGCCGGACTCGGCACGGACGCGGTCTCACCGGTTCAGAACCGTAAGACACCTGCTCAATCCCCTGCCCCGGAAATGATTTTGGGCAGGGAAGGCGTGCAGAAATAGTGACACGTCCGAACTCCCGCGCCAAGGCCGTCTCAGAGAGATCAGAGCCATCCCGAGGCAAACTCAAGCAGCGCACTGACGAGTCTCGACCTCGGCACATCAACGGCCTTGCCGGAGTATGGGCTCACCTCAGGCGCCACCCGCGCGCTGCCGTTTCTGTAGCGGTCTGCTGCGAGCATCGGCCATAGCCACGAAACGACTGACGCGGAGGGCGCATGTCTCAGCAAGCCGAGGAAGCCACCGCCAAAGGCAGGCGATTCCCAGGGCTGCGGTCCCCGTCGAAGGCCAGAGGAGACACGGCCGGCGCCGACAGGTCGGCACGCCGGACCTCGCTCCTGGTCACCTTCCTCCTCGGTGCCCTCGCCGCGGTGCCGCCGATGTCGATGGACATGTACCTCCCGGCCCTGCCGGAGGTCACCCGCAGCCTGAGCTCGACCGCCGGCACCGTCCAGCTGACGCTCACCGCGTGCCTGATCGGCATGGCCATCGGGCAGCTCATAGTGGGGCCGATGAGCGACCGGTGGGGCCGGCGCGGACCACTGATGGCGGGGCTGATGGTCTACGTCGTCGCCGCCGCGATGTGCGCCCTGGCCCCCAACGCCGAGCTGCTCATCGCCTTCCGGGTGCTCCAGGGTCTGGCCGGTGCGGCCGGCATCGTCATCGCCAGGGCCGTCGTACGCGACCTCTACGACGGTCTCGCCATGGCCAAGTTCTTCTCCACCCTGCTCCTGATATCCAGCCTCGCCCCGATCGCCGCACCGGTGATCGGCGGCCAGGTCATGCACTTCACCAGCTGGCGGGGCATCTTCGTCGTCCTGACCGTGATGGGCATCGGTCTCACCCTGCTGGTCTGGCGCCGGCTGCCGGAGACCCTGCCGCCCGAGCGGCGCCAGAACGGCGGGGTGCGCGGGGCCCTGTGGATCATGCGGGGGCTCTTCATCGACCGGGTCTTCACCGGGTACCTGATGGTCAACGGCTTCGCGTACGGGGCGCTGTTCTCGTACATCGCCGCCTCGCCGTTCGTCATCCAGGACATCTACGGGGCGTCCCCGCAGACGTTCTCGCTGCTGTTCGGCGTCAACTCCTTCGGTCTGCTGCTCGTCGGCCAGGTCAACGGCAAGCTCCTCGTGGGCCGGGTCCGCCTGGACAAGGTCCTCGGCTGCGGGCTCGCGGTGCTCGCGGCCGCCGGGATGGCCCTGCTGATGGTGACGACGGGCGTCTTCGGAGACCCCGGCACGATCGGGATCGCGAGCTGCATGTTCGTGATGATCTCGTCGCTGGGCCTGATCGTGCCGAACACCAACGCCCTTGCCCTGATGCGTACTCCGCACGCCGCCGGGTCGGCGTCCGCGCTGGTCGGTACGTCGTGCTTCGTCATGGGGGCGATCGCCTCCTCGCTGGTGGGCATGTCCGGCAAGGAGACGGCGACGCCGTTGGCCGTGGTCCAGCTGAGCAGCGCGCTGCTGGCGATGGCCTGCTTCCTGGCCGTGTGCCGCCCCTGGAAGAACCGGCCGACGGAGACGCCCAGGCGCTGAACCACCCCCCCTCCCTCCGCCCCCTGCACGAACACGGCGGCGTACTCCGACACCGGGTCGGCGTACGCCGCCTTTGTGCTGCGTGCGCTGTCTGCTCGGGTGCCTTCTCAAGCGGCGCGGTGGTCAGAGGCTGCGGGCGGTGATGTCGCCGTGGGTGGTGCTGGCGTGCAGCGTCAGTGCGGTGACGCCGTCGTTCTTGAGGGAGTTGTCGACGCGGCCGTAACCGGTGCCGGCGTCGAGAGCGGCGGAGACGCCGCGCGCGGCGCCGACCGAGATGTCGCCGGACTGGGTGCGCAGGGTGACGGTGCCGCGCGTGGCCTCGGTGACGGTCAGGTCGCCCTGCTGGGTGCTGATCTCGGCGTCGCCGCCGAGGCGGCCGATGGTGATGTCGCCGGCCTGGAGGGTCAGGTGGGCGTCGGCGGTCTCGTCGAGCTTGATCGGGCCCTGGGCGCCGTCGACGGTGACGTCGCCGAGCCGTCCGACGCCGCGCAGTTCACCGTGGGAGGCGGTGGCCCGGACGTGTGAGCCGGCGGGCAGCTGGACGGTGACCTCGACGGCACCGGAGGGGCCGAAGAGCTCGTTCTTCGCCTCCGGCGCCTCGATGCGCACGACACCGTCGACGTGGCTGACCGTGATCTGCTCGGCGGCCTTCACGTCCCGGCTCTTGGCGGGGTTGGCGGGGCGGACGTCGACGGTGGTGTCGGTGCGGTCGGCGGCGATGAGCTGGATGCGTCCGGCGGGGATGTCCAGGACGGCGGTGACGGCGGCGGGGGTGGCGAAGGTCTGCATCGTGATCTCCT
This sequence comes from Streptomyces sp. NPDC034103, assembly GCF_055575395.1. NCBI lineage: Bacteria > Bacillati > Actinomycetota > Actinomycetes > Kitasatosporales > Streptomycetaceae > Streptomyces > Streptomyces sp. NPDC034103. Next base: position 21,552 of record NZ_JBVISS010000022.1, on the reverse strand, counting down.
GCGGCTTGTCGTTGCTGTTTCCGATGAGTGAAAAGCTACGTTGCATTTACAGATCGGGCAACGAGTTTGTTGCACTTGAGAGGTAAACCAGCAGTTCAGAGGTGATAAATCGTTGCAGTGACCCTCCAGGCAAATGCAACACGCCATGCCTGTTCGTTGCAATAGATTGAGCGTGAACGCTATGCTGGCGCTCCCACGCAGCACGGAGCAGCAGGAGCAGCACGAAGGAGCCCGAGGTGCCCGGAGGCAGACTCACCCAGCAGGAACGTCAGCAGATCGCGCTGGGACTGGCCGACGGCCTCGCCTACGCCGAGATCGCCCGGCGCCTGGACCGCCCGACCTCGACGGTCACACGCGAGGTGATGCGCAACGGCGGTCCGGCCGCCTACCGCGCCGAGACGGCCCACCGCGCCACCGAACGCCGCGCCCACCGCCGCAGGCGGACCGCCCCCAGGGATCCGCGGGCACCCCAACAGGCCTACGGGCGGGACGCGGAGGCCGTGCGCGAGTACGAGGAGACCTTCACCAACGTCATGATGGGCTCGGGCATGCCCACGATGATGTCCCGGGTGATGACCTGCATCACCCTCACCGACAGCGGCAGCCTCACCGCCGCCGAACTCGTCGAGCGCCTGAACGTCAGCCCGGCGTCCGTCTCCAAGGCGATCACGTTCCTGGAGAGCCAGGGGATGGTGCGCCGGGAGCGCGACGAACGCCGGCGCGAGCGCTATGTCGTCGACGACGACATCTGGTACCAGTCCATGATGGCCAGCGCCCGCTCCACGGCCCAGATCGTCGAGATCGCGCGGGAGGGTGTCGGTGTCCTCGGCCCGGGCACCCCGGCCGCGGTCCGCATGGAGAACATCGCCCGCTTCCTCGACTTCGTCTCCGAGAGCATCGCCCGCGCCGCGGAGCAGGCCCGCGAGATCCTCCACACCAAGCCCGGGACACCCCCGGACGGCACCGCCGCCGATCCGGAGCGCGCGTGACCCTCTCGGCCGTGACGGTCAGCCCGTCCGGTCGGGCTCCGGCGGCAGGATCAGGGTGGGTTCGAGGACGACGCGGGTCGCGGGCTCCTCGACCATGCGGGCCAACTCGGGCCGTACGCCCCGCTGTTGACGCCAGCCGGCCTGGGCGGCGACGACGGCGACGTACGGGATGACGACGCCGCCGACCAGGGCGCACACGGCGACGGCGGGCCAGCGGTCCCAGGTGAGGGCCATCAGGACCACACAGGCGCTGCGCACCAGCATGGCGGTGACATAGCGGCGCTGACGGCCGCGCAGGTCCTGGCTCAGGCCGGTGCGGGCCCCGGTGATGGACTCGGCCGCGGGCGCGTCCCGCTGCCATGACGTGCGGTTCATCGGGCCTCCGTGGGTGTTCCGGCGGGAGCGCCGGGCGGGGTGCCCGGCCGGCGGTGGAACGACGGCGGCGCGGGTGACCGTTCTCTGATCACCCGCGCCGCCTGGTCCGGCCCGGTGGTGCGTGGTGCCGCCGGGTCAGTGCACTTCCTGGTCCGACTCCCGTCCCCCGACGGCCGCCTGGCCGTCGGCGCCCCGGTGTCCGTTGGACGAGCCGTGCCCGTTGGACGAGGCATGTCCGTTGGACGAGCCGTGTCCGTTGGCGGAGGGAAGAGCGGCCGGCGCGTGGCCGAGGTGCTCCAGCGCGTGCTGCATCTCCTGCGGGGTCGGGTGCGGGATCTGGTTGCCGTACAGCCAGCGGCTGAACCGGTACCGCAGCATCTCCTTGCGGAGGTTGGGGTTGGGCACGCCCGCCTCGTCGTGGGTCGCGGGGGCCGGCAGGACCTCGGGGATCTCGCGGGACAGCAGGGTGTACTCCTGTCCGCGTTCGAGGCGTGCGTGGACCTCGACGAACTCGCCGTGCGGCAGCCGCTTGATCCGTCCGGTCTCGCGGCCGTGCAGCAGCTTCTCGCGGTTGCGCAGCTGGAGGGCGAGGCAGATCCGCCGGGTGACGACGTAGGTCAGCGCCGGGACGACGAAGACGCCGATGCGGACCGCCCAGGTGATCGAGTTCAGCGACAGATGGAACCGCTCGGCCAGGACGTCGTTGGCGCCGCCGAAGAACAGCACCAGGTAGAAGGAGACGAACGAGCAGGCGAACGCGGTACGGGCGGGGCGCTCGTGCGGGCGGTCGAGCAGGTGGTGCTCGCGTTTGTCACCGGTGACCCACGCCTCCAGGAACGGCCACAGGGCGATCACCGCCATCATCACGGTCGGCAGGATCACCGCCGGCAGCAGGACGCCCATGTTGACGGTGTAGCCGCCCGGCACGACGAACTCCCAGGCGGGCATGGCCCGCAGGGCGCCTTCCAGGAAGCCCATGTACCAGTCGGGCTGGGAGCCCTGGGAGATCTGGTCGGAGCGATAGGGGCCGTAGGTCCACACCGGGTTGACCTGGGCGATGGCCGCCATCACCGAGAGCACGCCGAAGACGAGGAAGAAGAACCCGCCCGCCTTGGCCGCGTAGATCGGCATCATGGGCTGGCCGACCACGTTGTTCTCGGTGCGTCCGGGGCCCCGGAACTGGGTGTGCTTGTGGTAGAAGACCAGGATCAGGTGGATCGTGACCAGGGCCAGCACGATGCCCGGGATCAGCAGGATGTGGATGCTGTAGAACCGCGGGATGATGTCGTGGCCCGGATACTCGCTGCCGAACAGGAACATCGTCGCGTAGGTGCCGACCACCGGGATGGCGAGCGTGACGCCCTCCGCGATGCGCAGACCGGTGCCGGAGAGCAGGTCGTCGGGGAGCGAGTACCCGACGAAGCCCTCCAGGGTGACCACGACCAGCAGCACGAAGCCGATGAGCCAGTTGGCCTCACGCGGATTGCGGAACGATCCGGTCAGGAAGTGCCGCAGCATGTGGATGCAGAGCGTGGCGATCATGATCAGCGCCGCCCAGTGGTGCAGCTGCCGGATGAACAGGCCGCCGCGCACGTCGAAGCTGATGCGCAGGGTGGACGCGTAGGCCTGGGACATCGGGATGCCCTGGAGCGGTTCGTGCGACCCGTGGTAGACGGTCTCCGTCATGCTCGGGTCGAAGAACATCGTGAGCCAGACGCCGGTGAGCAGCAGCACGATGAAGCTGTAGAGCGCGATCTCACCGAACATGAACGTCCAGTGGTCGGGAAAGACCTTGCGAATCAGAAAGCGGAAGTTGTAGATCCCGAGCCGCCCGTCCGCCCAGTCGGCGACTCGTTCGCCCTTGGACGGTTCGGTGCGCGCACTGTGCGGCGCCCTTTCGGTCGTGCTCATACCCGCGCGCCCTCCCCTCGCCGCTCGGCTGTCACAGGCAAGGTGGCCTGCCGCGGCGCAAGCCGGCCGGTGCCCTGGAGCGGTGGAAACGCTATCCACGCGTCAGCAAACAGAACAACCGCGCTCAAGTGATACTCAAGTGGCAACTCAAGCGTTTCTCGAGTGAGTTGTGGGACGCCGGCGGACAAGTGGGCCGTGCTGTCGGTCAGTTGATCCACTGCTGTCATGGCGTCGAGCGTATGGCGGTGCGTTTTCGGCCGCGACGGTGTATTACGCGCCACTCGGCCGAAACGCGGCGCGCTCACGATCCCCGCCGTTCGCCGGCCGGTGCCGCGGTCGGCCAGTGGGCCGAGGAGCCGGTGGGCCGGGGCCGCGCGACGGACCCGGTGGCGACCCCGATGGCCGGTACCGACGGCTGGACGGGCCTGCGCCTGCGGGCCTCGGGGCCGTGGGTGAGGCTGGGCGGCGCCGTGGCGGTGGCGGCCTGCCGGGGGCCCAGGGCGACGCGCAGCGCGCGTGAGCGCAGTGCGACGGGCGGCACGAGGGCCTGGTCCTGGTGGAGCAGCAGGGCCGCCGCGTGCGGGTCGGTGGTCGCGGCGGCCGCGAGCCGGGACGCGTAGCGCCGGCCGAACCGGGCCCGCAGTCCGCGGGCCGCGCCCAGGGGGCGGGTGCTCGCCTGCCAGGCGGGGGCGATCTGGTGGGCCAGCGCCCGGCGCAGCCGGTGGCTGATGCCGATCGCGGTGCCGTGCGCGGTGAGCAGGTGCTGGAGGACCAGCGCGGACTCCACGGCGAGGGTCATGCCGTGGCCGTGCGCCGGGTCGAGGGCGGCGAGGGCGTCGCCGACCACGAGGAACTGGTCGGGCCAGCGGCGCAGCCTCTCGTAGTGGCGCAGCCGGCTGTCGGTGCGGGCGCTGCCGTAGACGGGGCCGAGCGGGGTGGCCGTCGCGATGAGGTCGCGCAGCAGCGGGTGGCGCAGGGCCGCGGCGGCGCTCAGCAGTTCGGCGTGGTCGGCGGGCGGCGGGGTGCCGTCGCCGGTGGCGATCGTCACCGACCAGCGGCCGCCCTCGACGGGGTTGAGCACGGCCTGGCGCGGATCGCCGGGCGCCGCCATCACCCACAGGCTCGTGAAGTCGGCGACATGGCCGACGGGGGGCGCGTACAGGGTGGTGGCGTACGACGTCCCGGTGGCCGCCACCGACTCCGCGGGCTTTTCGTAGCCGAGCTCGGCGAGCCACTCGGGGGCCTGCGAGCCGCGTCCGGAGGCGTCCACGACGAAGTCGGCGCGGATGAGGTGCTCGGGGTTCCAGCCGTCGGGCTCCCTGCGGTTGCGGCGGCGCGCCCAGACGCCGGTGACGGTGTCCTCGGGGCCGGGCTCCAGCGCGACGACCTCGTGCTCCTGGAGGAAGGTCACCTTGGGGTCGGCGCGCAGCCGGTCCCGTACGACCGAGTCGAGCAGGTCGCGGCCGGCGCTGAGCATCGACAGGTCCGTGGCGCAGCGCGGCAGCCAGCCGGCCGGGCCGAGCAGCAGCATGTCCTCCGGGATGCGCACCCGGACCGCTCCGGCGCGCACGAGGTCGTCGCAGATGCCGGGGAACAGCAGCTCCAGGCCCTGCTGGGCCGCGGTCATCAGGCCGTGGGTGTGCCGTGCCTGCGGCACCCCTCGGCGGCGACCGGGGCCGCGGGGCAGCCAGTCGCGCTCGATCACGGTGACCCGGTCCATGAAACCCGCCAGCGCCCGGGCCGCGGTGAGCCCGGCGAGGCTGGAGCCGATCACCAGACCGTGCCCGTGACCCCCGCCCCTTTCCACAACACGCGCGTCCAGACTCAACTCGGCCGCCTCCCCAGTGCGTTGTGCTTGCATCATGCGCCGCGCCACGCCCCGAGCCACCAGGTTCGACACCGGCTCAAGCGACATTCGAGACGGCCGCGAGGGGGATTCGAGTGGAGCGTGGAGCGGGACGTGGGGCGGGCGAGGGGCGGGTGAGGGGCGATCAGGGTCCGGACCAGGGAGGAGAGGGCGCCGCCGACCACGGCCCGGCGCCGCGGGCGGCGGCGGAAGCATCCGCCGCCGTCCCTCGGGCGGATGGCGGCCGTCAGGGCGCCGGGGCCCGCCCGGGTCGTGGCGCGGTCAGGGCACGGTCCACCAGAGCGCCCGCGACGCCCGTGTAACCGGCCGGGTCCAGGAGGGCGGCGGCCTCCTCGCGGGTCAGCACGCCCGCCAGTTGGGGCAGGTCGGCGAGGACGTCGGCCAGTGGCAGGCCGGTGCGGGAGGCGACCCAGGAGGCCTGGGTCAGCAGTTCCTTGGCGGCCGTCTTGCCGATACGCGGGGCCAGCACCGCGGAGACCCGCTCCGAGACGAGCTGGCCGCCGGTCGCCTGGAGGTTGGCGCGCATCCGTTCCGGGCGGACGGTCAGGCCCCGGGCGAGCTCGACGGCCGTGTGCGCGGCGCCCCCGGTGAGCCGCAGCGCCTCCCGCAGCGGCTGCCACTCCGCGTGCCACATCCCGGCCGACCGCTCGTCCTCGGTGGGCAGGCACTGCGACAGCACGGCCGCCAGCGCCGGGACCTGGAGGGAGGCGGAGCGGATCAGGGTGGCGAGGACCGGGTTGCGCTTGTGCGGCATCGCCGAGGAGGCGCCCCGCCCGGCGACCGCGGGCTCGGCCACCTCCCCGATCTCGGTGCGGGTCAGCACCAGCACATCCGCGGCGATCTTGCCGAGCGCCCCGGTGGTGTGGGCGAGCGCGGCCCCCAGGTCGGCGACGGGGGTGCGCAGGGCGTGCCAGGGCAGGACGGGCACGGCCAGCTGGGTCTCGTCGGCGAACGCGGCGCCCAGATGGTCGAGCACGGCCGCGGGGTCCGCGTCCGCACCGGCGTACTGGAGATAGCCGGCCAGGGTTCCGGCCGCGCCGCCGAGCGCCACCGGGAGCCCGCCGTCGGCGAGCCGTTCCAGGCGTTCCACGGCGTCCAGCACCAGGGCGCGCCAGCCGGCCGCCTTGAGCCCGAACGTGGTGGGCACGGCGTGCAGGGCGAGGGTGCGGCCCGCCATCACCGTGTCGCGGTGCGCGGCCGCGAGCCCGGCCAGCGCCTCGGCGACCGCCCGCAGGTCGGCGACGATCAGGCGCAGCGCCCGCTGGGCCACCAGCATGGCGCCGGTGTCGAGGACGTCCTGGCTGGTGGAGCCGCGGTGCACGTACTCGGCGGCCTCCGGGGTGCGTTCGGCGACCACCGCGGTCAGCGCCTTGACCAGACCCACGACGGGGTTCGCGGTCTCCCGCGCGGCCAGCGCCAGTTCGCGTACGTCGAGCAGCTCCGCGCGGGCGGCGGCGGTGATGGCCGCGGCCGCCTGGGCGGGGATCGTGCCGCAGCGGGCCTGGGCGCGGGCCAGGCCGGCCTCCGCGTCGAGCATCGCCTGGAGCCAGGCGCTGTCGCCGACGGCCGCCTCGACGGGGGTGCCCGCCCGGACCGGCGACAGCAGCCCGGCGTCCAGGTGGTCGGGCAGGGTTCCCGCCCACGGCGGCGTGTGCACCGTACTCATACGGCCGCCCTCGCGTCCGCGCTCTGCAACTCCGTGACCGGGTGCGGCAGTTCGGGCAGGGCGAGGACCGCGGCCGCGATGGCGTCGGAGTCCTCCAGGGTGACCGAGCCGACGCCGGGGCGGATGCCGGCGGCGGTCACCCAGTGCACGGACTCGGTGGGCACCCCGTAGGCGAAGCGGCGCGGATGCGGTACGCCGCGCGCGTCGATGACGTGGTACGGCCGCTCGGACACGGCGAGGCCGCCGGTCTCGTAGTCCGTGCCGCCCGTGCCGTCCCCGGCGGGGATGCGGTAGGGGTGGCACTGGCCGGTGGCCCGCAGGTGGTTCATCAGCGGGTCGGCGGTGCGCCGCAGGTCGATCTCGGGCAGCCGGGCCTCGATGAGGACCGTGGCCCGCACCCGCACGTCCGGTATCTCGCTCGACGTGCCGATGAAGCAGGGGCCGTACGGGTCGTCGGGGTCGGGGGTGACGCGCATGCCGGGGCCGGTCACGTCGAGGACGCCGGCGTCCAGGAGCGCGGCCATCTCCTCGATGCGGGAGGCCGGCGGGCCGATGGACAGGTAGGCGTTGAGCGGGGTGTACCAGCCGTCGAGGTCGTCGCGGTGGGACGCGGCGGTCAGTCCGGCGTGGTCGACGGCGAGCCGCAGCTCGTTGCGCAGGTCGCGCAGGATGTCGAGGGCGGCCTTGACCGGACCGCTGACGTTGCCCTGGCGGGCCAGCCGGACGTCGTCGTCGAGGTGGCCGCGCAGCCAGGCGCGGAAGGCGGCCTGGTCGGTGAAGACCCGGTCGCCGTAGGGGCGGGCGACCCGCTTCCAGTCCCAGCGTTCGGCGCTGCCGATGCCGGTCGCGTCGAGCAGCACGTCCTCGTCCGCGCCCGGTTCGGCCTCCAGGTAGGCCTCGACGAACTCCTCGACGACGTCGGGGAGTTCACCGCGCGACTCCAGCAGCGCGGCGTAGTAGACGCTGCACACCTCCTTGGAGACGAGCGGCCACAGGTCGGCGGCGAAGTCGATGGCACCGCCGTGGGGGGCGCGGGCGCGCAGGGCGGCGATGTATCCGGCGGTCAGCAGCCGCGGGAAGTAGCGGCCGTGCGCGCCCTTCTCGTTCTCGCCGCGCGCCTGGTAGGGCACGCCGCGCCGGGAGCCGGCGTGCAGGCGGGGTTCGCGGCCCGAGGGCCGGTAGACCAGACGTCCCTCGACGCGGGTGAAGACGCCGCCGCGGCCGTGGGTGAACAGGGCGAGGTAGTCGAAGAAGTTGAGCCCGAGCCCGCGCAGCAGCACGTGCTCGCCGGGCCGGATGCCCGACAGGTCCACGTCGGCGGGGTTGGCCGGGGCGAGGTAGGTCAGGCCGTGGTGCTCGGCGTACTCGGTCAGCTCCCGTTCGGTGTCGGAGAGCTGGGCCGGTACGTGGCCCTGGGCGAGGACGACCGCGGACAGTCCGGTCAGCCGGGTGCCGTCCTCCAGCTCGACGGTCTGCTCCCCCGCCGGCCCGTCGTCCTCGAGGGCGACGGCCCGCACCGGGTGCGTCAGTACCGTCAGATGCGCCGCCGCACCGGCGACGACCCGCTGGAAGGCCCACGTCAGGTAGCAGCCGTACAGGGCGCGGGTGGGGTAGGAGTCGGGGCCGAGACGGCGGGCCTCGGCGAGGACGCCGTCGTCGTAGCCGCCCGGCGGGACGGCGTCGAGGGTGCGCGAGACCAGCGCCTTGGCCCACTCGTACAGGCTCGGCCCCTCCTCCAGCGGTCCGTCGATCCGGACGCTGGCGTCGGTGTAGACCGTGACCTGCGAGGACACGGTGTTCATCAGCAGGTGCCGGGACTGGGTGGGGCGCCACACCCGTCCCGAGCCGGGCGGGTCCGGGTCGACGACATGCACGGTGACGGTGTCCCAGCGGGGCGACTTCCGCTCCTGTGCGCACAGCCGTTCCAGGACGGAGAGGCCTCGTGGGCCGGCTCCGACGAGGCAGACCTCCAGGTGCGCCGCCCCGTCTCCACGGGCCGACTGGGTGGATTGCCGGGTGTCCGGATAGCCGAATGGCATCGGATCGCCCTGGGCAAACTGACTGGCCGCCTTCACGAGCGGCCCTGCGGTGAGTCCGACGCCGACTGCGCGTCCGCCTCCATGCGTACCGTCCACAATGCCTCCTTCCTCCGCCACGGTCGGGGCAGGCGCTCAACCCTTGCTCGGCCCTTGATGGAAAGCCGCTGGAGGAATTGCGGAGGCCCTGGCCGACCGCTGTCGGGCAGGCGGTGTCCTGCCATCTCCGGCGGGCCGCGAACGGGGCTGTATCGGGACTCCAGCACCGCTCGCTACGTTCGGGAAAAAGGCGTCACCGGATCGACCCGGCCATTTCGCGCAACACGGTCGCGGAGGGCGAGCCGCCTCATGAAGGAGATTCGTCGATGGTTCACCCGTGCTCCAGAAATCACACTCATGAGAGCAGCGCCGTCCCCGGTTTCGTCCTTTGTGCCGCCTGTATCAGCCAGGTGGAACGCGATCTGCGCATCATTCCCGCACTGCACCAGGAGTCCTTGCACCATGTGTCGCCGACCCATCGGCGGAGCAATCCCACCCGGGTGTCGGGGAGTCGGCGGCGGGACCACCTGAACATCTCGGTGCTGGACGCCCGTCACAACATCCTCGCGACGCTGGAGTCCTGGGCGGAGATCGTCGTGGAGCAGCTCGGCGTCACCGCGCCGGCCCGCACCGTTCCGCAGCTGGCCCGGTTTCTGACCCGGCATCTGGAGTGGCTGGCCGCCCAGCCCCCGGCCGCCGATTTCGCGAGTGAGGCCGAGGCCCTCGTCGCCGAGCTGCGCGGCATGATCGACCCCGAACCCGGGGCGTTGCAGAGCCTGATCCGGCAGTGCGTGGTGGACGGGTGCGGCGGCACGATCAGCGCCTCGCCGAAAGACGCCGGAAAGCCGGGGAGCCGGAGCATCGCATGCTCGGCGGGCCACTCCTGGGAAACGCATGAATGGCTGACTCTGCGGCAGCTCATGGAGCGGCAGCGAAAGGGTGTCTCGGCATGACGAAACCGCCACGCCACCGGCTTGTTCCCACGAATGTCGCCGCACTCGCCGTGGGGGTGTCGGAAGCGACGATCCGCAAATGGGTGAGCCGCGGGAAGATCACCCGCTATGGCGCGCCCAACTGCCGTTCGGAGTTCGACATCGAGGAACTCACGGAGATCGCCATGAGGCGTCGTACCGAAACCCGGTGACGATGTCCCATTCCCCCGCACCACCTTCTGCTCCGCGCCAGAAAATCCAACCGCCCGTCTCGAAGAACTTCGTGAAACGACAAGGGGAGTGAGTGCGTTGACTCTACCGACCTCAGTGGAGGGGGTTTCGGATAACCATCGGGCTCGCTCGGTCGGCATCGGTCGCGCCCATGCCAAGGCCATCCTGCTGGGCGAGCACGCGGTGGTGTACGGAACCCCGGCGCTCGCGCTGCCGATCCCGCAGCTGACGGCCACGGCGAACGCCGGATGGTCCTCCCACTCCGCCGACGCCCCGGGCGGCTTGTCCTTCACCATGACCGGTTCCGCCTCGCGGGCGGTGGTGACGCTGGCCTCGGACGGTCTGCAGAAGCTGGCCTCGGCGTTCAAGGAGCGCATGGGCGTGCCGGGCAGCCCGCACCTGGACGTCATCCTCGACGGCGCCATCCCGCCGGGACGCGGGCTCGGTTCCAGTGCCGCGAACGCGCGGGCGATCGTCCTGGCGCTGGCCGACCTCTTCGGCCGTGAGATGCCCGACTCCACGGCGTTCGACCTGGTGCAGACGGCCGAGAACATGGCGCACGGCCGGGCCAGCGGCGTCGACGCCATGGCCGTCGGCGCGCCGGGCCCGCTGCTGTTCCAGGCGGGCCGGGCCGAGGAACTGGCCATCGGCTGCGACGGGTTGTTCATCATCGCCGACAGCGGCACCGCGGGCAGCACCAAGGAGGCCGTGGAGCTGCTGCGGGAGGGATTCACGCGCGAGGCGGGCGCCGAGGAGCGGTTCCTGGGCCGTGCGACCGAGCTCGTCGAGGAGGCCCGGCGGGCCCTCGCCGACGGCTCGCCGGAGGAGCTCGGCGCGCGGCTGACGGACTATCACGAGCTGCTGCGCGCGGCCGGTCTGAGCACCGACCGGATCGACGCCATGGTCGCCGCCGCGCTCGACGCGGGCAGCCTCGGCGCCAAGATCACCGGCGGTGGGCTGGGCGGCTGTGTCCTCGCCCTCACCCAGCCCGAGCAGGCCAGGGAGGTCGCCGGGCAGCTGCACGAGGCCGGCGCCGTCCAGACGTGGGTCGTACCGCTGAGGAGGCTCGTCACCCATGAGCACTGAACAGCTCGCGCGACCGCGCGCCGAGGCCGGGACCGTGACGGACGCCACCGCCGTCGCGCACCCCAACATCGCGCTCATCAAGTACTGGGGCAAGAGCGACGAGCGGCTGTTCCTGCCGCGCACGGACAGCCTGTCGATGACCCTGGACATCTTCCCGACCACCACCCGGGTGCGGCTCGCCGCGGGGGCCGACGAGGACGCGATCACCTTCAACGGCGAGCGCGCCACCGGTGAGGCCGCCCGGCGCATCAGCGCCTTCCTGGACCTCGTACGGGAGCGGGCGGGCAGTACGGCACGGGCCGTCGTGGACACCGAGAACACCGTGCCCACCGGGGCCGGCCTCGCCTCCTCCGCCAGTGGTTTCGCCGCCCTCGCCGTCGCCGCGTCGGCCGTCTACGGGCTCGACGGCGACCCGCGGTCCCTGTCCCGGCTGGCCCGGCGCGGCTCCGGCTCGGCGTCCCGGTCGATCTTCGCCGACTTCGCCGTCTGGCATGCCGGCACCGACGACCTGAGCTCCTACGCCGAGCCCGTCGACGCCGCCGCCGGCCTGGACCCGGCGCTCGTCGTCGCCGTCGTCAACGCGGGCCCCAAGGAGGTGTCCAGCCGTACGGCCATGCGCCGTACCGTCGACACCTCGCCGCTGTTCGAGCCGTGGGCCGACTCCGGCAAGGCCGACCTCGTCGAGATGCGGGCGGCGCTCAGCCGGGGCGACCTGGACGCGGTCGGCGAGATCGCGGAGCGCAACGCGCTCGGCATGCACGCCACCATGCTCGCCGCCCGCCCCGCCGTGCGGTACATGTCACCGGCGTCCCTGACCGTCCTCGACAGCGTGGCGCAACTGCGGCGCGACGGCGTCCCGGCCTACGTGACCATGGACGCCGGGCCCAACGTCAAGGTGCTGTGCCGGCGCGCGGACGCCGACCGGGTGGCCGCCGCCGTGCGCGCCGCCGCCCCCGACGTCGCGGTGCACACCGCCGGACCGGGCCCGGGCGCCCGCCTGCTCACCGGGGGCGGACGATGACCTCCCGGCGCACGGTCGTACGGCACGCGCCGGGCAAGCTGTACGTCGCGGGCGAGTACGCGGTCGTCGAACCCGGCGGCACGGCGATCCTGATCGCGGTCGACCGGTACATCACCGTCACCGTGACCGGGGCCGACGACACCGGCGTCGTCATCGCCTCCGACCTCACCGCGCGCGCGGTGCGCCACCAGTGGCGGGACGGCCGGCTGACCGGGGGCGACGGGACGACGGAGTACGTCGCCGCCGCCGTCGAGACCGTGGCCGGGCTGCTCACCGAACGCGGCCTGCCCGTCCCGGCGTTGAGCGTGTCCGTCACCAGCACCCTGCACGACAACGGCCGCAAGTACGGCCTGGGCTCCAGCGGCGCGGTGACGGTGGCGACGGTCGCGGCCGTGGCGTCGTACTGCGGGCTCCGGCTGTCGCGCGAGGCCCGGTTCCGCCTCGCCCTGCTCGCGACCGCCCGGATCGACCCCAAGGGCTCCGGCGGCGACCTCGCCGCCGGCACCTGGGGCGGCTGGATCGCCTACCGGGCGCCCGACCGGGAGCACGTGCTCGCCCTGGCCCGCGACCGGGGTGTCGAGGAGGCGCTGCGCGCCGACTGGCCGGGCTTCGAGGTACGCCGGCTGCCCGCGCCCGAGGGTCTGGCCCTGGAGGTGGGCTGGACCGGCAGGCCGGCCTCCACCACCAACCTCGTGGCCGGGCTGCACCGGCGGATCTGGCGGGGCAGCCCCTCGCACCAGAAGTTCATGGAGACCAGCCACGACTTCGTGCACGCCGCGATCGGCGCCCTCGAGACCGGCGACGGCCCGGGCTTCGCCCAGCAGATCCGGCGCGCCCGGCAGGAACTGGCCCGCTTGGACGACGAGGTCGGCCTCGGCATCTTCACGCCCGAACTGACGGCGCTGTGCGACGCGGCCGAGGCCGTCGGCGGCGCCGCCAAACCCTCCGGGGCGGGGGGCGGCGACTGCGGCATCGCCCTGCTGGACGCCGACGCCCCGCACGACATCGCGCACGTAAGGCAACGGTGGGCCGCGGCCGGGGTGCTGCCCCTGCCGTTGCGTCCCGCCCCTGAAGGGCCCGAAGGGAACGAAGAATGAGTAGCGCTCAGCGCAAGGACGACCACGTCCGGCTCGCCATGGAGCAGCAGCACGCGCACAGCGGACGCAACCAGTTCGACGAGGTGTCGTTCGTCCACCACGCGCTGGCCGGCATCGACCGGCCGGACGTGTCCCTGGCAACCACCTTCGCCGGTATCGCCTGGCAGGCGCCGCTCTACATCAACGCCATGACCGGCGGCAGCCCCAAGACCGGTGTCATCAACCGGGATCTGGCCGTCGCCGCCCGCGAGACCGGCGTGGCCATCGCCTCGGGCTCGATGCACGCCTACTTCAAGGACCCGTCCTGCGCGGACACCTTCCGGGTGCTGCGCACCGAGAACCCGGACGGGTTCGTCATGGCCAACGTCAACGCGACCGCGTCGGTCGACAACGCGCGGCGCGCCATCGACCTGATCGAGGCGAACGCCCTGCAGATCCACCTCAACACGGCGCAGGAGACGCCCATGCCGGAGGGCGACCGCTCCTTCGGCTCCTGGGCGGCGCAGATCGAGCGGATCGCGGCGGCCGTCGACGTCCCCGTGATCGTGAAGGAGGTCGGCAACGGGCTCAGCCGCGAGACGATCCTCGCGCTGCCGGGCCTGGGCGTGCAGGTCGCCGACGTCAGCGGCCGCGGCGGCACCGACTTCGCGCGCATCGAGAACGGCCGGCGTGAACTCGCCGACTACGCCTACCTGCACGACTGGGGCCAGTCCACGGTCGCCTGTCTGCTGGACGCGCAGGACGTCGGCATCCCGGTGCTGGCCTCGGGCGGGGTGCGCACCCCGCTCGACGTGGCCCGCGCCCTCGCCCTCGGCGCGCGTGCCGTCGGCTCCTCCGGGGGCTTCCTGCGCACCCTGCTCGACGGCGACGTCTCCGCCCTGGTCGCCAAGATCTCCACCTGGCTCGACCAGTTGGCGGCCCTCCAGACCATGCTCGGCGCCCGAACCCCCGCCGACCTCACACGCTGCGACCTGCTGATCCACGGCGAGCTCCGGTCCTTCTGTGCCGACCGGGGCATCGACACGCGGCGGCTCGCCCAGCGCTCCAGCTCCATCGACGCCCTCCACGAGATGACGGGAAGCACACGATGACCGAAGCACACGCGATCGCCGGGGTCCCCATGAGGTGGGTGGGCCCCCTCCGCATTTCGGGGAACGTCGCCAACACCGAGACACAGGTCCCGCTCGCCACCTACGAATCGCCGCTGTGGCCGTCCGTGGGCCGCGGCGCGAAGGTCTCCCGGCTGGCCGAGAAGGGCATCGTCGCCACCCTCGTGGACGAGCGGATGACGCGTTCGGTGCTCGTGGAGGCCACCGACGCGCTGACCGCGCTGACCGCCGCCCGGACCATCGAGGCGCGCATCGACGAACTGCGCGAAGTGGTGCGCGGTTGCAGCCGGTTCGCCCAGCTGATCGGCATCCGGCACGAGATCAACGCCAACCTGCTGTTCATCCGGTTCGAGTTCTCCACCGGCGACGCCTCCGGCCACAACATGGCGACCCTCGCCTCCGACGCGCTCCTGGCGCACCTGCTGGAGACGATCCCGGGCATCTCCTACGGGTCGATCTCGGGCAACTACTGCTCGGACAAGAAGGCCACCGCCATCAACGGCATCCTCGGCCGCGGCAAGAACGTCGTCACCGAGATCCTCGTCCCGCGTGACGTGGTCGCCGACGTCCTGCACACGACGGCCGCGAAGATCGTCGAGCTGAACATCCGCAAGAACCTGCTCGGCACCCTCCTCGCCGGCGGTATCCGCTCGGCCAACGCCCACTACGCCAACATGCTGCTCGCGTTCTATCTGGCGACCGGCCAGGACGCGGCCAACATCGTCGAGGGCTCGCAGGGCGTCGTCATGGCCGAGGACCGCGACGGCGACCTGTACTTCGCCTGCACCCTGCCCAACCTGATCGTGGGCTCGGTCGGCAACGGCAAGGGTCTCGGCTTCGTCGAGACGAACCTGACCCGGCTCGGCTGCCGGGCCGACGTCGCGCCCGGCGAGAACGCCCGCCGGCTCGCCGTCCTCGCCGCGGCCACGGTGCTGTGCGGCGAGCTCTCGCTGCTCGCGGCGCAGACGAACCCCGGCGAGCTGATGCGGGCGCACGTCCAGCTGGAACGCGACAACAAGACCGCAAAGGTTGGTGTATGAGGCATGTCCATATCCATCGGAATCCACGATCTGTCCATCGCGACCGGCGAGTTCGTCCTGCCCCACACCGCGCTCGCCGCGCACAACGGCACCGACATCGGCAAGTACCACGTGGGCATCGGCCAGGAGTCGATGAGTGTCCCGGCCGCCGACGAGGACATCGTGACCATGGCGGCGACGGCGGCCGCGCCGATCATCGCCCGGCACGGCAAGGACCGCATCCGTACGGTCGTCTTCGCCACCGAGTCCTCGATCGACCAGGCGAAGTCGGCCGGCATCTACGTCCACTCGCTGATCGGGCTGCCCTCGGCCACCCGTGTGGTGGAGCTGAAGCAGGCCTGCTACGGGGCGACGGCGGCCCTGCAGTTCGCCATCGGCCTGGTGCGGCGCGACCCCGCCCAGCAGGTCCTGGTGATCGCCAGTGACGTCTCCAAGTACGAGCTGGACAGCCCGGGCGAGGCGACCCAGGGCGCGTCCGCGGTGGCCATGCTGGTGAGCGTGGACCCGGCGCTGGTGCGGATCGAGGACCCCTCCGGGCTGTTCACCGCCGACGTCATGGACTTCTGGCGGCCCAACTACCTGTCCACCGCGCTCGTCGACGGCCAGGAGTCCATCGGCGCCTACCTCCAGGCCGTCGAGGGCAGCTGGAAGGACTACTCGGAGCAGGGCGGGCGCGCGCTCGAGGAGTTCGCCGCGTTCTGCTACCACCAGCCGTTCACGAAGATGGCGTACAAGGCCCACCGCCACCTGCTGAACTACTGCGGCTACGACACCGACAAGGACGTCATCGCGAGCGCCCTCGGCCAGACCACCGCCTACAACACGGTGATCGGCAACAGCTACACCGCGTCGGTGTACCTGGGCCTGGCCGCGCTGCTGGACCAGGCGGACGACCTGTCGGGCCGGCCGCTGGCCTTCCTCAGCTACGGCTCCGGCTCCGTCGCCGAGTTCTTCTCCGGCACCGTCGTCGCCGGCTACCGGGACCACCTGCGCACCGCGGAGAACCTGGAGGCGATCGCCCGGCGCAGGACGGTCGACTACGCCGGCTACCGCGAGCTGCACGAGTGGACGTTCCCGACCGACGGCGGCGACCACGCCACCCCGGAGCAGACCACCGGCCCGTTCCGGCTCGCCGGGATCAGCGGCCACAAGCGGATCTACCAGACGCGCTGAGCGTCTCGCGGGCCGGCGGCCCCTGGGCGGTCCTCTCGGGGACCGCTCGTCCGCCGGCCCGTTCGTACCGCCATTCACAGACCACTTGAGGGGAGGGCAGCCGCATGACACCGACCACGATCGCCGCCCACGGCAGCCCCATGAAGGACATCAGGATCCTCGGTACCGGGGCCTATGTGCCGGAGCGGATCGTCTCCAACGACGAGGTCGGCGCGCCGGCCGGCGTCGACGACGCCTGGATCGTCCGCAAGACCGCCATCCGGGAGCGGCGCTGGGCCGCCCCCGAGCAGGCCACGTCCGATCTGGCGACGGCCGCGGCGCGGGCCGCGATGGAGGCGGCCGGCATCACCGCCGAGCAGCTGTCCATGATCGCGGTGGCCACGTCCACGCCGGACCGGCCGCAGCCGCCGACCGCGGCCTATGTGCAGCGCAACCTCGGCGCGGCCACCACCGCGGCCGTGGACGTCAACGCGGTGTGCTCCGGCACCGTGTTCGCGCTCTCCGCGGTCGGCAGCGTCATCCTGCGGCGGGGCGGCTACGCGCTGGTGATCGGCGCGGACCTGTACTCGCGCATCCTGAACCCGGTCGACCGCAGGACGGTCGTGCTGTTCGGTGACGGCGCCGGCGCCATGGTCCTCGGCCCGACCACGCACGGTCCGGTCGTACGGCATGTCGCCCTGTACACCTTCGGCGCCCTGTCGGACCTGATCCAGGTGCCCGGGGGCGGCAGCCGGCAGCCCCTCGACGCGGCCGGTCTCGACGCGGGCCTGCAATATTTCGCGATGGACGGGCGCGAGGTGCGCCGCTTCGTCGTGGAGCAACTGCCGCAGCTGACCAAGGGGTTCCTGCACGAGGCGGGCGTCGAGGCCGCGGACATCAGCCACTTCGTCCCGCACCAGGCCAACAGCGTCATGCTCGACGAGGTCTTCGCCGAGCTGGCCCTCCCCCGCGCCACCATGCACCGCACGGTCACGCACTACGGCAACACGGGCGCCGCCTCCATCCCGATCACCCTCGACGCGGCCGCCCGCGAGGGCGCCTTCCGCCCCGGCGAGCTGATCCTGCTGGCCGGCTTCGGCGGCGGCATGGCCGCGAGCTTCGCCCTGGTCGAGTGGGGGTGAGGGCCGCGCACGGACACCGCGCCGAACCGACTCAGGGTTCCCGATCCCCGTAGAAGCCGCTGCTGAAAGGTTGTATCCATGTCGCTCGTGCTCGACGCCGCCGCCCAGGACCTCCTCTTCCGTGAGGCCCGGACGGCCAACACCTTCACCGACGAGCCGGTGACGGACGAGCAGATCCTCGCGATCTACGACCTCGTCAAGTACGGTCCCACCGCCTCCAACCAGAGCCCGCTGCGCATCACCCTGGTGCGCTCCCCCGAGGCCCGTGAGCGTCTCGTGCGGCACATGGCCGAGCCCAACCGGCCGAAGACCGCCACGGCGCCGCTGGTGGCGATCCTCTCCACGGACAACGAGTTCCACGAGGAGCTGCCCAAGCTGGTCCCGCACTTCCCCCAGGTCAAGGACGTCCTGTACGCGGAGCGCCCCACCCGCGAGGCCTCCGCGCTCCTCAACGGCGCCCTTCAGGCCGCGTACTTCATCATCGGTGTCCGGGCCGCGGGTCTCGCCGCGGGTCCCATGAGCGGCTTCGACGCCGCGGGCGTCCAGAAGGAGTTCCTGGACGACGACCACACCCCGCTGATGGTGGTCAACATCGGCAGGCCCGGCCCGGACGCGTGGTTCCCGCGCGCCCCGCGCCTGGACGCCGACGAGGTCATCACGACCATCTGAATCCGGCCACACGGCACGAGGCCGGGTGCGCGGAGCTCGACGGCTCCGCGCACCCGGCCTCGCGTGTGTCACGAGCCGGTCAGCGGCGGTCGCGGGCCCGCTCCTCGTACGCCGGCCACACCTCACGGACCAGGAGCCGCTCCTGCGGGGACAGCGGTACGTCCTCACGCAGCCGCTCGGGGTGCGCCGTGGGCGGTCCGCCCACGCCCGGCGGCAGCACCAGGAACCGGTTCTGCGCGTAGCGCACCAGGCGGTTCTGGGAGCGTGAGGCCGAGCGGGGCGGTTCCATGGCCTGCATGGCCTCGGGGCCCACATAGAGGGCCCCGTGTGCTGCCAGGCCCCGCCACAGAGGCCGCAGGCAGCGGCTGACCGTCATCCGCAGAACGCCTCGCAGCATCCGAATCATGTCTGCACCTCCACGCCTCCGCTCGTCGTCTCCTACAGAGACTGACAAGGTTCACTCGTGGACCGGTCGAGAAGACGTGGTGCACGGCCGCGCTGTTTTCCGGCCATCGGACACCGCCCGGACACCTTCCGCGCACGACGACGAGGCGCGCCGCACAACTGCTGCGGCGCGCCTCGTGGACGGGACGAACGGGTACGTCGTCAGTCGATACCGCGGACGACGTGCGGCTCCCAGGCGTCGTCCTCGTCGGCCCCGGCGAGCCGGAGCGGCGGGGCGAGAGCCGGGACGTCGTGGGACTGTCTGAGGTCCTCCTCCAAGATGTCGTACACGTTCTCCTCCTGCTCGGTCGGCTCAGTAGCGGTAGTGGTCGGGCTTGTAGGGGCCGTCGACGTCGACACCGATGTACGAGGCCTGCTCGGGGCGGAGCGTGGTGAGCTTGACGCCGAGCGCGTCGAGGTGGAGCCGGGCGACCTTCTCGTCGAGGTGCTTGGGCAGCGTGTAGACGCCGATCGGGTACTCGGCCTGCTTGGTGAACAGCTCGATCTGGGCCAGCGTCTGGTCCGCGAAGGAGTTGGACATCACGAACGACGGGTGGCCGGTGGCGTTGCCCAGGTTCAGCAGGCGGCCCTCGGACAGGACGATGATCACCTTGCCGTCGGGGAAGGTCCAGGTGTGGACCTGGGGCTTGATCTCGTCCTTGACGATGCCGGGGATCTGGGCGAGGCCGGCCATGTCGATCTCGTTGTCGAAGTGGCCGATGTTCCCGACGATCGCCTGGTGCTTCATCCTGGCCATGTCCGAGGCCATGATGATGTCCTTGTTGCCGGTCGTGGTGATGAAGATGTCGGCGGTCTCCACGACCTCGTCCAGCGTGGTCACCTGGTAGCCGTCCATCGCGGCCTGGAGGGCGCAGATCGGGTCGATCTCGGTGACGATGACCCGGGCGCCCTGACCGCGCAGCGACTCCGCACAGCCCTTGCCGACATCGCCGTAGCCGAACACCACGGCGGTCTTGCCGCCGATGAGGACGTCGGTGGCGCGGTTGATGCCGTCGATCAGGGAGTGCCGGCAACCGTACTTGTTGTCGAACTTCGACTTGGTCACGGCGTCGTTCACGTTGATCGCCGGGAACAGCAGAACGCCGTCGCGTTGCATCTCGTACAGGCGGTGGACGCCGGTCGTGGTCTCCTCGGTCACACCGCGGATCTCCGAGGCGATCGCCGTCCAGTCCAGCGGGCTGTTCTCCAACAGGGCCCGCACGACGGCCAGTTCCTCGTTCTCGGCGGCCGGCAGCTCGCCCGTCTTGCGGTACTCGACGCCCTTGTGGACGAGGAGGGTGGCGTCACCGCCGTCGTCGAGGATCATGTTCGGGCCGGCGTGCCCCGGCCAGGTCAGGGCCTGCTCGGTGCACCACCAGTACTCCTCCAGCGTCTCGCCCTTCCAGGCGAACACCGGGATGCCCGCGGCGGCGATCGCGGCGGCCGCGTGGTCCTGGGTGGAGAAGATGTTGCAGGACACCCAGCGGACCTCGGCGCCGAGCGCGACCAGGGTCTCGATGAGGACGGCGGTCTGCACCGTCATGTGCAGGGAGCCCGTGATCCGGGCGCCGGCGAGCGGCTGCGCCTCCGCGTACTCCTTGCGGATCGCCATCAGGCCGGGCATCTCGTGCTCGGCGAGGGTGATCTCCTTGCGGCCGAACTCGGCGAGGGAGATGTCGGCGACCTTGAAGTCCGTGAAGTCAGCGCTGGGCTGCGAGGGCATGCTGGGCACTCCTTGAGTTCGTCACGTTGCGATGGATTTCGAGCGTCGCCGTCGAGCGGTTGAGCGTGATGTAGTGCAGCCCCGGGGCGCCTTCGGCGAGGAGCCGTTCGGCCATCGCGGTGGCGTACTCGACGCCGATGCGGTGGCCGTCCGCCGGGTTGTCGCGCACGGCGTCCAGGCGGTGGGCCAGGTCCTCGGGGAAGGCGGCGCCGCTGAGTTCGGCGAAGCGGGCGATCTGACGTACGTCGGTGGCCGGCATGATCTCCGGGATGATCGGGGTGTCGCAGCCCGCGGCGACCACCCGGTCGCGCAGCCGCAGATAGTCCTCGACCTTGAAGAACATCTGGGTGATGGCGTAGTCCGCGCCGGCTCTGCACTTGGCGACGAAGTGCCGGATCTCGCTGTCCCAGTCCGCCGAGCGCGGATGCCGCTCGGGGAACGCGGCCACGCCGACGCTGAACTCCCCCGACTCCTTGACCAGCCGCACCAGTTCGTCGGCGTGGGTGAAGCCGTCGGGGTGCGGGATCCAGGGGGCGTTGGGGTCGCCGGGCGGGTCGCCGCGCAGGGCGAGGACGTCCCGGACGCCGGCGTCGGCGTACTGGCCGATGATGTGCCGCAGCTCCGCCACCGAGTGACCGACCGCGGTCAGATGGGCGACGGGCCTGAGGGTGGTGTCGGTGGCGATCCGCTTGGTCACCTCGACGGTACGGTCCCGCGAGGACCCCCCGGCCCCGTAGGTGACCGAGACGAAGGCGGGCGCCAGCGGCTCGATCCGGCGGATCGCCTCCCACAGCGTCCGCTCCCCCTTGGCCGTCTTGGGCGGGAAGAACTCGAAGGAGAACGACGGCGTCCCCCGGTCGAGGAAGTCGCGCAGTGTGGTCATTCCCGGCCTCCGGCGTTGAAGTAGCTGGCCTCGGGGTGGTGCAGGACGATCGCGTCCGTGGACTGCTCGGGGTGCAGCTGGAACTCCTCGGACAGGTGGACGCCGATGCGCTCCGGCTGGAGCAGTTCGGCGATCTTGGC
>NZ_JBVISS010000021.1:0-129624 GCF_055575395.1 Streptomyces sp. NPDC034103 | reverse complement strand
ATCGATGTGCCGTCGCTGATCCTGCACGGGACCGCCGACCGCATCCTGCCGATCGACGCCACCGCCCGCGAGTTCCACCGCCGCCTGCCCGACGCGCGATACGTCGAGATCGAGGGCGCTCCCCACGGGCTGCTGCTCACCCACGCAGCCGAGGTCAACGCCGCCCTGATCGACTTCCTCACCGCCTGAAGGCCAGCGGTTTCCCCTTGAAGGAGCACGTTTCCATGAAGCCCACCATCGTCCTCGTCCACGGCGCGTTCGCCGAGTCGTCGAGCTGGAACGGCGTGATCGAGAAGCTGCAATCCGCCGGGCACCCGGTGATCGCCGCCCCGAACCCGTTGCGCAGCCTCAGCGGCGACGCCGCCGTCGTCTCCGCCGTCCTGTCCGGCATCGACGGCCCGGTCGTGCTCGTCGGGCATTCCTACGGCGGCGCGGTCGCCTCCAACGCCGCGGTAGGCCACGACAACGTCAAGGCGCTCGTCTTCGTCGCGGCGTTCGCCCCGGAGCGGGGCGAGAGCATCTTCGACCTGTCCGGCAAGTTCCCCGGCAGCACCCTCGGCGACACCCTGAACGAGGTTCCGCTCGCCGATGGGACCGCCGACCTGTACATCCGGCAGGAAAAGTTCCACCAGCAGTTCACCGCGGACGTCCCCGCCGAGCAGGCTGCTCTGGCCGCCGCCACGCAGCGCCCCTTGAACACCACCGCGCTCAACGAGGCCTCCGGTGATCCGGCATGGAAGGCCATCCCGTCCTGGTTCATCTATCCCGACCGGGACCACAACATCCCCGTGGAAGCACACCGCTTCATGGCCGACCGCGCCAACTCCCGCCGCAGCGTCGAGCTTGCCGGCGCTTCGCACGCCATCCCGGCGTCCGAGCCCGCAGCGGTGGCCGACATCATCCTCACCGCCGCCGAACTCGTCTGAATCCCACCTGTGCCGGCACGACGCACGGCGGTCCCGCCCGGCGGGGGATCGCGGCGCTGAGCGTGAGGTGGTGGTAGGTCGCCCGCAGACCGTACAGGACAAAGACGGCGAGGCAGGCACGCAGCGCGCTGTGCCGCTGGCGGAGGGCGAGCCGGGACATGGGTCTGGCGGCCGTGCTCATGCAAGGGCCGGTCGGCCTGGCGGGCCTGTTCGGTGAGGTCGGCACCGCCCTGCGCCGGGCCCGGCGCAGGGCACCCGGCAGCAGGGTTGCCAGCAGCGCGGCGTCGACATCGTGCCCCATGACATCGGGGACAAGAGCTGGACCGCTTCGGGCCGCGCTGCTGGGCTGTGGCTCAGGCGTCGATGATGACGGGGATGACGAGGGGCTTGCGGCGGTGGGTGCGGAACGCCCAGTTCGCTACGGCGCGGGCGAGGAGCTGTTCCAGTTGGCGGGCATCTCCGACGCCTTCCTGGGCCGCGGTGGCCAGGGTCTTCTCGATGACGGGGATGACCGGTTCGAACGTGGTGTCGTCGTGGACGAAGCCGCGGGCCAGGAAGTCGGGGGCCTCGGCGAGGGCGCCGGTGTCCGCGTCGACGATCGCCACCACCGTGACGACGCCTTCCTCCGCGAGGGTGAGGCGGTCCTTGAGGGAGGCCTCGGTGGCGCCGCCGACTTCCATGCCGTCCACGTAGACGTTGCCGGCGGGCACCTTGCCGGTGATGGACGCGCGCCCGTCGACCAGGTCGACGACAACGCCGTCCTCGGCGATGACGACCCGGTCGGGGTCGACGCCGGTACGGATGGCGAGGTCGGCGTTGGCCCGCAGGTGGCGCCATTCGCCGTGCACGGGCATGACGTTGCGGGGCTTGACGATGTTGTAGCAGTAGACGAGTTCGCCGGCGCTGGCGTGCCCGGAGACATGCACCTTGGCGTTGCCCTTGTGGACGACGTGGGCGCCCCACCGGGTGAGTCCGTTGATCACCCGGTAGATGGCGTTCTCGTTGCCGGGGATGAGGGAGCTGGCGAGCAGGACGGTGTCGCCCTTGCCGATGCGGATCATGTGGTCGCGGTTGGCCATCCGTGACAGGGCGGCCATCGGTTCGCCCTGGGAGCCGGTGCACACCAGTGTGATCTTGTGGTCGGGGAGCTTCTCCAGCTCCTTCGTGTTGACGACCAGACCGGAGGGGACCTTCAGATAGCCCAGGTCACGTGCGATGCCCATGTTGCGGACCATCGACCGGCCGACGAAGGCGACCTTGCGGCCGTGCTGGTGCGCGGCATCGAGGACCTGCTGGATGCGGTGCACGTGGCTGGCGAAGCTGGAGACGATGACCCGCCGCGGTGCGGTGCGCATCACCTGCTCGATCGCCGGGTTCAGCTCACGCTCGGAGGTGGTGAAGCCGGGCACCTCGGCATTGGTGGAGTCGGTGAGGAACAGGTCCACACCCTCCTCGCCGAGCCGGGCGAAGGCGCGCAGATCGGTGATGCGGTCGTCGAGGGGGAACTGGTCCATCTTGAAGTCGCCGGTGTGCAGCACCATGCCGGCCCGGGTGCGGATCGCGACCGCCAGGCTGTCCGGGATGGAGTGGTTGACCGCCACGAACTCGCAGTCGAAGGGACCAAAGGTGCGCCGGTCGCTCTCCCGTACCCGCACCGTGCGGGGCCGGATGCCGTGTTCCTTGAGCTTGGCCTCCAGGAACGCGAGCGTCAGCTTGGAGCCGACGACGGGAATGTCGCGCCGTTCGCGCAGCAGGTACGGGACGCCGCCGATGTGGTCCTCGTGGCCGTGGGTGAGGACCACGGCCACGACATCGTCCAGCCGGTCCCGGATCGATGTGAAGTCCGGCAGGATCACGTCTACGCCGGGCTGGGTCTCTTCGGGGAACAGCACGCCGCAGTCGACGATGAGCAGCTTGCCGGCGTGCTCGAAGACGGTCATGTTGCGGCCGATCTCACCCAGGCCGCCCAGGGCGATGACGCGCAGCCCTCCCTCGGCAAGGGGCGGGGCGGCTTTCAGTTCGGGGTGCGGATGACTCATACCCCTGACGGTACCCGGAGACCGGAACGAGATGATCCATTGGCTGTGTGATCTCTCCGCTCTCCGCTCTCCGCCCGACGGAGCCGGGCACCCGCAGCGGCTGCCGGGAAGAGCCGTCCGTGGGGGCGCATCCGCGGAGCACAGGAAGAGGAGATGAGCGGGATGAGTCTCAAATATACCCGTAATAGTGGATTATCAACGGACTGGAACTGAGCTCCTGCAAGCTGCCCATATCTTATGACTCACCGCAGTTGGCAAGAGGTGAGCGTCGTCCGGCTGAGGGCGGGTCCAAGCCCGGACACCTGCGCCAGGGCTACCTGTGTGCGCTGACCGGTTGTCACCGAGGAGAGGGCTCAACCCATGGCGAACAGGCGGCACTCAGGCGTTCCCTAGACAGTCCGTCGCTCACGGCGGCTGACCGTCGGCGCCGCAGCGGTGGTCGCCAGTTTCCTGCTGACTATGGTGGTGGCCGACCCCGCCCATGCGGCCAGTAGTGCTTACAGCCTGCCGGGCACCTACAAGTTCACGGTGCCCGCCAAGGTCACCGAGATCACCGTCTCTGCCACCGGAGCCGGCGGTGGTGGTGGCGGCAGCACCGGCTCGATCCTCGTGCTGCCCGGCACCGCCGGAGGAGGAGGGGGCGGCGGCGCCACCGTGAACTGCGTATTGGCCGTGAAGGCTGGCAAAGTGCTGACCATCACCGTCGGCAAGCCTGGGTCAGGGGGTCCTGGTGAGATCCAGACTCAGCGAAACCCGGGTCCAGGCACGTCCGGAAGCAGGTCCGCCGTCGCCTTCGGCGGCACTGTGCCCGTCGTGGCTCGTGGTGGTACGGGCGGAGGGCCCGGGAACAGGCTCAGGTCCGACGGAGGCGGCAACGGAGGCAGCGGTGGACGAGCCGTGCGCTGCACTGGCACCGCCGTCACCCTCAGCGCCGGCAATCCCGGCAGCAAAGGCGCCAACGGCGCCTTCTCGGGCGGCAGCGGCGGTGCACCCGGTACGGCCGGGGGATCGGTGCCGACCGACTGCCCCACAGGCAGCGGCCCCGGCCTCCTCACCCCTGACCTGGATGTCGGTGAACTGAAGGGGTGTGTCATAAATCGGCTCTGCCTGTAATCGGTGGTAACGCCGTTTAGGACCGCCCTCGCCCTGCATCTGGCCAGCTCAGACCGATGATTAAGGAGGTTCACTGACACCAAGTCGCTCCGCCGATCGGCCGCCGACGCGGGCATGACGATCACCACGCGAGTGGTGAAGACTGGATAGATGCGACCTCACGCCCCAGGCGGACTCCTCTTCGTAGCGCTCGGTCTCCTCCTTGTCGCCGCCGGCTACCTCTGGAGAGGACGTGTCCTGCGTCCCCTCTCGGCGAAACGCGCCCAAGCAGCCGTGATCCGCGATCGTTCCAGAAACCTGCTGCGATCCGCGGACATGGCAATCGCCGGAGCGCGTCGACGCGCTGCACACGGCGAACCGGCCATCGTCACGGTCGGAGACGTGACCAGGGTGGCGCGCCAGCACTACGGGTACGGCTTTGTGGAGCGCGAAGAAGCAGCTGCCGCCCTCCGCCAGCGTTATGAGGCTGCCGACTGCCGGGTGGACTGCATGACCGACGCTTTCAACTGACTGCCTGCCCGGCAAGTGCTTGACGCCAGAGGCGCCGGAGCTGTCACCTGATTGGTGGTCACGCTGAAAATGCTCATTGGAGCCATTCCGATGTCCGTGAACAAAGCCAGGCGGCCGTGTCGCTTGCGAGGGCGGCGTGGACGTGGCCGAGGCTGCTGGTGTCGGCGAGTCATCAGTCAGGCGAGAGATCCGACAACCCTGACGAGGAGTTGCTCGAACTGCTCCGCTGTCATCGCGCCGTGCAGGCGTAGGTCGGTGCGGATCACGCCGTACCTTTTCATGACGTCTTCGATAGTGGTGCGGCTGGTGGGTTCGTTGGCTGCGGGGTCTGAACTGCCGGAACGCTCCTGCCTGTAGCGCCTGCGGCGCTCAAGGGTCTCGTGCAGCTCAGGGTCCACAGACGCTCCTGGGGTCGGGGGCATAGGAGTTGAACGTTGTTCAGGTCACGGTACGTCGGCAACGCCCTCGCCGGAACACACGGTGCGCCGCGCCTCGACGTCGAACAGGCGAAGAGGTACGGCGCGAGGTTCAGCCCAGGTGATGACGCCTCGAGCGAGCCCTTATAAGAGCCGGGCCGGCAGTTCAGGCCTTCTACGAGGAGATGGCTTTCCGTTCGGCGTCGCTCAGCGGCGGTCCCTGAAGTGGCGGTTTCTTGGGGCCGAAGAGCATCGGGATGAGCATGTCGGCGGAGAACAGCCGCCTTGCGGGCTTTTCGAGGCTCATCACGTCCAGCAGGGCCCCCAGGGCACGGGGGTTGGCGGCACCGGTCTCGACGGCGCGGTCGACGAAGCGGGCCAGGAACTTCTCCACTGCGGTGGGCGGGGTGTCGGTGGCACCGGGGTAGAAGGCGTCTTGTCCTACGGCTAGGTCCCAGGCGGCGCTGACGGGTCGTGCGGCGGCGCGCTGCAGGCGTCGTGCGGTGCCGGGGAGGTACAGGGGTGTGGTGCGTGCGATGTCGCGGACGATGAGGGCGCTTTGGGCGGCGACGGTGAGGCCGTGGCCGTAGACGGGGTTGAAGCCGGCGATGGCGTCGCCGAGGACGAGGAGTCCGTCGGGCCAGCGTTTGGCTTTCTCGTAGTAGTGGCGGTGGTTGGCGGTGGAGCGGGTGGTGGCGACCGGGCCGAGCGGTTCGGCCTTCTTGAGGAACTCGCCGATGACGGGGTCGCCCAGGTCGAGGGCGAAGTCGGTGAACGTGTCGGGGTCGGCGCTGGGTTCGCCTCCTCGGGTGCCGGAGAGGGTGACGATCCACTGGTCGTCCTCGATGGGCAGGATGATGCCGCCCTGTCCGGGGGCCTTGGCGGGGTTGGCCTGGACGTTGATGAGCGGCATGCCGGGATGGGGGGCGCGGAAGCGGCGGGTTGCGTAGGCGACGCCGGCGTCGACATGGCGTTCAGGGACGGCGGGCAGCCCGAAGTCGCACAGCCACTGGGGTGTGCGGGAGCCGCGGCCGGAGGCATCGATGACGAGGTCCGCGTCGAGCGTGGAGATCCCACCGTCGGTCTTGAGGCGGACTCCGGTGACGCGGGCAGCATCGCCTTGCAGCCCCAGGGCGGTGGTGTCCTGGCGCAGGGTGAGGCGAGGGTCGGCGAGTACGCGCTCGCGCAGCACGGCGTCCAGCAGGTTGCGGGAGCAGACGAGGTTGTGGTGGTGGGTGGCCGTGAAGCGCCTGAACCAGACCTCGTTGGGGGCCCGGGAGACCATGTCGCCCATGATGTGCACCAGGCGCCCGCCACGGCTGACCATCTCGTCGACGTACCCGGGCAGCAGGTCCTCGAGCGCCTTCACCCCGCCGCTCCATGTCAGGTGCGCGTGCCGGGCCTGCGGCACGCCGCGGCGGTCCTGGGGGCCGTCCGGTAAATGGTCGCGTTCGATGAGGGTGACGTCTGCGGTATCGGCCAACGCGGCGGCTGCGAAGAGGCCGGTGGCGCTGGCGCCGATGATGGCGACTGTGGGACGCCGGTGTGCCGGGTCGTCCATGGGTGTTTTCGCTTTCTCTCAAGGCCGCTCGCTGCCCGGGTGGCCTCGACGGCGCGGGGTCGTTGGAAGGCGTGGGCGATGATGTCGAGGTCGTCCACGTCGGTGCGTGTCCGGCCGGTCTGCCCACTACGGCCGCCGTCCTGGTTGGCGTCGGGGGACAGGGTCGACACGGGCTCCGCACCCGGCGAAAACGCACGAATCATCCAGCGGCACAACGATCGTTCAGCCACTGAAAACTATCGTTGACATCGGCCTGGCACGTATAGCAATCCCGCCGAGCAGCGGAGACACGGCACCCGGCTACCAGGCGCGTCCGCACGCGTCCGCTCGCAGAGGGGGAGGCTCCAGACCGGCACGCTGTTCACGGATCTCGTAAGTTCGGCGTCACGCTCGCCCGCACCACGGTGTGTGTGACGTCGTCGCCGTGCCATTGCGCCGACCAGGACTCAGTTGCGCACGCGTCAGCCTCAGGATCTCCTCGTCGTAGGGAATCCGGCGCGTGTCGGTCCCCGCGTCAACATAGTGAGTCGGGCCGCCATGCGGGTACCGTCGTCGAGCGGCCCGCGCCCCGTTCACTCCGTGGCAGTTGACCGGGAGGGCCCGAGTGCCTCCGTCCCTCGCACCCGTAGTGCCAGCGGAGCCGCTGCTCCCGCCACGATGAACAAGGTGCCCAGCACAAGCCACCCCTCTCGCGGGTGGTCGCCGAGGCAGAGCACCGCTATCAGCGCCGGAGCCACCGCGGTCGCGGCGCCGCGGCCCAGGGAGAAGAAGCCCTGGTACTGGCCGTGCCTGCCCTCCGGGGCGAGGGAGAAGCTCAACCCGAACGAGCCTGCTGACAGCCACAGTTCGCCGAAGGTGAGGGCGGCCGCGAACAGCAGCAGCAGGACCGTGGCCGACCAGCCGCCCAGCCCGCCGGTGAACGCCACCAGCGCGCACGCGGTGAACAGGGCTATCCCCGAGTTGCGGCACATCCGGGCGGCCCGGCCGTCGTCCTCGGCACCGCGGCTGAACCGTATCTGCAGACAGATCACCAGCACCGTGTTGACGGCGACGATGCCCGACACCAGGACTGGGGGAGCCTCGGTGTGCTGGAGCACCCACAGCGGTACCGCGAACGACAGCACCTGCGCCTGAAGGGACAGCACACCGCAGATCAGGGTGACGGCGGCGTACCGGCGGTCGCGCAGGACCTGCCAGCCGGACCCCGTACGTTCGGACTTCCCGGCCGGTCGGGTCTCGCCCGCCCGCAGCCACCACAGCGGCACCGCCGCCCCGGGGTAGGTCAGCGCCGTGCACCACAGCAGGGCCATGTACCCGGCCTCGGTGTCGGCCTGGATGACCAGCGCCGAGGCCGCCGCGCCGACCGTGATGCCGATGTTGGTGACCACGCGCAGATAGGCACGCAGCCGCACGCGCTCGGCGCCCTCTCCGACCGTGGCGACCAGCGCGCCGCGGGCCGCGGTGCTTCCCTGTTCGGCCAGCAGGAAGACCAGGATGAGCGCCAGGAACACCGGGAAGGTGCGGGCGAGGGCCAGCGCTGCCATGGTGGCGAACTGCACGCCGAGCAGGACGGTGTACGTCCGCCGGGGGCCGAACCGGTCCGTCAGCGTGCCGAGCGGCACGGCACCGGCCAGCGCCGCGATCCCGGCGACGGTGAGGCCGGAGGCCACCTGGTGCACGGGCAGTCCGACGACCCGGGTGAAGAACAGGGTGCTGGTGGTCAGGTAGAGGCCGCTGCCGATCGTCTTGACCAGCCAGGAGACGGCGAGCAGCCGGGGTGCGCCGGGGGCGGGGAGAGCGGCGTCGAGGACGGCACGGGCCGGTCGGTCTTTGTACGCGGTGGTCATGCCGCGGGCTCCGCCATCGTGTGCAGCGCCGTGATGAACGCCTCGGCGGCCGTCTGGTCCGGGGCCACGAAGTAGGCCTCCAGGTGCCCGGGGCTCGCGCACTGCTCGGGTGTCAGCGCCTCCAGCACACCGGGTACGGCGAGCACGCGCTCCCGCAGGCCGGGCAGGGCCGGCAGCCGGGTGCGGCCGACCGTTTCGGGGCGCGGTGCGTGGTCGGGCCGACCGGGCTGTTCGCCGGTGGAGACGCGGACGAACTCCTCCCACAGGTCGACCCCGAAGGCGTGCCACCACATCCGGGAGATTCCCATGCCGCCCGGCCGGAC
Source organism: Streptomyces sp. NPDC034103 (assembly GCF_055575395.1). NCBI lineage: Bacteria > Bacillati > Actinomycetota > Actinomycetes > Kitasatosporales > Streptomycetaceae > Streptomyces > Streptomyces sp. NPDC034103. Next base: position 120,889 of record NZ_JBVISS010000021.1, on the reverse strand, counting down.
GGCCACTTCGCCGACGACCGGGCCCGCCTCGGTACGGAACACCTCCAGGTGGGTGACCCCGGCGGGCAGGCCGAGCGCGGCGACCACGTGGTGGTGCAGTTCGAGAACCGCGCGGGAGAACGGGTCCGTCTGGTCGGCCACGTACCCGCTGTTCAGGCTTGGTGAGGTGTGCAGCGGCGGGAGGAAATAGCGGGAGACGGCCGCGCGGACCACCTCTCCGTCGTGGACGACGCCGTCGCAGTGGTACTCGTGGGTGAACCGCACCAGGCACTCCACCTGGATGGGCAGCCGCTTCTCCGCGAGGTCGGCGAACTCGCCGCCGCTGTGCCGCGCGGCGAACTCCTCGGGGGAGTCGACGCGGTAGGTGCTCTTGGACCCGGCGCCGAACACCGGCTTGATCATGACGGGCCAGCCGACCCGCTGAGCCGCGCGGGGTACGTCGTCGACCGTGGCGGCCTGCGTGTAGTCCGTCACCGGGAGACCGGCGGCGCGCAGCGTGTCCTTCATGGCCCGCTTGTGGGCGCCCGCCAGGGACTGGTCGAATCCGGGACCGGGCACCCCGAGCAGCATGCGGACCAGGCCGGCGGCCGGCACGCTCTTCTCCGTGGCCGCGACGACATGGTCGACGGGGCCGTGCGCGGCCAGTTCGTACGCCGCCTGCTCCACCTGCGTCAGGTCGGCGAAGCTGTCGACGTACGCCACCTCGTGGCCCCGGTACAGGTCGGCGTAGGCCTTGCGGGTGATGACGCGGACCGCCACGTCGGGGCGGCGGGCCAGAGCCTGGAGGACCTCGGGCTTGTCCGAGTTGAGCAGGAGTACCTGCCGGGTCACTTCTTCTCCGTGGGGTGCGGGGCCGTGGGCCGGGGGCTGTGGGTCAGGGATCCGTGGCGCGCGGGGCGTCGGTCAGAGAGCCGTGGGTGGCGGGGCGGTGTGGTGGTGGGTGACGGTGGCGGCGGCCTCGTCGACGACCGCCCAGGCGGGGGAGGGGCCGCGGTCCGGGGCGCAGGCGGTGACGGAGCCGACGTTGACGACGTAGCGGCCGTCCGGCGCGAGCGGGAAGGGCTCCCCGAACCGTACGGGCAGCCGCTCCACCCGCACCGGACGGCCGGGACCCTCCGGCCAGAGCCGGTGCAGTGCGCTGCGGTGGTGGTGGCCGTGCACCAGTGCCCGGCCGGGGAAGTCCGCGTCCGCCGGGCACCACAGCCCCGGCTCCGTCTCGCGCCAGGGCAGCGGATGGCCGTGGCAGTACAGGGCGAAGTCGGTGCGGTGTTCCAGCGGGGCGTCGAGCAGGGCGCGGGTCCAGTCGGGCAGCTCGGGGTCGGGCACCAGGGTGCGGATCCGCTCCTCCTGGTTGCCGCGCACCAGCTCGACCCCGTCGAGGAGGGCGGCGAGTTCGGGGTCCGCGTCGAAGACGTCCGCGAGCCGGCCGCCGTACTGGTACCCGGCGGCCTCCCGTTTCCCGATCCGGCACTCGAAGACGTCACCGAGGCAGACCACCCGGTCCACCCCTTGCTCGCGGATCCCCCTCAGGACGGCCCGCAGCCGGGCGGTGTCCCCGTGGATGTCGGTCACGACGGCATGGCGCACCGTTCTCACTCACCCGTTTCGATCAGGATCCGGTCCGCCAGGTCCTCACAGATTCGCGCGGCGTCGGCCGCGTCCGTGCCGTCGGCGATGACGTACCCGGCCCGGTCCTGGGAGCTGCGCACCGGGCGGACCCGGTCGCCGGTCGTGACGTCGAGGTGGATCTCGGCGGTGGTGCCTTCGGTGTCGGGCAGGGTGATGTTCCGGACCGTGCCGGGCGGGGGAGCGAGGAAGCGGATGGCTGCTCCCCGTCGGGCGACGGGCGGGTCGGCGGGTGGCGCCAGCAGTCCGAGCGGGCAGCCCACGGTGAGGCTGACCACGTCCAACCCGTAGGCCCGGCGCAGCAGTTCACGGATCTTGTCGCCGCCGATGCGGTTGTGCGACTCGAGGATCCGCGGGCCCTTGCCGGTGACCTTCACCTCGGTGTGGGCGGGCCCCTCTGCCAGGCCCACGGCGTCCAGGAAGTCCTGGACGAGGGCGCCGACCTCCGCCAGGACGGGGGCGGGCAGGGCGCTGGGCTGGGTGTGCCCGGTCTCCACGAACGCGGGACCCACCAGTTTGTCCGTGACGGCGAACACGGTGTGCTTGCCGTCGTAGGAGAAGCTCTCCACGCTGATCTCGGGTCCGTCGAGGTACTCCTCGGCGACCGGCCGGGTGCCGCCCGCGGCCTGGAAGGCCCGCCACACGTCCTCGGCGGCCTGCGGTCCTTCCACCCGGAAGACGGCCTGACTGCTGGTGCCGGCCGCGGGTTTGAGGATGACCGGCCCGCCCGTCGTGCGGCAGAACGCGGCGAGCTCGGCCGCGCTGCCCGGGGCGGAGGTGTGGACCGGGCCGACACCGCGGGCGTTGAGGAGCTCCCGCATGCGCCGCTTGTCCTGCAACAGGCCCACGGTGTGCAGCGAGTTGCCGGGCAGACCGAGCCGCTCGGCGACCGCGGCGGTGGGCAGCAGGCCGCGCTCGGTGAGCGACAGCACCCGTGCGAAGGGGTGCGCGGCATGCAGCGGCGCCAGGGCCGCGTGCAGCGCGTCGGTGTCCGCCAGGTCCACGGCGAGGACCGCGTCGGCCTCCGCGGCCACCGGTGGCGCCGGCTGCGCCGCGTCGTGCACGAAGACCGTCTCGACCCCCAGGGCGCGGGCCGTGCGCACCAGTTGGGGGGTGCCCGCGAGCACCGCGATACGCGGTGTCGCGGGCACCTGCTGCCCGAAGGTCATGCCACGGGCTCCGGCTGGTCCGCCACCGCCCCGGCCGCCTGGGGCGCCACCGCCTCCGGGTCGCCGAAGCGCTCCTTGAGGTACGCGATGATGTCGGCGTTCTCCCGCAGCTTGCCGGGGATGATCGTGGCGCCGTCCACCAGGGCCGGGATGAACTTGCTGCCCGTGGTGCGGATCAGCTCGTGCCGCTCCTCGCGGGGCTTGGGCACGTTGATGTTGATGTAGGACACCTGGAGCTTGGTGAGCAGCTCGCGCACCGGCTTGCAGTCCGGGCAGGTCTCGCGCTGGAACAGGACGAGCATCAGCGGCTCTCCTCGTGGAACGTACGGATGACTTCGCCCACGCCGGAGCCCGGCGTGAACGTGTGGCCCAGGTCGAGCAGGGCCATTTCCAGGGCGCCGAAGATGCCGCTCAGGTCGAGGGCGTCGGCCGCGCCCACGTGACCGACCCGGATCAGCTTGCCCTTCAGGTGCGCCTGGCCGCCGGTCATCGTCAGGCCGTAGGACGTGGACAGCGTCTTCAGCAGCTGCCCGGTGTCGATGCCTTCGGGTGCGAGGGCCGAGGTGATGACGTGGCTGCGCCGGTGCGGGGCCTGCACGAAGGTGCTGAACCCGAGCTTCAGCAGGCCGCGTTCGGCTGCCTTGCCCAGGACGGCGTGGCGCCTGCGGAAGGCCTCCAGGCCTTCCTCGTCCAGCATCTTCAGCGACTCGTGCAGGGCGAGCAGCAGGGACACCGCAGGTGACGAGGACGACATCGGGTAGAAGTGCCGCAGCCGTTCGAACGACCAGTAGTAGTTCGGGCCGCTCGACCGTTCCACGGCCGTCCACGCCTTGGCGGACAGGGCGACGAATGCGAGGCCGGGCGGGAGCATGAAGCCCTTGTGGGAGGCGGCGAGGACCACGTCCAGGCCCCAGGCGTCCATCTCCAGCGGGTGCACCAACAGGCCGCTGATGGCGTCGACGACCACGATCACGTCGGTGTCGCGGAAGATGCGCCCGATCGCCTCGACGTCGTTGAGCGCACCGGTGGAGGTCTCGCTGTAGACGACGAACGCGCCCTTGATCTCCGGGTGTTCGCGGTATGCGGCGGCCACCCGCTCGGGGTCGGCGCTGGTACCCCAGTCGCTCTCGACGACGTGCACGACGAGCCCGTAGGCCTTGCAGATCGCCTGGAAGCGTTCGCCGAAGTAGCCGTTGGAGACGACCAGGACCTCGTCGCCGGCCGAGAAGCAGTTGGCGACCGCGGCCTCCATCGCGCCGGTTCCGGAGGAGGCGATGGTGTACACCGGGGCGGTGGTGCCGAACAGTGGCGGCAGGCCGCCGCTGATCTCGTGGATCAGCTGCTCCATCTCGGTGGAGCGGTGGTGGATGATCTCGCGGGCCCCGGCCAGCAGCAGACGCTGCGGCACTTCGGTGGGTCCGGGGGTGGCCAGCCGCAGCTTCATCGGCTGTTCTCCTCAACCTCGGTCGGGTGGGGGGTGGTGGTCGCCGGCCGGGGCGCGTCGACGAAGACGCGGCGGGTGGCGGGCTTCAGGTCGAAGTCGAAGAGCACCACGCGGTGGCTCGGCGACATGGCGAGGCGACCGTCCCGGAAGGGGACGAGCAGACTGGTGCCGAGCAGCGAGGACTTCAGGTGCGAGAAGCCGTTGGGGTCGGCGGTGGTCAGCTCGTGCAGATAACGGCTGCCGTCCGCGGGGGACTCCGGGGCGATCCGCTCCAGGGTTCGCAGCAGGTCCTGCACCGCGCCCGGCTCGTAGCGCATCACGGTGAGGCCGATGGTGCTGCCGTGTGCGAACACCCCGGCGAGCCCGTCGCCCGTGCCGTGTCCCTGGAGGGTCGCGGCGATCTGGTCGGTGAGGTCGTAGTGGGAGTTGAGGCCGGTGCTCTCCACCGTCAGTTCGATCACCGGGCCACCTCGGCGGGCCCGCCGATCAGCGGTGGTGTGTTCTCGGCCGTCAGGTCGCCCGGCCCGGTGAGCGTCCAGGCGGGTACCTGGGACAGGGCGTCGGTGATACGGGTGAGCTGCGCGGTGTGGGCGGCGCGGTTGTCGTCGAGGTAGTGGTGCCATCCGGCGTTGGCGCCGTCGAACGCCGACTCCACGTTGGCGCGCAGCACCTCGGCGTGCTCCTGGCGGCTGCCGGTCAGCGGCTCGACGACGGTGTGCTCGCCGGGGCCGATCGACGGGTGCAGGATCGCCGCGACAGGCACCCGCACCCCGACCGGGGCGCTCGGGAAACGGTCCCGGAACGGCAGCGGGTCCACCGCGAACTTCCCCACCGGCGAGAACGCGTGGCCCTCGGCGGGCACGTAGTCGTCCCCGATGCCGGCGATCTCCTTCAGCCCCGGGTACTTGGCGACGGTGCCGTACCCCAGGTGCGGGTAGTCGGGCCAGCCGGCCGCGACGACCGAGCCGTCCGGCAGCTCGTGCAGCACGGTCTTGTCGCCGCTGAGCACCTGGTAGCCGAAGTGCTCTACCAGTTCCAGCAGCACCGTGCTCTTGCCGGCCCCCTTCGCCCCGGTGACCAGGACGACCTCGCCGTCGCGGTAGGCGGCGGTGGCGTGCAGTACCGCGGCGCCGGTGTTCTCCTGGTGCTTCAGTACCAGGTCGCGCACCAGCTCGACGAGGTCCATGTGCCCGCCGGCGCCCAGGGTCACGTCGACGGTTCGGGCGGCGCGGTCGAAGACGAAGCGGCTGCCCGTCTTGGTGCACTCCAGGAACTCGCGTCCGTCCACGACGGCCCGCCGGGCCGGCACGGTGAAGAACTCGCTGGCGCTCTTGCGGAGGTAGATGTCCTCCGACACGGCCCCGGCCGGGGGTGCGAGCCGCTCGGGGTCCGGGGCATGGACACGCAGGGTCGCGACCGGCTCGCGGTCGCTCTCGCCGGGCTTGGCCTCCTCGGCGATCAGATGCGTGGCGAGGAAGGCGAGCGCGTCGTCGATGTCGGCGCCGGGCGCCACCTCAAGGTCGAGGTGGGTGCCGTGGAAGTCCAGCCGCAGGGCGGTGAAATCGGTCGGGCTGGTCACTGTGCGGCCTCCGCGAGTTCGCGTCCCAGGGACTCGTAGCGTTCCTGCTGTTCCAGCATCTGGGGCATGCGCTGCAGGTCGAAGATCTCCTTGAGCGGGGCGAGTTCGGACTCCACGTTCAGAGTGGTGCCGTCCCTCATGATCTTGGTGAGGGTCTCCCGCATGGCTCGGATCGAGCTGCGCAGCGCCTGGTTGGCGTAGATCGCCATGGCGAAGCCGCGCTGCTCCAGCTCCTCCACGGTGACCTGGTTGTAGGTGGTCGGTACGACGATCACCGGGAGGTCGCCGCGGTAGGCCTCGCGGAAGGCGAAGACCTCCTCGGGGTCCTTGCGCTTGGAGTGGATGAGCAGGGCGTCCGCCCCGGCCCGTTCGTAGACGTCGGCCCGGCGCAGCGCCTCGGCCATGCCCTGGCCGGAGATCAGCGCCTCCAGGCGGGCGACGACGACCATGTCGGTACGGGTCTCCGTGGCGGCGCGGATCTTGCCCGCGAAGTCGTCCAGCGGGGCGAGGTCCTGGTTGCCCTCGATGAAGCTGTTGAGCTTGGGGAACTGCTTGTCCTCGATGCATACGCCGGCCACGCCGCGCGCCTCGTAGGAGCGCACCATGTGGATGACGTTGTTGACGTTCCCGAACCCGGAGTCGCAGTCCGCGAGGACGGGGAGGTCCACGGCGGAGGCGAGGCCCGCGGCCGAGTCGAGGCACTCGCCCATGCTGAGGATGTTGGCGTCGGGTACGCCGGCCGTGGCGGAGATCTCCAGTCCGCTGGACCAGATGACGTCGAAGCCGGCCTCTTCGGCGAGTCGCGCGCTGAGCGGGCTGTGCGAGCCCATGGCGCGGGTGAGGGGCGGGGCGGTCAGTGCCGTGCGCAGCCTTTGTGCCGCACTCGGTGTCCGGTCGTGCTGGTCCTGCCGGGGCGGTCGGCTCTGGGTCATGCGTCCCCTCCGTTGGTGGTCGTGGCCGCTGCGGCCAGCTCTCGGCACACGTCCTCGACGATCTCGTCGAGGACCTTGCGCGGCTGTGCCGCGCCGATCCGCCGCCCGACCTCCCACGGGTCGAGCCCGTGGCGGGCGCTGATCTTCTCGATGCGGTCCTGGAAGTAGAAGTGGTGATCGTTGATCCCGGCCGCGATCTCGGCCCGGCGCACTGTCATCGGGCGCGGCAGCACCTGCTCGGCCACGTACTCGGCGGCCTCGGCGACCAGGGGCAGATCGGCGTGGGTGTCGTACTTGGGCCACGCGGTGAGGAACGCGGCCGCCTGCTCGGTGGCGAGGTTCCCGGCGCCGCGGGCCATGGCGCACAGCGAGGCGTCCAGCCAGCTCACGCCCGCGTCCAGGCCGGCGACCGCGTTGGCCGCGGCGAGGCCCAGGTTGTTGTGGGCGTGGATGCCGAGCGGAGTCGGCAGCCGCTCGGTCAGCAGCTCGAAGCGGCGGCGGACGTCGTCCGGGGTGAGTGCGCCGAAGGAGTCGGCGATGTAGAAGACGTCTGGCAGCTCCGACGCCACGACCGCGGCGACCTCGGCGAGCTGCTCCTGGGTGGTGTAGCTGACGGCCATCAGGTTGACGCCGACCTTGAGTCCGAGCGCCCGCACGGCCCGGACGTACTCCGGCATCCCGCCGATGTTCCACGGGTAGGCGGCGATACGCACCATGGACACCGGGCTGTCCGGCAGGTCGTCCATGGCCCGTACCGGGCACACGGTGGGGACGACCATCACGGCCAGTTCGGCGTGCGAGACGGGCGGCAGCGCCGCGAGATACTCGGGCGTGCAGTGCGCCGAGGGTCCCGCGGTCGCGCTGGCCCTGCTGCCGGAGCCGCCGCGGTAGCCGACCTCGATGACATCGATGCGGGCGGCGTCCAGGGTGCTCACGATGGTGCGCACGTCGGTGGGGGTGAACTGCCAGTCGTTCTGGTTCCCGCCGTCGCGCAGGGTGCAGTCGAGCAGGGTGGGCTTCACACGGCTCCTTCCAGATGTGCGGCCGGGGTGCCCAACTGGTTGCGGAAACGTTTCACTAGCTGCTGTGGGGTCTGCTGCACACGCTTGCCGGCAGGGTGACTGCGGGGCTTGCAGCGGACCCGCACCAGCGTGGGCGTGCCGGTCAGGTCCAGGGCGGCCAGCTGGTCGAGGTCGTCCACGGTGTGGGCGGCGGCGTAACCGGCCGCGAGGGCCATGGCCGCCGGGTCGCCGAGGGCGGCGGTGCGCTGCCCGCCGGTGCTCTCGTGGGCGCCGTTGTCGAGCACGACATGGACCAGGTTCGGCCGGTGCTCGGCGATCATCGGGAGGCAGCCCGGATTCATGGCGAACGAGCCGTCGCCGTCCAGCACCAGCACCCGGCGGTCCGGATGGGCCAGTGCGATACCGAGCCCGATCGGCGCGGCCATGCCCATCGAGCCCACCAGGTAGAAGTGGTTCGGGCGATCGGCGATGTTGTACACGTCGCGCGTGATGTAGCCGCACGTGCTCACCGTCAGGGCGGTGGATTCCCGTTCCAGCAGTGCGCCCAGGGCGTCACGAATGTCCAGCAACGCTCAGATCCCTTCCCGGACGATCAGTACGGCGGTGCTCCGACCGGAGTCGTACTGCTTGAGGAACGCCTCGACGGAGTCCTCGGGGCGCTCGTTGTCCAGCACGGTCCACGGAAGGCCGAAGACGTCGAGCAGTCGGGTGAGTTCGCGCCCGATGACGTCGTGCTCGACCGCGTCCGTGCCGTCATGACCCCGCCAGCTGACGACGAGCGGCAGATGGACGTCGTAGATGAGGTTGAACGAGGTGAGGACGTTGAGCGAGTAGCCGAGACCGGAGTTCTGCATGAGAACCACGGGCTTGGCCCCTGCCACGGCGAGACCGGAAGCCACACCTAGGGCGCTGTCCTCACGCGGCGCGGGTATGTACGTCGCCGGACAGTCGGGGTGCTCGAGCAACCGGAAAAGCCCCTTGAGCAGGGAACACGGTACACCGGTGAAGTGTGAATACCCGCGGATTGCGAAGGCGTTGAGCAAAGTCTCGGCGACTTTATCCCGGGATCCTGCCGCCAATGAAGATTCAGGCAGCACGCATGACCTTTCTTTTACGAAGCACGCGGACGTGATGACGCCCGGCGAGGAGCGTCTTCCCTGCTCCCGGCGATGTGGATCATGCATGACCTGCAAGTGGACCCGCAATTACATTCCAGAATTCGGACACTGGAATTCTATGGAATTTAGTAGACATGTCGCATATTCGGCGACCTTATGGGTCACCGTTAAAATCGGCCGCCCCCGGGCTGTAATGGCCGAATATCGATGTTTGAACTGCGGCGTCGCGGCGCCGCAATCGCAAATGTCGGACGCCGCTCGCGGCATGCATGGCGGAGCGGGCTGAACCAGCGAGCTGCGGCCCCTTCATCGCGCGGTCTGTCGCGCTCGGGTATCGCCGAGCAAGCCCCACGACGGCGGTCGAGCGGTACCTCACCGGTGCGGGCGCCGCGCAGTCCTCTGTGTGCATCTTGCGGATCTCTCGCTCACGATGTGGGCGGGGAGGTTGGCCCACGCGCGCCGACCGGTCCGGCGGCTCTACTCAGCGGGGGCTGATCAAGAGCATGAGGACCTCTCGCCCGCCGCGAACGCGCTGTCGCCGAGGACTGGCGGGGTGAGATCGATGGACTCGACCTCACCCTCGCCTTCCTGAGAGGCAAGCGCGAGCAGGCCCGTCGCTTTGCCCGGGCGGCCCGGTCTCCGTCGGGCTACCTGTGTTTCCTCATCAGAATCCACAGAATCCACAGGTCACAGCAGGGTGATCAGGAGAAGTGGAGACCAGCAGTGCGGTCTGCGGGAAGACCTGTGGGTCAGGCCACCGTTATAGAACATCGGCGAGGCGGTCTACCTGGTTCGCGTCGAGGCCGTAGCAGTAGAGCATGACCTCGTCGGCGCCGAGGTCGGCGAAGCCGGTGATCGCATCGCGGATCTCAGTCGGCGTGGTGAGCATTCCGGCCACCATCCGGTCGGCCATGCCGGTGAAGGTGTAGTACGCGTGCATGTTGGCCTGGGCGTCGTGGACCACGTCTTCAGGGCCGAGCGCAACGTTGACCTGCGCGACGATGCGCGGTTCGCCGTCGCGGTCGTACTCCTTCCAGAACTTGCGGGCGGTGTCGAACAGGCCGCCTGCCCAGGAGAGCGCCGCGGCGGCGAGGAAGCCGTCACCCCAGCGCGCGACGCGTTCGATCGCAGCCGGCTGGAAGCCTCCGAAGAGCACCTCGGGGCCGCCGAGCCGGGCGGGCGCAGGACCGATGGGGCCGATGCCGTCACCGTACGGCTCGCCGGACCACAGGCGGCGCATTACCGCCATCTGCTCGTCGAGGCGTCGGCCTCGGGTGCGTTTGTCGATGCCCGTGACCTGGTGGTCGTCCTCCCGGCCGCCGATCCCCAGGCCGAGGACCAGGCGACCACCGGTCATCCGATCCAAGGTGGCGGCCTGCTTGGCGAGGAGGGCGGTGTCGCGCAGCGGGGCGAGCAGCACCTCGGTCTGGACGCGGATGCGGGAGGTGGCGCCCGCGAGGATGGCGAGCGCGACCAGGGGTTCGGGGTTGTGGTAGACGAGCCGGTCGAGCAGGCCGAGCGTGCTGAAGGGCCCGGCGTCGGCGCGCTGGGCCCAGGTGAGCAAGGTGGCAGGGTCGCCAATGGGCAGACCGATACCGACGTTCATGAAGGAGTCCTCCGAAGGGAAGGGTCGACAAAGCTGCTGCCGCCCCTCCGGCACCTCAGCGAGGTGGGACGCTCCCGCTCTGCGGCGTGCTTCTGGGGAACGTCTCGTCGAAGTGATCTCACCCTAGGGCGCGTCGGTTTGATGGGACAAGTCAATTTGGGTCGGTTCCCGCCCCCAGCAGTTGGCCGTCTGGAATTGGTCAGTGCGGAGAAGGTCCGGCGCGTAGGTGCCGTCGGCCGCGCTCGCCCGGGTCCGGTCTGCCAGCGCCTGGAGGCCGGCGAGGACCGCGGGGGCGACGCCTGCGGGGTTGGCCCGCACGGCAAGGGCGAGCAGGGAGGGGGAGGGCTGCGCCGCCGTCCGCGAGAAGGCGGTGGTCAGGACTCGTTCCCGGTGTTTCGGCGGAGTCGGACGGCGGTGACGGCCCCCAGGAGCGCGCCGACCGCGATGACGAGGAGCCCGCGGGCCCACACCTCGCCCTCGATCTGGGTGGCCAGCACCACGCAGGACAGTGCCCCCAGGACCGGGACGGCGGTCCACCCCCTGAAGTGGGGTCGTGCGGCGGGGTCGCGGCGCTGGACGAGCACCGCTGTGTTCACCAGGAAGAACACCACGAGCAGGAGCAGGACGAGGGTGGAGGCAAGGGTGGCCACGTCGCCCGTCAGGGCCAGCGTGAAGGACAGGGCGGTGGTCGCGGCGATGGACGCCCACGGAGTACGGCGTCCGGGAAGCACGCGGGTCAAGAACCTGGGGAGCAGTCCGTCGCGCGCCATGCCGTAGGCCAGGCGAGAACTCATGATCCCGGTGAGCAGGGCGCCGTTGGCCACGGCGACGAGGGCGATCGCGCTGAACAGCTTCTGCGGCACTCCGCCCGCCTCCTTCACCACCTCGAGCAAGGGACCGCTGGAAGCGGCCAGCGTGGCGGTGGGGACCGCGGCCGAGGCGACGATCCCGACGAGGACGTACACGGCGCCCGCCGTCGCCAGGGCGCCGAAGAGGGCGCGCGGATACGAGCGGCGGGGATCGCGCGTCTCCTCGGCCACGTTGACGGAGGTCTCGAAGCCGACGAACGAGTAGTACGCCAGAACCGTTCCGCTCAGCGCACCCGCGGCGGCCCCGGTGTCGGCGGTGCCGAGGCGGGTGAGCCGGCCGGGGTCGCCGTCGCCCCGCAGCAGCAACCACGCACCCAGGCCGATCACCAGCAGGAGGCCGCCCACCTCGATGACGGTGGCGATCGCGTTGGCCCGGGTGGATTCGCTGATGCCCCGCGCGTTCAGCAGGGCCAGGGCGCAGAGGAACACGGTCGCCACGGCCGCGACGGGCAGGGTGACGAAGCTCGTCAGATAGTCGCCCGCGAAGCCGCGGGCCAGCGCGGCGACGGACACGATGCCCGCGGCGAGCATGCAGAAGCCCGCCACGAAGCCGGCGAAGGGTCCGTAGGCGAGGGTCGCGTAGTGGGAGGCGCCGCCTGCCCTCGGGTACTTGGTGGCGAGCTCGGCGTAGGAGGCGGCGGTCAGGAGCGACAGCACCAGGGCGAGCAGGAGCGGCACCCACACCGCGCCGCCCGATTCCGCCGCGATCTGACCCACGAGGACGTACACCCCCGCCCCCAGCACGTCGCCGAGGATGAAGAAGTACAGCAGCGGGGTCGTCAGCGCCTTCTTGAGCGGGGCCGCCTCACCCGGAGGAGAACCGGCGGAATTCAGGTCGGTAGATCTGGCCATTGCTCCCCGGTACCCCGTGCAGCGGGATCCCAGACGACGGACGGATGCACGGTCGTCAGGTCGAGCATCGCGGCACACCACACCGTGGCCGGTATTTACAGGGGGCAGCGGTGTCCGGGAGAGAGGCGACCGCCCAGGCGCCGAGCGCACGATCCACCCGGACGGCCCCCGGATCGGCCGCATCACGCTCGCCTTCACCGCCGGACACTCCGTCGCGCTGGCCGCCACCGCGCTCGGCCGTCTGGACATCCCCGGATGGCCGGTCGAGGCGTTCATCGCCGCAAGCATCCTCGTCGGCGCGATCCACGCTGTCCGGCCGCTGTTCCCGGGCAAGGAGGCGCTGGTGGCCGGGGTCTTCGGGCTCGGCCACGGCATGGCGTTCTCCTTCGTGCTGGCTGAGATGCACCTGTCCACCGGACAGCTCGTGACCAGCCTCTTCGGCTTCAACCTCGGCATCGAACTGGTCCAGCTCCTGCTGGTCTGCCTCGCCCAGCCCTCGCCGCTGGTCCTCGCCCGTCTGCGCGTGCAGCCCAGGTCGAGGCTGACCGGCGCGGTGCTCACCGGCACGGCGGCCGTCGGCTGGCTGGCCGACCGCCTCGGCCTGCCCAACCCCGTCGCCCGGGCCGCCGACAGCGCCGGGTCCCACACGACACTGATGCTGACCGTTCTCACGGTGAGCGCGTTCGCCGCCACCACTTGGACCCTGGCCAACCGTTGGCACGCCCGGCCGGAGATACCGGAGCCCTCCATAGAGACAGCACCTGTACCGCACGATTTGAACAGGTCGGCGCAGGCCGCCGACTCGGCGGCGACGTAGAGCGCCAACCCTCAACGAGCCAGGGCCATTCGCAGAGCGGACGATTTCCAGTCGCTGGTCAGCCTGCTGTCGGGCTCTGCTGGACATCTGCGCGCACGAAGCCGTGGCTTCGTTCGACTTTCGCGACATGCAGCGTGTAGGTCTGGTACCACTGGGCTCGTCCGCGCTCTTGCCCCGCGCGGTGCTCGGCGTTGTTCCGCCACTGCGTGAGGGCGTCGGCGTCGCGGAAGTAGCTGACGGTGATACCCAACCCGCCAGGAGTCTGCGCGTGGTCCATCCCCAGGTACCCCGGGATGTCCTTCACCAGGTCTTCCAAGTGTGCGCTGGTCTCGCTGTAGTCGCTCTGGTCCTGGGTTCGCATCGTGGTGAAGACGGCCGCGTAGTAAGGGGGTTCATGGGCCTGGACGGGCACGACAGGCGCTTGCGGATGATCGCTCATGGCGCCACCGCGAGACGGGATGTGTCGCCGCGCGTACACCTCTATCTCGATCTTCATCCGCGGGTCAGCGAGACCGCACATGAGCATCGTGGCGGCGGGCTGAACGTCGCCGAAACAGCGGCGCAGGGCCGGCCAGCAGAGTTCGAAGTCCGCACGGTCGGGCAGGAGGTAGCGCACGCGCACCACGTCGGCGAAGGTGCACCCCGCCTCGGCCAGTGCGGCCTCGATGTTGCGCAGGCACTGCTCGGCCTGCTCCACCACGTCGTCGGAGATCGTCATGGTGGCGTAGTCGAATCCGGTCGTCCCGGACACGTGCACCCAGTCGCCGTCGACCACAGCACGGGCATAGCCGATCCGCTCCTCAAAGGCCGAGCCGCTGAGGATCGCGCGTCGCTCTGTCATGCGCCGAACGCTAAAAGACCAGCACTGATACGTCTAATACGGCCACACGCATGATCTGATATCTCTGAGCGTATGGAGCGCCCCGAACTCCCCCTACCGCAGCTGCACGCCTTCGTCGTGCTCGCAGAGGAACTCCACTTCGGACACGCGGCCGCCCGCCTGGGTATCGCCCAGCCGCCGCTGAGCCAGCAGATCCGCCGCCTGGAGGACAAGGTCGGCCACGCGCTGTTCACTCGCGCCCCAGGGCATGTCGCCCTGACCCCGGCCGGCAGCGAACTACTGCCCGTCGCCCGGCGGGTGCTCACCGATCTCGCGGCCGGCCTGGTCACAGCCCGGGCCGTCGGCAGTGGCCAGGCCGGCCGCCTACGGATCGGCTTCGCCGCCTCCCTCGCCCTGACGGTCCTACCCGGCATGCTGCGCACCTTCCGCCACCAGTTTCCCGGCGTGCACCTGGACATCCGCGAGATGACCAGCGCTCCGCAGATCGCTGCCCTGCACGACAAGTCCATCGACATCGGTCTGCTGCGTGAACCGCCCGCCGACGAGACAGAGCTCGGCTTCAGGACGGTGCTCAGCGAGCCTTTCGTGGCCGTGCTGCCGTCCACCCATCCTTCGGCCGCCCAACGGACCGTACATCTTGCACAGTTGGCGGACTCACCCTTCGTGCTGCTGCCCCGCACTGCCGGCCCGACACTGCACGATCAGATCATCGGCCTGTGCACCGCAGCAGGGTTCGCACCACAGATAGTCCAGCACGCGGTGGAGTGGCAAACCGTGTGCGCCCTCGTGGAAACAGGTCTGGGCGTCTCCCTGGCTCCGGCGAGCATCCGACGCATCCGCCTCAAAGGCGTCGCCTTCCGCAGGATCGAACCCCACACCGCCCGCACACGAGTAGCCGTCGCCTGGCGCAAGAACGACCACAATCCCCTGGTCGCCCACTTGCTGGCGACCGTCAGCCAAGATCGGCCGGACAGTCCCTAGTGGCTGAGGGTGTGGGTGTGGATCGTTGGGCGGCCAGGGCGGCGCGGCCGGTCTCGGTGGGTTCGACCATGGCGCACGAGTCATTCTTCGCGGCCGGGATGGTGCTCGTTCATGCCGGGAGCCGACGGATTCAACGCATGCGGGCCAAGGAACTCGCATCGGAAGGACCGCCTACCGAACCAGGCAGGGGCGCCTACTGTCGAACTTCCAGTCAGGAATGAGGTATTGCATCGTGAGGGCGTCGTCCCGGGCCCCCAACCCCTTTTCCTGGTAGAGCTCGTGGGCCGCGAGAAGCCGGTCCATGTCGAGCTGGACGCCCAGCCCCGGCGCGTCCGGGACCGCGATCTCGCCACCGGTGATGAGCGGTGGGGCGGTGGTGAGGCGTTCCAGCCCTTCCTGCCAAATCCAGTGGGTGTCCAGGGCGTTGTACTCGCCGGGGGCCGCGGCGCCGCAGTGGGTCACCATGGCCAGGGAGATGTCGAAGTGGTTGTTGGAGTGGCAGCCCCAGGTCAGTCCCATCGCGTTGCACAGCTGCGCCACCCGGACAGAGCCCTGCATGGTCCAGAAGTGTGGGTCGGCCAGCGGGATGGAGACCGACTGGAGGGTCAGGGCGTGGGTCATCTGACGCCAGTCGGTGGCGATCATGTTGGTCGCGGTGGGAAGGCCGGTGGCGCGGCGGAACTCGGCGAGGATCTCCCGTCCGGAGTAGCCGTCCTCGGCTCCGCAGGGGTCCTCGGCGTAGGCGAGCGTGCCGACGAGCGGCCGGCACAGCTCGATCGCCTCGCTCAGTGACCACGCGCCGTTCGGGTCGAGGGTGATGCGGGCCTCGGGGAAGCGGTCCTTGAGGGCTCGTACGGCCGCGACCTCCTCGGCACCGCTGAGGACGCCCCCCTTGAGCTTGAAGTCCCGGAATCCGTAGTGGTCGTAGACCGCCTCCGCCTGACGGACGACCGCCTCGGGTGTCAGGGCCTCCTCGTGCCGGACCCGGTACCACTCGACGGGGGAGTCGGATTCCCGGACGTAGTCCAGGTCGGTCCGGTCGGGGTTACCCACGTAGAAGAGGTAGCCCAGCACCCGTACGGAGTCCCGTTGTTGCCCGTCGCCCAGGAGCGCCGCGACGGGCACGTCGAGGTGCTGCCCGAGCAGGTCGAGCAGGGCGGACTCGATGGCGGTGACCGTGTGGACGGTGGTGCGCAGGTCGAAGGTCTGGGCGCCCCGTCCGCCGGCGTCGCGGTCGGCGAACCGGTCGCCGATTTCGCGCAGGACGCGCTTGTAGTCACCCACCTTCGCCCCGACGACCAGCGGTTCGGCGTCGCGCAGCGTCTGCGTGATCTTCTCTCCGCCGGGTACTTCGCCCAGTCCGGTGCGTCCCTCGGAGTCGGTGAGGACGACGATGTTGCGGGTGAAGTAGGGGCCGTGGGCGCCGGAGAGGTTCAGCGCCATGCTGTCCCGGCCTGCGACCGGGTAGACGGAGAACGCCGTGACGGTCGGCTGTCCGATACTCATCGGGGGTGTCCTTCTGCGAGTGAGACGGTGCGGGTGATCAGAGGTTTCCGGTTCGGGGGTTTCCGGTTCGGGGGTTTCCGGTTCGGGGGTTTCCGGTTCGGGGGTTTCCGGTTCAGAGGTTGAGGATGTCGAGGGCCCACTCGGCTGCCAGGACGCCGCCCAGGCCGAGAACGGCGAGCACCGTCGTGTAGGTGGTGCGGACCTTGATCGCCTCGACGACGGAGAGGTTGAAGTACTCCTTGAACAGCCAGAATCCAGGGTCGTTGACGTGGGAGCACGCGATGGAACCGCAGGCGACGGCGAGCACCATGATCTCCGGGTGGACCCCGCTGCCCGCCAGGAGCGGCAGTACCACGCCGGAGGCCGTGACGACGGCGACCGTCGCCGAGCCGAGCGCGATACGGAGGATGACGGCGACGAGCCAGGCAAGGATGATCGGCGAGATGGACCAGCCGTCCGTGGCGTCCTTGATGTAGTCGGAGATCCCGCCTTCGACGAGCACGTTCTTGAAGGCCCCGCCGGCGCCGATCACCAGGAGGATCATGGCCATCGCCTTGGCCGCTGAGGTGCAGGAGGCGCTGACGTCGTCCAGGCTGCGGCCGATCCGCGGTCCGAACGCCCACGCCGCCAGGCAGAGGGTCAGCAGCAGCGCGATCGGGGCCGAGCCGATGAAGGCGACGGTGTGCAGGAGGGGACTCTCGGTGGAGGTGGCCATGTCGGTCACGGCGGCGGCCACGATCAGCACCACGGGGAAGAGCGCCACGAACAGCGACCAGCCCAGCCCGGGCATCTCCTCGTCGGTGAACTCGCGCTCGCTGACCAGTCCCGAGGGGATGGACGGGTTCATCGCCTTGATGAACGGAAGACGAGGCCAGGTCAGGGCAATGAGCGCCCCGGCGGGAACGGCTATGAACAGGCCGTAGAACAAGGTGAGCCCGACGGAGGCGTGGAAGGTCGCGGCGACCGCGGTGGGGCCGGGGTGCGGCGGCAGGAAGCTGTGCATGGTGGACAGGGCGATGGACATCGGCAGGCCGACCCACAGCAGCTTCGTTCCGGTAACCCTGACCAGGGTGAAGGCGATGGGCACCACGATGACGAACGCGACCTCGTAGAACATGGTCACGCCGATCAGCATGGACGTGACCACCATGGCCACCTGAACCCCACGGGGGCCGAAAGCGTCCAGGAGCCTGCCGGCTATGCGCTGGGCGGCGCCCGAGTCACCCATGATGCGGCCGACCATGGCACCGAGTCCGATGGTGAGCATGGTGTCGCCGATCTGGCCCCCGATGCCTTCGGAGAGGACGTCCGGGATGGTCGCCACGGGGATTCCCCGGACCAGGGCGACGCCGACCGCCACGAGCAGGAGGGCCGCGAAGCCGTTGACCTTCAGCTTGGTCATGAGGAACAGCAGGATCAGAACACTGATCCCGACGACGAGTATGGGCATGACAGTTCCCCTTTGAACTGTTGGCTGCACTGTTGGCTGGCAGTCGGACGCTCAGTCGGCTCAGGGCGGCCCGATCGGCGTACGGCCAGATCGGCCAGAACGGCTAGAACGGCCAGAACGGCCAGAACGGCCAGAACGGCCGCACGTCTCGGCAGGCAGAGGGCACTGGCGCGTGGCAGAGCCGGGGCGGGTGCGAGAGGTGACCGGGTTCGTCAAGCGGGTCGTCGTACGGCGCCGACCAGGCTCAGACCGTGGTCCAGCACCTTCTCCAGATCGGCGAGGTCGACCGGGCCAGGGTCGGTGAGCGGGGCGCGCACCGGGCCGACCGGGAGGCCGCGCAGCCGGGCGGCGGCCTTGACCAGGGAGACGGCGTAACCCGGCACTCGGTCGCGCAGTTCGACCAGCGGGACGTAGAACTCGCGCAGGAGTGTGGTCACGCCCGCGTCGTCCCCGTCCCGCAGAGCGGTGAAGAAGGCGTTCGCGATCTCGGGTGCGAAGGCGTGGACGGCCGACGAGTAGGCGGGCACGCCGACGGTGGCGTAGGCACGGGCCTGGATCTCGGCGGTAGAGGCGCCGTTGAAGAAGAGGAAGCCGTCGGGCGCGGCCAGCGTGAGGCGCTGGAGCCGGTCGAGGTCGCTGTGGCCGTCCTTCAGGCCGATGACGGTGGGGATGTCCGCGATCCGGCGCAGACTGTCGGCGGTGAAGGCGACCTGGCCGCGCTGGTACGCGATGAGTGGCAGCCGGGTGCCGTCGGCGATGTGGCGCAGCTGCTGCACCAGGCCGTCCTGTGGGGCGCCGACCAGGTAGTGGGGGAGTACCAGCGCGGCGTCCGCACCGGCTTCCTCCGCGATACGGGCGAAGCGCAGCGCCTGTGCCCAGCCGTAGCCGATGCCCGCGACCACTGGCAGCCGCCCGTCGGCGATCTCGACCGTGGTCCGTACGACAGCCCGGTATTCGTCCTCGTCCAGCGAGAAGAACTCCCCGGTCCCGCAGGCCGGGAACACCGCGCCGGGTGCGCTGTCCAGCCGGTCGGCCAGGTAGGCCCGGTAGGCGTCCAGGTCGAGGCGGCCGTCGTCCCGGAAGCTCGTGAGGGGGAAGGACAGTACCCCGCTCGCCATGCCCTCGCGGAGCCGCTGGACGACCCCTGCGACCCCTGCTGCCTCGGTGCTGGTTGCTGTCATGCCTGCCGCCTGTCCCTGTATGCAGATGCTGTCTATGTATGCAGATGGAGGCTAGAACCATGAACGCGATGGGTCAATGGGTGCGCGGACACGAAGAGACCCGGATCTACGATGAGCGCATGTCGGAGACGAGAGGCGTTCGCGGGGTGAAGTCAGCGGCCCGGACCGTCGTGCTGCTGGAACTCCTCGCCGAACGGGGTGAGCAGCCCTCGCGGTTGGATCAGCTCGCGGAGGAGCTGGGTGTGCCACGCAGCAGCATGTACCAGCTGCTCCAGACCCTCGTCGAACACGGCTGGGTCCGCACCGATGCCACCGGCTCCCTCTACGGCATCGGCATCCGCGCACTGCTCACCGGCACCAGCTACCTCGACGGCGACCGGCGCATCCGCCTGGTCCGCCCGTACCTCGACGAGGCGTCGGACGCGCTCGGCGAGACGATCCACATGGCACGACTCGACGGCACCGACGTCGTCTACCTCGCCACCCGCGAGTCCCACGAGTACCTGCGCACCATCAGCCGGGTCGGCCGTCGCGTCCCGGCCCATGCGGGCGCACTGGGCAAGGCGTTGCTCGCCGAGCGCGCCGACGACGAACTGCCCTTCGCGGACGGGCCGTTGACCACCCTCACGGAGAACACGCACACCGACCGTGCCGCCCTGCTCGCCGACCTCTCCCAGGTGCGCGAGCGCGGCTACTCCACCGACCGCGAGGAGACGGTGCCCGGTATCGCCGGCTTCGGCTTCGCCCTGCGGTACGACACACCGGCCACCGACGCCATCAGCTGCTCGGTGCCGGTGGCCCGGCTGACCAAGGAACACGAGGCCCGCATCATCTCCGTGATGCAGGAGATACGGGCGAAGATCGAAACCCGCCTGCCGCCCGTCTCCGGCGTGCCCGACTGGCGCTGAGGCCGCGAGCACACGTCCGGTTCTTGGTCATTGAACCGCCGGCGTCCCACCCACCGGACACTCACCCGCAGTCCTTTGCAGCCGAAGGGGCCGGTCCGACAACGGGCAGGAAGTCGAGCAGGGCCGTGCAGGTCAGGGTGCAGGCCGGCCTGACGTTCGTCGGCTTCCTTCCGCCATGGACCGGATCACGTAGTCGCGATCACCCTTTGCGGGCGCACTCGTCGTGGAGCTCGGCGAAGGCGTCCGGTCCCTGGCGCGTATCCGGGTGCGCGTATCTGTGGGCACGCACGCAACTGCCTGAGGAGATCAGCTAGTTCCGTTGACGTGCGTCAGATGCTCTCCGCACGTTCCAGCGAATGTTGTGCACTTTCTTGACGGCAGTAACTCAAGAGCCTAACTTCAGGGTGTCCTTCCCCGCTCAAGGGAGAGCGCGATGCCCCCGGCCCCCACCGCGTCAGAACGCACCCGTCAACTTCGCCCTGTCGCCCTCTCCGGCATGCTCGGCACCGCCGTCGAGTTCTACGACTTCCTCGTCTACGGCACCGTCGTCGCGTTCTTCCCCGGCGCCGACACCGCCGGTGTCGGGGTTTCGGTCCCCCCGAGCACCCCGCGCGTAGCGCAGGGCATCGCCAACGGGGGTGAGTGGGGGCGCGACCCTGATGGTCGTGGAGCACGCGGGGGAGGGTCGCCGCGGTCCGTGGTCGAGCTTCACCCGGGTAGCAGCCCGGCTCGGCTCCCTGATCTCCGCCACCGTCGTCATAGCCCTGGTCTCCACTCTTCCCAAGGCCCAGTTCGTGCCCTGGGGCTGGCGCGTGCTGTTCCTGATGAGCTTCCTGCTGCTCGGCGTCGGCCTGTTCGTCCGCCTCAAGGTGGTAGAGAGTCCACTGTTCGCCGAGGTGAAGAAGCACCGCGTGGAGTCGAGGCTCGCCATCCTCGACTTCTTGCGCGGCCCGAAGCCCGTGCTGCTGGCCTGCTGCGTGGGCATCGGCGCCGTAACCGCCCAGTCCCTGCTGGCCCCTATCCGATCGGGTACGCCACCGGCATCGGCCGTCCCCGCCCGTAGGCGCTCACCGTCTCTGCCCCACGGCATCCCCCAGTCGCTGATGTGCGGCCCGCTGGGCGCTCCGTTCCCTGCTCTGCATCTCGCTGATCACCGCGCTAACGGTGTGGTTCGTCCGCGAGACCAGCCGTACCTCACTCGCCGAAAAGCCCCCGCCCCCGAACCCGCCATCACCCCCCCCCCACACAGAGGAGATCACCGCATGAGGCACCGCACCCGCATCGCCTGCACGGCGGCCCTGCTGCTCACCCTCACCACCGCACCCGCCGCCACGGCGGCCGACGCGGGCACCACCCATGTGGACGGCCAACTCCCCTCCGGGGCCACGTACATGATGGACGTTCCCACCACATGGAACGGCACCGTCCTCCTCTTCAGCCACGGCTACAACGCAGGCCCGGCCAACCCCGCCCAGGATGCCCCGGACGCCGCCACCAAGGCGCTTCTCCTCCAGCGGGGTTACGCCCTCATCGGCTCCTCGTACGCCAGCACCGGCTGGGCGGTGACGGACGCGGTTCCCGACCAGATGGCCACCCTGACCGCCTTCACCGACCGCTTCGGCCAGGCCTCCCGCACCATCGCGTGGGGACGGTCGTACGGCGGCCTGGTCACCACGGCGATAGCCGAGCGCCACCCGGACCGGATCGACGGCTCGCTCTCCATGTGCGGCCTGGTCCACGGCGGCGTCGCCAACTGGAACAACACCCTGGACCCGGTGTTCGCCCTCAAGACGCTCCTGGGTTCCGACGTCCCCCTGGTGAACCTCCCGACCCAGCAGGCGGCCACCGACGCGGCGAACACCCTCACCGCCAAGGTCGACTCCGCCCAGTCGACGGCAGAGGGCCGGGCCCGTATCGCGCTGGCCGCGGCCCTGCACAACATCCCGGTCTGGAACGCGCCCACCCAGACCCGCCCCGCCGCGACCGACTGGGACGCCCAGCAGGCCAACCAGTACGACGCCGTCAAGGGCCTGCTGAAGATCGCCGCCTTCAACCGGCGCCAGGAGGCCGAGGTCCGGGCGGGCGGCAACATGTCCTGGAACACCGGCATCGACTACGCCCGCCTGCTCGGGAAGTCCTCCGTCCGCAAGGAGGTCACCGAGCTCTACAAGAAGGCCGGCCTCTCCCTGCGCAAGGACCTGGCGGCCCTCAACGGCGCCCCACGCATCAAGGCCGATCGGAACGCCGTCGCCTGGATGAGCACCACCAGCAGTTTCACCGGCAAGCTGGCCAAGCCCCAGCTCTCCATCCACACCATCGGCGACCCCCTGGTCCCCGTCCAGACCGAGAGCGCCCTGCGCCGCGCGGTGACGGCCGCCGGCTCCGCCCCCCTTCTTCGCCAGGCCTACGTCGACAACGCCGGCCACTGCACCTTCAGCCCCGCCGAACAACTGGCCGCCCTCCACACCCTGGAGGACCGCCTGACCACCGGCAGCTGGCAGGGCACCGACCCGGCGTCCCTCAACGCCCGCGCCACAGCGGCCGACCCCACCACCCCCGCCCGCTACATCGCGTACCGTCCCACCCCCTACCTCCGCCCCTACGACCTTGCCCACCCCGCCGACCGCCGGTGACCTCGTACGACTGCCTTTGCCGCACGGTCGGGAGGCCGAGGGCATCCTGGACACCCGGGTGTGAATGAGCCGGTGGGCATGGGGAAGCACCCGGCGGGACAGGGGGAGTGTTCCCGCCGGGGGAGGCTGTGGGCGACGGGTGTCAGCTCCAGGCGTTGAAGCTGATGCCGGACGGCTTGGCCTTGTTCAGGGTGCTGCGGAAGTGGTCGTCCTTGTCCTGCAGGGGGAAGTTGGCCTTGTCCCAGCTGGAGCCCTCCAGCGCGTTCCAAGCCGTAGCGCTCGGCCTCTGGTGGGTGCCGGGCTGCGACCCTCGGCGATCACGGGCCATATTCCGTGCGCCCGATACGAACCCCGCCCCTACGATCACCTGGTACGACTGCTGGAGGGGCGGGAATGCTTGAGGACATCGAGGCCGGGACGGCGGCGGCTACGCGGCTCGCGGGAGGTGCGCCGCTGCACAGCACGCTCGATGTCGCCGACCCGGATGACTGGCTCCTGCTGGACGCGGCAGTACGTGAGGTGGCCTGGTACCGCCCGGAGTTCTTGCCGGGGTGGGAGCACTCCGCCCCACTGCCCGCCGACCTGACTGAGCTCGGCGAGTCCCGGCTCGCACTCGCCCTGTGCCACCGCGACGGGCGGATCCGACAGCAGGCGCTGCGCCAGTCGGTCCGATACCCCGGCCTGCTGCCGTTGGTCGTGATCCGCTGCACCGACTGGGTCGAGCCGGTGCGCGAGGACGCCCGGCGGCTGCTGCGCGAGGCTCTGAACGTGGACTGCGCCCTCGGCCTCGCGCCGCTCATCCTCCGCGTCGGCCGCCGCGACAGAGGCACTTTCGGCGTCGATGTGCTCGGCCACATCCTGCGGCAGGCATCCCACGGGCAACTCGCCGTTCTCTTCGCTGCCCCCGACCGCATCGTCCGGCGGTTCGCCTACCGGCTGGCCATCGAAGGCCGACTGCTCCGTCCCGCCGAGCTGGCCCGCGCGGCCGCCCGCGACCAGGACACCGTGGTCCAGGACCTGTGTGCCACAGCGGCGCTCAAGGCTCTGGAGGATGAGGATGCCTACGAGGATGTGCTGCCTCCACTGCTGTCCGCCCGCAACCCACGTGTCCGTTCGGCCGGCGTCACCGCGCTGAGACGGGCGGGGCGGGCAGAGCAGGCGGAGCCGTTTCTCAGCGACCGTTCCGCGCTCGTGCGTGCTTGCGCCCGGTACGTCGTACGACAACACGGTGGTGACCCGGCGGCCTGGTACCGGCAGCGGTGCACGGCAGCGGACGATCCGGAGTTGCCACCCGGTGCGGTCATCGGGCTGGCCGAGTGCGGCAACCGCGCGGACGCCGGGCTGCTGCGACCGCTGCTCGTGCACCGGGCGGCCGGGGTGCGGGCGCGAGCGGTGGCAGGCCTGCGGGCGCTGGACTGCGCGGATACGCAGCAGTTGACGCCGCTCCTCGACGATCCTGCCGCCGGGGTCGTCCGCGAGACCACCGCCGCCTTGCTGCCCTCGGCCAAGGAACTGCCCGCCGACTGGCTGTTGGAGCGCATCAGTACCGATCGGCCGCGGCACGTCCGGGTCGGCGCGTTCCGGCTGCTCGACGCGCGCGGCGGCACCGTGGCGCTACGGGCGGCAGTCAGTCTGCTCGAGGACGCGGATATCAAGCTGCGCACCTGGGCCGCGCAATCAGTGCAGCGCTGACACCCGTCGGCAGACGGGCGGCGCGGGGATACGGAGGTGGGCGAGCTGCTCGACCGGAGCCGACACCTTCTGGCCAGGTCGAGGGACACGCGACCAGAGCCAAGCTCCTCAGACGCAGGGGCTTGGGCCGGGCCAACCTCGACCTCCTCCGCCGACGCCTCCTTCACGGCGCGTGACCCCATCCTCGGGCGAGCAAGCGGGCGCGGAATCGGGACGCTGTCATCTAGCTGGCGCGCCGGTGCCTGTCCCGGTAAGTTAGCGATCTTCGGGCGTGCCAACTCCCGGAGTCCTCAAAGGCGAACGTCCATGATGAACCCGGACCGATCCCGCGCCCGACTTCGCCTCGATGCCGCAATGGCCGGCCTGGCAGTCACCTTTCGGGGGATGACCGCCCATCCCGACGAGCACAACTGCCACTGCCACTGGGGCAGTGCGGAAGATCTGGCCCAGCTCAAGGTGGCGGACACAGAGCTGGACCCCGACCTCCTTCGACGCACATGGGAGGCCATCGACTGGAGCGACCACGCATCCGTCCTCCGCAGGATCCTGCCCCAGTTCGCCACGGCCCTCGTCCGCGGACTCATCGAGCCCCTCTTCGGTATGGAAAAAGTGGGGCGCTCGTTCGCACTCGGCCACTGGCAGCAGTGGCCCGCTGGACAGGCCGCGGCAGTCGAGGAATTCCTGCACGCCTGGTGGGCGCACACGCTCACCGATCCGGATCCCGCCGTACCCGCGCATGAGGTCCTCATACTGACCGCCGAGGCATCCGGCACGCTGAGCCCGTGGCTCCACACCTGGGAAGCACTGACCGGACCCGCGGCCGACCAACACCTGGCCGAAGCGGCGACCCAGTGGGAGTACGACCTGCTCGGAGACCAACTGCCCTGGCACGCCTGGGAGAACGGCGAAGAGATGCGCGCCGAGCTGACTGCCTGGCTGGTTCACCATGCTCCACCACGGCTACGCGCCATCGGCGTATCCGAAGAACTCCTCCACCGGATACGCCTGCTCGGCGTCACCGGCCCGGACCGCTGGGAGGACCCGCACTGGCCCGGCCACCGCTACTGATTCCGCCGAACGCCCGATGCCCCCGACTGAGGGGCGGTCTGGCAGCTTGAGCCGGCAGCGGCTCCCGCGAGGCGCGGTGGTGTTCGGCCTTTTCCGGGGGGATCAGATGGACGCCAACCAGACTGCCGCGTCGTCGGGGTGGCGGAAGCGGATGGTGTGCAGGGGTGCGAAGCGGGGATCGCACACACGACGTTCGACTTCGCGGCGGCGTGTCCCGTGGTGCGACCAGGCCCACCACACCGGATGTTCCCGGCTCAGCCAGCCCGCCCAGGTTTCCGTGTTGCCGCCGAAGATGACCTCGCGGGTGATGGTGCGCCGCAGAGACCGTCGCATCACTCGGGGCATGATGACGCGCTTCGAGTAGTCCAGCCAGATCACGGTGTCGGCCCGGTCCCACAACAGGTCGCGCACTTCCGGATATCCGAGAGAGTCGAAGATCCAACGAGGCTGGGCCGCAAGGCTCGCCACGTCTTCGGACAGCCTGTCGTTGACCGCCCAGTCGGGGCCGTTGAAATACAGCGCGTCCATCTCGTGGTAAGGCAGGTTCAGGCGCTCGCCCACGGTCTGGGCGAGTGTGGATTTGCCCGCGCCGGTGACACCCGCCACCAAGATTCGTTCCACACCAGCACCCTAACCCGGTGCTCCGCGAGGCAGTTCCTGGGCTGGTCACACTGGCCGCCGCCTGTCACCACCTGATTCAACGGACCGCCGGGTCCGCACGTCCCTGGCGGCGGCAGCGGTGGCTGAGGCCTTCGGCGAGACAGGCCTGCAATCACTGGTTCGGGAATGCGCCACGTTGTTCAGAGTGGATGCCGGTCGCTGTCGGATGCTGAGGGCCCGGCTCAGCGCATGACCGGACCTTCAGCGGGTTGCACCGTTACCCGGGCTGGCTGATGCGTGGGGTTTCAGCAGCCGTAGTTGACCAGGTCGAACGACTCGTAGTGGTCGGCCGTGTAGTAGTCCTCCTGGGTTTCCTCACCGGTGACGATGCGGCGTGCACCGCGCGTGGAGGAGCCCGGCGTGATCACGGTGTACTCGTGGTAGTAGCCAGACGACTGGCTGGGTAGGACGCCTTCCCGGTTCTGGAAGATGGTGCCGTCCTGCGAGTACGGGTACGGGCCGCCCTGCTCGATCAGGTCGAGGGTCTCGTGCGCCTGGGAGGGCAGGGCGCTGTAGCAGATGCTGCCGACCGCGGCGGCCGCCGGGGGCGCCGTGGCGACGGTTCCGCCGACGAGGAGGGCGGACAGGACGGCCGCTGCGGCGCCGATGCGGGTGATTCGTGGGGGGAATCTCATGCGTTCATGATGACGCGCGTAGACGGTGGCATGTCAATGACAACTCTGGGGATTTTCCCGTCAGGTCCGATGAGTTTTCCGTTAGTTAACGTGGAGAGCGGTCACTCCACGAAGCCTGCACCTTCGATGAGTTCGGACGACAAGCTCGGCAACGAAATCGTCGGCGGACGCGTCACCGCCTCCGCGCGGACGAAGGAGACCTGGACGGACTACAGCCACCGGTCCGGCATCACGATGGCCGGCGCGAACTACGGTCTGCCGCACGCCAGGGCGGGCAACTCCGGTCGTACGAAGCTGGATTCGGCGTGGTTCCCCGGGGCCGCGCTAGGTCTGGCGTCCACGACGACCAATGGCACTGACACCGGATTCATCAGTGAGTCGGCGGGCACGCTGAATTCCATGACCACTGGGGGGAGTCCTATTACTGCCTCACCGACGCCACCGGCAACGTGCTGGGACTGGTGGATGACGCGAGCAAGCGCACCCGCACCTACGCCTACAACCCCGCTGGCCTGTCCCGCGGCACACCGCTGAACCACTCCCGCAGCCGTACCGCCACAACTGCGCGGACGCCCCGTCAGGACGCAACCGGCCAGGGACGTTTGCGGCCATCGGATCTCTCTTCCGGCACCCCTGACCTGCGGGGAAAGTAGTTCCTGACACCGGGCGCCACACCCGCGAACACCCCTCACAGCTGTACCTGCAGGGCAGCTGTCCGGGCCAGGGACGTGCGTTCGCCCACTCGATTTCCGTGCCGCAGGAGAGACCATGAAGCTGAGCAACGTCATTCGCCGCACCTCCGCCACACTGGCCGTCGGGGCGATGTCCCTGGGGCTGGTCACCGTCGCCGGCGGGGCCGCGCAGGCCGTTGCCTCGTGCACCGGGAACGTGTCGATCTACGGCACGCTGTCGGACGGCCGGCTGACGTACTCGCAGATCGAGCCGAACACCGGCGACCGCGTGAAGACGCTCGTCGGCCCGAACCTCGGTTTCACACCGAAGGCGATGGCGACGCTCAACTTCAACACGGTACTGGTCACTTCGACGGCCGGTGACCTCTACCGCGTCGACATCCAGACCAACAACACCGCCCTCGCGCTCGCCGGAGTCACCAAGATCTGGGACGGCGGCTGGACTTTCGACAAGCTGGTCTACGACGGCGCGGGCCACCTCTACGGCACGGTCGACGGGCAGCTTCACCAGTACCTGGTGTCGCAGGACAAGCCTTCCGGGTCGGCCCACATAGGCCAGCATGTCGTGATCGACACGGGCTTCGTCCTCAAGACGCTGGCCGCCGCGGGCGACGACCGCATCATCGCCTCCACCTCGGACGGACGCCTGCTCAGCTACAAGATCAACGGCGTGAACGACTGGGACCGCGCGGTGCTGAAGTCGAGCGGCTGGGCGGCGGTCGACTCGCTGTCCTCCCCCGGCGGGGGCCTCTACTACGGCCGCACCAACGGCGGCATGTACTGGTACCACGACTCCGACCCCACCGACGCGGACGGCTCCGACATCGCGTACCACCCGAGCGACCCGGTGGACGCCTCCGGCTGGACGCAGAGCCTGCTGTCGGCGTACGCGGACAACTGCGCCTACGTGCCGCCGGCCCCGCCGCACTCCGTGCAGGGCGGCACGATCTACCGCAGCGAGGTCATGACCCGGGCCAAGGACTGGTACAACCGCAACATCCAGTACAGCCAGAGCGCTTACGCCACCGACATCGAGGGCGACGACACCTACCGCACCGACTGCTCCGGCTTCGTCTCCATGGCCTGGCACCTCACCTCCTCGCTGACGACGCAGACCCTCGACAACGCCGCCGCGCAGATCTCCAAGGCCGACCTCCGGCCCGGCGACGCGCTGAACTCCAGCAGCGAGGGGCACGCGGTCCTCTTCGCGGGCTGGAAGGACCAGGACGCCGGCACCTTCTACTACTACTCCGAGGGCAGCCCGGACTCGGACATGAACTACCGGTCCGCGAACGCCTACAGCGGCACCATCGACAGCCACCCGGCCTCGGCGTACGTGGCCCTGCGCTACAACAAGATCGCCTGACGCCCCGTCCCCACCCCGCCGTCCCCGAGGGCCCCGCCGACACCGGCGGGGCCCTTTCGGCATGCGCGCATGCCCGGCCCAGGGGCGGGGCGGCGCCGTACGGGCTGACGATGGCCATCAACGGCATGGTCTACAAGATCCGCATCGGGATCTCCTCCCGCGACCTGCCGGCCCGTTTCGGCCCGTAGCAGTCGGCGTACACCCGCTTCCGCCGTTGCGCCCTGGACGGCGTGTCCACCCGAGCCCTGCAGCAGATCCAGGCCCATGCGGACGCGACCGGCGACACCACGTGGCTCGTGCAGATCGACTCCACCATCGTTCGCGCCCACCAGCACGCCGCCGCCACCGGCCGAAAAGGGAACAGCAGCGGGCGGACGAACCGGACGATCACGCGCTCGGCCGATCCCGAGGCGGACTGACCACCAAAATCCATCGCGCCTGCGACGGCAAAGGACGCTCGCCATCCTCCTGACACCGGGCCAACGCCACGACAGCATCTGCGCACGCCCTCTGCTGGAACGGATCCGCGTCCCCCCGCATCGCCCTGGGCCGACCGCGCCGCAAGCCTGACCGGGTCGTTGCAGACAAGGCCTACAGTTCACGCGGCTTCCGTGCCTACCTGCGTAAACGCGGCGTCGCGCACGTCATCCCCGAGAAAGCCGACCAGCGACGGCACCGACACAACCGAGGCCGCCGGGGCGGCAGACCGCCAGAGTTCGACCGGGAGACCTACCGCCGACGCGACATGATCGAGCGCTGCTTCAACCGGCTCAAAGGCTTCCGCGGCATCGCCACCAGACATGAAAAGACCGCTGCCTCCTACGAAGCAGCGGTCCCACTCGCGTCATTCCTGCTCTGGGCAAGATCCGTTCGGAGACGGACCCTAGTACCAGTTGTTCGCCTGCCAGAAGTTCCACGCGTTGCACGGAGAGCCGTAGCGGCCGTCGATGTAGCTCAGACCCCACCTGATCTGGGTCAGCGGGTTCTCGTGCCAGTCGTCGCCCGCGGAGTCCATCTTGGAGGCGGGCAGCGACTGCGGGACGCCGTACGCGCCGGAGGACGGGTTCGTGGCGTTCCAGCGCCAGCCGCTCTCGCGGTCCCAGAGGTTCTCCAGGCAGGCCCACTGGGTGGTGTTGGCCCAGGCCGCGTCCTTCTGGTTCATCAGCTGCCGTCCGGCCGCCTTGACCTCGGTGATGTTGCCGCGGTCGACGGTGTCCACGGAGGTCGTGCAGGTGTAGGTGCCGGGCTGCGCGGACAGCAGCTTCTGCGTCCAGCCGCTGGTGTTGACCGGGTCGTCGAGGTGGTACGAGATGTCCGCGCCGGAGCCGTCGGTCGGGTTGGCGTCCTTGTACCAGTACATGGCCCCGGTGGAGAGCCGTCCGTAGTACAGCCCACTGCCCGGGGAGACGAGCTGGTTGAAGCCCGACCAGCCGGAGGACTTCAGGGAGTTGCCCTTCCAGGAACCGGCACCCGCGACGGTGTAGTCGAGCAGTCGGCCGTCCTCGGTGGTGGCGCCGAGCCGGTCGTCGCCGGTGGCGGTGAGGGTCTTCAGGACGAACCCGGTGCCGATCTCGGTGCGTACGCCGATGTGCTGGGAGCCGGCCGGCTTGTCCTCGGTGACGTTGTAGCGCAGCAGCAGGCCGGAGGTGGTGGTGCCGTAGAGGTGGCCGTGACCGTCGTAGGTCAGCTTGTCGTGGGTCCAGCCGCTGTCGGCGATCCTCACCGGCGGGTTCAGCAGGGTGAGGCTGGTGTTGTTGGTCCTGACGTCGACGCGGTAGAGGTCGCCGGCCGTCGAAGTGACCAGCACCGTGTTGAAGTTGAGGGTCGCCATGGCCTGCGGCTCGAAGCCGAGGTCCGGTCCGACGAGCACCTTGGCGAGATCGCCGGTGGCCGGGTTGATCTGGCTGAAGGTGAGCCTGCCGTCGCCGAGTACGCCGTAGATGTTGACACCGCCCGAGCAGGTGGTGGCCGCGTCGGCGGTGGGAGCGGTCACCGTGAGGAGGGCGGCGCTCAGGGTGGCGGTGGTCAGCAGACCGGCGGCTCTGCGGGCGTGGGTGCGGATGGTCTTCACTTCTGGTTCCCCCGGGGGCGGTTGGTGTCGGGCGGTCAGTGGCGGCGCGGACGGCTTACTGCCAGCCGGCGTCGGTGGGGGCGGCCTGCCAGCCGGCGTCGGCCGGGGCGGCCTGCCAGCCGGCGTCCGCGGTGACGACGGAGGAGGACTTGGCTGCGTCCGTCCCGTATGCCGAGGTGAGGGCCGGGGTGGCGAGGGCCGCGGTGACCACGAGGGAGACGACCGCGACGGCCTTGGCGATACGGGTGCGAGGCATGGCTGTCCGTTCCTTCCGGGACGAGGGGTGAGGTCCGGCCGCTGTCGCGTCCCGCGGTGACGCGCTTACCGGCCGGTGATCACTAGGTTCGTCGTCGCCCGGGCCCATGAGAAGGGTTCCTCGATGGACGGAAAGGGCCTTGGACCGATACGTCCACACGGCCCCGCACCCGCTTCAGTCCACCGGCTGCGCCTCGAACGCCAGAGGTATCAACGGCACCCCGGCCCCTGTCAGTCGCGCTCCCGCCAACTGCGGTACGTCGCACAGCAGTCGGCCGGAGAAGCGGACGGCCCGTTCCTCGGCCTCTTCCAGCCCGTCGGCCAGCAGGTAGAGGCCCAGGGTGAGTCGGGAGGAGGAGCGGGGGTGCACGGCGACGTGCTCGACGTGGTCACCGGGGACGAGGGACGCGCGCACCAGCTCACGGACGTCCGGCGGCAGACGGCTGCCGGGAGGGAGTTCCAGGTGCGCGTGGACGAGATACATGCGCTCCAGCGTCTCAACGGATGAGGCCGCCAAGTCCGTCTGGCGGGTGGCCGGTTGTGTCCCTGGCCGGTTCCGGCCCGCCCCTGTGACGAAACGTCTCTGTTCTGCGAAGATCGGCGCTGAAGACGGGGCGTTGTGTGCAGAAACGGGGGACGCACGTGCTGACCGCACTCGGGCTCGACGCTGTCGCGGAGACGGTGTACCGCGCCATGCTCAGACATCCGGCCGCCGGTGTCGCGGACCTCGGCGACGCCGTGGGGCTGTCCGAGGGGCAGGTACGCGACGCCCTCGACACCCTGAGCGAGCTGGCGCTGGCGCGTCCCGCGGCCGGGGACGCGGGGCGGCTGCGGGCGGTGTCGCCGGACATCGGCATGGAGATCCTGATGGCCCGGCAGCAGGCCCAGCTGGCGGCGCAGCAGCAGCGCCTGGAGGCCTCGAGGGCGGCCGCGGCCCAGCTCATCTCGGAGTACGCCGAGCTGAGGCCGGCCGCCAGCCACCCCGGGGTGGAGCAGCTGGTGGGGCTCGATCAGATCCGCGACCGGCTGGCCGTGCTCACCCGTGAAGTGCGCGAGGAGTTCCTGACGTTCGCGCCGGGCGGGCCGCAGACCGCGGAGAACATGGCCGCGTCCCGGCCGCTCAACGAGGATCTGCTCGGCCGCGGGGTGCGGATGCGCACGATCTACCTGGACAGCGTGCGCGCCAACCGGCCCACTGTCGAGCACGCCAACTGGCTGGCCGGGCTGGGCGGCCAGGTCCGCACGGTGCCGTCGCTTCCCACCCGGATGATCCTCATGGACCGGCAGATCGCCATGATCTCCGTCAGCAGCGACGACACTGCCGCCGGCGCGGTGATTCTGACCGGACAGGGCACACTCACCGCACTGTGCGCGCTCTTCGAGACCATCTGGGAATCCGCCCAGCCGCTCGGCCGGCTCGTCCCCACCGACGCGCACGGTCTCACCGGCCAGCAGTCCACCGCCCTGCGCCTGCTCGCCGAGGGTCACACCGACGAGGCCATCGCCAAGCGCCTCGGCGTCTCCCATCGCACCGCTCGCCGCATAGCCTCCGAACTCATGGAACGCCTTGGCGCCCGCAGCCGCTTCGAGGCCGGCGTACGAGCCGTCCAACAGCGCTGGCTCCCGCCCCACCCGTAACCCGCCCGTATGGTGACAGTGCCCGTCGCCAAGGCGAGGGCCTCCGTGACCGCCGCGCGGGCCACCTCGCTGACGTGCGGTTACGCAGCTGCCGCCGCTGAGCGTCCTGGCGGCACTGGTGCCTGCCGGAACGGCGTGCGACCTCTCCTGGCCGACGCGTTCGGCGGTCCAGGTGATGTGCGGGGGCCGGACTCGTGCGCAAAGGGGCCTGCCCTGTGCGTCAGTCAGGCCGAGGCGTCCGATCAGCAGGTCAGAGTCGTTCGGCCGCCAGGCGAGGGCGGGCCGCCAGCTTCTCCTGCCGCGTTCGCATGCCGAACCGCCAAGGGGTGGGCGGGGCGGGGGATCGATGCCCGTGGGCGTGGCTGGGCAGGTACAACGCGGCTTGGAGGATGAGTGGGACGCGGTGCTTGGGCAAGGTGTCGACCAAGCCGGCCCTGAGCTGCTCCTCGTCGACCCCGACCGCGGCATGAACCTGCGCAACGACGTCTGCCAAGCCGCCCGGCCGAGTTGTGCCGTTGGGGCATCCGGCCGGGGCGGCGTCGAACGCGGCTGGGCAGCCGCTGGGTGCGCGGTTACGGGGTCGGGTAGGGGTCCTGGCTGATCAGGTGGGCCTTCAGCCCCTCGCCGACGCCAGGTTCCGGGGTTCCGGCCCAGTCCTTGATGAGTACGGCGCCGGTGCTGCAGCCCCACGGGTTCCAGGTCCATGCGAGATAGCCCATGTTGTGCGCGTCGGCCCAGTCGACCAGCCGCTGCATGTAGTCGAAGCCGCAGTTGTCCTGGCCGAACTCACCGATGACGACCGGCACTTGTTGTGCGAGCGGCGCGACCTGGCTGTCCCAGCAGGATTCGGTCGCGCAGGCGTTGAAACTGTAGGAGTGCCAGGACGCGGCGAGGTTGTTCAGTGGGTCGGTCGGCTTGTACGTCAGCCACTCGCGCATGTCGTTGGCCCACTCCAGTCCGCCCAGCATGAGGACGTTGGTCGCGCCGGTGGCCCGGACCGCGTCGACCAGGTCCTGCATGCCGGCCGTCTCATAGGGGAGGCCGGTGCAGGTGCCGCCGTCTCGCCAGCACCGCCAGCCGACGGTCTTGTCCCAGTCGGCGGCGATCTCCGGGTACGGCTCGTTGAACAGATCGAAGACGACGGCGTCGTTGCCCTTGAAGGCGTTGGCGACACCGGTCCAGAACTGGGGGGCGTACTGCGCGTCCGGCATCGGTTTCTGGCAGGTCGCGGTGGCGTCCTTGCAGTGCCAGTCCGGCCCGTTGGTGTAGGCACCCCGGGTCCAGTGCAGGTCGAGGATCGGAGTGATGCCGTTGGCCACCAGCAGGTTGACGTAGTCCTTGACGCCCTGCTGGTAGGTGGCTCCACTGGGCGAGCCGTTGATGCCGAGCCAGCATTCCTCGTTCAACGGCACGCGTACCGCGTGGATGTTCCAGGTCTTCATCGCGTCGACGGACGCCTGGTCGACCGGGCCGCTGTCCCACAGCCCCTTGCCCTGCACACAAGCGTATTCACCGCTGGAGCGGTCCACACCCAACAGCCGGTACTGCTTGCCGCTCGCGGTGACGATCTTGTTACCGGAAACCTTCAGCTCCGGGGCCGGATCATCGGGATCAGGAGTTGGGCTGGGGGAGGGGGACGTCACCGAGCCGGTACAGGTCACGCCGTTGAGCGAAACCGATACGGGTTCCGGATTGGCGCCCTTCCACGCACCGGTGAACCCGATGGAAGCCGACTTGCCCGTATCCAGCGCTCCGTTCCAGTCGAGGCTGGTGGCGGACACGCGGGTTCCGGACTGTGTCCACGTGGCACTCCAGCCGTTGGTGACCTTCTGGTCGGAGTTCGGGAAGTCGAACGTCGCGGTCCACCCTCGCACGGGGGAGCCGAGATTGGTGATGGCCAGGTTCGCGGAGAACCCTCCCGGCCATTCGCTCTGCACCTTGTACGCGACCGAGCAGCCGGTGGCGGCCGCCGATGCGGGCAGGGTGGCGAAGGCAAGGCCACCCACGATCAGCGCACCGGCGGCGCCGGAGGCTATTAAGGCGTGACGACGTTTCACTTGATCTCCTCGTTGCCGTAAGGGATCGATGAGCTCGATACCCAGCTGATCGACGAGCCGGTGAGCCGGGCCCAGGCCGAGGGCCTGCGGCTGACCGGTCCACCAGGCGGGTACTGCGTGCCGTACAGATCAAGGAATCACCAACTGTCGCGCGTTCAGATCCTGTCTTCCCGACGGATCTGAACGCGGGCGTCAGCAGCCGATCGGTGAGGAGCCCAGGGCCACGTCGTCGAACCAGAGAGTGTCGTTCCCGGTGCCGTAGCTCTCCCAGCCCAGGCGCAGGCCGGTGGGACGGGGAGGGGTCCTGCGGGCGAGCCACTGCCCGTCGACGTTCTGGGTCGGCACCCCGTCCACGTGCAGTCCGGCGACCTCCTGGTCGTCGACCCAGGTGCGCATGGACTGGGCGGTGGTGTCGATCTGGTACCGCAGGCACAGCCACCGGCCGGTCGCCAGCGGGGTGCTGAGCGCCACACCCGCCGGGCTCTGTTCCGGCAGCGTCGCGTCGTCGCTCTCGCGGTTCCACTGCAGCGCGCCGTTCTGCCCGCCGACGCGCAGCGCCTTGCCGCCCTGCGAGGCGTCCGGCATGGACACGAAGGTGACGTGGTCGATGGGCAGGGCGGTGGTGTGCCGGACCCGCATCCGCACGTACACCACGGGCCCGACGGAGGACAGATCGCGGGTGGAGGCTGCGAAGACGTGGTTGCAGTAGCCGGCGCCGCCGTCGACGCGCAGCGACCTGGTGCCGCTGTAGGCGACGGACGTGTCGACGCTGACCTTCCCCGTGCCCTGGCAGTCGGGTGCCGTGGTCTGCCAGGGGCCCGAAGGCGCGGTACCGGTCTGGTCCTCGAAGTCGGAGCAGATCGTCGCCCCGGCGCATTCGGCTGGGGGCGTGGCTGTCGCGGTCGCTGTCGGTGAGGCGGTCGCCGTCGGGGTGGGACTCGCGGTTCCGCCGCACGGCGTGCCGCCCAGGGCAAAGGCGGTGGGAGCCGGGTCGGCGGTGCGCCAGGTGCCCTGGAGCCCGAAGTCCACGGACCCGCCGGCGGCGAGCACGGCATTGTGCGCGACGTTCACGGCGGTCACCGCCCTGCCAGACTGGGTGACCTGCGCGTTCCAGGCGGACGTGACCTGCTGGTCGCCGCCGTAGGTCCACTCCAGCCGCCAGCCGTTCAGGGCGGCGCCGAGATTCGTGACACGGATCTGGGCGGTGAAGCCGCCGGACCACTCGTTGGTGGTGTACGTGACCGTACAGCCCGTCGCCGCGCCCTGGGCTCGCGATGTCGCGATGGCAGGAAGGGCCACCGCCACCACGGTCAGCACCAATGCCCAGAGCGGCAGGCGGTGGCGGCGCACGCGTAATGAAGTCATGGTCATGATCAATCTCCGAGAGTCAGGACGCGGTGCAGGAGAGTGTGCCGAGGTCTCGGTCGTCGCCACTGAGCGTCATCCCCCAGGTCGTCGACGCGCCCGGTGCCAGTGAGCCGTTGTAAGAGGCGTTGTGAACAGTGGTGGCGGGGCGGGACGGATCCACCACCGCGTTCCAGCGGTTCGCCACGGTCACAGCGCCCGGCAGGGTGTGGCGCACCGACCAGTCGGTGACCGGCCGGGACCCGGTGTTGGTGACCGTGACGTCGGCCTGGTACCCGCCCTGCCACGAGCCGGTCAGCTTCCACTCCGCCGTGCAGGCGGCGTCGCCGGAAGGACTCGGCGGGGGAGTGGGCGGTGGTGTCCCTCCAGAGCTGTCGGTGGTGTAGGGGACGGCGGTGTAGTCCTGCGGGCAGCCTCCCGCGCAGCCTGACGGCAGCGAGAAGGAGTACGTACGGCCGCCGCCCAGCCAGGCGTCGGCCGCGTCGCGGATCCGTATGGTGAAGCTGCTTTGACCGGAGGACGTCGCGCCGATGACGTAGGACTGCCCCAGGTCGCTGTTCATCGCGGCGTCGGCCCAGGTGCCGTTCGCCAGGTACTGGACGCCGTGGATGCCGCTGGGCAGATGGGAGACGGCGATGGCGGGCCAGTACCGCTGGGCTCCCCTGAGGAAGCCGATACGGATGTCGCCGCTGTAGTCCGGGGCCGGGACGAAGCTCCAGGAGACATGACGGTTGTTCCAGCGGTCCGGGTACATCGTCCCCACGGGGGCACCGCCGATCCGGAAGCGGTTGAGGGAGTCGGTTGCCAGGTCGAGGTGGTTGGGGTCGTCCCGGCACCAGGCGTTGGAATCGGCGCAGCTGTCCGCGACGAGCATGGTCAGGGTGGCCCCGTTGTACTCGTCGGCCACCCAGGAGCCGTTGCGGCAGAAGGGCTGGCCCGGCGCGCCGTCGTTGGTGCCGGTGCAGTAGTCCCCGATGGTGACCTTGACCCAACGGCCGCAGTTGCGGCCGTTGTCGAAGGCGCCCTTGACCGATGCGCTTGAGTCCGGCACCGGGCGGGGGTAGGCGCTCGAGTAGTCGCCGGGTGTGTTGAGCACGTTGAGCGCCACGAAGTCCTGGCTGTCCAGTTCGCGCTGCGGCAGACCGCAGCCGCCGTAGGGGCTGCCGAGCCCGGCGAAGTGGGTCGCGTTGCCCAGGACCTCCGTTGCGGCGACACTCGCCGCGGGCGGCTGGACTGTCGCGGCCACGACGGGTAAGACGGGTAACACGGCGCAGCAGAGCGCTGCCAGCAACGTGGCGGTGCGCCTTCGGGCCGGCGAGCGGGGGGTCGAAAGAAGCTGCATGGGGGGATCCGCCTTCTGCGTGACGGGGCGCCGTGACGTTCGTTTGGGAGTCCTCCGGGGGGAGGGGGAGTGAGCGCTGGAACACCTCATCCGTGGGAGCGCTCCCACAGTTTCCGTATCCGGGGACTGTAGAAGAGGGGCATGCCCCTGACAAGGGGTGTGGGCTTTCGACGTAGTTTTCACCCTGCCCGAGCCGGGGCGTGCCCGGGCCGGACAGGGGTGGAGTGAGCTGGGGTCCACGGCCGGTTGGTGGCGCCGTTGCGGGTGCACAGTTGGACGGGGGCGCCGTTGGCAGTTGAGGCGCCGGTGACGTCCAGGCGCAGGCAGGACTGGACGCCGGTGACCGTTCCGTCGGTGATGAGGTTCCACTTCTGGTGGTCACCGCCGACGCACGGCCAGGTCACCACTTTGGTGCCGGACGTGGTCTGGTGGCTGTGGGCGTCCAGACACAAGCTGGTGCCCGACGTGGTCACCGTCAGCTGGCCGGACCCGGTGCGTGTCCAGAGCTGGTTGGCCCCGCCCTGGCAACGGAGCCTTCGCCAAACTGAAGTCGCAGTCGGTGCAGGCCACCGCGGACAACTCGTCCGTCCGCACTGTTACTGCACCTCCTGCATGCGCATCGACGTGCCCAGGGGAACCTTCGGTCCCGGCGTCGACCAGGACGGCGAGACCGTCCCGGGCTCCATGGCCTAAGCCGGCCGACGAAGGGCGTCGGTGATGAGAGTCGCGCGTCGTCGGGGCCGTCACATGGCGATGATCTGCCACTGCTCCTCGGGCGCGCGGCGGTAGGTGGACTGGTTGATGTTGGCGCCGTCGGCGGTCGAACCCCGTTTACGTTGAGGGACAGTCCGCTCAGCCGGTTGGTGAGGTAGAAGGAGCCGTCGCTGGTCGGCGTGATCGCCCAGTGCTGTTGCGGGGCGTTGGCCTCCCCCCAGATGGAGACGTTCCCGCCGTCCGCCCTGGGAGAGGCCGGGCAGATTGCCGCTGTTGACGTTCCTGATCTTGCGGCGACCACGGCGGCGTCCGCGGCGCCCAGCGGGGTACGACGGGACAGTCCTCTCCCTGACGACACGGGTGTGCTCCCGGCCGGGTGGCTCGGATGTGAGGGGGTGGGGCGGGGAAGGCGGCGGGCAGGCCCGAGGGCGCGCCCGCCGCGGCCGTGGGTCAGGGCGCTGCGGGAGTCACAGCGCCGTGAAGGTCCACTGCAGGTTGCTGCTGCTGCCGTAGGTCCACTGCTTGGTGACCGAGCCCGAGGTGACGTTGCCGCCGCTGTCGAGGACCAGGCCGGTGGTGCGGTTGGCGATCGTGTAGCTGTTGCCGCCCCGGGAGGTGATCTTCCACTGCTGGTTGGGGCCGCCGTTCCAGGGCGCCTGCCGGGCCGGGGAGCCGTCGGCGGTGTTGCCCCAGCCGTCGGCGACCATGCCGTTGGTGCGGTTGACCAGCTTGTAGTAGCCGCCGCCCACGTCGACCGCCTGCCACTGGAGGTTGGTGCTGGAGTCCCAGCTCCACTGCTTGAGGTTGGATCCGGAGGCGACGTTGCCGCCGCTGTCCAGGGCGAGACCGTTGGTGACGTTGCCGATCCGGAAGTACCTCGACGGGTTGAACTGGACCCTGAGCGAGGTGATCTGGTCGTTGTTGCCGGTGACCCGGAGGTCCGGGTTGTCGGCGGTGAAGGTCCAGGCGGTGCCGGTGAAGTTGTCGCCGGAGTAGCCGATCACCTGGTAGCCGGCGGCGGGGCGCAGGCTGGAGATGGTGCGGGTGCCCAGTCCGGCCGCGCTCAGGTCGGCCGCGGTGTAGTCGCCGGCGGGCAACGGGGCCGAGCCGCCCGTGTAGTTGACGTCCGTGAAGGCGGCGGCTCCGGCGAGCGGCAGCATGCCGGGGATGGTGCCGGAGAAGGCCAGCTTCAGGACGTAGGCGCCCGCGCTGTATGGCACCGAGGACGGCAGGGTGACGGTGAGGCCGGAGGAAGTCTGGGTGGGCGTGGGCAGGTCGATGTAGGTGCCGGCGGTGGAGCCGAGCAGCTTCACCGAGGTCAGCGAGGAGAGGTTGATGCGGTCCGAACTGAGCGTCTTGATGGTCACTGAACTGCCGGGCCAGCCCAGGACGGTGGCGTACAGGACGTTGTTGGCCTTGTTGCGGGTGAAGCGGATGTCCTGCGCGGTGCCGGCCGTCGGATTGGTGAAGGCGCCGCCGCCCATCTTCGTCGGGCCTTCGCCGTACACGGCCCAGGCGCGGGTCGAGTACACCGACTCGCCGAAGCGCTTCAGGTAGTCGCCCATGCCGAGGAGGATGTCCTTCTGCGCCTGGGGAATGGTGCCGTCGGCCATCGGCGCGATGTTCAGCAGCACGTTGCCGTTCTTGCTGACCCGGTCGAGGAACGAGTGCAGCATCTGCTGGTTGCTGTAGTAGCCGATGCCCTGTGTGTAGCACCAGCTGGAGCTGGAGATGCTGTCGTCGGTCAGCCAGTACGGGTTGGTGAGGTCGCCCGGCCCACCGCGCTCGTAGTCGAAGACCTCGCCCTTGCCGTTGAATCCGTCCTTGTAGGTGGCGACGACCTCACGGCCCCAGGCGTTGGCCTGGTTGTAGTAGTAGGACAGGAAGTTCAGGCGCTGCTGCTCGTCGACCGCGTCCAGTTTGAAGTCCTGCCACAGGATGTCCGGTTGCGCGAGGTCGATGACTTCCTTGAGCTTGTCGTACCAGAGTTGGTTCTCCGCGGCCGCACCGAGCTGGCCGTAGAGCTTCTTGAGGCTGGGGTCGGTCTGGGCGGGGGCGAACTCGTAGAAGCCGTTGTAGTGGTACGCGTGGTGCATGGCGACCAGCAGCTTGAGGCCCTTGGCCCGGATCGCCGTGGTGAACAGCTGCAGCAGGTCGAGCTTCGGGCCCTTGGCGACCGAGTTCCACTCGTTGACCTGGCTGTTCCACATGGAATAGCCGTCGTGGTGCTCGGCGACCGGCCCCGCGAACCTCGCGCCCGCGTCGACGAACAGCTGCGCCCACTCGTTGGGGTCGAAGTTCCCGCCGGCCGACTTCAGCTTGGGCGCGAACTGCACGAAGTTGCCCGCCAGGTCCTTCGCCCCGTTGATGAAGTTGTGGTACGGCCATGCCGAGGGCTGGCCGTAGGTCGCGATGTGGTGCTGGTTGACGCTGTCGCCCGCCTGATACATGGTCCGCGGGTACCACTCGTTGCCGAAGGCGGGAACGCTGAAGACGCCCCAGTGGAAGTAGATCCCGAACTTCGCGTCCTGGAACCACTCCGGAGCCGGCGGGTGCTGATCGACCGAGTTCCAGTCGGGGGTGTAGGTGCTCGGTGCCGCCTGGGCGACGCCGGCGCCCAGGCCACCACCGGCTATGGCTGCCGCCGCCACACAGGTGGCGGCGGACAGGAACTGGCGTCTGTTGAGCGAACGCGACATGAGGACATCCCTGAGGTGGGGGTAAGGGGGACTGGGGACACGCGGGACGCCGACGGTTCTGGAGCGTCGGAGGTTAAGCATGAAGTTCGACCATGTGACGCACTGATGTCAACGGGTGTGCAGGGATGAAAACCCGTGCCAGCATTGGCTTTTGTCCATAAACAGGTGCTATCGGCGCATTGCAATGGCGGTAAACATGGAATGTCTAGGGGGTCGACCGGGGGGTGCGCCATCACACGGGCAGTCCACAGGCAGGCCGTCAGCGCATCATGAGTACGCATCATTGACGGGATGGATCCACCGCCCGGGAAGCCCAACGGCGACCAGGCGCATGCCTGAGGAGAACAGCAGCTCGGCGTACACGACGTTGCGCGCCTCCAAGCGGCCGGCCCAGGTCGCGGCGGGCCGGCCCTGAGTCGCGTGGCCGTGCATTCCGACGTCCAGCCACCGGCGAAACGCCCGCGGAGTCAGCCAGTGCACGTTGCCGGTCTGTGCACTCTTCTCCCGCCCGGCCGGGACCGAGGTCGTCCCTCCGTACCACCCTGAGATCGTCCGCAACTCCACCGGCCCTGCCGGGACTCACCCTCTCCGGCTCGCCCAGTCATAGAGCCGCGTCAACGCCGCAAGCTCTCGGTTCTACTGCGCCCCGCCGACTCGGCCAGGGTTCTGGGGCGAGGGCACGCGCCAGTCGTGGAAGAGATCACGATGGGTGACAGGTCGGCGAGTGCTTCCATCATGGCGGTGTTCCGCGTTGCACGGGCCGGCAGGTTGTGGCGTTTCATCGTGTCTCCCAGGCCCACGGGAACGCGGGGACGGCCGAGCATCTGACAGACCCGAAAACACCGTCTGCACAAGCTCGTTGACACCCATCACATGATGGTCAGCGACCCTGACAACTTTCCGTCACCACCGAATGTGAGACAGGGTCACTCGTTGACAGCCCCTCGCCGCTCTTCCTTCAACAGCAGGCCGTTGAAGGAAGAGCGGCGAGGGAGGGCGGGGTCAGGAGGGGATGATCTGCCATTGCTGCCGCGTCAGTGACGCGTATGGCTGCTGCTCGATGTTGGCTCCGTCGGCGGTGCTGCCCTCGTCGACGGCGAGGCAGAGTCCGCTGTAGCGGTTGATGAGGA
The DNA here is from genome assembly GCF_055575395.1 of Streptomyces sp. NPDC034103. Classification (NCBI taxonomy): domain Bacteria; kingdom Bacillati; phylum Actinomycetota; class Actinomycetes; order Kitasatosporales; family Streptomycetaceae; genus Streptomyces; species Streptomyces sp. NPDC034103. Next base: position 78,971 of record NZ_JBVISS010000021.1, on the reverse strand, counting down.
AGTAGTAGCCGTCACCGGTGGGCGTGACGGCCCAGTGCTGCTGGGGGGCGTTGGCGTCCGACCAGATGGCCACGTTGCCGCCGTCCACGCGGGACAGTCCCGCGACCTCCATGAGCTTGCCGCTGCCCACGCCCTTGATCTCGTAGTAGCCGTCGCCGGTCTTGGCGAAGGTCCACTTCTGGTTCGCCTTGTTGAGCCAGGGCCACTGCAGGATGTTGGTGCCGTTGGCGGTGCCGCCGCTCTGCGCGTCGGCGGCCTTGCCGCTGTGCCGGGCGACCAGTCGGTAGACGGTGGCGTCACCGGGCAGCGTGGTGGACACCAGTGCCGGCTTGGCCGTCCGGCCGCCGACCCTGACGCCGCCCATGTTGACGTAGCCGCCGGTGGCCGCGTGGGCCCGGATCCGTACGAAGCCCACGTTGCGGGCGGGCCATTCGGCCACCTTGGTGGCACGGTCGCCGGCCCAGGTGCCGGTGGCGACCTGGGTGAAGTTCGTGCCGTCGGTGCTGGTGGAGATGGTGTAGGAGGTGATGTCGCCGTCGGTGGTGTTGCTGCGGTTCCACTGCTTGGGCAGGTACTCCAGGGTGGAGACGTTGCTCCACACACCGCCCAGGTCGATGGTGATCGAGTGGGGCAGGGCCGAGGGCAGTCCCCAGGTCGACCAGCAGGTCTCGTAGCCCCTGTCGCTGAGTCCGTCGATGGCGTTGAGCGGTCCCTCGCCGGTGCGGAAGCCGGTCGCGTAGGCGCTGACCGGTGTCACGGGGTGCTCGGCGCGCAGCATCTGGGTCGGCAGTGGTGGCCTGGAGGTGTTGGGGCTCCATGCCGCCCCGACTTCGGCGAGCCGGTTGACGATGTTGGTGTCCAGCCTGCCGTTGCGGTTGGGCGGGCAGTTGAGGATGAACGAGGTGTACTTCGGTTCCAGGTCCGCCAGGTGCGACAGGATCGCGTCCTTGCTCATCAGGCTCTCGGTCGGCGTGGTCGGATGCCAGAACCAGCCGTTGCTGATCGTCTGTCCCTGCGTGGCGGCGTAGGTGTTCCCGGTCGGCGCGGTGATGCCCAGCGGCTCCTCGAAGTAGATCGCGTCGCCGAGCCACGGCACGGACAGTCCACCGTGGTCGATCATGACGATGCCCGGCTGGAGCGACTTCACGTGCTCCCGGATCCGCTGGTAGGAGACGGCCTGCTGGCCCATCTGCCACGCGTAGCCGTCGGTGATGAACATGTCGATGGTGCCGTAGTGGGTCAGCAGTTCGGTGATCTGCCCGAGGATGAAGGTCATGTCGGCGGGCTGGATGGCGTCGGTGATCTCGAGGCCGGACACCTTGTGCCGGCTCTCCCACGCCTCGACGCCGAAGGTGCGGTCCCAGATCGAGTAGTAGAACGCGACCTTGAGTCCCTTGGCGCGGAAGGCGTCGCAGTACGCCTTCACCACGTCCTGCTTGTAGGAGCTGTTCGCGACGTTCTGGGTGCCGTAGGCGCTCGGCCACAGGGCGAAGCCGTCATGGTGCTTGGTCGTGAGGATGCCGTAGCTCATCTTCGCCGCCGCGGCGGCGTCCGCCCACTGGGCACAGTCCACGGCCGTGGGGGCGAACAGAGCGGGGTCCTGGTTCGGCTCAGCCCACTCCTGATTGGTGAACGTCCCCAGGCTGAAGTGGTTGAACATGCCGAACCGCATGTTCGCCAGGTTCTCCAGGTTGGTCTGGGGGTCCGCGGCGGCCGCCTGCGCCAGCAGGGGCGACAGTGCGGGGAGCACGGGCAGCGCGGTCGCGACGGCAGCGGCGCCCACGGCACCCAGCAGCGCGCGACGGGACAGTCTTCCTGAGGGCATGGGGGTACTCCCGGTTCGAGGTGGTTGTGATGCTTGGGGTGAGACAGGCGGGGGGCAGCCCGGGGGCGCCCGGTCTCCAGACCGTCAGGCGCGGACTCGTCAGGCTCCAAGCCGGCCGGATGTCACGCACGAAGGTCGGTGACGTAACTGGCCCGTGTCAACAGGTAAGCGGATGAAAGCACTCGGGCGGAGAGCGGAAGTTGAGGTTTTGTCCGTCCAGGTGGCTGTTCGTTCTGCCGTAGACATGCCATGTTTGTGCGGAGAGCCGGAGTGCGACCCCCAAGGCGTTGCCGCACGTCCGAGTTCTTCTGCGTCACCCGCTCGGCCGCCGACCATCCACCGGCACGACTCATCGCGAGCGGACGTACGGGACGCCGGGACGAGCGCAAGCGTCAGGGCATCACGAATGCGCATCATTGATGGGATGGATCTACCACCCGGGAAGCCTAGCGACGATCCCGGCGAGATCATCTCCAGCACTTTTGCCGCGCCCACTAGACAGACTCACTTCGTCCGCTCTATAAACATCCCATCTCTCCGCCGATGACACGCAGCTGTCGCATCGGCGTAACAACCCCGCTCCGGGACCAGCGCGAGGAAGCATCCATGAGACTCAGAACCGCACTCGGCTCCACCGCCTCCGTCGTCTGCGCACTGACGCTGCTCAGCGCCTGCAGCAACTCCGGCACGACCGCCTCGTCGAGCGGCAAGCCGCTCGTGGCCGTCGACTACCCGCGGTCCGACACCGACTTCTGGAACTCGTACATCAAGTACACGCCCCAGTCGGCCAAGGAACTGGGGCTGGACCTGAAGACCACGAACTCCCAGAACGACGTCGCCAAGCTCACCGCCAACGCGCAGACGTTCATCAGCCAGGGCGTCAAGGGCATCGCGATGGCCCCGCAGGACACCGCCGCCATCGCGCCGACGCTGGCGCAGCTGGAGGCGAAGAAGATCCCGGTCGTCACCGTCGACACCCGGCCCGACAGCGGCAAGGTGTTCATGGTGGTGCGGGCCGACAACCGCGCCTACGGGGAGAAGGCGTGCCAGTACCTGGGCACGAAGCTGGGCGGCAAGGGCAAGGTCGTCATGCTCCAGGGCGGCCTCGACTCCATCAACGGCCGGGATCGCACCGAGGCGTTCAACGACTGCATGAAGAAGAACTACCCCGGCATCACCGTCTTCGGCGAGGCCACCAACTGGGACGGCGCGGTCGCCGCGCAGAAGCTGCAGACCCGGCTGACCCAGCACCCGGACATCAAGGGTGTCTACATGCAGTCCAGCTTCGCGCTGTCCGGCACGCTCCAGGTCCTCAAGCAGAAAGGCCTGCTGGTCGACCCGAAGGACAAGAAGCACGTCTTCATCGTGTCCAACGACGGCATCCCCGAGGAGCTCAAGGACATCGCCGCCGGCCACATCGACGCCACCGTCTCCCAGCCCGCGGACCTGTACGCCAAGTACGCCCTGTACTACCTCAAGGCCGCGATCGACGGGAAGACGTTCAAGCCCGGCAAGACCGACCACGACAGCACCATCATCCAGGTCCGCGACGGCGTGCTGGAGGACCAGCTCTCCGCGCCCCTGGTCACCGCCGACGGCGGCACCTACGGCGGCGTGCCCAGCGTCAAGAGTGACGACACGTCGCTCTGGGGCAACAACCTCGGCTGACCGGCCCCTCTCAGGCATCCAACGGCTCACCACTACAAGGCGGTTGAAATGAGAGACGGGGAGCGAGCAGTCACCCCCGCACCCGCCCCGGCGGACGACGGGCGGGCCCCCGCGACACCGCCCGTCGTCGAGGCGACGGGCATAGTCAAACGATTCGGTCCGACCGTGGCCCTGAACGGCGCCCGGATCACCATCAGGCCAGGCGAGACCCACGCGCTCGTCGGCCGCAACGGAGCCGGCAAGTCGACCCTGGTCTCCGTCCTGACAGGCCTGCACGCCCCCGACGAGGGAACCGTCACCTTCGGCGGCGAGTCGGCCCCCCGGCTCAGCGACCGCGACGCCTGGCGACAGCGCGTGGCCTGCGTCTACCAGAAGTCGACGATCATCCCCACGCTGACCGTCGCCGAGAACCTCTTCCTGAACCGTCACCACCACGGCCCCAACAGGTTGATCAGCTGGACCGGCGTACGCCGCCGGGCCCAGGAGCTGCTGTCGACCTGGTCGGTGAACGTCGACCCGCAGTCCCCGGCCGGCGAACTCAGCGTCGAGCAGCGGCAGTTCGTCGAGATCGCCCGGGCGCTGTCCTTCGGGGCCCGGTTCATCATCCTCGACGAGCCCACCGCACAGCTCGACGCGGCCGCGATCAACCGGCTCTTCGACCGCATCCGCGACCTGCAACGCCAGGGCGTGACCTTCCTGTTCATCAGTCACCACCTGCAGGAGGTCTACGAGATCTGCGACATGGTGACGGTCTTCCGCGACGCCCGGCACATCGTCACCGCCCCCGTCGCGGACCTCCCCCGCACCGAGCTGGTCGCCGCCATGACCGGCGAGGCGGCGGCCGGCCGGCAGCAGGTGCGCTCGAGCACCCTCGACCCCGCCGCGGCCCCCGCTCTGTCCGTGCGGGATCTGGGCAGGGACGGCACGTACGAAGACGTCACCTTCCAGGTGGGCGCCGGCGAGATCGTCGGCCTCGCCGGCGCCGCCGCCAGCGGACGCACCGAGGTCGCCGAGACCGTCGTAGGGCTGTGGGCGGCCGCCACCGGCGAGGTGGAGATCGCCGGGCGGCGGCCCCGGCCGGGCAGCGTGCCCGCCGCGCTCGCCGCCGGCGCCGGGTTCGTCCCCCAGGACCGGCACCACCAGGGCTTCGTCCCCGACATGTCGATCGCCGACAACGCCACCCTGTCCGTGCCCCACCGGCTCGGCAGGAACGGCCTCCTCAGCCGTGACCGACGCGACCGGCTCGCCGACAACATGATCGAGAAGCTGGCGATCAAGACGCCGGGCCCCGAGCTGCCCGTCTCCTCCCTGTCCGGAGGCAACCAGCAGAAGGTCGTCATGGCCCGCGCCCTGGCCGACGACCCGAAGCTGCTGGTCCTGATCAACCCGACCGCGGGCGTGGACGTGCGCTCCAAGGAATTCCTCCTCGGCAAGGTCGAGGAGACCGCGGAAACCGGCACCGGAGTGCTCATCGCCTCCGACGAACTCGACGACCTGCGCATGTGCGACCGGATCCTGGTGATGTTCCAGGGCCGGGTCACGACAGAGATAGCCCGCGGCTGGCACGACCACGAACTCGTGGCCGCGATGGAAGGAGTGGACCTCAATGCCTGAAACCGTCCTCGCGGACACAGCCGCCAAGGCCGCGGAACCGAAGCAGAGGCGCACCGCGCTGCTCGGCGGCCGGATCCCCCTGGCCCGGCTGCGCGACCTCGCCCTCGTCCCCGCGATCGTCGTCATCGCGATCGTCGGCCAGATCGTCAACCCGGTCTTCCTGCAGACGGACAACCTCATCAACGTCCTGCAGACGATGTCCGAGATGGCCCTGCTGGTCCTCGCCCAGACGATGATCCTGATCGTCAAGAAGATGGACCTGTCGCTGGAGTCCACCATGGGCCTCGCGCCCGGTGTCGCGGCCTGGCTGGTCGTCCCGGCCGGCGCCGGACACGGACTCGGCCTGCTCTCCGGCGCCTGGGCGATCCCCGTCACCCTGGCTGTGGGCCTGCTCGTCGGCGTGATCAACTCACTGCTGATCATCCGCTTCGGCCTCAACGGCTTCATCGTCACCCTCGGCATGCTGATCGTGCTGCGCGGCATCCTCACCGGCATCTCCGGCGGCCAGACGTTCTTCCAGCTGCCGCAGTCGATGCTCTACTTCGGCACCGCGCAGTGGCTCGGGATGCCCGCCTCCATCTGGATCTGCCTGACTCTGTTCGCCGTCGCCATCGTGGTGCTCGGCTGGACCAGCTTCGGCCGCTCCCTGTACGCCATCGGCGGCAACGTCGACGCGGCGAAGGCGGCCGGCATCCGCACCGACCGGGTGCTGTGGATCGTCATCGTCACCGGCAGCCTGCTCGCCGCGCTCGCCGGGCTGCTGCTCTCCGGTCGGCTGGCCTCCGTCGCCTCCGCGCAGGGCAACGGCTACATCTTCACCGTGTTCGCCGCCGCCGTCATCGGCGGGATCAGCCTCAACGGCGGCAAGGGCACCATGTTCGGCGCGTTCTGCGGCATCCTGCTGCTCTTCATGATCCAGAACGTGCTCACGCTCGGTGGCGTCCCCGCCCAGTGGATCGGCGCCCTCAACGGCCTGATCATCCTGGTCGCTCTCGCCATCTCCCGCATCACCGGCGGCAAGGTCCAGGACTGACGCGGGCGGCCGTCGCCGGCCGCCCGTCCCTCGCCGCGTTCACCGCTCGTCGCAAGGGGCCCGATCCCCTCGCCCTCACAGGAGTTGCCGCCATGTCCTCCACCCTGCCCACATCCGCCCGCATCACCGCCCTGGACGTCCTGGACGTGCGGTTCCCCACCTCCGAACACCTCGACGGCTCGGACGCCATGAACCCCGAGCCCGACTACTCCGCCGCCTACGTCGTCCTGCGCACCGACGCCGGCGACGGACTGGAGGGCCACGCCCTCGCCTTCACCACCGGCCGCGGCAACGATGTCCAGGCCGCCGCCATCGCGGCCCTCGCCCCGCACGTGGTCGGACTCTCGGTCGAGGAAGTCTGCGCCGACCTCGGGGCCTTCTCCCGCTCCCTCGTCCACGATCCCCAACTGCGCTGGCTGGGCCCGGAGAAGGGCGCCATCCACATGGCCACCGGCGCGGTCGTCAACGCCGCCTGGGACCTGGCCGCCAAGCGCGCGGGCAAGCCCGTGTGGCGCTTCCTCGGCGAGATGTCGCCCGAAGACCTCGTCGCACAGGTCGACTTCCGCTGGCTGTCCGACGCCCTCACCCCCGAGGAGGCGCTTCAGATCCTGCGCCGTGCCGAACCGGGCCGCGAGGAGCGGATCGCGCGTCTGCTGGAGCGCGGCTACCCCGCCTACACCACCACCCCCGGCTGGCTCGGCTACTCCGACGAGAAGCTCGCCCGCCTCGCCCGCGAGGCCGTCGCCGACGGCTTCACCCAGATCAAGCTGAAGGTCGGCGCGGACCTGGAGGACGACGTACGGCGCATGCGCACCGCCCGTGAGACGGTCGGGCCGGACATCCGCATCGCCGTCGACGCCAACCAGAGATGGGACGTCCAGCCGGCCATCGACTGGATGCGCGCCCTCGCCCCCTACGACCCGTACTGGATCGAGGAGCCCACCTCACCGGACGACATCCTCGGCCACGCCGCCGTCCGCAAGGCCGTCAGCCCGATCAAGGTCGCCACCGGTGAGCACATCGCCAACCGGGTCGTCTTCAAGCAGCTCCTGCAGGCCGGCGCGGTGGACATCGTGCAGATCGACTCCGCCCGCGTCGGCGGCGTCAACGAGAACATCGCCATCCTGCTGCTCGCCGCGAAGTTCGGCGTGCCGGTCTGCCCGCACGCCGGGGGAGTGGGCCTGTGCGAGATGGTGCAGCACCTGTCGATGTTCGACTACATCGCCGTCTCCGGCACCACCGAGGACCGCGTCATCGAGTACGTCGACCACCTGCACGAGCACTTCGTCGACCCGGTCCGCATCGCCGACGGCCACTACCTCGCGCCGGCCCTGCCGGGGCTGAGCGCGCAGATGCACCCCGCATCCCTCAAGGAGTACACCTACCCCGACGGCCCCGTGTGGACGGCCCGTGTCTGACGCACCGGTCCTCGTCGACGCCCACCACCACGTGTGGGACCTGGACATCCGGCCGCAGTCCTGGCTCGACGAGCCCGGACACGAGCCCCTGCGCCGCAGCTTCGGCACCGACGACCTCCGCGCGGCCGCGACCAGGCCGATCGCGGGTCGGCGGCTGGAGTGCACGGTGCTCGTCCAGTGCGTGGCGTCCGTCGAGGAGACCCGCGAGTTCCTCGCCCTCGCCGACGGTGACCCGCTCGTCGGCGCGGTCGTCGGCTGGGTAGACCTCACGTCCCCGGCGATCGGCGACACCCTCGACGCGCTGCGCGCCGGGCCCGGCGGTACATACCTGCGGGCCGTACGTCACCTCGTCCAGGGCGAGTCCGACGCCACCTGGCTCCAACGGCCCTCGGTGGAGCGGGGACTGCGGGCGGTGGCCGAACGGGGCCTCGGGTACGACCTGCTGATCCGCGACCACCAGTTCCCCCAGGCGATCCGCCTGGCCGAACGCCTCCCCGGCCTTCCCCTGGTCCTCGACCACGCCGGCAAACCGCCCCTCGTCCGGCGTGACCTGGGCGACTGGGAGCGGGGCGTGCGACGGCTGGCCGCGCACCCCCACGTGCGGTGCAAGGTGTCCGGACTGATCACCGAGGCCGACCACGAGAAGTGGACCGTCGACGACATCCGGCCGGTGTGGGAGGTCCTGCTGGCGGCCTTCGGCCCGGACCGGCTGATGTTCGGCTCGGACTGGCCGGTCTGCGTCCTGGCCGGCGGCTGGAACCGCTGGGCCGCCACCGTCGGGGAACTCCTGGACGGCTGCTCCGCCGCCGAGACCGAGGCGGTCCTCGCCGGCACCGCCACCACGTTCTACGGCCTCGACCCCGCTCGAAGGAAGGAGCGCACCGCATGCTGATGACCGAACTCCTGCACCCGGGCATCCTCGAAGCCCTGGCGGGCGCCGGGCACGGCGCCCGGGTCCTGCTCGCCGACGGCCACTATCCGGCGAGCACGGCCACCGGCCCGCGCGCCAGGACCGTCCATCTCAACCTGGCGCCGGGTCTGCTGGACGTCACCACCGTGCTCGACGTCCTGCTGCGGGCGCTGCCCGTCGAGTCGGCGCACGTGATGGTGCCGCCCGAGGGCGAGCCGGAGCCGCCGGCCATCGCCGAGTACCGCTCGATGCTGGCGCCCGTCGAGGTCGAGACGCTCGGCCGCTTCGAGTTCTACGACGCGGCCCGCTCGCCCGACCTGGCCCTCGTCGTCGTCACCGCCGACATCCGCACCTACGCCAACCTGCTGCTCACGATCGGCGTCCGCGCCGAAGGGACCCTGAGATGACACTCGCCGTCCGCTACCTCGCCGCCCGCACGCTGGACACCGCGCCCGCCGAGAACCCGCCCCCCGGCCCCGGCCAGGTGGAGATCGCCCCCGCCTACGTCGGTATCTGCGGCACCGATCTGCACATCTTCCACGGCGACATGGATACCCGGGTCGCCGCGCCCGCCGTTCTCGGCCACGAGATGTCCGGCCGTGTCATACGTGTGGGTCAGGGTGTGGAGGGCTGGGCGCCCGGTGACGCGGTCACCGTGATGCCGCTGCGCTGGGACGACACCTGCCCGGCCTGCAATGCCGGCCACCAGCACATCTGCCAGCACCTCGACTTCATCGGTATCGACTCGCCGGGCGCGATGCAGCAGCGCTGGACCGTGCCCGCCACGACCCTCGTACGGCTGCCCGGCTCCCTCCCGCTCGACCACGCGGCCCTCGTGGAGCCCACCGCGGTCGCGGTGCACGACGTCGGCCGGGCCCAGGTCCGCGCGGGCGAGAAGGCCGTCGTGGTCGGTGGCGGTCCCGTCGGCATCCTCATCGCCCTGGTCGCCCGCGCCGCCGAAGCCGAGGTCCGGGTCGTGGAGCTGAGCCCTCACCGGCGGCGGCTCGCCGAGAAGCTGGGGCTGACGACCTGGGACCCGGCCGCCGACGACCTGGCCGAGCTGGTCCGTGAGTGGACCGGCGACGCCGGTGCGGACGTGGCCTTCGAGGTCTCCGGCGCGCAGGGCGGGGTGGACACGGCCGTCGACGTGCTGGGTGTGCGCGGGCGGCTGTGTCTCGTGGCCATCCACCCCCGGCCCCGCGAGATCAACCTGCACCGCTTCTTCTGGCGCGAACTCACCCTCGTGGGCGCCCGGTTGTACGACCGCGCCGACTTCGAGCGGGCGGTGACCCTGGTGGCCGACGGCACCGTTCCGGCCGAGCAGCTGATCAGCAAGGTCGTCCCCATGGCACAGGCGCCCGACGCGTTCGAGGCCCTGGAGGGCGGCGGCGACGTGATGAAGATCCTCGTGGACTGCACCGACGACTCCCAGGGAGCCATCCAGTGAACGCCTTCGACCTGACCGGCAGGCTCGCCGTCGTCACCGGCGCCCGGCGCGGCATCGGCCGTGCCATGGCCCGCGCCCTCGCCGAGGCCGGCGCGGACGTCATCGGCGTCAGTGCCCAGCTGGAGGAGACCGGCAGCGACGTGGAGAAGGACGTCCTGGCCGCGGGCCGCACCTTCGAGGCGATCCGCACCGACTTCGCCGACCCCGAAGCCGTCCGCGCCCTGGGCGCCGACCTGGCGGGACGGGAGCGCCCGGTGGACATCCTGGTCAACAACGCGGGCACCATCCGCCGCGCCCCCGCCGCCGAACACACCGACGAGGACTGGGAGTTGGTGCTCCAGGTCAACCTCAACGCGCAGTTCGCCCTGTCCCGCGCGGTGGGCGCGTCGATGGTGGCCCGCGGTCACGGAAAGATCGTCTTCACGGCGTCGCTGCTCAGCTTCCAGGGCGGCATCACCGTCCCCGGCTACACCGCCGCCAAGCACGGCGTCGCCGGACTGACCAAGGCCCTGGCCAACGAGTGGGCCCCGCACGGCGTGAACGTCAACGCCATCGCCCCCGGCTACATCGCCACCGACAACACCCAGGCCCTCCAGGACGATCCCGTCCGCAGCAAGGCCATCCTGGACCGCATCCCGGCCGCCCGCTGGGGCAGCGCCGACGACCTCGCGGGCGCCACCGTGTTCCTCGCCTCGGACGCCGCCGCCTACGTCCACGGCGTCGTCCTGCCCGTCGACGGCGGATGGCTCGGCCGATGACCGGCACCGACCCGGCCGCCGTGCTGGACGGCGCCCGCCTGCTGCCGGTGCTGGCCGTGCCCTCCGCCGCGATGGCCGGCCCGCTGGCCGACGCGCTCGCGGCGGGCGGTGCCCGGTGCGCCGAGGTCACCTTCCGCACCCCCGACGCCGAGCAGGTGCTCAAGACGATGGCCGCCCACGGAGGGCTGACCGTCGGCGCCGGTACGGTCCTCACGCCCGAGCAGGTGGACCGTGCCGTGGCGGCGGGAGCCCGTTTCGTGGTCTCACCCGGCTTCGACGAGGACGTCGTCGCCAGGTGTCGTGAGCTGGGCGTGCCCGTGGTACCCGGCATCGCCTCCGCGACCGAGCTGATGCGCGCCCTGCGGTCCGGCCTCGACACCGTCAAGCTCTTCCCCGCCGAACCCCTCGGCGGCATCCCGATGCTGCGCGCTCTCGCGGCTCCCTTCCCCCAGGCACGGTTCGTGCCGACGGGCGGCATCGACGCTGCGCGCCTGCCCGCCTACCTCGCCGTCCCGGCGGTCCTCGCCGTCGGCGGCAGCTGGATGGCCACCGCCGCCCATCTGGAGCGCGGCGAGTACGGCGAGATCCGCCGGCTGACCGCCGAGGCCGTGCACGGGAGCGCGACGTGAGCGACGTGGTGGCCCTCGGCGAGGTGATGCTCCGCTTCGACCCGGGCGAGGGCAGGATCCGCACCGCCCGCACCTTCCAGGTCTGGGAAGGCGGTGGTGAGTACAACGTCGTCCGCGGACTGCGGCGCTGCTTCGGCCTGCGGACGGCCGTCGTGACCGCCCTCGCCGACAACCAGGTGGGGCGGCTGGTGGAGGACCTGATCCTCCAGGGCGGCGTCGACACCTCCCTCATCCGCTGGGTGCCCGACGACGGCATCGGCCGCACCGCCCGCAACGGCCTCAACTTCGTCGAGCGCGGCTACGGCATCCGGGGCGCGATGGGCGTCAGCGACCGCGCGAACACCGCCGTCTCGCAGCTGCGCAAGGGCGACGTCGACTGGGACGCGATCTTTGCCCCGGGTCCGCGCTGGTTCCACACCGGCGGCGTCTTCGCCGGTCTGTCGGACACCACCGTGGACGTCGCGGACGAGGCCATGGCGGCCGCTCGACGGCACGGTGTCAGGGTCTCCTACGACCCCAACTACCGCCCCAGTCTCTGGGCCGGCAGGGGCGGCGCCGACGCCGCCCGCGAAGTCGACCTGCGGCTCGCCCGCCACGCCGACGTCGTGGTGGGCGCCCTGGGGCTGGCAGGGCCGTACCCGGGCGCGGTACGCGTCACGACGGACGAGGTGCCCGACGCCCTCGTCGAAGTGGCCGCGCTGCTGCCCCGGGCCGAGGTGCTCGCGACCACCCTGCGGGACGTGCCCTCGGCCGGCGTCAACGACTGGTCCTCGGCCGCCTGGTCGCCCCGTACCGGCTTCGTCCGCGGCCCGGAACTGCCCGGCCTGCACGTCCTGGACCGCATCGGCTCGGGCGACGGCTTCGCGGCCGGCCTGATCTACGCACTGCTGACCCTCGGCGCTGACGAGGCCGGACCGGCGGGCCGTGCCGCGCCCCTGGCCGACCTCGACACCGCCGGACTGCGCCGTGCCCTGGCCTACGGCACCGCGCACGGCGCCCTCACCATGACCACCCCGGGCGACGTGTCCATGGCCTCGCTCGCCGAGGTCGAGGCACTCATGGCAGGCGGCTCGGCCGCCGTCAGAAGGTGACAGCCCCATGAGCGCCCATGCCGTCGCCGCTTCCCAAGGAGCACAGTTGACACCGCACGACATCGGGCGCCGGAAGGTCGCGAGCACCCCCGTCGAGCTCACCGACCTCGGCTTCGGGGCCTCCGTCATCGGCAACCTCTACAGAGTCACCCCGGCCCACGAGGCGCAGGCCGCACTCGACGCGGCCTGGGATGCGGGCATCCGGTACTTCGACACCGCACCGCACTACGGGCTCGGTCTCTCCGAGCGCCGCCTGGGAGCGGCGCTGGCGGGCCGGCCACGTGACGCGTACGTCGTCTCCTCCAAGGTCGGCCGTCTGCTCATCCCCAACGAGCACCCGCGCGGCACCGACACCGAGGGCTTCGTGGTGCGCGACGACCTGCGCCGGCAGTGGGACTTCAGCCGGGACGGGGTGCTCCGCTCCATCGAGGACACGCTGGAGCGCACCGGCCTGGACCGCCTGGACATCGTCTACCTGCACGATCCCGACGACCACTGGAGGCAGGCCGCCGAGGAGGCCATGCCGGCCCTGGCCGAGCTCCGGGACCAGGGAGTGATCGGCGCGATCGGCGCCGGAATGAACCAGTCGGCCATGCTCGCCCGCTTCCTGCGCGAGACCGCGGCCGACGTGGTGATGCTGGCCGGCCGGTACACACTCCTCGACCAGTCGGCACTGGACGACGTCCTGCCCGCCGCCGAGGAACTCGGCAAGAGCGTGGTGGCCGTCGGCGTGTTCAACTCGGGGCTCCTCTCCCGCGACCATCCCACCGAGGGCATGAAGTACGACTATCAGCAGGCCCCGCCGGAGCTGCTCGACCGCGCCCGGGCGATCGCCGACGCCTGCGCGGCCCACGGCACCACCCTGCCCGCCGCCGCGATCGCCTTCCCCTACACTCACCCGAGTATCATCAATGTCACCCTCGGTATGCGAAATCCGCAGCAGGTCGTACGGAACGTGGAACTCCACCGCCGGTACGTCCCCGACGGTCTCTGGGACGATCTCCGCGCCCGGGAACTCATCAGGTCGGACGTGCCCGCGGCGAACGGACCCGGAAGGAGCGCGCGGTGTCTCTGACGGACAAGGCCATCGTGCAGATTCGGGAGCTGATCCGCAGCGGAGCGCTGCCGCCGGGCTCGAAGCTCCCGCCGGAACCGGAGCTGGCCGCCCAGCTGGGCCTCTCCCGCAACCTCGCCCGGGAGGCCGTGAAGGCGTTGGCCGTCGCCCGGGTCCTGGAGGTCCGGCGGGGCGACGGCACCTACGTCACCAGCCTGCAGCCGAGCCTGCTCCTGGAGGGGCTCGGCGGTGCGGTGGAACTGCTGCAGGGCGATTCCGCCGCGCTGCAGGACCTCATGGAGGTACGACGGCTCCTGGAACCGATCGCCACCGCACTGGCCGCCACCCGGATCTCCGACGAGCAGCTGGCCGAGGTCGAGCAGCACCTGAACGCCATGCGCGAAGCCCAGGACGACGTGGAACGGCTCAACGCTCACGATGCCGCGTTCCACCGCGCCGTCATCTCCGCCACCGGCAACGAAACGCTCCTCACGCTCCTGGAAAGCATCTCCGGGCGCACCCTGCGCGCCCGCATCTGGCGTGGTCTGGTCGACACCCAGGCCTCCGGCCGGACCCTCGCCGAACACGAGGCGATCTTCCGGGCCCTGTCCGTCCGCGACGCCTCCCTCAGCCAGGCCGCCGCACTGCTGCACGTCAGCAACACCGAGCTGTGGCTCAAGGGCCACCTGCGTTCGGGTGAGGCCCTTCCGTGGGGCGTGACCACAGGGCTCTGACCACCCCTTCCGGAGACGCTCTTCCGTCTGGCAGAAGCCGCCTTGCGGAGCCTCCGCCGGCGTCAGGAACCGCTGCGGCAGCTGCTGGCCGCACGCCGGGTCGGGCCTGTGGCGAGACCGGGGGTCTGATCGGGATGATGGGGGATCTCTGGACGCATAGGCGTCCCAAGGCCGTCCGGGCAGAGCGGTGGCGGTGACAACCTGGAGCGGGCGATGCTGCACCTTCCTCCCGGAGCCGAACGGGACTTGGGTCGACGGATCACGCGTATCGATGAGGAATTCGAGCGCCGCACCTTGCCGGAGCCCCACTACAACGAGTGGGCATTGGACGGCTGGTGGTGGACCAGGATGCGTGAACGCTGACGAACCCGGCCTCGTGCCCCTTCCCTATGATCAAACGACACCGTTAGCCTCCGGGATCGCTCTCCAAGATCTGTGCAGAACCGAGAGCTGACACCGCTATCACCGGGGTGGTGTTTTTGCTTCCACGCTGGACGGGCCCGCACAAGGGCCATCGGTGATCCACCGACTGACCATCGAGGACGTCGAGGTCGGCGCTCAAGAGGTACATGTCCACCTCGGTAGTGCACCCGTTCAGCTGCCCGAGCCCGTCGCCCAGGTGGCTCGCACTGTCGCTGCGAACCGCAAGGGGCACGCGACCATGGCGTCCTGGCTCCGCCTTCATGGCTCTTCCCCGGCGGCCAGCCCGGACGTCCGATCAGCACCACACAGCTGCCCAGCGCCTGAACCAGCTCGGGATCCGGCCTAACCAGGCCCGCAGCACCGCACTCTTCCAGCTCGCCACCGAGATCCCCGCCGCGATCCTCGCCCGCACCCTCGGCATCCACACCGACGTCGCCGTCGCCTGGCAACGACTCTCCGCCGGCGACTGGGCAACCTACGCCGCAGACGTCGCCAGCCGGCAGCGCCCGTAAGTCATGCCTCCTGCACGTGTCTACCCAAGACCGCCGTTGCTCTGGAGAAGCTGGGCATTGATCCATCCGCCCTCCGCCGAGCAGAGGAACGTGACCAGATTCGCGCAGTCCTGCGGCACACCGAGGCGCCCCAGAGGCGTGAAGCGGATCATGTCCGCCTTTTGCTCTTTGGTCATCCACCCAGTGTCGGTCGGCCCGGGATTGATCGCGTTGCAGGTCACCCCCAGATGGGCGAGCTCGCGGGCGGCGGCCAGCGTGATCCGGTCCATCGCCCCCTTGCTCGCCCCATAGGGCAGGTTGCCAGCGGTGTGATCACTGGTCAGGCTGACGATCCGCCCGGTGCCGTGCTGCCCGCGGAATCGCAGTCCGTACTCACGGATCAGCAGCCACGTTGCCCGCGCATTCACCGCATAGTGCAGGTCGAAGCTCTCCACAGTGGTGTCCAACAGGCCGGAGTCGACCGATTCGCAATGGCAGAGCACCAGCGCGGTGACGTTTCCCAGTTCGCCCTCGACGCTGTCGAAGAGCTGCGTCGGCACAGTCGGGTCGCTCAGGTCCGCCTCGACCGCGAGCGTTCTCGCCCCGAGGGACGCCACCTGCTGCTGCAACTCTCTGGGTGCCCCGGGCTCCATGCCCCACTGCATCCGTGCGTCATAAGGGGTCCAGTAGGTGAAGGCCACATCCCAGCCGGCCTGGGCCAGATTCAGTACCACGGACGCCGCGATCCCGGCCGAACGTCCCGCCCCCGTCACCAAAGCAAGCGGGCGTCCCGCCTCTGGCACGTCCTGCTGACTCCCCACGCGCGTCCCGCCACTCATGATCCCCATCCTGGCGGACCGCCCCTGCCACAGCACCCGATTTTCTCGGGCATGCTCCACGCTCCCGCACAGGCCGGGTCACCACCACGAGGCACCGAGGGTGCAGAACGGCTTCAGCGACGCACTGGCCTACGAGGGCCAGACCGTCGCCGTTCCCTACGGCGGATGCGGCGGACCGAGCAATGTCAAAGCCGGCGGGCAGCACTGCCGCATCCGCTTCCAGCGCGCCGGCTGCGACTTCTACCGGCCCGACCCCTCCTACCCTCCGGCCATGGAGCAGCAGGTCGCCGAGTTGCGAGCCGACAAGGAAGCCGCCCTGGCTATGGGCCCTGCCGACTGGGTCATCCGCGACTTCGACGACCAGATCCGCGGATACACCACATCCCGCACCCAGATGCGCCGCCCCCTGGACGCCACGGACCCCACCCAGCGGGCCGCCTTGGAGGAAGTATCACGGGAGCTGCGCAAAGCCAGGTGGGCCGCCGCCTTCGTGCCCGTGGACACCGTGGACACCGTGGGCGTACGGAGTCGACCATGAGCGCCACGCGTCGATCACACGATGCGCGGACCGAGCAGCTGCACCGAGGTCGCCAGAAAGACAGCGCGGACAGACCACCCGTGCCACCGCAGCTGTGAGCGACCTGCCCATGGCCGGACAGCCCATCGCTTCGGCGCCCCGATCCACAACGCCGCGAACGCCGAACTGGTCACTCGGATTCAAGACCTCGAGCGCCACAACGCCACGCTGTCCAAAGGCGTCATCGGCTCCAACCGCCGGGCCGAAAGGCTCGCAGGACAGTTCCAGGCAGGGGAGGAAACCATCGAGTCACTTCGTCTTGCCCTGCGCAGGACCATGCGCGCGATCCCCGGTACCTGCATCGAAGGCACACCCCCCGGCGTCACCGCACGGTCCATGCGGGCTGGTGCGGGCGTCGGGGGGAGCCATGGAACGCCACCGTCAAGTGAGCGTCTTCTGCCGGGCAGCACTGTGACCGGTGCTGGGCCGGATGACGTTCACCAGGCCTCGGGGGATGTTGTGGGCAGGGGTGGCTGCCCACAGTGCGAGCACGATGAAGAGCAGCTGCTCGGGAATCCTGAACCACAGCGGCGTGGCTGGGGCGCCGTTGAGCGGAATGTCCTCGAGGGCAGCGTAGATGTTGGCCGGCAGCATCAGCGCAAAGAGTATGGCCAAGCAGATCCCGGCCGCCGGACGTGTCGTGGATCGGATGAGTCCGGCGGCACCGAGGAACTCAAGTGCGCCGGTTACGTAGACCATTGCGTGAGGAAACGGCACGAACGGCGGCACCATGGCTGAGAGGTCGTCGTGGCTGGGAATCATGGTGACGCTTGGAGGTGTGAAGTGCGCGGTGGCCGTGGCCACGAGCATGACCGCCAAGCCGTGCGTGGTACTGGCCTGCCAGGTAGCGAACCGTCTGATCCCCAGCGAGCCGAGCAGGCGAAATCCCAGCGCCGGGCCGACGAGAAGCATGAGGGTGCCGAGCATGGTGTCCTCCGAGGAGAGTAAATACGTATGCCAAGGAGCGGCGGCCTTCTTCATGGGGCTGGCCGTCCGATGGCGGGACGCGCAGTACGAGGTGAGGTTGCTGGGGCGTTCAGCTGCGGGTGAAGAACAGGCCCGCTCCGTACGCGTGGCGGGCAGAGACGAAGAATCCACCACCAGTCGGCCGGGTTACGGTGCCGCCGTTCTCGACGATCTTTCGGGCGGCATCGACGTCGTCGACCAGGACGGTCATCGCGGCCAGGTAGGAGGAGGCCGGGACGGGTTCGTCGGGCAGTACGTCACCGGCGTGCGAGGCGCGGACGATCTCCAACCGTGCAGTGGCCGTCTCCAGAACGGCGACCGGGCCCTCGTACCTGGCGGTTGTCTCCACGATGCGGGTGTACCGGTCCGTGATCCCGTCGAACTCGGTGTCGGCGGCCACGATCAGCACGGCGCCCAGGCCCCGAGCACCGTTCGGGTGGTTGAGATAGCGAGGCTGATGCACATACCGGCGAGTGAGGTGCTGGGCGATCCCGACATAGCCCTCCGGGGTCGAGCGCGGATCGAGGTGCACGGCGCGTGCGCGCACCGTGCGCGGCCCCTCCTCTGTGTCGACGTCTCGCTCCAGTTCCAGCACGCCCGAGGTGCGCAGCCCGGCGTCCGTCAGCCGGCGGTCGGCGGTTTCGGTGTCGTCGGTGTCGAGGTTGAGCAGTCGGAAGCCCTCGTACTCGTCGGCCATCGACTTGGTGTGCCAAGGGTCGGGTGCGGATTCGTCCACGATCCCGAGTAGCTCTATGTACGACCCGCCGAACAGTGCGCACCGGTTGGCCGTGCAGCCGGGCACGGGCGGTTGGCCGGGCCGCCCGCCGAGCAGGTGCCGTGAGCGAGGACTGAGGGTGAACCCGAATGAGGCGTAGGCCCGTTCCAGCCCTTCGAGGTCGCGGGTGAGAATGCCGGTGTGATGGATGCCTTGGATGTCGCTTGTCATGGGGCCGATGATTCATCGACCGTCCGCCCCTGATCTCCAACTGCCGCCGCCACGCCGCTATCTGACACCGACCTACACTGTCCTGGTGGATTCGGTCACGCTGGACGTACTCGATCTGCGACTCTTGCACGCGCTTCAGCTCGATGGGCGCGCCCCCTTCAGCAAGATCGCCGATGTTCTCGGCGTCTCCGACCGCACCGTGGCCCGCCGCTTCGGCCGGCTCCGCAGCACAGGGATCGCCCGAGTGGCCGGCACGCCCGACAGCCGCCGTACCGGCCACGCCGAATGGCTGGTACGTCTGCGGGGCTTGCCGTCAGCCACCGCACCACTGGCCCGTGCGTTGGCGCGCCGCCCGGACACAGCCTGGGTGACCGTTCTGTCCAGCGGTACCGAGATCATCTGCATCTTCCGCGTCGCCGAGGAGGGCGCGGCGCCACTGGAAGGGCTGGGCCGCCTGCCACAGATCACACAGGTCGACGCCCAACGGCTGCTGCGTCCAGTGATGGACCACCGCTGGACCGGGCGGACCTCGGCGCTTACCGCGGAGCAGATCGCCGCACTGCGCCCACCTCCTGCCGCAGATGTCAGTCCCATCTGCCTGACCGAACTCGACCGCCGCCTGCTCCCCGCCCTCGCCGCGGACGGCCGGGCCGCCTACCCGGACCTCGCCCGACAGGTCGGCTGGTCTGAATCCGCAGTCCGTCGCCGCTTGGAAGAACTCCGCCGCACCGGCGTGCTCCGGCTGGACGTTGAGGTCGCCCCACGCCTGTTCGGATTCTCCGCCCAATGCCTGGTCTGGCTGACCGTCACCCCCGCCCAACTGGGCAGTGTGGCCCAGGCCCTGGCCACCGACCCCGAAGCGGCCTTCGTCGGCACCATGACCGGCACCCACAACCTGATCGCCATCGCCATCTGCCGGGACGCCAACGCCCTCCACGCCTACCTCACCGACCGCATCAGCTGTCTCAACGGCGTCGACCGCATGGAAACAGCCCTGATCACCTCCTACACCAAGCGAACCGCCCCATCACCGTGACGATGTCGGAGGCCCGGCAGGACACGATGCCGACGTGAGCAGCGTCGAGATGTGGATGTCCAAAGCCATAGGCGCAGACCGGCACGACGTCGGTCCTCCTCTTGATCGCAAGGTGCTCATGCCTTACGTGCCTCAGTGATCGCAAAACGCTCGAGTTCTGCCTCGCCAAGAAAGACACGCGGTGGGCCTCTACCAACCGTGCCTACAACCCGGGTGTTGCAGCCGTCGGCCGGGTCCAGGCCGGCGTTCCAGTGCTTGAACTTGCCGCGGGCGTAGCCGGCGCGAGACTCATCGGCCATCGGGATCTGGCCAATCGCGTAGGAGAGCGGGAGGTCTGCCCCGCTGCCGCAGCTGATGCGGCGTTCGCTGACGCGGGGACGGCGAGGGGGGTGAGGGTGCCGTGCTCTGCCGTCCCGGGCCGTCTACCAGCGCATCCCCAATGCGTTGAGCGCGTCACGCGCTTCACACTCAGCTTCGCCGCCCGTCGGCGGGCGTCGGAGAGGAACGACTCCAGCGTAAGCGGCCCACGGTCGACGGCCTTGGGTGCTGTCGAGGCACGCAAGTGCCCCTCCTGGGCGTGGAATTGGCGTGCTGCGATCATCTTCCGCTCCAACAGCTCATCCTGAGAAGTTATCCTGACCAGGCAGAAAGCGCTGCTCCGCTCACGGCCGTGCCGGCGCCGCAGAACGCATACTGCGCATGCTGTGCGCACCAGGGGGCGGGGATGAATGGTCTGGAAGCCGGCGTTGTCGGACTCGGTGACGAATCGGCGGCTCTACGGTTGGAGGCGCACCGGACCGAGTTGATCGGCTACTGCTACCGAATGCTCGGTTCGGTCTTCGACGCGGAAGACGCCGTGCAGGAGACCATGGTCCGGGCGTGGCGCGGCCTCGACCGGTTCGAGGAACGGTCGTCACTACGGTCGTGGATCTACCGCATCGCCACCAACGTCTGCCTCGACACACTGGCCGCCGGCAAGCGCCGGGCTCGCCCGATGGACCTCTCCGCCCCGACCAGCGGCGCCGTCTCACCGGGCCGTCCACTGGACGTCAGCCTGTGGATCGAACCGTGCCCGGCCGCGCTGACCCACACGCCGGCCGACCCTGCAGACGCAGCCGAAGCAGGCGAATCCGTACGCCTGGCATTCATCGCGGCACTTCAGCACCTGCCGCCCAGGCAACGCGCGACCCTCCTGCTACGCGAGGTCCTGGGCTTCTCGGCACGCGAAGTCGCAGACCTGCACGGCTGCACCGTCGCCTCGGTCAACAGCGCCCTCCAGCGGGCCCGCGCCACGCTGGCGGCCCGGCGCGAGACGTCCGGCGTCACGGCGGTACCGTCGCCCGACGCCGTTCAGCGGGCACTGGCGAAGCGGTATGCCGCGGCCTTCTCCAGCTTCGACATGGAGGAGCTGAACATGCTGCTGCACGTGGACGCCACCATGTCCCTGCCGCCATACGCCCTGTGGATGCGGGGCGTCACCGACATCCAGGCATGGCTGACCGGACCCGCCATCGGCTGCCGGGGATCCCGGCTCGTCCCCACCCTGGCGAATGGCTCGCCGGCCTTCGGCCAGTACCGGCCCAGCGTCACCGGAGCGGGATTCGAGCCCTGGGCCCTTCAGGTCGTCGACATCTCCGGGGACCGCATCAGCGACATCCATGTCTTCCGGGACACCGAGCGGCTGTTCCCGCTCTTCAACCTGCCCCCGCACATCGGCGAGCAGGAGGTGTGACGCGGCACACCCTCATCGACCGATGGCTCCGTCCGTGCCCCTCGGCCATATGAGCAACGAAACCGAAGCAACGGACAGACAGGATGACTCACATGACCGCCACCGTGAAGGGCACTGCCAACTACTCGCCTGTCGCAACAGCAGCTGACGGGGCAGTCATCACAGCCATGGTTATCCTCGCCAAACTCGTCACCCAGTGCAACGGCCGGACAGCTGACAACGAGGCCGACGGCGAGGCCATAGGAGGCAACGATGCAGGCCACGGTGGTGCGGCGGCCCGCGTCGAGCGAGGCGTGGCTCTGTCAGGCGGTGGGGGAGGGGGAGGCCGCGACCTCCCGGCAGTCGGCGCTTGGCGCATCGACACCAGCTCGGGGACCCCACTGACGCCCCGCCACATCCCGTCCGTGTCATGCACCTCCGCCGGCGCACTCACGGCCCCCGTGGCCACGACGCCGTCCGGCGATTCTCGAAGTGCCGCGCCATCCGATTCTTGAGGTGTCACCGCCACGGCAGTTGGGGCCGCCGGTATGGCCACCGCCGCAATGCCGTCGTAGTGGCCGCGCCCGTCGCACGTGTCTCATCTCCGCCTCGCCTTTCGGCCAGCACATCAGTTTCGTCCTGTACGCACTGAGCTTGCTGGAGGGGAGTAAGCAACAGCGAGAGGCCGATCGTCGTAGCCGGTGCCGGGACTCCCCACTCTGTGGGGGCTTTCCGTACGGCCCGGCATAGGCCTGACCTGTCCGTCCAGCCGGCACCGTGCACGCCGCCATGGCCGCGTCGATGCGGGGAAACCGTAGGGGCATGAACGCGATACCCCCGCGGCACCTCGTGCCTCCGACGTTGTTGCTGCTGCTGGCGCTGCCGTTCGCGGCCTCCTGCGGCGGTGGTGGCACGGACGTGTCCCGAGCCGACAACGCACTGCGTGCGGCGGCGTCCGGGGGCGAAGTGCTGATCAGTACCGACAACGGACTGCGGCTGCGCCCAGCCGACGGCGACCACATCAGCGTGGACGACCGGATCGACGGGCACTGGTCCCACCACGGCGATCGCTGGACCCTGGACCTGGACTGCGCCGACCACGACGACCATGGCTGTCCGCGGATGCCGTACGTCGAGATCCCAGACGGTGCGAAGATCACTGTCACCGCCCGCAATGCCGGCGTCGACGTGGTGGACGTCGCCGCCGCGCTGGACATCACGACCGTCAACGGCGATGTGACGGTGACCCACTCCGGTCAGGAGCACGCCCCGTTGCGCCTGTCCACTCGCAACGGATCGGTGCGCGCGGCATCGATCGAGGCCGGCCGGCTGCACGCGAGCACCGTCAACGGCGATGTCGTGATGCAGTGCGCCGCTGCACCCGCGAATGTGACCGCGAGGACCGTCAACGGCTCGGTCGATGTCACCGTCCCCCACGATGCCCCGGCCTACCGCGTCATCAGGAGCACCGACAACGGGCGCACCGCGACCGATGCCCACGCTCAGGATGCCGACCGAAAACGCCTGATGAGCCTTACCACGGTCAACGGTGACGTCACGGCTCGCCGGGACTGAGGCGTGACGAGCTGTCAGTTTCACGTGAAACGCCCTGACGTGGTGTTTTAAACTGGCTGTCGCCCGTTTCCGCGACTCAGGGACCTGTGAGGGACACGCGAACCATGTCCACCGAAACGTTTGAGTTTCAGGTAGAGGCCCGTCAGCTCCTCCAGCTGATGATCCATTCGGTCTACTCGAACAAGGACGTCTTCTTGCGGGAGCTCGTCTCCAACGCCTCGGACGCGCTCGACAAGCTGCGCCTGGCCGCCCTGCGCGACGACGGTCTCGACGTGGACCTGTCCGACCTGCACATCCAGATCGATGTGGACCCGAAGGCCCGTACGCTCACCGTGCGGGACAACGGCATCGGGATGTCGTACGACGAGGTCGGCACGTTGATCGGCACCATTGCCAACTCCGGCACGGCCGCCCTCCTCAAGGAACTCGAGGACGCCCAGGACGAGGCCGGCGCCGAGGGGTTGATCGGCAGGTTCGGCATCGGGTTCTACGCCGGATTCATGGTGGCTGACGAGATGACTTTGGTGACCCGGCGCCTCGGCGAGAGCGGCGGCACGCGCTGGTCGTCGCGCGGCGAGGGCACCTACTCGCTGGAGAAGGTCGAGGAAGCGCCCCAGGGCACGTCCGTGACCCTCCATCTCAAGCCCGCCGACGCCGAGAACCAGCTGCACGACTACACCTCCACCTGGAAGATCAAGGAGATCGTCAAGCGGTACTCGGACTTCATCACCTGGCCGATCCGCCTCGTCCCCCAGGCCGGCGAGGGCGCGGAGACGGCCGAGCCGGAGACGCTGAACTCGCGCAAGGCCCTGTGGGCACGCTCGCGCGAGGAGGTCTCGGCGGACGAGTACCACGAGTTGTACAAGCACGTCAGCCACGACTGGCGCGACCCTCTGGAGACGATCCGGCTCCAGGCCGAGGGCACCTTCGAGTACCAGTCGCTGCTGTTCCTCCCGGCCCACGCCCCGCACGACCTGTTCACCCGGGACTTCCGGCGCGGTCTCCAGCTCTACGTCCGACGCGTGCTGATCATGGACGACTGCGAGGCGCTGCTGCCGTCGTACCTGCGCTTCGTCAAGGGCGTCGTCGACGCGCAGGACCTGTCGCTCAACGTCTCCCGGGAGATCCTCCAGCAGGACCGCCATATCAGGATGATCCAGCGACGGCTGACCAAGAAGGTCCTGTCGTCGGTCAAGGAGATGAAGGCCCGCGACCCCGAGAAGTACGCCACGTTCTGGCGTGAGTTCGGCGCCGTGCTGAAGGAGGGACTGCTCGGCGACCCGGACAACCGCGACGCCATCCTCGCGGTCGCGTCCTTCGTCAGCACCCATGAGGCATCTGAGCCGACGACGCTCCAGGAGTATGTGGAGCGGATGAAGGACGGCCAGGAGCACATCTACTACCTGACCGGCGAGTCCCGGCAGAGCATCGAGAACTCCCCGCACATGGAGGTCTTCAAGGCCCGAGGCGTCGAGGTCCTGCTGCTGACCGACCCCGTCGACGAGGTGTGGGTCGACGCCGTGGGCGAGTTCGAGGGCAAGCAACTGCGATCCGTCGCCAAGGGCGAGATCGACCTCGACGTCCAGGGCGGCGAGCAGGAAGACAGCGCAGGGGACGAGCAGGACGAGAGCTACGCCGGTCTGCTGGAGTGGATGAAGGAGCAACTGGGGGAGGAGGTCAAGGACGTCCGGCTGTCGACCCGCCTGACCGTGTCACCGGCGTGTGTCGTCTCCGACGCCCATGACCTCACTCCGGCGCTGGAGAACATGTACCGGGCGATGGGCCAGGAGGTGCCGGTCACCAAGCGGATTCTCGAACTCAACCCCGCTCACGCGCTCGTCCGTGGCCTGCGGCAGGCCTACGCGGAGCAGGAGGACCGGGCGGAGCTCGCCGAGACCGCCCAACTCCTGCACGGGCTGGCCGTACTCGCTGAAGGCGGACAGCCCAAGGAGCCCGCGCGGTTCGTGAAGTTGGTGGCGGAACGGCTGGAGCGCACGCTCCGCTGACCGGGAGGTGCCTGAGGCCCGGCTGAGCGTACTCAGCCGGGCCTCGTCTTCGCCGTGCGGTGGTCTTCGCCGGCGGAGACCACCGAGCCTTGCGAGATCGCCAAAGCCAGGGTCTTGGAGCACGTCCAGGTGTACGGCTATTGCGGCCAGCCCACAGTCTCGGGGTCCCTCCGGTGCCGTAGCGGCTACGCCATCTCCGTACACATGAGTTCGGCGCCTCCGCTCTTTTCAGCCGCGTCCTTCCCCGCTACGGGGTGTCGCCAGCGAATGCCGGGATCTCACCCGGACCGACTCCTGGGAATGCTAGAACAGCGGCACGCAGGAATTGGGGTAACCGGTGAAGCAGACGTACAGCTTCACGTCACGGACGCTGTATCCGTTGCCGCTGGCGTAGCCGGGGGTGCTGTTGTCGGAACCGTTGCTGTCCGAACCGAGCTTGGTGTAGTTGTGCCACGTCCACTCTTGGTTTTCCCACTTCCAGTAGGTGGTGTAGAGCCCCGCGCCCTTGCCGTCGGCACAGTGGTCCCAGATCACGAAGTCCCAGCTGGTGTTGAAGACCGGGTGGCCGCCGGCGGACGAAACCTTCCAGTAGTCGTAGGAGCCGTTGACGGAGGCGCAGCCGTCGGAGGTCTCCTGGTAGTAGTTCGCGGCCTGAGCCTGGCCGGAGACGGCCATAACCAGCCCTGCGGTGGCGGCCGCGACCGCGAGCTTCTTGCGAACGCCCTTGAGCGTGTTGCCATTGACCATGGCGGTCCTCCTGGATGTCGATGATGTGCCTGAGAACGGCCCAGCAGCTGCTTGCATCCTTTGGCAGGGCAAGGTTGCTGTGCGTTCGGCCCGACAGTTGGCGTCCCGCCGCTGCTTGCGTGCGTATCGGTGGTGACTCATGCGGTCGTGCCGCTCCATCCCCGGGGCACTACCTGTCCGCTCGTCGGTGCGGCCGTTCACTTCACTGTGCGGTCGGAGTCCAGGCTGGGCTCTTGGCACAGCTACGTCGACTCGTTTCGCTCTCGCCCGAAGTGAGGCCACCGAGCAGAATCACGGACGTGGCGTTACGTTTTCACTTCACGGCCAAGGACCTGGCCCGCACGCGTCTGGCCCCAGGGCCCCGCCCGCTGCTGGAACTGACCATCGGGATCCGGCAGTTGCAGGAGAAGTCGCATCCTGTGCACTTTGATGCCTGGCGGCATCGGACGGGCAGGCACCTCCACCCGCGGTTCCGGCCCCTGTTCGAGCTGATCCCCCCGACCGGTGCGGCGCTGGAGTTCCTCAGCCTGATCGACGAGGGAAGTCCGGCCGACCTCGTGGAGCAACTGCGCTCCACTCCCACCGCACGTGTCCGCAGGGATATGGAGGAGTGGGCGGGGCAGCGGACCGCGAGACTGTCACCACAGACCCGTCAGGCCAGCGAAAACGCTGTGTTCGTGCAGCAGTTGGCCGACTTGGTCGAGGAAGCTCACGAGCGCTTCATCGCCCCGTACTGGCCACAGATCGACCGGCTGGCCGCCACGGACCGGATCTTGCGTCTGAAGCATCTGAGCGAACACGGGGTCGAGCGGCTGCTTCGCGAGCTGAACCCCCGCCGGATCATCTGGAAGCCTCCCGTCCTGCACGTCACCACGGCCTCCGGGCTCAGTGGCGACGTCCACCTCGGCGGCCAGGGGCTGCTGCTCATCCCTACCGTGTTCGGCTCCCACTCCCCGGTCATGGAGTACGACGTGGGGCAGCCGTGGATGACCTTCCCAATCCGTTCCGACCAGCCGCTCTCCGCAGCACCATCTGCTGTCACCGCGACCGCTCTGGCCGAACCACCCCAGTCCCTGACTGCTCTCCTGGGCCGCACTCGTGCCCTTGTCCTGAGCGTGATCGCTGACCATCCAGGCAGCACCACCACCCAGCTTGCCGAACGTGCCTGTATCTCGCTGGCCAGCGCCAGCGAACACATCACCGTCCTGCGTAACGCCGGCCTCGCCACCCTCCTTCGCGACGGCAAACACGCCCTGCACACCCTCACCACAGCGGGCCACCTCCTGCTCGCCTCCTCACGAGGGTTGTGAAGCGGCCAGCGGTTCCGTCTCGCGATCAGCGAGTACCTACTTACCAGCAACGGGAGCCCGCAGCATTTGAGGTGTAAGGCACGCGCTCCGTGCGGAGGGCGGCAGCCTGACCGGGGTTGGACGATCAGCACGACCCCGGGGATGCCTCGCCCGGATCGATACCGGCTGGAGCGCTCGTCCGCCCGGGCCGGCCGCTTGGATGGGCATCTAGAGGACACCTTTGTAGTCCTGCCAGCCGGTGGCGATCCTCGTGCGGGTCCCGAACGAGTCCTTGCTGTCGCCGTGTTGCGACAAACCTTCCCCGCGCTGTGCCATCGCCGGTGATGTCGCCGACGCCAACGATCACGTTGTAGGAAACGAGCCGCACATTTTCTACGAGGCGCGCGGCCTGGAGTGAGGACGACTACCAGATCGAACTCCACACGCCCGATTGGGAGGACGACCGGCCCCACTACGGTCGCGTCCGTCTGGTGAACTCGATCACCGACGCTGCCGCCGCCCGCCGCGAGACACCGTCCGCCCCCGCTCGGCGCCGCGACTACCGCCCCGCCGCCCAGGGATGCGCAATCGGGATCCGATCCTGTTGGCTCTGCGTCCACGGTGAGTTGGCACAGGGGCCTCAACCCGCGAGACATCCGACGCGGACCGGCGGAACCTGGTCGGTGCGAACCTGATCAAATCTGTCCAGCGCGGACCTGATCGACGCACCACACTGGGAACCGGGATCAGGAACTGTCAGACCGTTACGGCATGCTCGCCGGCATGAACGAAGACGCCTTCTGGCAGCTCATCGAGGACTGCAGGCCCACGGCACCTGACC
Source organism: Streptomyces sp. NPDC034103 (assembly GCF_055575395.1). NCBI lineage: Bacteria > Bacillati > Actinomycetota > Actinomycetes > Kitasatosporales > Streptomycetaceae > Streptomyces > Streptomyces sp. NPDC034103. The sequence goes on along the minus strand of NZ_JBVISS010000021.1, from coordinate 51,343 downwards.
CGGATGCCGAACTCCTGGCAGCCATGCTCGCCGAGCGGCTTGCCCAGTCCCCGTTGCCACGGGTCATCGGCTTTGCCGAACACCTGTCATGGGCGCTGTACCGGCTGGACCGTAAGGAGTACGGACACGACCTGGGCACAGACGCCTTCCTCTACACCCGTGCCGCGGTCGTCGCCGCCGGCCGCACCGAGTTCGACAGCGTCCTCCAGGACCCGTCGGCCTTCACGCCTTACGCCCTCGACCTCATCTGGGCCGAGCCCCTGCTCTACACCCCGGACCGGGCATACCAACGAATCACCGGCAAGCAGTGGGGCCGCAAGACCCGCTACTCCTACGAATCCTGCTCCAACACCGAGGGCTGGGCTGACTCAACGCCATGGCCTGCGGGAGGTGACGAACGCCAGCACCGTTGATCTTCCTCACGGAACGGGAGCCAGAACCCATTCGTGACCCCACAGGGCCGCCGGGGGCTGGGCCCACCCGTGTTAGCGGTGGGGCACCCGTCGTCGGCTACCTGGTCAACCGCGTCGAGCAGTGAGCCCACCAGTTCCTCATGACGCTGACCGTCCACTCCCCGGGACGGGCGGGACAGCAAGATGCCCTTCGCCTCGCCCAAGGCAGTGGGGCCCGCGCCGGGCAGCTCGCGCGTGACGATGACCGCGTCTATCACATCCACCCTGCGGTCGGTCAGCAACTGCTGGATGCATCCATTCCCGCATGTGAGCCAAGCAGCGGCCCGCACTCCGTAACGAGAGCGGAGATCCCCTCCACGCGAGTTGCGTCAAGCGGCACCGGCTTCTCCCCCCTCGGTTCGGTGCGGCCAGAAATACCCTGACTATGTCAAGCGCCGGCACGGCCAACGGGCGGACCGCCTGAGCGCGCCCCGATCCGCGGTCGCGGCCGCGCCGCCCATCCCGAAGGTGGATGAGCTCGGGTCCTCAAGGGTGGCCTTGGCGAGCGGGGCGACGGTGAAGCCACAGGCGTTGTGGGCCATGTCCTGGTACCAGGCCGCATCGACCTGCCTCATGCCGAGACATGCACACAGCCACGCTGATCGAGGCAGTCTGCAGCGGCCTGGACTTCCGCGACCACTACACCGAAGTCCTCGCCGAAGTCATGATGGCCAAGCGCGAGGACAAGCCCCTGCCCGAGGCGCCGGAGCCCGAGCAGCCCGGGCAGGTGCTGGACCTGATGGCCGCCCTGCAGACCTGACCGCCGCACGCGCGGCGCTGATCGGAGGCCTGGATGCCATCGGCGACTGGGCAGCGCCGCCGATCCACAGGCTACGACTGATGCCGTTGTCCTGTGCCAGCAAACCTTGAGCGCGTGCCATCGGAGGCCGGTGACTGGTCCTTTCGTGACAGCGAAGGTTGATCGCCCTGGTGGGGCCAGGCCGTCAATCCACGTACGCGGCCCCCTGTCGGTACGGCCGACTAGGGTGATCACTTCGGTGGGTGCGGATGAAGGGTTGGTCTGTGCCCATGAAAGGGGAGGCGCCATGAGTGGCGGCATTCAGTGGCTAGTGGATCAGGACGACTGGCAGCACGGTGTGGTCTTCGCGCGCGGCATCGAGCCGGAGGAGCTGGGCGTGCGGATGGGTGGCACGCCGGGATCCGTCGTGTCCCCGATCACGGAAACAGAGGCATGGAACATGGTTCTGGACCTTGCGGCTGACGACGATGATGTTGTGCGGGTCGGTGCCTGCGGTGGCTGGTCCTTTGCCATTGAATACGGGATGGGCGATGGGGGCGACAGGCTGGTGGAGATCTCTCGGAACGGCGTGGAAGCCATCCACCTGGATCCTTCCCCGGACCATCCGCCGGCGATGTTCTCCTATGCCAGAGACGGTGCAGACGTTTGTAGTTTTGGACTCGGCGAAGAAGTCTGGCGATGGGGTGAGCAGCCGGACCTGCTGCTGCCGGAGCTGATAGCGGCTGATGTGCTGCACCCGGACGGCGAGTACGCACGACCGGACGGCGAGTCCTACCTCGACCGCGACCGCCGCACCCTGGCGCTCCTTGAGACCCGATTCGGTCTGTTCCTCCCCCGCGACGAAGTCGTGAACCAGCGCCTGCCGGCCTTCCGTATCTGAGTGACAACCTCGGATCATGGCTCACCAAGCGACCGAACTCCGATGGCGGCAGAGGTCGTGCGGCAGTTGAAGGCCGAAGGCATCTACCCCTACGACGAACACGTGCTGAAGATCCCCGCCTCGTCCTGGACCCGAACGTCGAGGCTGACGGTGAGGCCTGTAACGGGGGCCTGGGTCGCCGAGCTCACCGGCAAGCTCCTGGACGGCTGGCCCAGGGCATGCAGCTCAACGCCGCAAAGAACGGCCCTATCCCGGCGCCCAGTTGAGGATCACGGACGCATGCGGCATGCGGATCACGTGCTTCGCGAGCAACGCCACCAGCCAGCCGATCGCCGACCTCGAGCTGCGTCACCGGCTCCGGGCACGGGCCGAGGACCGGATCCGGGCCGCCCGCCTACCCACCATCAGCTCCGGAGAGCAAAAGGGTCCACCGACTCCGTCTGTGGACCCTCAAGAATGATCGAGGTTAGATTTACACTCCCTCCAGCTCATTCTGAAACGGTCAGTAGGCGTTCTGGACGCTTTTGCCGCGGTAATAGCGGATGGCGTTGGGGTAGCTGGTGTGCTCCTTGTACAGGAGTGCGTGTCCCTTGAGTGCGCTGATCTGCCACGCGTCGCCGAGCGTCCGTGCCAGGAGCCGGAACGCCGTGTCCGCGGACAACGGACCTTCCGGGACCACCAGTGGGGCCGGTTCCAAGTGCTCGGATTCCAGCCTGTGCCGGAATCTGTAGGGGAGCCCTGCCTTGATGAAATCGGCGAATTCCTTCGGCGACCATGTTCGACGCACTCCGTCGTCGCGGAGGGCCCAGTCCAGGTCGATGGGGTGGACCATGTCGAAATGCTGGGGGCTGAGTTCGCTTTGGTCCCGCAGACGGCCCGCGTCGTTGTTGCCGAATCCGTTGAGGTTCCAAGGGAGCTGAGCGCCGTGCTCCTCTTTCAGGTATCTGATGACGAGCCGTTCCGGGGCGACAGCGGACATGTCGTCTTCGATGTACATGTAGGTGAAGTACATCTCCTCCGGGAGGATCCCCTTGCGGCCCGTGATCTTCCGTCGGAGGGCGGCGAGCCGGTTCGGCAGGATCTGGTCAGACTTGCCCACGTACACGGGTTCTGCCGCCAGGTACGGCACCTTGCGGACCAGCTGGAAGATTCCGGGCCGCGGAACCATCTTGCACAGTTCCTCCTCAGCTAGCGGCACGGGCACCTGCTCGTCAAGAACCCGCCACAGCCGGGCGCCCAGCGCGTCGAAGCCGAGGTGGAAACTGACGCTGTCATCGGTTGTGGCCTGCCTGGCCGGACTCGCTGCGCGGATGCTCCTGGGCGCCACGGCGCGGGTTGCGTTTGCCTGAGCCTCGTCCTCATCCTCCTCGGCTCGGGTCTCGGCAACCTCCAGTTGCCGCTCCAGAAAGGCACACCGCAACTCGGCTTCGTGTGCGCGGCGCTTGGCTTCCTTCAGCTCCGCCTCATACCGAGTGAGCGACTCCCGCAGGGCGTCCCGCTCGGCGCGCATGGACTCGAAGCCCTCACGTTGCTGCTCGAGTTCGATGCGGTGTGCCAGGCGATCGGCGGCACCTGCGTCCTCCAGCTGCCGTAGCTGGAACTGTTGCTCGTCGAGCTGCTCCTGCGCGCGGCGGACCAACTCACGCAGGAGTCGGGCTTCATGCTGGAAGTGGCGGTTCTCCCGGTCGGCCCGCGCCAGTTCGTCCCGCAGGTCTTGCAGGGCTCCACTCGCTGGACTTGTGGCGCGCAGGGCGCTCCGGTGCAGTCTTCGTACCAAGTCCCTGGCGGCCGGCGTCAACTCGGTACCCGTCGCCCGGTCGCCGTTGTCGAGGAGCTGTTCGACGAATTCGGCGGGAGGTACCAAAGCTCCGCTGAAGAATCGGGAAAGGGTGGAGCGATCCCAGGAGACGCGGGACGCGTAGCGGTTCAGTGACACCCCCAGGCGCTGAGCCAAGTCGCGCAGAACGAGGGCAAGTTCGAAGCGCTCTGGTCCGACCTTGGCTCTGTCGACGTCCTTCTGGAAGACCATCGTGCGCGGCCCGCTCGGAACCAGTTCCCCCTGCGACATCCGTTCTCCTCCGTCGACCCCATCGTGTTGTTGCGTGAAGTCGCAACAGTGTGCGCGTGCCGAAACACTCGTCCGTCTTCCATGATCGGTCACCTGCTACTGGACCGACTGAGGGGCCCCATGACCACCACTACCGCGCTGATCGTCCTCCTGCTCCTGCTGCTCGCCGTGTTGCTGGGTGGGGCGTTGTTCTACCTCGTCCATACGCGCCCGCGTCTCGCCGTCCCGCTCACGGTCGCCATGGCTGGCATGACCTTGCTTGCCACCTGTGTGGTCGGCATCATCGCCCGGTGATTCGACGAATCTGCCGCTCTAGGTTTCCTCTCATCAGTCCAACTGCTGTCCTACGTAGGGGCGTCGAGGAGGGCGATCTGGGTACGCTGCCCCTTGTGCAGGCAGGGTCTGCTGCGGCTGCTCGCACAGGGGCAGGCCATCTCTGAGATCGCTCGGCGACTGCACCTGGACCGCAAGTCCGCCGCTTCCGCGACACCGGCCTCGATGAGCTGCTGGCCTTCCCCCGGTGCGGCCGCCTCAAGGGAGCACTCGGGCTGTAGCCCTTGCCGGCGCCTTGAGGTCGGGATCACCGGTCTGATCACTTGCGACGAGCACATCGATGCCGCTGCCGCGGCGACGCCGGCGCGGGTTGTCACCGCGATCAACATCAGCACCGCAGCCACCCTGAGGCCCAGGGTGCACGTCGTGAGCGCGCACCACGACGTCGTCGCCCCTGGCGCCGACCCGAGCGCGTACGTCGCCGCGATCTGCGCCGGTAACTCGGCAGGTCGACGCGGGCGAGCGCGACGGGCTGACCGGCAGTGCGCGCGAGGACCTGGTCGCGCTGTGGCGGGAGAACCGCCGGCTGGGCGAGGACGTGCAGGTCCTCAAGCGTTCACCCACACCTACGCCTACGGCCCACCGGCCTCCCTCGCGGCACCACCACCGAGGCAGTTCCGCAGCCTTACCGCTACAGCGGCCGCAGGAGACCAATCCCTACCTGTACGGCGCGGCCGGACCCCGTGAACCGCAGCGATTCCAACGGACTCCTGAGTCTTGGGGCCATTGTCGACGGGGCATTCGGTGGCGAGGACTTGGTCGGAATCGGGCCGGGCCGTTCCACTGACTACCGCAGGCTGTGCCATCGGCAGGCACACGGTGAGCCGTGTAATCGCAGACGTAATGCAGGACTCCCTGTCCTGAGAGGAGATGATATGGACGCAGGCCGGGATGAAGAGGGACTGCTGGGTCTCAGTGACGAAAATGGGACCTGCCGTGGCCTCGATCGGACTGTGGATCACGTTGGCCGGTTCGGTCGCTCTCGTACTCATTGGAGTCATCGGCATGCTCGCAGGTATCGAGCCGGCTGTCTGGGTGGCGGTCATCGGCGCGATATCTACCGTGGGCTCAGGGGTGCTCATGTGCATGCGGAAGAGGTGATGCAGGGAAATTTACCCTTGGACCGATAGCCTCGCCGACACTGTCTTTCCCCTGGCCCTAGGTAAGAGCTGTATCCGACCAAAGTCGATCGACTTGCCTACTTTTGGTAGCTGTTGGCGTACTGGGCATGGCGGGACCCTGGGCTCATGAGCGATTCGAAGGTTCCCCTTGCGGCGGGCTCGTACGTCGGTTCTCCGGCCGAGGAACTCGCCGGGCGCAAGCGAGGGCACCGGATCGCCGCGGGGGTGGACCAGCGGGTGCTGTTCTCGCGGGCCGGACGGCTGGAACTCCATCCCGACCGCCTAGTGATCGGCGGCTGGCATGGTGGGTCCGATCTCGTGCTGCGGCCGGAGGAGGTGAGATCGGTGGCCAACGAGTACACCGGTCTGTACGGCCGGTTCGTCGGCGGGCTGCTGAACTCGGGCAGGCCGCTCATCGTGGAGACGGTCACGGCCGGCGAGATCTACCTGATGGTGGATCACAAGACGTTCCTGGAGACCACCGCCAACCGCAAGTGGACCCGCCTGCTGAAGAGTTGGCTGGTGTCGGGAGATGGCTGAGCCGGGCATGGGGCGAAGGCGGCGGACGGCCAGGCCGGTAGGGGTCATGACGGCCCTGATGACGATCTCCCTGAGCGTCCCGGCGGCCGGCGCTTCGGTTACGACGGGCGGGGCAGACCCGGTGGTGCGCACCGATCTGGGTCCGGTGCGCGGAGTCGCGACGGGACGAGAGTGGATCCTGCCTGCAGAGCTGGCCCGAGAACGTGATGGCCCCCGGCCTCGACGCCATCTCCTATTGGGCGCCCCGAACGACCGTGGAGTCTCGGGGCGCCGCGGTGGCGGCGGGGCTGGGCTGCGCGGGACCGCACGAACCGGCATGTCTGCGCCGGACGGACACCGGGAAGCTCCTGGCGTTGAACGGCCAGTTCGTCACGCCGGCGTTCGGGACCCGGACACTGCCCACCGACCCGGTCAAGGCACTGCGGACCGGCGCCTTCCATCGGGTACCGGTGATGCAGGGCAACACCCGGGACGAACACCGGCTGTTCGGGAGCCTTTTCGAGGCGGAGAAGCCCATCGATGACGCCCGCTACCGGGCTCTGCTGGCGACGTCCTTCGGGGAACGCATGGCCCGTCGCGTCTACGCTCGGTATCCGTCCCGGGCGTACTCCAGCCAGTCGGGTTCCCCGGCCGCGCTGGCCTGGGCCGCGGTCGGCACCGACGTCGGATGGGTGTGCCCGACCCTTGCCGCCGACCGGCTTCTGGCCCGGCACGTGCCCGTCTTTAGTTTCGAGTTCGCCGAGCCGAACGTCCCGGATTTCCTTGGCATTTTCCCCAAGGGCTACCCGCCCGGGGCCTTTCACGGCTCGGAGCTTCCCTTGCTCTTCGACATCAAGGGCACGTCCGTGCCGCTCGACCTCGCGCAGCGGAACCTGTCCGAATCGATGATCATGTATTGGGCCGCGTTCGCCGCTCAGGGCGATCCGAACAGGGCGGGACTGCCCCGCTGGTCGAGGTTCCCCGCCACCCAGTCGCTGGACTCCGCGCGCGACGGGATTTCCCAGACCGATCTGGCCACCGGTCACCACTGCCGATTCTGGGCGTCACGGACATGAGGACTCCGTGGTGATCGGCGCCGGGCGCGCGGCCGGCTGTCCAATAGCGCCTTCACCCCTCCCGAGCACCTCATCGAGACCATCCGCCACGGGATGAGGCGGCGCCAAGGGGTCGGGCATGTCCCTGGCCTGCGGACGTGCCTCGTCTTCCGTCCTGGCCGTCGTCACCGGCCGTGAGGGTGGGGACCGCTGGCAGGTGACCCGGTCGCGAGAGGCACCTGCCGAAGGGCGCGGATCAGGCCGATCCGGCCGAGCAGTCCGCTGGGCAGCCAGGCCGAGGTCGCAGCGCCCCGGCGGCCTTGCCGCCGGGAGGGACACTCGGCCGGGTGCCACCGGTCCGGCGCCTGGCGATGACAGGGCGTCATGCCGCAGGGGCGCAACCGCTGGTCTGTGACGTCGACCGCGCGCAGCCACTCCTCGGGGTCCAGACCCGACAGGGCGATGGAGGCGGACGTGTCCAGCACGCGCAGCACCACGTTCCCGCCCTCGACGTGAGCACGGGCCCCGGGCACCCTTCAGCAGGTCGCCGTGCTCGTCGGCGCGCGGCAGCAGCGTCCCGGCCAGGTCCATGGCCTGGGTGTCGTCCGGGTAGTGCCGCTCGCTGGGGCCGGCCTCGAAGCGGATCGGGAGGCGATCCGGGCGCGGGTCGACGTACTCGATGCCCCACGGGTGCGCGGTGGTGATCCGGCGCCAGGCCAGTGCGGCCATCACTCGGGCCTCCAGCAGGAGCTGGTCGGCGTCCGGCTGTGGGATCAGTAGCGCGCCGGGTGCGGCGGCTTCGATCCGGCGCAGGGCGGACTGCCAGGGCAGCCCGGTGTACAGACGCAGCAGTTCGGCGCGACGTTCGAGGGCGGTTGTCTTCACGACTCGAAGCCCCTCAACACCGCGGAGCCGCCCCGACACAGCGCGCGCGGCAGAGAGCCACGAGGAACATCCGGACCATGCGGCGGTGCCAGCCGAGTTGGCTTCTCCACGGCGTGCTCGATGTCGGGCCGGGCACAGGGCAGGGGCCCTGCCGGGCTCACCGCTCTGGATCGCAGCACGTCGTGACGGGCGGGCCCTTCCCCATGATTTGCATGCCCGGATTTGAGCCCGAGAAGGGGCGACCAGCCGGCCCCACAAGGCGTTCTCCATACGTGCATTGAATTTCACGTGCCACCCTCTCGAGCGACCGTGACCTGTTCAACTTCGCCGCCTTATCAAAGGCCCTGGCAGAACAAGACGCTCTTTGACTCTCCCTGCCATCAGCACCAAACCGAGAGATCACACCTTGATTCCTCACGCCTCGTCAAAGGTCTCGAGCAGGCGCTCGTACGCCAGCTTCGGCCGCAGGGCCGCGTCCCAGGGGAGGGAATCGGCCGTGCGCGGAGGATAGATCTTGGTGTCGGCGGTGGAACCGTACCGGTCGGTGAATCCCCATGTGGAGAACGATGTGCAGTTCGGCTCCTCCAGGCATACCCGCAGCTTGCCCGCCATCTCATCAGCCTGGGTCTGCCGCCCGTCCTCCTCGTCCTGACCTATGGGGACGTCCATCTCCGACACCCGCGCCTGAACCCCGAGCTCCGCCAGATCCCGCACATGGCTGCGGAAGGTCTCCGGGGCGATGCGGTCGCCGGGTGCGTACTCATGGTTCTGGAAACCCACGCCGTCGATCGGTACGCCGCGTTCCTTGAGCCGCTTGACCAGATCGTAAAGGGCGTCCCACCGCTCGCCTTCCTCCTCGACCCCGTACTCGTTGAGGAACAGCCGTGCCTTCGGGTCGGCCCGGTGGGCGGCCCTGAACGCCTCGTCGATGTACTCCTCGCCCATGGCCTCGAACCACGGGCTCTGCTCGGAGCGCAGACCGAGATCCCCGTTGGTGTAGCTCTTCTCGTCGTCGGACATGGGCTCGTTGACCACATCCCATTCCGCGACTTTTCCCTTGAAGTGCCCGGCGACCATGGCGATGTGCCGGAGCATGGTCCGGCGCACCTCCTCGGGGTCGTCGTTCTCCCGCATCCAGTGGGGCAGAGCCTCGTGCCAGACGAGGGTGTGCGCGTGCACCTTCATGTCGTTTGCGCGGGCGAAGCGTACGAGTAGGTCCGCGTCGCGGAAGTCGTAGACGCCCCGGCGCGGGTGGAGGAACTGTGGCTTGAACGCGTTCTCCGGAGTGAGCATGGAGAACTGGCTCCCCGCGAGCGCCCGGTAGCGTGAGTCGGTGAGCAGCGGGTTCTCGGCCAGGGCGGTGCCGACGTCGAACGGCCGCCCCACGTCTGCGGCCCGCGCACGCAGCGAGTCGTCGGACTGCTTCTGGCGTAGCTGCGGCGCCTTGATCACACGGAGCGAGTCACCGCTCTCTGCCCGCGTGATCAGCCGCGTCAGACGCCATCCCTCGCGGCGCTCGACTTCGCCCGCGTCCGCCTCCAGACCGAACCAGACAGTGCCCTCGGCGAACACCCCCGGGTCCTGCACGGTTCCCAGCCGCCGCCCGTCGGCTTCTACGCGGAAGGTGTTACCGATGCTCGACACGGCGAGCGTCACCGTCCCGGAGCAGCCGCAGTCGAAATTCTTGGAGGTGGCTGGCTCATCGCCTTGGCCGTCCCATATCTGTACCTTCACTTGTCCGTCGGAGGTCACGCCGACGCGGAGTGAGGGCCGCTCCTGCCGCCACTCGTCGTAGATGACCGGTACCCGTCCGTACAGCCGCAGCCATGAGTCGCCGCCATCGTCACCCACACCGGACATGCGCGCGGTGACGGTGAAGTCGCCATCGGACCTAAGATGCGGGCCGGCCAGGTTCAGCGGGGGATTGGGCTGGCCGCCGGAGGAGTCCTGCTCCACGATGTGCCGATCCGATGCGCTGACCCGCAGGATGTCGTTCCGCGCGGTGGTGCCCGGCATCTGCGTCCAGTCGTGGTTCCGCAGCAGGTCCTCGTCGTTTCCGCCGCCCGCGCCTTCGCCCTGCCCCGTACACCCGGCCGCCACCGCCATGACGAGCGCCACGGCGGTCAGTCGCTGCCACGTCCCCCCACCAAGGTCCACGGTCCCTCCCACTCCCTGTTCGATCAAGTTACACGGCTCGTTTGACAGACCCGCCTGGGACGGGCGTCAAGCCCTTGTACCTCCGGTCATCGACGAGTGCGACGTTGGCCAAGAAGCCGTCTCCGGAGAAACGGACGTCGGCCGCTCGGCAAAACGCCGCCAGGGTGGGGTAGGCCGCGGCCTGGAGGAACCGGTGCAGCCGCCTCCGCCCGGAGTGGTGCGCACCGCGGGCTGCGGGAGGATGGCGTCAGAGTGCGGCCCTGCACGACGTACTGCTCGTGCAGCCACTCTTCCAGCTTCCTGCGCTGCGTGGCGCGGCGCGGCGCCGGGGGATGCCGTGCTCGTCGGCAAGCAGGGCCAGGGCCTTGCGGCAGATGTCCGTCTCGCGCGCGACTGTGAAGACGGCCGTCACGTCTTGGTCGAAGTCGGCGTGGAGCGGTCGTGTCAGCTCAGGCCGGGACTCGTAGGCGACGTGGTCGCGCATGGTTGATGACCGATACAGGCCGGAATCGTGCTTCTGGCCTTCTCGTCGGCGGAACGTACGCCAAGGAATCGAGGGCTCGAAGACGTCGATGCCCGTCGTCGACCAGACCAGGTCCTAGGTGCGTGTCCCCGTTCTGCCAGGCGCTGGCCTGTCGAGGGTGAGGGCTCACGCCGTCCTCGGCAACTCTTGCGCCCTGCTGTCGCTGAGTGCGGGCCCTCAGGACGGTGGGGGGAAGCGGACGGTGAGCAGGGCCCGGTCGTCGGGGAATGCCGCTTCGGGTTGGTGGTGCAGGAACCGGTCGCACAGCTCGGCGATGCCCAGGCCGCTGGTGGTGCGGGCGAATTCGGTCAGCCGTCGCATGCCGATGGCGAGGTCTTCGCGGCGGCGCTCGATCAGCCCGTCGGTGTACAGCAACAGGGTGTCGTTCTCGCTCACGGTGATGTCGGCCTGTCGATAGCACACGTCCCGGACGGGTCCGAGCGGTGGCGAGGTCGCCTGATCCAGGTAGGTGCTGGTGCCGTCGGCGTGGATGAGCAGGGGCGGGGGATGGCCGGCTCGTGCGTAGGTCAGCGTGTGGGTGCGGCGGTCGAAGACCAGGTAGCAGGCGGTGGCCATGTGGTTCGGGTGGTAACGGCCCAGGAAGGCGTTGAGTTCGTGGAGGACGGCGGTGGGCTCGGTGCCGCAACGCGGCACGATGTTGCGCAGAGCTGCGGTGATCTGCGCCATGACGGTCGCTTCGTGCAGTCCGTGGCCGGCGACGTCACCGATACTCAGGCCGATGTGATCGGCGTCCACGTCGTAGACGTCGGACCAGTCGCCGCCGACCGAGAGCAGATCACTGCCAGGGGCGTAGCAGGTGGCCGTCTCCAGGCCGGGCAGGCGCGGCAGCTGGGGCAGCAGGCTGAGCTGCAGGCGTTCGGCGACGCGATGCTCGTGCTCGTGGAGGCCGGCCCGGCGCAGGGCCTGCGCGATCTGCTGGGCAACAGCCGTCATGTGCTCGGGAGCGACGGAGCTGTCCGAGCCGTAGACGATCAGCATGCCCAGCGGGACGCCGTCCGCCTCGAGGGACAGCGCGACGGGGACCGCATGCGCGGATTCACCGGGAAGCGGGCCGTCGGAGGAAGAGGGCTGGTCCAGGTCGGTCCAACCTCCCGCGCCGGGCGCAAGACCGTTGTCCTCCGGCGGCAGGGGCGGTACCAGCCGTGCCGAGTGCAGGTAGAGCTCCGCCGCGGTGGCCCCCAGGACGGCCGGCGCCACCTCGCTGACGGCGCGGGAGACCTCCGCGAGAGTGATCGCGCCGGCCAGGGCGGCGGTCAGGTCGTACAGGTGCTGCAGACGGGAGCGGGCGGCCTGTTCGGCGGCCAGCAGCCGCTCCCTGTCCGCTTCGGTGGCCCGGCGGAAGGCCACCTCCCGGTTCAGCGCCTCCACCTGCTGGCTGAGCACGGCGAACCGGTCGGACGCCCCGGCCTCGACGAGGTGCAGCTGCGCGGCCGGCTGCGGGCCGTCCCACCAGGTGGCCCTGGCCCCGTGACAGCGGAATCGTCGCGTGCGGCCATCCGCGTCCTTGAGGACCAGCGCGCCGGGCGCGGGACTTCCGCTGCGCAGCCATACAGCCAGATGCTGACGCAGCAACGGGGTGTCGTCGGGCCGAAGATCGAACAGGCTGGCACCCGGCCGCAGTCGGTCGTCGCAGCGGACGGCCGACGGGTTGGCGGCCAGCACACGGCCGTCGGCCCCGCACAGGAGCACCGGATGGGGCAGCGGTCTGGTGATGGCCCGGAAGAGGCCAAGGGTCATGGAGCCACAGCCCGGTCGCCGAAGTACTCACGGCTACTCACCGTGTCGACATCCACATCGGGGATCAGGTGCACCACCACCCTGCAACCCACGTCGCCGCGCGCGATGGTCTCCTCCAGCTCCACGCGCGCATAGCCCAGGTTGCGGGAGGCGATGGTTCCGAAGACGTTGGACGTCATCATGCACATCGACTCCCGGCCCACCACCTTCTCCGCGAACGGGCACACGCGGTTGCCCAGCACGATCTTCGTCTCGTCGTGCTCGATGACGTAGAAATCACCGTTGATGCGGCGCTTGAGGTCCACGAGGGCCTCGGCGACCTGCTCACCCGTGAGCCGGTCGGTTCCCAGCGCCTTGAGGTACATCTCGTCGATCTGTGTGCCGACGGCCTGCCCCACCAGGCTGACGTAACCGGACGCCTCCGCCAAGCCGATCACCGACTCCAGCGATGTCGCCAACTCACGCACCAAAGTCCGCAGGAACACATCACGATCCAGTGGAATCGCCACATCCGATAGCTGTCCCATGCCGACTCCCTCGCCCTCGGCCCCCGGCGGCAGCGCGACCGGTGTGACCTCATGTCGTGTGACGGGGTGATTCTGCCAGCGCGCTCCAGCCCGTTACCACCAGTCCCGTCCACAGTGGCGCCCAACCCTTCACAGGATCACCCCGTCACCCGACGGACACAGATGATTCACCAGGCAGGCAGGGGTAACCCGACAGACATGAGATCGGCTGTACGCAGCGCCAGCCGGCAGCTGAGGAGGAACGCCATCCAGGTTGGAGGAATCTCGTGAACGGCGATCCGACCATCCCATCCTGCGAGTCGCGTTTCCCCGCTGTCACGGCGAGCATCGCGGCCGCCCGGCACTGGGTCCGCGACTGCGTGGATGCTTTCGGCGGCCCGCTGCGCCAGCACCGGATGATCGAGACGGCCGAACTGCTCGTCTCGGAACTGATCACCAACGCCATCCGCCACGGCGCCGGCTCACCTTTGATCCGACTCACCTGGAACGGCCGGCTGCTACGCATCGCGGTCAGCGACAACAGCGACCGCTGGCCGCGCATGCGGGACACCAAGAACACCGAGCCCGGCGGCTTCGGCATGCAGCTCCTCGAACGGCTCGCGCACCGCTGGGGCGTCACCCCGCGCCACCCCGGCAAAACAGTCTGGGCCGAACTCAGCCTCGCTCCCTGAGCTTGGCCTTCCATGGTCCGTGTGGCAGCAGGCGCTGAATCAGCTGGTCGAGCGTCGCGCCGTGGTGCAGCATGTGGGCCTGTCCCGGGTGAGGTTCGTGGATGCGGCCGGTGTGACGGACCAGGCGCTCATCGCACAGCGTCTCCCCGAGGGGCGGCGGATCGTGCTTGACCGACCACCGCCGCAGTTTCCCCGCATCCTCGAGCTTTGCCGGCCCGGTATTGCCCCGATCGAGTGGCTGCGTGATGCGCACAGCGTCGTGAAGGGCTGGGTGAGCGAGCGGCGGAGTCCTACGCAGCCCGGCGGCCGTGGACTCCTACTCGTCCACCAACTCGCCGACCCCGCCCACGCCCACACCGCCCGGGCGCCACTACCATCTGCTGCTACCTCCCCAGCTGACCACAACCAGGTGGTGGGACCGCTTGCGACAGCGCAGGCATGGATACGGGAGGATGGGGTAGGCGGTGCGCCGTCGGCCGTTTTGCAGGCGATAGCGGTCGACTCGAACTTGGGGAGGGCACAGCATGGCGCTCATGAGCATTCCGGCGGCACTGAACGCACGAACGGGCGAGCTGCCGGAGGTCGCCGACCCCTCCCGGGTGGCGCCCAAGGACGCTCGCCAGCTGTCCCGGCTCTTCTTCGAAGAGCTGACGGTCCTGGAAGAGGGCACCCCTGAGTACAGCTACGCCCGCGGAACGCTGATCGAGATGAACATGTCCCTGGTCCGATACGCGGCGGGCCGTTTCCGCAGTCGCGGCGCGGAGGAGATGGAGGACATCGTCCAGGTCGGCATGATCGGCCTGATCAAGGCCATCGACCGTTTCGAGCTGACGCGCGAAGTGGAGTTCACCTCGTTCGCGATCCCCTACATCGTGGGCGAGATCAAGCGGTTCTTCCGCGACACCACCTGGGCCGTGCACGTACCGCGTCGGCTGCAGGAGGCCCGCGTCGAACTCGCCCGTGCCACGGAGGAGCTGCGCAGCCGGCTCGGCCGTACGCCCACGGTCCAGGAGCTGTCGGAGCTGATGAGCCTGTCCGAGGAAGAGGTGCGGGAGGCCCGTCTGGCCGCCAACGGCTACAACTCCTCCTCCCTGGACGCCGCGATCGGTGGGAGCGAAGACGGCGAGAGCGCCCTGCAGGACTTCATCGGTGCCGAAGACCAGGCGCTGGAACTGGTGGAGGACTTCCACACCCTCGCCCCGCTGCTCGCCGAACTCGATGAGCGGGACCGGCAGATCATCCACATGCGGTTCGTGGACGAACTCACCCAGGCCCAGATCGGCGAACACCTGGGCGTGTCCCAGATGCACGTCTCCCGACTCCTGTCACGGACCCTGAGCCGCCTGCGTGAAGGCATGCTCACCCAGCACTGAGGCCCCCTGGCAACGCGATGCCAGATCCGCAGAGTCCATCGGCGGACGTTGGCCGACCCGGGTGCGCCGCAGGAACCATGGCACCGTGACCGGCAACCCGCACGGGCGGACGGTGGTGTTGGTTCATGGCTTCGGCTGACACTGCCTGGGCTGGCCGGGGACGACCGGGTGGTGCTGTTCGACCGCGTCGGCTCGGGCCGCTCGGATGCGGCAACCATCGCGAGGATCAGCGCCACGCTGCTGACCTGGCTGGTCTGGACCGCGACGCGGTGGTGGGCCGGATGCGGTTCGCCGCCAGGTGGACGGCTACCTGGCCGGTAGCGGAGTCGAGTTTGACGGTGCCGAAGGCCGCGGCGGTCAGCGCCTCGTCCTGAACCTCGCCGGCATGGAATCACGCCGGGTCTTTGCCGGATGGATGGGGGAGCAGGCGAAATCAGCGGCATCGCCCCGGGGATCGGACCAGCCGACGGCGCCCGTACGCCGTGCTCAGGTGTCGGAGGGGCGGAAGGTTGCGGAAAAGCGGCAGCACGCTGCGGTCGCGGGTCGCGGGTCGCGGGTCGCGGGTGCGGGGTCGCGGGGTCGCGCGGCTGGTGGACCCGGCGTTGCCCGGCGGCTTGGTGGCGACGCTGAAGGCGTCGGAGGGCTCGCGGTTCTCGGAGCTGCAGCGGTTGGACCGTGCGCCGACGCGTATGACGGGCACCGCGTTCGCCCGCGCGCTGGAGCGCGTGGATGGGATCGGTGGGATCGGTGCGTATCGGCTCGGTCGGCTGAAGCTGTCTCCGTTCCCACGGAACCGCAAGGCGGCGCTGGCCCGGTACGGGGGTGGGCCACGAGCTCCGCGAGGAGGACATCGCCCGGCTGCCCCCGCTCAAGCACGCGACCTGAACCTGCGCGGCCGCTACAGCTTCACTACCTCGACTCCGGCCGCCTGGCCCTGCGTCCGCTGTGCGACCCGGACGCGCCGGAGCTGGTCGGGAACGGCGAGTCTGCCGCCGACCGAGGGGGATGCGCTAGGGACTGCCTGGCCGGGGGTTTCGACGCCGACCGCCCGCACAGCAGTGGTGTGGGCGGTCGGCTCCTGGGCTGTCAGGCGACGACCCTGCCGAAGAGGTGGTTGGCAGGAGCGTCCGGGTCGTTGCCGTAGAAGAACTCGGTGAGGGCCTGATGGAATTCAGCGCGGTCCAGCCCACCGGAGCCGTCCCTGTCCAGAGCGGCGAAGACCGTGGCGCAGTCCTCGCCGGGCACACCGGCGACCGAGTCGAACATCTGCTGGAACTCGGCCTGGTCGATCTTGCCGTCTGCGTTGAGGTCGACAAGGTCGAAGAAGCAGTCGGTGACCGGCGCGATCTGGTGTGGATAGAGGGCAGGGTCGGTCAGGACGTTCCTGAAGCCTTCCGTCATCTCCCGCAGATCGACCTTTCCGTCACCGTCCTGGTCCATCGGGGCGATCACATTGGTCCAGAACCCGTCCATTCCCTCGATGAGCCGGCGGGCGGTCGCGGAGTCCGGCGCGGTGTCTCGGGCGGCGATGTAGCGCTCGCTCATCGCGCGGACGTCTTGCTGGGTGATGAACCCGTCGCTGTCGACGTCGGCGCCCCTGAACCACTGGCCGTACTTGAGGTCTTGTAGTGCTGTCACGACTGCGCACAGTATTCATCTGATTACGCAATTGCAAAACGAGGGAGGTGGCGCCCCTGGCAGCCGGGGCGGCCCGCTGCGCGCTTGACGACGGCGAACACGGAAGGGCCTGCCTGAGGAGGCAGGCAACTTGCGTGTCAGTGTTCGAGGTGTGGTGGTGTGTAGGCGAGCACATCCGGAAGGGGGCCGTCGTAGAGTTCGACGTCGACGAGCGCGCTGTGGGCGCTCGGTCCCTGGGAGAGGCGCGAGCACCCTCGGTCGGCCGTGAGGGTGTTCGGATTGCCGTGGCGGTCCAAGGTGCCGCTCTGGCCTGGCTGGGCCGGGTCCCACCATGCTCCGGTGGACAGTTGGATGACGCCTGGCATGACGTCGTCCGACAGGACTGCGCCCGCCAGGCAGCTGCCGCGGTCGTTGTGGACGCGTACGATCATGCCGTTCTCGATGCCGCGGGACGCGGCGTCCAGCGGATTGATCGTCACGGGTTCACGGCCACGGATCTTCGACTTGAGGCTGTGGCCGCCGTTGTCGTACTGGCTGTGCAGGCGTGAGGCGGGCTGATTCGAGATCAGGTGCAGCGGGAATCGGTCCGACAGGCCGGCACGGAGCCACTCCATCGGTTCGAACCATGCCGGATGCCCGGTGCAGTCGTCGTAGCCGAACGAGTCGATTTCCTCGGAGAAGATCTCGATCCGGCCCGATGGGGTCGTGAGGGGGAAACGCTGCGGATCTGCGCGGAGTGCCTCGAAGCTGCCGGGGAACGGGCCTCTGAGCGCTGGTAGTTCAGCGGTGGAGTTTCGCCAGAAGTCATCGAAGCTCGGCAAGGCCCCGTCGTCGCCGAGGTTGGCCCTCGTCTGCTCGTAGAGGTGCTGGACCCATTCGATCTCGGAGCGTGACTGGGTGAACTCGCGCTCGTATCCGAGCCGGGAGGCCAGGGTGGTGAAGATGTGGTGGTCGGTGCGTGACTCGCCCGCCGGCTCACGGACTTTCGGCATCGCGACGAGGTGGGGGTCGGAGAATCCGGCGGCGAAGTCGTCGCGCTCCAGGCTGGTGGCGACGGGAAGGACGATGTCGGCGAACTTGGCCGTGGTGTTCCACCAGGCTTCGTGAACCACCACCGTGTCAGGGGTCTGCCAGGCGCGGGTCAAGCGGTGGAGATCTTGGTGGTGGTGGAACGGGTTTCCTCCGCACCAGTAGATCAGGCGGAGTTCGGGCAAGGTCAGGCGCCGGCCGTCGTAGTCGATGGCCCTGCCCGGATGCAGCAGGGTGTCGGCGATCCGTGCGACAGGGATGAAATCCGCAACAGGGTTGGGAACCCTGGGAATTGATGCCACGGAGGGTCGGCCGGGGGCGACGCCGGTCGCGTCCATCGTCGCGTAGCCCGCGCCCCAGCCGCAGCCGGGCCGCCCCATCGAGCCCGCCATGGCAGCCAGTACGACCGACATCCAGATCGGCTGCTCGCCGTGGTCCGCCCGTTGGATCGCGTAGTTGACCATGATGAGCGAACGTTGCGTGGACAGGCGGCGTGCCAGTTCAGTGATCGTGTCCCGGCTTATGCCCGTGATCCTCGCTGCCCAGGCAGCATCCTTGGCGACGCCGTCGAGTTCGCCGGTCACGTAGGAGGCGAAGCGGTCGAACCCGACGCAGCAGCGGCGAAGGAAGTCCTCGTCGTGCCAGCCGTTGACCAGCATGGTGTGTGCCATGCCGAGCATCGCGGCGGTGTCGGTGTTGGGGATGACGGGCAGCCACTCGGCGTCGAGGAAGCCGGCGGTGTCGCTGCGGATGGGGCTGATGTTCACGAACCGCACCCCGGCCGCACGGCACTTTCGCTGCAGGTCCTGCGTCTGGTGTCTGGCCAGTCCGCCGGGGTTGATCTGGCTGTTCTTGAGGGCCAGCCCTCCGAACGCCACCACAAGCTCACAGTTGTCGGCGATCTCGTCCCACATCGGCATCCGGGACTGGTAGCTCCACGGAGCTCCGCCGATCACATGGGGGAGAATGACCTCCAAAGCTGCGGTGCTGTACGTGTTGCGAGAGTCGGTGTATCCGCCGCCTAACGCCAGGAACCGTTGGAGTTGCGCCTGTGCGTTGTGGAACGCGCCCGCACTCGCCCAGCCGTAGGAGCCGCCGAACACGGCGCTGTCTCCGTGCTGTGAACGCACTCGGCGCAGTTCCTCGCTCACCAGGGTGATCGCGTCGTCCCAACTCACCTCCACGAAGGCGTCCGTGCCCCTGGCCGTGTCGTGGGCGCGCGGCAGGCCGTTCAGCCAGCCCTTGCGTACCGCGGGGCGCAATACGCGCGCGCTGTCGTCGGCGGCTGTCACCATTCCGGGTCCGATAGGCGATGGCGCCGGGTCATCGTCCCTCGGCTCGATTCGCACCAGCCGACCGGAGTCAACCACCGCGACGAAACTGCCCCAGTGCGTCGCGACCGACATGCGTCGTTCCACGATGCCTCAACTCCGTCTCTGAAGTTCCCCGGCTCTCGGACAGCGGCCACTTGTGTCGCGCGGGCTTCACGTCAGTTGACGGGCCGCAGGACACAGACTCCCCCTGCGGCCCGCTGCCCAACCCCTGTAGAGGCATGAGCCTTCCAGGCGCCACCGCGGCCGGCGGGGATGCTGGCCCAGGTGAGCGGCAGCGGACCAATACTTGACCGCGGATGGAGGCCGTTGTGGCGCGGTCCGGAGCGCCGGTCGACGGAGGAGGTCGCCTTCGACCAGGAATGGAACACGGGGAGTGGTTGCGGTAGTTCCAAGCCCGAGTGTGGAGCGCGGGCGGGCTGTTGCGTCGTCTGGGTCTCTTCCATACGCTCACCGCGGCCGATGCGGTGACCGGCTGCAAAGGCCTGGGTATCAACGGGACGACGGCAGCGGACCGGTGCGCTGGTGCCCGGACATCATCACCGGTCCGGTATGGCAGACCTCCCCGGCGAACTGATCAAGCTGGAACGTTCCGCCGAAGAAGAGCGCGCACAGCTCGTTGGGCTCGACGACGAGGGGTACGCGGCGCAGTGGGTGCGGTGGCGGGAGGCGGCCGCGGTGTTCCAGGGCGCGGTCACTGCCGCGGTGTTCCAGGGCGCGGTCACTGCCGCGGCTGTGGAATCGGGTACGTCGCGCGTGGAGCTGGAGATGTAGGTGCCCGGTCGACTGGAGCCCACTGCGGCTTCGCCTGGAGCCCACCGCGGTTTCGCCGCACTGAGTACACCGCCACCCGCATCGGGCAATGGCGCACCTGGTTCGAGCGCGGCCACCTCTCGCTCCAGGGCATCGCGGACGGAAAGGAACCAGCCTTGCCACGGTCGGCCTGGCTCTGCTGAAGGCCGGTACTCAACTGCGCCCCGCCGGGTCATAGCCGGGCCGCCCGAGGAGGTAACGAGCGCTCCGCCACAGGCGCGGGGTGGGCGCGAATCCCGGCATTCGCGGTGGTGACCCATCACCGAGTACAGCGTGCCCCGCCGGGCTCAGGGGATCGCCACAGAGCCCGGCAACGGCCGGTTCACCCAGCCCCAGGACGTGCAGATCGGGAGGATCACCCCTGCCAGGGTGGTCACGGAGGACGACGTGCCGGCCGGGAACTCCACTCCGGTCGGGATTGCCGCATGTGCGGACGGCAATCTGTGGTTCACCGAATACAACGGCCACAAGGTCGGGAAGATCACCCCGGCCGGGCCCATCACCGAGTACCCGGTGCCCACCACGGGCTCGCGCGCCCGGACCAGAGCACCACCGGCCCCGACGGCAGGATGCGGTTCGCCCACGTCAGCACCAACAAGATCAGCAAGGCCACCACCAGCGGTTTCGTCGATGAGGTCAGCGAGACAGTCCAGCTGGCCCGGCGCCGCGTCGTTTGTTCGATCCGCCCGACAGGAATCAGGCCGTCGAGGACGTCGACGACGAACTGGGACGCGGGGCATGGCTTCGAAGTCGTCTCGTGAGTCGTCGTTCCGCGCCGTGTGCGTATCAGGTGACGGATGCTCAGCGATGACTGGGCCCGCCGGTCAGTCGATGCCGTCGATGATACGGAAGTCGCGTTCGAAACCGTCGGGGAGGGCCACCAGCGCCTTTTGGTATGCCTCGCTCTCGTATGCCGCGACGGCCTGTTCAAAGCTGTCGAACTCGATCAGAACGACGCGTTCGGTGATTCCGGCCTCGTGGGCGACGACTCGACCGCCAAGGAGGGACAGGACGCGCCCGCCCCCAGCCCGGACAGCCGGACGGGCCAGCTCGCTGTAGGCAGTCAGCCCCTCAGGGTCGGAAATAGCGGGGTAGACACTGACCCAGTAGCCCTTAGCCATGAAAACCTCCTGTGCTCGGCCGGACACGTTCGACTTCGAATCGAC
Organism: Streptomyces sp. NPDC034103; assembly: GCF_055575395.1. Classification (NCBI taxonomy): domain Bacteria; kingdom Bacillati; phylum Actinomycetota; class Actinomycetes; order Kitasatosporales; family Streptomycetaceae; genus Streptomyces; species Streptomyces sp. NPDC034103. Next base: position 30,284 of record NZ_JBVISS010000021.1, on the reverse strand, counting down.
ACTCTTCGAATCGACACTCAGATCGAGCGATCCCGGCGACGGGTACGGCCGTCAGTCCGATCGCCGTATGCGCAGGTTAGGGCTAGATATGCGGGCGAGGGAAAGACCGGTACGGCATAGACTCAGAACGGATCGTTATCAATCGGCAGGGAGGGCACGTGGCGCCGGATACGGTGAGCCTGCGGTACTTCCTGGTGCTGGCGCAGGAGTTGAACTTCACCCGCGCGGCTGCACGGATCGGTATCGCACAGCCCGCACTCAGCGCCCGGATGCGCCGATTGGAGGCGGAACTCGGCACGGCCCTGCTGGTCCGCAACACGCGTAACGTCGTATTGACCACGGTCGGTGCGGCTTTGGCGGAGTCCGCACCGCCCGCGCTGGCGGCGCTGGACCGGGCATGGGCCACAGCCCGCAGCGCGGCGGCCGGTGAACTGGGCACGCTGCGCATCGGATACAGCCTCAGCACCGGGGCCGAGACGACACCGGCCCTGGTAGACAGGCTGATTCGCGGCAACAGCGGACTCGAGGTCGGCGCGCTCCCGATGGCGACACCCGAGATCTCCCCCGCGGTCGCCGACGGCCGCATCGATGCCGGTATCACCCGCGGTGAACAGCCGGGCCGCGGCGTGCGCCGGTTCCTGCTGCGGCGTATGCGCGTCGGGGTCCAGCTGGCGCAGCACCATCCGCTGGCCGAACACCCCGAGATCGAGATCGCCGACGCGGCCGCGTATCCGCTACGACTCCCGGACCGTGCGGCCAACCCCGTGATCCACGATCAGTTGTCCGCACTGCTCCGAGACACCCGACCACACCCCCGATTCCGCGCCCCCGCAGTCTCTTTCGACATGTCTCAAAGCGACCTGCGCGACGGGATCACCCTCGCCCCGGCCGGAGAAGCCGCAGCCACGGCACAACCAGCCGGTCTCACCTGGCGACCGCTGCGAGGCGCGCCCAGCCTGACGATCCACCTGGTCCTCCCACGCGAGCAGTCACCTCTACATCGCCGCATCCGTGCGGTCGCCAAAACCCTGGCGCACGAGTTGCACTGGCTGCCGAACTGACGCGCAAGCGGTCAAGCGATGGCAGCCGCTGGACGCGATCCGCTATCTGGTCGCGGGCGGGGTCTCGTGGCGGGCGATGCCCGCGGACTTCCCCGCAGCGGGCCGGGTCCACGCCTTCTTCCGCCGCTGGCGCGAGCACGGGCTGATCGCCGAGTTCCACGACCGGCTGCGCGGAAAGGTTCGTGAACACGCGGGCCGTGAGGCCGAGCCCGTGGCAGGGATCATCGACGCGCAGTCGGTGCGGGCCGCGGCTTCGGTGCCGACAGCTTCACGCGGCTACGACGGCGGAAAGTACGACGGCGGAAAGAAAGTGCCAGGCCGCAAACGGCACATCGTGACCGACACGCTCGGCATGCTCCTGGTCGTCGCGGTCACCGCCGCGAACATCGGCGACCGGGACGCCGCCGTGGGCCTGCTGACCCGGCTGTGCCGCCTGCACCGTGACATCCCCCTGGTCTGGGTCGACGGCGGCCACACCGGCTCCCCTGTCGCCTGGGCACGCAGGTCGAGTAACAGCAACCATAGATGGGATGTTTCGCCGGGCGATGCCGGGAGGGAGCGAGTGGCGAACAGTCGGTAAAAGCAGCGGCGGTGGGACGAAAGCTCACAGACTTCGCCTCTGGACGGCCGACCTCTGATTTCTGACATCCATGGGATGTCCCACGACGGGATCATCGTGGTATCTGTACGGGTGCGCTTGTGGGACCGGGTTCGGGCCGACCCTCTGTCAACTCACAACGCACGGCTTGCCATGTCGTGCTGCCGGTACGTCAGGCGGCCGCCGACGCCGACCGGACGGCGTGACGGACGACCTGTCGGCGGCGATCAGCCCCCCGCTGAGTCAACTCTCGCCCCCAGAAAGAGGATGCCTGCATGAGAAAGTCCTGGATATTGCCCCTGATCACGCTTGTCGCCGCCGCGCTCGGGACGACGGCAGGTGTGACCTCTGCCTCCGCCGCCTCCAACACGCCTTTGCGGGTCATGCCGTTGGGCGACTCGATCACGTGGGGTGTGGGAAGCAGTACGGGGAACGGCTACCGGGGTCCGTTGTGGAACGAGCTCGCGGCGGACGGCCACCCGCTGGACTTCGTCGGCACGGTGCAGAACGGCTCGATGTCCGACCCCGACAACGAAGGCCACCCCGGGTACCACATCAACGAGATCGCCGCGCTCGCCGACGCCTCGCTGGCCCGCTACCGGCCCAACGTGGTGACGCTGCACATCGGCACCAACGACCTCATAGGGGCGTCCGGGGCCAACGCCGCCATCACCGAGCTGAAGTCGTTGGTCAACCAGATCACCGCCGACGTGCCCGACGCGACCGTCCTCGTCGCTTCCCTGGTCGTGTCCACCAACAGCTCGGAGGAGCAGTGGCGGGGTACCTACAACCAGGCCATCCCGCAGATCGTGAGGGACGCGCAGGCCGCGGGCAAACACGTCGCGTTCGTCGACATGAGCAGCGTGACCACGGCCGACCTGGCCGACCCCCTGCACCCCAACGACTCGGGCTACCAGAAGATGGCCGACGCCTTCCATCGCGGCGTCCAGGCCGCGGACAGCGCCGGGTGGCTGAAGAACCCCGCCCCCGCGCCCGCCCGCGTGCAGTCCGGCATCACCGGCAAGTGCATGGATGTCAACGGTGCCGGCACCGCCGACGGGACGGCCGTCCAGACGTGGAGCTGCGGCGGCGGTGCCAACCAGTACTGGTCCGCCTACACCGACGGCACCCTGCGTTCCCTGGGCAAGTGCCTGGACGCCGTCGGCGGGGCCACCGCCAATGGCACCAAGGTGCACCTCTGGGCCTGCCACGGCGGCGCCAACCAGGTCTGGGAGCCCTACAACGGCGGTTACCGCAACCCGGCCTCCGGCCGCTGCCTCGACGTACCGGGCTCCTCCACGGCTGACGGCACGCAGCTCGTGCTGTGGGACTGCAACGGCGGATCCAACCAGAAGTGGACCACTCTGACCGCCGGATGACCCCCGCTCCTGGGACCGGAGCCCCGCCCGGGTCCCGGTCTCCCTGGACCCGCGGCCCCTCGCCCTTTCCGGAGCGTCCTCCGGCCGCGAGATCGTCAAGAACCGAGCCTCCCGAAGTCGGCATACGTCCGAAGCCGTTCACCACAGACCGAGAAGTACCGGGCCACCGCCCGGTCATCATCATCGGATCACCTGACCAGTAGTCCCTCACCGAGTGTCGAAGCGCTTCACACGATGACTCGAGCTCATGAGAAGGGACTCGCGGAACGAGAGGCGTGAAGGCAACGCGACCTTGCCTCTCACCAGGCATTGACACCACATCCGGGTCAATGGGAGCGTCGAAGCGCTTCACCACCCGGCCATCCCCCGGCCGCGCCGGGTTCCAGAAAGGACGCCGTCATGTCCCGGAAGTCCAAGAAGAGAAGCGTCAAAGGCGTACTGGCAGCCCTGCTGATGGCGATATCGCCACTGATCGCGGCGCTCGTACTGACCGGCGCAGCGGCCCCGACCGCGTCGGCCGCGTCACTGACCGAGGTGACCAACTTCGGCAGCAACCCCGGAAATCTGCGGATGTACGTCTACAGGCCCGACAACGCTCCGGCACGCCCGGCGGTGGTGGTGGCGGTGCACTACTGCACCGGCACGGGGCCCACGTTCTACGCCAACACGGAGTTCGCCCGCCTGGCCGACCAGCACGGGTTCATCGTCGTATACCCGGACGCGAACGTCAGCGGGCAGTGCTTCGACGTCTCCTCGCCCCAGGCGCTCAAGCATGACGGGGGCAGTGACCCCACGAGCATCGCCCAGATGGTCCGGTACACCCTGCAGAACATGAACGCCGACCCCAGCCGGGTCTTCGTCACCGGTGCCTCGTCCGGCGCGATGACGACCAATGTCATGCTCGGCGCGTACCCCGACCTGTTCAAGGCCGGCGCGGCGTTCATGGGTGTGCCGTTCGGCTGCTTCGCCACCACCAACGGCTCCGGCTGGAACACCGACTGCGCCACCGGCAAGATCAGCAAGACCCCTCAGGAATGGGGCGACCTCGTCCGTAACGCCTACCCTGGGTACACCGGCCCCCGGCCGCGGATGCAGCTGTGGCACGGTACCGAGGACGAAGCGCTGTACTACGCGAACTTCGGTGAAGAGATCAAGCAGTGGACCAATGTGCTCGGGGTGAGCCAGAGCCCGGTCTTCACCGACTCCCCGCAGTCCAACTGGACCCGCACCCGCTACGGCTCCACCGGCGCGCAGGCACCGGTCGAGGCGAACAGCTTCCAGGGTGTCGGGCACTCCCTGCCCGAAAGCGGCATGGCGGCCCGGGCCATCACCTTCTTCGGGCTCGACACCTCCGGCGGGACGACCACAGGTCCGATCCGCGCCACCGGTTCCGGCAAGTGCCTGGACGTGCCCGGCTCTTCGCAGACCAACGGCGTCCAGACGCACATCTGGGACTGCCACGGCGGCACCAACCAGACCTGGACCAGCACGTCGGCCAAGCAGCTCACCGTCTACGGCGGCGCGAAGTGCCTCGACGCGGCCGGCACCTCGGCCGGTTCCAAAGTCGTGATCTGGGACTGCAACGGCGGCGCCAACCAGCAGTGGAATGTCAACTCCAACGGCACCATCACCGGCGTCCAGTCGGGCCTGTGCCTGGACGTGACCGGTGCCTCCACTTCCAGCGGTGCACTGGTCCAACTGTGGGACTGCAACGGCGGCAGCAACCAGCAGTGGCGCCTCGGCTGAGAAGCCGTATCTCAACCGATCATGGAACGTGCGGTTCGAACAGGCTTTCCGCCTGGGTGATCTTCCCGCTGTACGGCGCATGAAGACAGGGCCTCTCGGTAGCTCGGGGATGCGAATCTGACCGAGCAGTGCCGGGAGGCCCTGGTGTCGTTGTTGTACGTGTCCGAGCCGGTCTCCATTTCAACTCGGCTGCTCCATCGTGTGATTGCCTCCCGCACGTGTACGGCAACACGGTCGATCATCCCGATCGGGTGCGCCAGTGTCCGTCGGACATGACGGACGCGGAGTGGGCGGCCGTCCGGCCGTTGCTGCCTGCGCCACTGGTCCAAGGCAGGCGGCGTTGAGGATGCGCCGCGAGAGTGCGTTCTCATCGCCCGCCCACCCGCAGCGTCGAGCGTCTCTCCCCTCTGACCGTGCTTCGCGCCATCCTGATGCCGCAGGTCCGGTGCCGCTGATGGTGACAACCATCGTGCTCTGGCTCAGCTGGGCCACCCGGCAGGATCGGGTGCCTTTGGTGGGGCCCTGTTGGCCGACCGCGTCGGCGTAGGGGTGTGGGGACGAACCGGATCTCGACTGTGAAGCACTTGGTGCCCGGTGTTCCGACGGTGAGTCAGTGGTCTTGTGCGGCGACGCTGTTCAGCATGTGCTGCTGGTGGCGGTGTCCGATCGTCTCGTAGCCGATCACGGTGACGAAGGGGGCGAGCATGACGATGAGCAGGCACACCGCGATGGCGACACCGGCCGCGGAGAGCAGTACCGCCGCGGCGAGCACGGCGAGCGTGAGGCCGATGAGCAGCAGGTGGAAGCGGTCCGCGGAGGAGAGCAGCAGGGTGTGCAGGAGATAGACCATCAGCAGGAAGAGGCCGACGGGGAGGGCCAGGGACAGGACGACGGCGGCGTCGCTGATCTTCGTGTGGTGTTCCAGGTGCAGCCCTGCCACGTGCAGCCCCGCCCCCGCTCCCGCGATGCCGATGTACAGGGGGATGTGTCCGTAGCCGAAGAGGTATCCGCGGTTGCGGCGGTGGGTGAGGATGTCGCCGAAGGGGGTGGTGAAGTACACCCACCACATGCCGAAGGTCAGACCGACTCCGGCGACGACGATGGCGACGGCGTTTGCGCCCCACTGCGTTCCGTCCGCGCCGCCCAGGAGTTCGCCGGACGAGGCGATGGTGCCGACGACTCCTTCGCCGAGGGTGATGATGGCGAACAGGCCGTAGCGTTCGGCGACATGGTGGGGGTGCCACGGGGTCCCTCCCGCGCCGCCCTGGGTGAGGAGCGGCAGCGCGAGTTCCAGCACTCCGAGCACGACGAACGCGGCCAACACGGCGGCGAGCGGCGGCTCGGTGAAAGCGACGACGATCCATCCGGCCTGGGCGATCATGGTCCAGCGGATGTTGGCCATCGCGACCTTGCGGAAGGGGGGAGACTCCCGGGCCGCGCGCCACCATTGCGCGACCATCGCGATCCGCATCACGACGTAGCCGATGACCATGGCCCGCAGTTCGAGGTGATCGCCCTCTTCGAGGGAGTGGAACATCGCCGGGAGGCCGAGGGAGAAGACGACGACGCCGATCATCTGGAGCATCGTCAGGGCGCGGTAGAGCCAGTCGTCGGTGGCGAAGGCGGAGGCGAACCAGCTGAAGCTGATCCAGGCGACGCTGATGGCGAACATCGCCAGTACGAACGCGGTGATCGCCTGGGTGGCGTGGCCTTCGGCGAGCATCTCGGCGAACTGGGATGCCGCGGTCCCGACGGCGACCACGAAGGTCAAGTCGAACAGCAGCTCAAGTGGTGAGGCGGCCCGGCCGTGTTCCTCCGGGTCACGGCCGGTCATCGGTACCAGGCGGTGCGACAGTCCGCTCCTGCCGGCGGCGCTGGTTGCGTGGGAGTCACTCATGCGCCGCATGATGCCCCATGCGGAAGCGCTGACGGTCCGGCGCCGCGCGGCGTAGGCGGAGCGGGGGCATGTCAGGTATCCACTTCGACGATGGACTTGGTCTCCAGGTATTCGCCGATGCCGAAGTCGGCCCATTCGCGGCCCTTGCCGGACTGCTTGTAGCCGCCCCAAGAGGTATGAAGTCGAAGTCGGCGTCGTTGATCGGACGTAGCCGGTGCGCGTATTCTCCGCGACCGCCGGGGTGGGAGGGGCGGCGAGCGCCAGCCTCGTGACGGCAATGGCGGTGCCGCCGATGAGGACGGCCACTGCGATCCGGGTCCAGTTGGGCGCTCGCGCGGTGAAGAACACCGGGAGGCCGAGCAGGGCCGAGATCACGCGCGAGCCGACGAGACCCGCAGGGTGCGCGTGTCGCCCCGGAGGGTGGGCCCGTAGGCGGCCAGAGTGACGGCTCCCAGCACCGCGCCGGTGATGGCGACGGCGGGCGGCGGCCCGGGATGCTGCCACAGGCCGACGATGCCGACCGGATCGAGTAAGGCGAGGACTGCGCAGAGGGTCATGCCGATCGTGCGCCGCAGCAGATGCTCCGTTCTTCGTGCGACGCGTGCGAGTGGATGGCTCAGCGGTATGCGGGCGAGGACTTGAGCCGGTCGGCGCCGTCACCCTGGAGGGCGTCCAGACAGGCGGTGCGTCCGGTCGAGAGCAGCAGCAGGGCCAGTGCGGGCCCGGCGATCTCCGGTCCCTCGCCCACCGACCAGTCGGTGTCGGTCGCCCGGAGGGCGAAGCCGGCTAGCCGGCGCTCGGCGTGGAACGGCCAACCCATCGCCCAGACCCTCCGCAGCCCTTCGCGGCTGTGCTCGGCCGGGACGGGAAGCCGTCGAGCGAGCGGGACGGCGATGTCCTGGCTGTGGACGATCACATCGAACAGTGCGTTACGGGTGTCCAGCACCTTCGCCGTCCGCCGGGTGCCGGCGTGGTTGCGGATCGCGGCGACCAGGTCCGCGGGAGCGCGGGAGCCGTGTCGGCGGGCCAGCACGGTATTGATCCGGTCGGGGCTGAACCGTGCACGCGCTGCGACCGCGACCATGTCCCAGGTGGTGATGGTAGGGACCAGGGCGAGGTGTCCCGCAACGTCCCGCACACGCCAGCCCCGGCACAGCGACGCCTGGTCCCATTCGGCCGGGGCGAGTTCCTCCAGGAGGTCGGCGATCTGTAGACGGGTCGCGCGGACAGCGGTCCAGTAAGAGTCAGAGTCGTCCACAGCAGCCTCCAAAGGTCCGAACCTCGGACCATATTAGTACGAGATTCGGACCTTCTGCAATGATGGGGGCATGACCGACGACGCTGATGAGCTCAACCTGGCGCTGCTCATGTTCATCCCGTACCGCTTCATGGAGTCGGCCGTGATGACCGCCCTGAAGTCCGCCGGGCACGACATCTCGCTCACCCAGGCACGGGTCTTCCAGCGGATCAGCCCGGAAGGCTCGCGGCTGGCCGAGCTGGCCGAGGCGTCACAGGTCAGCAAGCAGACCATCGGGTCGATCGTCGACCAGCTCGAACGTGCCGGCTACGTCCGGCGCGTGCCCGACCCGCGCGACGCACGAGCCCGACTGGTCACCATCACCGCCCGCGGCCACGAACTCGTCGAACTGAGCCTGCCCGTCGTCCGCGACATCCAGAGCCAATGGACAGCCCACCTGGGCCCCGGACGCACCCGCCAGCTGAGACAGGCCCTGGAAGCCCTGCGCGAGATCACCGATCCGCACCGCTGACCCCCTCGTACAACTGGGCTCCCTCACCGAGGTCGGAGTCACCCGCATCTTCTCGGAGGAGATCTTCACCCGCGCAACCAAGCGCGCCGGACTGGAGGCCGCCGTCAGTCTCGTTCAACGAGGCGAACGACTACAGCCGTACGACCTCCCCGACGTACACCGACGCGCCGGCCGTTCCCGCATACACCGGCACGGCCCAGGCCTGGGGCACGCCCCCGGCCTGACCCGCCCCACATCGAACAAGGCGGAACATATCCCCGTCCTGCCTTGGGAGCGCTCCCACTTCAAGCGCTATCTGCATACGAGGAGAGAGTGTGTGATGTCTACTCGCCCTGCTGGCGACCTGCGCGATGGTCCTGGGCCTCACCGTGCTCGTCAGTCCAGCGGCGGCGGGCGCCACGGGCTGCAAGGTCGGCTACACGATCACGAACCAGTGGCCGGGTGGTTCCCAAGCCGGGGTGAAGGTCACCAACCTGGGTGATTCCATCAGCGGCTGGTCCTGAAGTGGAGCCCGCCCGACGGCGGGCAGAAGGTGACCCAGGGCTGGAACGGCACCTGGTCGCAGTCCGGCTCCGCCGTCAGCGTCACCAACGTCGACTGGAACCGCACCCTGGCCACCGGCGGCTCCGCCGACCTCAGCTTCACCGGAACGTTCACGGGCGCCAACCCGAAGCCCCCCGCCTTCACGCTCAACGGCGCGGCCCGCACCGGTTCCGTCGGCGGCGAGGAGCCCCCGCCGGACCCGGATCCCGACCCGCCCAACGGCCCCGGTCGGCATCAACGGGCAGCTCACGGTGTGCGGCGTGTACCTGTGCAACCAGTACACCCGCCTCATCCAGTTGCGCGGTATGAGCACCCACGGCATTCAGTGGTTCAGCAAGTGCTACAACAACGCCTCCCTGGACGCGCTGGCCAAGGACTGGAAGTCGGACCTGTTGCGCATCGCCAGGTATGTGCAGGAGGGCGGCTATGAGACCGACCCGGCGGGCTTCACCAGCCGGGTGAACAGCCTGGTTGACATGGCCGAGGTGCGCGGCATGTACGCCGTGATCGACTTCCACAGCCTGACGCCGGGTGACCCGAACTACAACCTCGAGCGGGCCAAGACGTTCTTCGCGTCCGTCGCCGTCCGCAACGCCGACAAGAAGAACGTGATCTACGAGATCGCCAACGAGCCCAACGGCGTGAGCTGGGCAGCCATCAAGAGCCACGCCGAGCAGGTCATCCCGGTCATCCGGGCCGCCGACCCGGACGCCGTCATCATCGTCGGCACCCGCGGTTGATCCTCGCTGGGCGTCTCGGACGGCCCAACGAGGCGGAGATCATCAACAACCCGGTCAACGCCACCAACATCATGTACACGTTCCACTTTCACGCCGCCAGCCACACGGACACCTACCGTGCCGCGGTCAGCCGGGCGGCCGCGAAACTGCCTCTGCTCGTCACCGAGTTCGGCACGGTGACCTACACCGGCGGGGGAGCGGTGGACCACGCCAGCTCCACGGCCTGGCTGGACCTCCTCGACCGCTGAAGATCGGCTACGCCAACTGGACCTACTCCGACGCCAATTAAGGCAGCGCCGCGTTCAAGCCCGGCACCTGCAACGGCACCGATTACAGCAGCAGCGGCGTGCTAACGGAATCGGGGGCGCTGCTCAAGAGCCGTATCAGCACCCCCGACGCCATCCCCACCAGCTGAGCCCCCACTCACTGCAGCAGGAGAACGCCATGCCCTGCGAGCCAAGCCCTGCTGTGCGGAGGCCGAGGTACGGACGCGCTCGCCGGGTTCGCCACGCCGACGCGTGATGGCGGTTGCGCTGCCGGTCTGGATCAGGTCCACGTACCCGCCCACCGAGCACGCCGCCGTCCGTCACGCTGGTCTGCGGTCTGCGGTCTGCGGTCTGCGGTCTGCGGTCTGCGGAACGCGAGGGCGCGCGCAGCGGACCAGGGCCGCCGCTCCTGCCGCATGGCATCGCGACGGGCGTCGACCCGCTCTGCAGGGGGAGGTTCACGCCACCTGGCGCGGAAGTGGCGCAAATGAACGTTGCCGCATCGTCTCAGGACACTCAATCTGGAGCATGGGAGCGCTCCCAATCGCTTCACCCCCACGCCGAGACCCGGCATCCCCCACGGGAAAGAAGGAGACTGTGACTTGTCATGATCACACCAGTCTGGTGCGGCGCCGTTCGACGCTCGTTCTGAGCCTCCTGGCGGCGATGCTCCTCAGCCTGCTCCCCTGGAGCGGCACCGCCGTGGCCCACGGCTCGGTCGTCGACCCCGCGACCCGTAACTACGGCTGCTGGCAACGATGGGGCAGCAACCACATGGATCCGTCCATGGCCCAGCAAGACCCCATGTGCTGGCAGGCGTGGCAGGCCAACCCCAACGCCATGTGGAACTGGAACGGTCTGTACCGCAACGGATCCGGTGGCAACTTCCAGGCAACGGTCCCCGACGGCCAACTGTGCAGCGGCGGCCGCACCGAGAGCGGGCGCTACAACTCCCTGGACGCCGTGGGCGCTTGGAAGACCACGGATATCGCCAGCAACTTCACCGTGAAGCTGTACGACCAGGCCAGCCACGGCGCTGACTATTTCCTGGTCTACGTCAGCCGGCAGGGCTTCGACCCGACCACCCAACCGCTGCGCTGGAGCGACCTCCAGCTGGTGGCCCGCACCGGCAGGTACGGGCCCAGTCAGAACTACTCGATCCCGGTCAGCACGTCCGGGTACAGCGGTCGCCACATCGTCTACACGATCTGGCAGGCGTCGCACATGGACCAGGCGTACTTCCTGTGCAGCGACGTGAACTTCCGCTGAGCCGGCGCCCATGAGCTGTCCCGCCGGACGAGCCCGCGTCTGGCGGGACACCGCGCTCTGCCCCACCACGGTGCTCGGACACACCCCGCGCCGCCCGACCATCAGGGCCGCCTGACCGGACCCGACGGGTGGCGTTCGCCGCCATGCGCGCGTCCTACCGGATACGCCTCCGGGCCGCGTCCCCCGTATGCGAACACCACCACCTGACGAGCGTTTTGATACCTGGAGCCGACATGCCAAAACGCCGCTGGACCGGACCGCTCCTGCTGGCCCTGCTGTTCACCACCCTCACCCCGCTGTCCGCCGCCGCGTCGGCCCCGCCCGCTTCGGCGGACACCGTGCGAGCCCGTGCAGCGGCGGACCCCTCGACGGTTCCCCTGCCGTCGCTGAAGGCGACCACCACCCAGGTCGCCTCCGGCCTGCGGCGGCCCATCGCCCTCGTCGCCCCCGACGACGGCACGGACCGGTTGTTCATCGCCGAGAAGTCGGGCACTGTCCGCGCCTACCACCCGGGCACCGGCCTGGCCCGGGACCCGCTCATCGACATCAGGTCCGCCGTGGACGAATCGGGCAACGAACGCGGCCTGCTCGGCATAGCCGTCCCGCCGGACTTCGCCGACAGCCACCAGCTGTACCTGGTGTACACGGCGCTGCCCGACGGCGCGGTCACGCTCGCCCGATACCGCCTCGACGACTCCCGCCTGGAACCCCTGCTCTCCCAGCCCCACGCCGAGTACAGCAACCACAACGGCGGCCAGATCGCGTTCGGCCCCGACGGCAACCTGTACTGGAGCATCGGCGACGGAGGCGGCTCCGCCGACCCGTTGCGCGCCGGGCAGCGCCTGGACACCCTCCTCGGCAAGATCATGCGCATTGACGTCAGCCGCAGCTGCGGACAGCTCGCCTACTGCGTGCCCCGTGACAATCCCTTCGTGGACACCCCCGGCGCCCGTGACGAGATCTGGCTGTACGGGCTGCGCAACGCGTGGAAGTTCTCCTTCGACGACGCCGACGGCTCGATGTGGATCGGCGACGTCGGGCAGGGCCGATGGGAAGAGGTCGACCACCTCCCGGCCGGTCAGGGAGGGCTGAACCTCGGCTGGTCCTGCTACGAGGGTCTGGAGAAGTTCCAAGGAGGCCACTGCGTACCCGGCGAGCAGTACACCGAACCGGTCTTCACCTACTCCCCGTACACCGGCGGCTGCTCGATCATCGGCGGTCACGTCTACCGGGGCCAGAAGTACGCCGGCCTCGTCGGAGGCACGTACATCGCCACCGACTACTGCTCGTCCACCATCTGGGCGCTGCGCCCCGACGGTGAAGGCGGCTACGAGCAGGCAGAGATCGGGGAGATGCCCACCCAGGTGACGGCGATCGGCGCGACCGTCGACGGAGAGTTCTACGTCGTCAACGATCTGCCCGGAGGCCTGCACCGCGTGTCCTTCGCGCGGGAGGAACCCACCTGCCGCGTGGATCGCACCGTGCGGACCTGGGGGACCGGCATGACCGTCGACCTGACGATCACCAACACCGGCAACACCCCGGTGAACGGCTGGACGTTGAAGTTCCCCTTGGCTCTCGGCCAGACCGTCACGTCCGACTGGAACACCGACCTGACGCAGGGAAGCAACACGATCACGGCCACCAACGCCTCGTACAACGCCACGATCGCACCCGGCGGGCGCGTCACCCTTGGCTACCTCGCCGGCCACACCGGTGACTCGTCGTCGCCGCCGCGGTTCACGCTCAACGGTGACGCCTGCGCAATCGGCCGCTGAACGGTCCGCACGGGGGCCCGCCGCGCCGTCAGCGGCGGGCCCATCCGTCCTCTTCGCTCCGTCTTCCGTCATCTCCGCAGATCGCATGGTCCCGAAGGTTGACATGATCTCGTCCTCACTCCGGCCTCGGAGGAAAGTCATGCCCGAGTCCCGCCCACCCGGGCCCCGGCCTGCCCTTGTCTTGTCCTGCTCCGTCATCCTGCTGGCGCTCACGGCGTGCAGCAGCGAGGACGAGCGGCCGCCTGCGCCCCCGACCGGGGTCACCGCGCAGTCCAGCAGCGCGACCACCGTCCACGTCATGTGGAAGCGGGTGCAGGCCGCCAAGGACGGCGAGGCCGTGGCGGCGTACGAGGTCCTGCAGGCCGGGAAGAAGGTGAAGGAGGTCGGCGCGGAGCGCACCATGGTCGACATCGCCGGCCTGAAACCGTCCGCCGACTACGAGTTCACCGTCCGCACCCGGGACACCGGCGGCAACTATTCCGCCCCTAGCCGCAAGGTCGCCGTCACCACCCTCGCCGCGCCCGCCGAGGACGGCCAACCGCCGACCCGCCCCGGCCGGCTTCGCGGGAAGGCCAACGGATCGGGAACCGCCGACCTGCGCTGGACCGCCTCGACGGACGACCAGCGAGTCGTCTCGTACGACATCTATCAGGGCGACGCGAAAATGCACACGGTCGACGGTGCGGAGACGAGGGCCGTCCTCACCGGTCTGCGACCGGGCACCGGCTACGTCTTCACGGTGCGAGCCCGGGACGCGGCTGACAACCTCTCGCCTGCCAGTGCACCACTGCGACTGACCACCGGTCGGGGTGGAGGCGGCGGGGCGGAGCCCGAGGACTTCCAGGTCTCGTTGCGCAGGGGCACGAAGGACAAGGCGTACTACCTGGATCTGTCGTGGACACCGCCCAGGTCGGACGGACTCGTGGCCGAATACCAGGTCTACCTCGACGAGGTGTTCGTGACGACCTTGGCCGGGGGTGACGAGGCGCGCGGGGGACGAGCGAGGCACACCGTCAACCTGGGCACGGAAGAAGGCAGGACGTATGACGTGAGGATCAGACCGCGGCTGCCGGACGGCACCTGGGGAGCATTCTCGCTGGAGCGGACTGTCACGACGGGCAGCTGACATCTCGACGGCATGGTCAGCTCCCACCATGCGACGAAGACCCTGAAGTGTCCGGTGTCGCCCTCGTCCACCCGCAACAACGGGGCCATCGCCGTTCCGGTGCTGCTCCACGCAGGCTGGGACTGGACGCCGGCGTACGCGCGCTTCTCCTCGCGTTCATCGGATGGAAGTCAGTGCCGCGGGTGCGGTGTTCCGGCCGATGCCGGCCCGTCCCGCGGGGCGGGCCGGGCCGGCATCGATCGAGTGTCTACGGGGTCACGGTGATCGCGGGCGCCATCTCGGCGGTCCCGTTGGTGAGCTTCCCGGAGCCGGTGGCGCCTTCGGAGCTGACGAAGCGCAGCTCGTGGTTGGTGCCCCCAGCGTTGCCGACGGCGAGCAGGAGCGTGGACTGGTTGGCCGCGTAGGCGTTCTGGACGAAGGACGTGATGTCGACGGTGATCTCGCGGCCGTCGATCGCGTTGCCTTGGTGGGTTCCGCCGCCCTCGGGGACGATGGTCGAACCGAGGCTGAAGGTGGCCGACTTCGCGACGGAGGAGTTCGTGGCGGTGAAGCTCGGCCGGTTCTGCCAGGTCATCGTGTTGATCGGGCAGGAGGTGCCGCCGCCGGTGCAGGTGGCGTCGCTGACGGGTTGCACGAGGAGCTGGTCGGTGTCGGTCGACGGAACCGACGAGTTGCGGTGGCCGACGTAGGTGAGACGGAGCGTCGCCTGGCTCGGTGAGCTGGTGAGGCTGCTGATGGGGAACTGGATGTAGGAGAGCTTTCCGTCTCCGGATCCCGTGGTGTACTGCTCGCCCATCAGTCCGACCCCGGTGTTGCGGGTGATGAGAGTCAGGTCCGAGGAGTTGTTCTTGGTCTGGTCGCCGGTCCACGCGCCCACCCAGGTGTCGCCGTTGGTGAGGGCGCCGGACTTGACGTTCTTGGTCTGGCCGTTCGCGTCCGTGTAGGTGGTGGTCAGCGTGCCGATCCCGCTCGTCGTCAGCGGGAACTGGCTGGTGTACTGGACGAGCTGGCCCGCGACGCGGAGGTTGTTCATCGTCAGGTTCGTGATGCCGTTCAGGCCGTTGCCGGTGTTCTGCTTCGAGAACCACACGTTGTCGAGCTTGAAGGTGCTGATCGGGGCCCTGGGATACGTGTACGTCGTGCCCGACCCGTCGGGGTTGGGCGCGAGCCCGTAGGTCGCCTGATCCTCGGCGGTGATGGTCTGGGTGGATCCGTTGCCACCGTTGATCCAGACCGGTCCCTTGGAGAGCCGGGAGGTGTCGATCGTGCTGTTCTTCACCACGATGCTCTGGATGCGTGCGTACGGTTTGGGGCTGTTGTGCGTGAAGATGCCGCCGGACCACGGCGACACGGAGTTGAAGTTGTCGAACGTGTAGTTGTTGAGCCGGTATCCGTACGAGTTCCATCCGATACGGATCGCGTTGCCCGCGCGGACGGACCAGTTCAGCGTGTTGCTGACCGAGATGTTCTTCGTGTCCGCGGCGTCCCAGTGGTAGGCGTCGAACCCGAGGTCGTCGGCGACGGCGTCGTAGGCGCCCACCGCGTTGACATAGCCCTGGACGTCGGGGGTGGAGGTGCCGATCTGGAAGTTGTTCCACACGCCGGAGGCCAGCGGGGCGAATCCGTCGCTGGGGTTGTAGTGGCCGGAGGCGAACGCGTCGTCGTTGCCGAGGGTGAAGACGCCGTTGGCGGTGATGTCCTGGCCGCTCGCGAAGTCCGTCCCGTCGACCCACGGCTGGGCATACGGGGTGAGGGCCTTGATGTTGTTGAACGTCACCCTGCTGGCGGTGTGGGTCTCGTAGTTCCACTGCTTCGAGTCGCGCAGGTAGGTGTCGTTGAACGTGATGTCCGACGAGTGCATGACCATGACGCCGCCCTGGTGCTGGCTGCGGTAGGCGTCGTGCGAGTCAGCGCGGTAGTTCGCCACACCGTTGGCGTCGAAGACGCCGCGGCCGTCGATCTCGATGTTGCTCGAGTTGATGATCCCGACCCCCGGCTCGAGGGCCTCCATGTACGCCTGGACGCGGTTCTTCAGCAGGGCGCCCTCGTCGGTGTAGATCTTCAGCTTGCCGCCCTTGAGCTTGCTGCCGTCCACGCCGTTGACCAGGAGACCGGACCACACGTACGTGCCGTCGGGGAAGTAGAGCGTGTTGAGCGCCGTGGGGTTGGCCTCGATGGTGTCGAGGGCGGCCCGCAGGGCGTACGTGAGGTCGTTGGCGGCCATCGTCCGCACATTCGGATACCGCACATTGATGCTGCTCGCGCTCACCAGGCTCCCGGCCGAGGTCTTCTGACCGGTGGGGATGGCGGTGCCGTTGACGGTCTTGCCGGCCATGGAGCTCGTCGTCGCGGCGGGAGCCTTCTGCGCCGCGCTGTTCGGGTGGTCCGCGAGGTACTTCGCGGCGAACTGCTGGAAGTTGACGACACCGGTCTGCAGGTTGACGCCGGAACCGTCCGCTGCGCTCGTGGTGTCCGGACGCTGCGCCGGGTCCTCCAGAGGGTCGTTGATGACCGCCAGGTAGGGCTGTCCGGTGGCGTTGGTCGAGTCACCGTTGACCATCACGATCGCCTGGTTCAACCCGGCGTCGGCCGACATCTGGAACGTCAGGGTGTGCTTGTCCGCGCTCACCGAGACTTTGCTGGACGGGTAGTAGCGCTCCGGGTAGATGTTCACCGTGTTGATCGTGGTGCTGGGCAGCGTGACCGTGATCGTCGGTGTCCGGGAGTCCGACGCGAAGCGCGCGATGTCGAAGTTGCGGCCGTTCGCGCCGTACTGGACAGTCTGGACGGACGTGCCCGCGACCTGCACCTGGTACTTGGTGGACGCCACGTCCGGGGACGAAGTCGTACCGCCTCCCACTCCCGTCGGGGCGTACGTGTGGACGGTGGTGGCGGCCTGTGCGGGGGCGGCGCCGGTGAGCATGAGGCTCGCCGCCGCGATGGTGGCACTCGCGGCGGCCGCGAGGGCGCGCTTCACGCGCGATCTGCGGCGCACCGGGGCCTGGTTCGGGTCGGCGTCGTCGCCGGCCGGTCGGATCATGCCTGTCTCTCCTCAGGACGAGACCTTTTTCAGGTCTGTTCAGGCGCTCCCCGCCTGCTGGAGACGGCGTGGAGCGTGCGCGATGCCGCGTCCGGTGCGACCGTCGGCGCTGTCGCGACCGAGGGACCACTACGGCGCCCGGAGGGGGATGGCGCCGAGTGGCAGTGGGGGATTCGCGCGGTGGGCCACGAGCAGTACCTCGCATTGACCGATCCACGTGATCGGCGTGGCCGGGATGTTAATGTCGCATTTCAGGAGCCGTCAACGGTTCCGACGTCTTTCCGACGGTGAACTGGGCGTGACATGCCGTGTTCTCAACGCATGCATGTAACCGGTGGATCACGACATTCCGACGAAGTATTGCCCTCTCATCACAGCCGTCCTACGCTGACGCCACTTTCGTGGATCGATACATGTTCAGGGGGTGCGCTCGTGGTGACGATGGCGGAGGTGGCCGCTCGGGCAGGAGTCGCCAAGCAGACCGTCTCCAACGTGGTGTCCGGCAAGAAGGTGCGGGCGGAGACCCTGGCGAAGGTGAACACGGCGATCGCGGAACTCGGCTACAAGCCGAACCTGGTGGCGCGCTCACTGAGAACCGGCAGCACGTCGACCGTGGGGCTGTTCGTGCCGCGGGTGGCCAACCCGTTCTACTCGGAAGTGGTCGAGGAGGTGGAGAACGTACTGGTCAGACATGGGTACAACCTGCTGCTGGCCACGACCCGCGACGACCCCGACCACACCCGGGCCCACCTGGAGAACCTCGCCGCACGCTCGGTGGACGCACTGCTGGTCGCCGGGGACAACGGCGTCGAACAGCAGTTGCCGATGCTCGTCGACGCCGCTTTCCCGGTCGCCCTGTGCGCCTGGGAGGGAGACGCGCCCACCACGCTGCCGGTGGTGTCCATCGACTACGAGCACGCCGGCTTCCTGGCCGGGCGCTACCTGAGGGATCTCGGCCACCGGAACGTCGCGGTGCTCGCCGATCTCCCCGCGCACTCGCCGCGCGTACGGGGGTTGCGCCGGGCGTTCGCCGACGACGGGCTGGCCATCGACGACCGCCAGGTGTTCGCCTGCACCAGGGACGACGCCGCCGGCGGGTTCGCCGCGGGCTGCGCGGCGCTGGAGGCGGATCCGGAACTGACGGCGATCTTCGCCACCCACGACGTCCTGGCCGTCGGTGCCATCGAGGCGGTCGTCCGGTCCGGGCGGCGGGTCCCCCACGACGTCAGCATCGTCGGCTTCGACGACATCTCCCAGGTCGGACAGATCAAGCCGGCGCTGACCACGGTCACCTTCCCGAAGCGGGAGATGGCCCAGCAGGCCGTCGAGCTGCTGCTGCGCGCCGTCGACTCCGGCCGACCGCCGACCAACGTATTAACGCTGCTGCGCCCGACCCTGACCGTCCGGGACAGCAGCGCCCCGCCCCGGGCGACCGGATAGCACCCGGCACCGCTCGACCTGCGCGTCGCCCTGCGTGAGTCGAGGGCACCGTCCTGCCTGGCCGCTACCCGTCACCGCTACCCGTCACCGCTACCCGTCACCGCTACGCGTCCCGACAGAAAGCACCTCCCCTGATGACAGACCTCGATCCTCACGCCTACGTCGAAGACCGGTCGCCGGGTACCGGACGGCTGCGGCCGCGCGCCGCGTTCGCCACCGACCTGCCCGCGATCGCGCTCGACGGCGACTGGAGATTCCGGCTGGCGTCAGGGCTGGACGACCTCACCGGGGACTTCGCCGCTCCGGAATTCGGCGACAGCGCCTGGGACCTGCTAGCCGTCCCGTCCTGCTGGCAGATGACCGGCCTGCCCGGCGAGCCCCGCTACGGTGCCCCGGCCTACACCAACATCGCGTACCCGTTCCCGGTCGACCCGCCGCGGGTGCCCCGGCAGAACCCCACCGGCGAGTACCGTCGAGAGTTCGACGTTCCGGACGGGTTCCCGGCATCGGCCGCGGTGCTCCGCTTCGAGGGCGTCGACTCCGCGTTCGCGGTGTGGCTCAACGGGATCCGGCTCGGCGACGGCAAGGGCAGCCGGCTGACCACCGAGTTCGACGTCTCCGCCGCCCTGCGGCCAGGCCGGAACGTACTCGCGGTCCGCGTGCACCAGTGGTCGTCCGGCAGCTACCTGGAAGACCAGGACATGTGGTGGCTGTCCGGGATCTTCCGGTCGGTGGCCGTGGCCGCCCGCGGTGTCGAGGACTTCTTCGTCCACGCCGCCTACGACCACACCACGGGGCAGGGCACCCTGGCCGTCGACGTCACCACCCCCACCCGGGTGTCCCTGTCGGTGCCCGAGCTCGGCATAACCGCCGCCGACCCGGCCGGCCCGTACGTGATCGACGGCGTCGAGCCCTGGTCGGACGAGCGGCCGCGCCTGTACACGGGGGAACTGGTCTCCGAGGCCGGGGAACGGATACCCCTGCGCATCGGCTTCCGCACCGTGGCCGTCGTGGACGGTGTCCTGACCGTGAACGGCAGGCCGATCTCCCTGCGGGGCGTCAACCGCCACGAATGGCATCCGGAGACCGGGCGCACCCTGACCGAGGACACCATGCTGGCCGACGTGCTGCTCATGAAGCGGCACAACATCAACGCGGTGCGCACCAGCCACTACCCGCCCGACCACCGTTTCCTGGACCTGTGCGACGAGCACGGCCTGTGGGTGTTCTGCGAGGGCGACCTCGAGACGCACGGCTTCGAACCCGGCGGCTGGCGGCGCAACCCCAGCGACGACTCCACGTGGCGCCAGGCCTACCTGGACCGTGCCGAGCGGCTGGTGGAACGCGACAAGAACCACCCCTCGGTCATCGTCTGGTCGCTGGGGAACGAGTCCGGCACCGGGGCCAACCTGGCCGCCTCGGCCGCGTGGATCCGGCAGCGCGACGACAGCCGTCTGCTCCACTACGAGGGCGACTGGGCGAGCTGCGCGTACGTCGACCTGTACTCCCGCATGTACATCGGTGTGGACGAGCTGGCCGCCGTGGGACGCGGCCAGGAGGCACCGACGGCTGACCCGGCCGACGACGCGCACCGCCGCGGCCTGCCGGCCGTGCTGTGCGAGTACGGGCACGCCATGGGCACCGGCCCCGGCGGGCTGTCCGACTACCAGCAGGTCATCGAGGCGCACCCGCGCCTGGCCGGTGGCTTCATCTGGGAGTGGATCGACCACGGGATCACCCGGCTCAGCGGGCAGGAGGACCCCCGCTCGTTCTACGCCTACGGCGGCGACTTCGGCGAGGAGATCCACGACGGCAACTTCGTCGCCGACGGCCTGCTCTTCCCCGACCGCACGCCGTCCCCGGGCCTGGTCGAGTACAAGAAGGTCATCGAACCGGTCCGGATCCACATCGACCCGGTGACGCGGCGGATCAGCGTGCGCAATCTGCACCACGTCCGCGACAGCGGTTACCTGGACTTCCGGTGGACCGTCGAGGACGGCGGCGAGCCGGTGGGCTTCGGCGGTCTGGCCGTGCCCGCGACCGCTGCGGGTGCGACGACGACGGTCGCATGGCCCGCCGACCTCACCGCCGCGCTCGACACGGCGCGCAAGAACGACTCCGGCCACGAGGTGTGGCTGACCGTGACAGCGGTGCTCGCCGCCGACGAGACCTGGGCCGCGGCTGGCCACGAGATCGCCTGGTCCCAGGGGCTGGTCGTGGCTCCACCCGCCTCGCCCGTGCCCTTCGCGCCGGCGCCGGCGATCGTCCAGGACGGGTTCATCGCACTGGGCCCCGCGCGCTTCGACGCCCGCAGTGGGCTGCTGACACGGCTCGGCGACCTGGTACTCGGCGGTCCGCAACTGGACATCTGGCGGGCCCCGATCGACAACGACCGGCTCAGCGCCTTCGGCGAGCCGCAGACCGACGCCTGGTTCGCCGCCGGACTGGACCGGATGCGCCACGACGTCCTGAGTGTCGAGCCCGACGCGTCGGGGCTCACCGTCACCGCCCGGCTGGCCGCCGCCGGGTCCTCCTGCGGGCTCGGCGTGGTGTACCGCTGGACGGCCTGCGGGACACCGCACGCGGGCGAGGCCAGCCTCCGACTGGAAGCGGTCGTCACCCCCGACGGCCCGTGGTCGGTGCCGCTGCCCCGACTGGGCGTCGCGATGTCGCTGCCCGGCACCGACGCCGAAGTCGAATGGTTCGGTCCCGGTCCCGGTGAGGCGTACCGCGACTCCCGCGCCGCGGCTCGCGTCGGCCGCCACCGGTCGACCGTCTCGGCGATGCAGATCCCTCAGGTCCGCCCGCAGGAGAACGGCAACCGCCACCAAGTCCGCCGCGCCGCGATCACCACCCCGGACGGCACCCTGCTCATCACCGGCGCCCCGGTCATCGACCTGACCGTTCGTCCCTGGAGCACCCAGGCCCTCACGGCCGCGACCCACCAGCACGACCTGGTCCGGGACGGCCTACTCCACCTGCATCTCGATCACGCACACCACGGTCTGGGCAGCGCGGCCTGCGGCCCGGGCCCCTCGGCACCGGACGTCCTTGCCGCGGTCCCGACGGTGTTCGGCGTGGAGTTCAGCACCGGCCGGTAGGCGGGCATTGGCCGCCCGCCCACCGACAGTCCAGAAGTCAGTCCCCATCACGAAGGGTTTCCCTCATGGACAGCACCACCATACGCACCCGCAGACTCCTGGCGCTCGCCACCGCGTCGGTCATCGCGTTCGGCGCCGGCGCGTGCAGCAGTGACAAGAACACGTCCGCCGCGGAATCGGGCGAGACCGGGCCGGTGAAGATGGAGTTCTGGGGCTGGGCCGGCTACGAGAAGATCGTCGACCAGTGGAACGCCGCCCACCCGGACAGCAAGGTCACCTTCAAGAAGATCCCCTCGGGCGCCAAGGGCGGCTACACCCAGATCAGCAACGCGATCACCGCCGGCAAGGGCCCGTGCCTGGCCCAGATCGAGTACCAGACCATCCCGTCGATGCTCGTGAAGAACACGGTCATGGACATCACGAAGTACGCGAGCGCCGGCATGGACAAGTACGTCCCGTCGGCCGTCTCCGCCTCCAGCGTCGGCGGCAAGATCTACGGCGTGCCGGTGGACGTCGGCCCGATGGTCCTCTTCTACCGCAAGGACCTGTTCGCCAAGTACGGCATCACCAAGCCGCCGGCCACCTGGGCCGAGTACAAGGCCGACGCCGAGAAGGTCGCCGCCGCCGATCCGAGCGTGAAGTTCGGCACCGTGCTCGGCGACGGCAACGGTATGGCGGCCTTCACCCTGCAGACCGGCCAGTCCTGGTACTCGACCAAGGGAGACAGCTGGACCGTCAGCATCGACAACCCCGGCACCCGGAAGGTCGCCGACTACTGGCAGGACTTGAAGGACAAGGGTCTGGTGGCGAAGACCGGCAACGCCTGGGACCCGCAGTTCAACAAGGCCTCCGAAGCAGGCAAGGTGCTGACGTTCGTCAACGCGGCCTGGGCCGCCGGCGGTATCAAGTCGGACCTGAAGGGCGAGGCCGGCAAGTGGAGGGTCGCCCCGATGCCGACCTGGGAGGCCGGAGACGGCAAGAGCGCCAGCAGCGGCGGCTCGGCCACCTCGGTGATGACCGGGTGCGAGTCGCCCCGCGAAGCCGTGCAGTTCGCCGATTTCCTGTCCAGCGACCCGCAGGCAGTGAAGACGGGCATCGAGGGTGGCCTGTACCCGGCGTCGAAGGCCGGACAGGAAGACCCGTCGCTCACGGGGGGTGACCCGTTCTTCGGCGGCCAGAAGGTCGGCGACGTGTACAAGGCGTCCGCCCAGCAGGTGCCCAGCACTTGGACCAACGGCCCGACCTTCCAGCAGGTCGAGTCGGACTTCACCGGTGCCATCGGTCAGGGCACCCTGCCGGACGCGGTCAGCAAGGTCCAGGCATCGACGGTCGCCGCGATCAAGAAGCTCGGACTGTCGGTGACCAACGGCTGAGGCAGCGGGACTCCAGCCGCCCCGAAGGGGTCCCGCGGCCGCCCGTACCCGGCGCCGCGGGGACCCGCTCCCTGACGACGAACCGTCCAGCGAGGTTTCCATGAGCAGTCCCAGCAGCACCCGGACCGAGTCACCGCCGCGGCCGGTGCCCGCGGTCACCCCCCGCGTCTCCCCGGCCGGCCGGCCCCGGCGTACCGGCCGCCGTACCGCGTTGACCGCGTCGGGTTTCCTGGCGCCGTTCGCGGTGCTCTTCCTGACCATGATGGTCGTGCCGATCGGCTACGCGATCTACCAGAGCTTCTTCACCGTCCGCCGCGCCGGGCTGTTCGGCGGTGCGCGGTCCACGGAGTTCGCGGGACTGTCGAACTACGCCGCCGCCTTCGGCGACCACGAGTTCACCGCGTCGATCATCCGGGTCGTGCTGCTGGGCTGCGTCCAGGTCCCGGTCATGCTCGGCCTGGCCCTCCTGCTCGCGCTCCTGCTGGACTCCCGCTCGGCCCGCCTGCGGAAGACCTACCGGCTCACGTTCTTCCTGCCCTACGCGCTGCCGGGTGCGATCGCCGCAGTGATGTGGTCCTTCCTTCTGGCGAAAGACCTCTCGCCGTTCACCGGACCGCTGTCCCAGATCGGGATCGACGTCGACTTCCTGTCGCCGTCGTGGGTCCCGGTCTCGATCGGGAACATGATCACGTGGGGCTGGACCGGCTACAACATGCTGATCATCTACTCCGCGCTGCAGACGATCCCGGCCGAGGTGACGGAGGCCGCCGCGCTCGACGGCTGCACCGGATGGCGCCTGGCATGGGCGGTGAAGATCCCGCTGGTGCGTCCCGCGCTGGTGCTGACCACGGTCTTCTCCATCATCGGGACGGCGCAGATGTACACCGAGCCGGCGGTGCTGGTCGGCGCGCGCGTCCCGGGCGTCGACCCGAAGTTCACCCCGATCATGAACACGACCCTGAGCATGGACCTGGGCGACCAGAACCTGGCCGCCGCCGAGTCCGTCGTGCTCGCGCTGATCACCCTCGTGCTCTCGTTCGGATTCCTCAAGTACAACCAGCGCAAGGGAGCGATGGCATGAGCGTGATTCGGGCCAGCCGGCCGACCCGACCGGCCCTCCGCGGCACCGACATCGCGAGCAAGGTCGCCGTCAACGGGGTGCTGGGCCTGATGGCCCTGTACACGCTGATCCCGCTGTGGTGGCTGTTCGTCTCCGCGACCAAAGCCTCGGGCTACCTCTACACCGGTACGCCGCTGTGGTTCTCCCACTTCGACCTGGTCACCAACATCAGAAACGTGTTCACCTTCGAGCACGGCATCTTCGCCACCTGGCTCGCCAACAGCGCGCTGTACAGCCTCGTCGGCGCCACCGTCAGCACCCTGCTGTCCGCGATGGCCGGCTATGCGCTGTCCAAGTTCAGCTTCCGCGGCCGCGAAAGCCTGTTCAACGTCATCCTCGCCTCGGTCCTCATTCCGGCGCCGATGTTCGCCCTGCCGTTGTTCCTCCTCATGGCCAAGCTCGACATCACCAACTCCTACTGGTCGGTGCTGCTGCCCAGCTGTGTCAGCCCGTTCGGCGTCTATCTGTGCCGGATCTTCGCCGCGGCGTCCGTCCCGGACGAACTGCTGGAGGCCGCACGGCTCGACGGAGCAGGCGAACAGCGCACCTTCTTCGGGATCGCCCTGCCGCTGATGGCCCCGGCAATGGTGACCGTCTTCCTGTTCCAGTTCGTCGGCATCTGGAACAACTACCTGCTGCCCTCGCTCATGCTCAACACCCCCTCACTGCAGCCCGTCACAGTGGGCCTGGTGCAGTGGCGCTCGGAGTTCGCCAACGGCGTGCCGCTGCTGCTGCCGATCACCGGTGCGTTCCTGTCGCTGATCCCCCTGCTCGTCGCGTTCATCAGCCTCCAGCGGTTCTGGCGCAAGGGCCTGACCGCAGGCGCCGTCAAGTAGCGCGTCCGCTGCTTTCCACCCCCATCCTGAACCGCAAAGGACCACTGAATTGTCCCGGGCCCACATCAAGCTCGACAAGCAGGCCGTCATCGCCCCTGTCCGACGCCGCACCTTCGGTTCGTTCGTCGAACACCTCGGCCGCTGCGTGTACACCGGGCTCTACGAGCCGGAACACCCGAGCGCGAACGACGACGGGTTCCGTATGGACGTCGTCGAACTGGTCAGAGAGCTGGGCACCGGGACCGTCCGCTACCCGGGCGGCAACTTCGTCTCCGGCTTCCGCTGGGAGGACTCGGTCGGCCCACGCGACAACCGCCCGGTGCGCCGCGACCTCGCCTGGCACTCGCTGGAGTCGAACCAGGTCGGCCTGGACGAGTTCGCCCGCTGGCTCAAGCTCACCGACTCCGAGCTGATGCTCGCGGTGAACCTCGGCACGCGCGGCATCCAGCCCGCCCTGGACCTGCTCGAGTACGCCAACCACCCCTCCGGTACGGCGCTGTCGGATCTGCGTATCGCCAACGGCACGCCGGAGCCGCACAACGTGCGCATGTGGTGCCTCGGCAACGAGATGGACGGACCCTGGCAGACGGGCTTCATGACGGCCGACGACTACGGCAAGCTCGCCGCCCGTACCGCCGGCGCGATGAAGATGGCCGACAAGGACCTCGAACTGGTGGTCTGCGGCTCCTCGAACTCCGGGATGCCGACCTTCGGCGACTGGGAGCGCACGGTGCTCGAGCACACCTACGACCACGTCGACTACGTCTCCTGTCACGCCTACTACCAGGAGCACGACGGCGACCTCGGCTCTTTCCTCGCCTCGGCGACCGACATGGACTACTTCATCGACACCGTCGTCGCGACCGCCGACCACGTGGGCTACAAGAAACGCTCCAACAAGAAGATCAACATCTCGTTCGACGAGTGGAACGTCTGGTACCAAAAGGAGCACGCGGAGTCCGACGAGGTCAACGACGAGTGGCGGCACGCCCCCCGGCAGTTGGAGGACGTCTACTCCGTGGCTGACGCCGTCGTCGTCGGCAACCTGCTGATGACGCTGCTCAAGCACAGCGACCGCGTCACCTCGGCCTCGCTCGCGCAACTGGTCAACGTGATCGCGCCGATCATGACCGAGCCCGGCGGCCCGGCCTGGCGGCAGACGACCTTCTACCCGTTCTCGATCACCAGCCGGCTCGCCTCCGGTGAGGTGATCCGGCCCGTGATCGAGGCGCCCGTGTACGAGACGGCGCGCCACGGTGAGGCATCCGTGATCGACGCCGTCGCCACCGTGGACGAGGATCGGGCCGCGGTCTTCCTCGTCAACCGTGACCTGCACGAGTCCGCGCAGGTCACGATCGACGTCCGGAGCCTCGGCTCGTCGCAGGTCACCGAGGCGGTCACGCTCGCCGACCGCGACGTGTACGCGAAGAACACACTCAAGGAGCAGAACCGCGTGACCCCGGCGGCGAACACGACCGCGAAACTGGCCGACGGGGTGCTCACCGTCGAACTGCCACCGGTGTCGTGGACCGCCATCGCCCTCGGCTGAGTACCGCGCCGCCCCTGACTGGGTCCTCACTGGACCCGGTCAGGGCCCGGTGAAGGCTGGCCGCATTCCTCGAACCCGCTCGCGGAGCCTTCTTCGTGGAGCGGGTGGCGAAAAGTGAGCTCACGCTCTCAGCTTGGGAAGCGATGGCGCTTACACGGGCTCTACGGCCCCCGGCCGCGACTTTCCCGCGACGGCCGGTGCACGCCTTGGCCCGTTCGCGGACCTCGGGGCCGTACCAGGGGAGCGCGTGGCCGTTGACGGCAGCGGTGCACTCGAAGGCCCGGTCGCGGTGCAGCCAAGTGAGTCCCGCACCTCGGCCGTGGCGGTCACTGAGGTCGGCGGCCCCGGCGCTGCGCGCTTCCGGAGGCGCCTGTGTTTCTGCTGCCCTCTTGTCTGCTGCCCTCTTGCGTTCGATGCCCTTCGACTTCTAGGGTCATCTTCGTTTCGCGTGTGTTTCTGATCTGCGGTGTTATACACGGAAGCGCTTCGACAGCGGGCCCAGACCGGGCCCCGCCGACTGCATCGCACGTCCCGTCGTTCCCTCCTCGATGGCTCCCTGAAGTCTGGAGATGTCATGGAAATTTCACGTCGTGGCGTTCTGATCCTCGGCGCCGCCGGCGCTGTCGGCGCGACCGGCGCGGCCGTCTCCGGAGGCCTTCCCGCGGGCTCGGCCCGGGCCGCCGGGACGGCCCACGGCACGGACGCCTCCACACGCACCGAGCGCCTGTATCTGTCCGGAGAGGACGCCGACCACCCGGTCGACTGGGACTTCCTGTGCACCAGCGGGCGGCGCAGCGGCAGTTGGGGCAGCATCCCGGTTCCGTCCAACTGGGAGTTCCACGGATACGGCACCTACAACTACGGGTGGAATCTGCGCCCGGAGGAGAAGGGCCGCTACCGGCACACCTTCACGCCCCCCGACCGCTGGCGTGACAGACGCGTCTTCCTCGTCTTCGAAGGGGCGATGACCGAGACCGAGGCGTGGATCAACGGCGAGCCGGCCGGGCCCGTCCACCGCGGCGGCTTCTACCGGTTCCGGCACGAGGTGACCGGCAAGCTGCGTCCGGGCCAGGACAACCTCCTGGAGGTGACCGTCAGCAAGGAGTCCACCGACGACTCCGTCAACCGGGCCGAACGCCTGGGCGACTACTGGAACTTCGGCGGCATCTACCGCCCCGTCCACCTGGAGGCCTTCCCGCTCCAGCACATCGAGCGCATCGCCGTCGACGCCCGCGCCGACGGCACGCTGCGGATCGACGCCCATCTGTCGGGTACCGGCTCCGCCGACCGTCTCGTCGCCCGGGTCACCGACCTCTCCGGGCGCCCGGTCGGAGCCCCGTTCACCGCGGCCGTCGCTCCCGGCGCCACGACGGTGACCCTCAGGACCGCTGTCGACTCCCCACGCCAGTGGACGGCGGAGACCCCGCACCTGTACCGCGTCGAGGTCGCGCTCCGCGCCGACGACCGCACCGTCCACCGCGTCGACGAGAGATTCGGCTTCCGCACCGTCGAGGTGCGCCCAGGCGACGGCGTGTACGTCAACGGCGTCAAAGTCATCCTCAAGGGAGCCAACCGGCACACCATCTGGCCCACGTCCGGCCGGGCGACCAGCGAGCGCGTCAGCCGCAAGGACATCCTCCTGATGCAGGAAATGAACATGAACGCGGTCCGGATGTCCCACTACCCGCCGGACACGCACTTCCTCGACCTCGCCGACGAACTCGGGCTGTACGTGCTCGACGAACTGGCCGGCTGGCAGAAGTCGTACGACGAGGCGGCGGGCAGACCCCTCGTCGCCGAGATGGTCACCCGTGACGTCAACCACCCGTCGATCCTGTTCTGGTGCAACGGCAACGAAGGCGGCTGGAACACCGCCCTCGACGACGACTACGCCCGCCACGACCCCCAGCGGCGCACCGTTCTCCACCCCTGGGCGAACTTCGGCGGCATCAACACCGACCACTACGAGAACTACGACAGCACCCGCCGCATCCTCCAGGAACAGGGCGACGTCTTCATGCCCACCGAGTTCCTCCACGGCCTCTACGACGGCGGCGCCGGCGCGGGCCTCGACGACTACTGGAAGCTGATGGGCCGTGAACGGCTCTCCGCCGGAGGCTTCCTCTGGTCACTGATCGACGAGGGCATCGTGCGGGACGACCTCGGCGGCGCCATCGACGTGGCGGGCAACGCCGCACCCGACGGCATCCTCGGCCCCTTCCGCGAGAAGGAGGCCAGCTTCTACACGATCAGGGACATCTGGTCGCCCGTACAACTCGCCGAGCCGGAGCGGTTCGCCTCCGGCCTGCCGGACGACTTCGACGGGCGGATCAGCCTTACCAACCACTACGCCTTCACCAACACCCGCACGTGCCGGTTCACTTGGCGACTCCTGGACTTCTGCACTCCCTCGCAGCGACGGGACGGCCACACGGTGCGCGCCCAGGGAACCGCCTCCGCGCCGGACATCGAGCCCGGCGCGCGAGGAGTGCTGCGGCTGCCCCTGCCGTCCGGCCGGCGACGCGCCGACGCCCTGGCGCTCACCGTCACCGATGCCGACGGCCGCGAGATCCGCAGCTGGACATGGACCATCGCGTCGGCCGCCGACCAGGCCCGACGACTGGTACGGACGGGCCCGGGACCAGCCGTACGCGGCTCCCTCACGGACAACAGGCTCACCCTCGTATCCCGCCCCACCACGGTCACGCTCGACGCCACGACGGGCATGCTGGCCGGCGTCACCCACCGGGGGACGGACTTCGCGCTGTCCCACGGCCCGCTGCCCACCACCGGAACGGCCGACCTCACCCGCCTGACGCACGGGCCCGACGGCGACGCCTACACGGTGGAGGCCGAGTACTCCGGCGTCCTGCGCCACGTCCGGTGGCGTCTGCACCCCAGCGGCTGGCTGCAGTTGGACTACCGCTACCACCTCACCGGCGAGCACGACCTCTTCGGCGTCGGCTTCGACCATCCCGAATCGGAAGTGACCGGCGTGACATGGCTCGGCCACGGACCGCACAGGGTGTGGAAGAACCGGCTGCGCGGCGTCGCGACGGACGTCTGGACGAAGCAGTACAACGACACCGCGACCGGTGCCGACGGCTGGGTGTACCCGGAGTTCAAGGGCTACCACGCGGACGTCCGCTGGGCGTCCCTGCACACCACCGCCGGACGCGTCACGGTCGTCTCCCAGGACGAGAACCTCTACCTGCGCCTCTTCACCCCCCGCTTCGGACCCGACCCCCGCCACACCGCGCCGCCCTTCCCGAAGGGCGACCTCTCCTTCCTCGACGCCATCCCGGCGATCGGCACCAAGTTCGATCCGCCGGCCGCCCTCGGCCCCAGCGGCGCCCCCACCACGGCGACAGGCGACTACGGCCGGACCCTGTACTTCTCGTTCTCCCAGTAACGCGTCTCCCCCCCACCGTCCTCGGATCGCGGACAGCATCGGGCCGCCACCCCCACACGGCTGCGCGTGGGGCTGACCGGTACCGCGGAGCTCGTCGAGGCGGCACGCACCTGGATGAGCAGCCGTGCCGAGATGGCCGAGGACCCTAAAGCGTGTTGCAGAAGGTCGTGTCCGGGCAGGTCAGGGCCGCTCTGGGAGCGGTCTGATCACGCTGCGAGGGCGAGGTTGTGCATGTGGGCGA
>NZ_JBVISS010000020.1:0-178052 GCF_055575395.1 Streptomyces sp. NPDC034103 | reverse complement strand
CCCCAACAAAAACTTCCGTCAGGAAGAAAAAAACCCAACCAACAAACCCCCCTTTGTGTTCCCCCCCCCCGCCCTCGCCCCCCCCCACCACCGGGGATTGGCTTCCCCACCGATGAGCACCGTCAGTGTTGTCATCCCCTGCTACAAGTACGGCCACTTCCTGGCCGACTGCGTCAGCAGCGTCCTGGACGAGCAGGACGGCGTAGACGTCCGGGTCCTCATCATCGACGACGCCTCGCCCGACGACTCGGCGGAGACCGCGCGCAAGCTGGCGGCCTCCGACCCGCGCATCGACGTCCACGTCCACCCGGTCAACAAGGGCCACATCGCCACCTACAACGAGGGCCTGCTGGAGTGGGCCGACGGCGACTACGTGGCCCTGCTCTCGGCCGACGACCGACTGGTGCCCGGCGCCCTGGTCCGGGCCGCCGCCCTGCTGGACGCCCACCCCGAGGCCGGATTCGCCTACGGACGCCCCCTGCGCTTCCAGCAC
The DNA here is from genome assembly GCF_055575395.1 of Streptomyces sp. NPDC034103. Classification (NCBI taxonomy): domain Bacteria; kingdom Bacillati; phylum Actinomycetota; class Actinomycetes; order Kitasatosporales; family Streptomycetaceae; genus Streptomyces; species Streptomyces sp. NPDC034103. The sequence continues at coordinate 177,559 of NZ_JBVISS010000020.1, read as the reverse complement.
GGCGGACCGCTGCCGACCGCCCGCACCCGGAGCACCGGCACCACCGTCTACCCCGGGCACTGGTGGCTGGAGCGCCGCTTCCGCGAGGGCACCGGCTGCATCACCTCGCCCGAGGTCGTCGTCCGCACCAGCCTGCAACGCGAGGTGGGGGGTTACGACCCGGCCCTTCCGCACGCCGGCGACATCGAGATGTGGATGCGGCTCGCCGCGCACGCCGACGTCGGCTACGTCCGCGGCGCCGACCAGGCCTTCTACCGCGTCCACGGCAACAACATGTCCACCACCGACTTCGGCGGCCAGCTCGACGACCTGCGCCAGCGCCTGGTGGCCTTCGACTCGGTGCTCGCCAAGTGCGCCGACCGGCTGCCGCACGCCGACCGGCTCGCCGAACAGGTCCACACCCGGCTCGCCCGCTACGCGCTGCGCCGCGCCTACCGCGCCTACGACCGGGGCCGCACGGCCGTCGTACCGGTCGGGGAGTGCGTGGCCTTCGCCGCGGAGTGCCTGCCGGGATACGCGGCGCTGCCGGAGTACCGGGCACTGCGCCTCAGACGGCGGATCGGCCCGAAGGCCATGCCCTACCTCCAGCCGCTGGTGTGGTCGGCCGTGGCCGAGCGCGGCCGGGAGTGGCTGTGGTGGGAGTCCTGGAAGCGCCGCGGGATCTGATGCACATGCCCCACTCGTACGAGACCGCGCGCGGTTGCTCAGCCCGCGACCGGAACCCGCTCGGCGCGGGGGAGCTGCTCCGGCTCACCCGCGGCCCTGCGGCGGCGCAACGCGAACCGGTCGAACCACAGCGCCCCCAGGATCCCGGCGGTCGCCCCGAGCAGGGCGACGCCCGCCAGCGCGCGGCTCTTGGTGCCCTGCACCAGGGCGGCGCTCGGGGCGACCAGGACCGACGCGCTGATCCGCGACCCGGCCGCGACGCCCTGCGCGTTCTGGAGCTCGGCCACATGCCGCGCGTACACCTCGATGACCTGCCCGACCGCCGTGTCGGCCGCCACCGCGGAACCCCGGCGCGCCTGCACCTGCACCGACGGGATCAGATAGCGCGGGGTCGCGCTGGTGCCGCTGTTGCGCGGGATCAGCTGGTAGCCGCCGTGGACCCCGGCGGCCTCCAACTCCACGTGCCCGGCGGGCGACTGGAGCTGCTGGATCACTCCGTACGACAGCGAGGCGAGCGGGGGCTGGAGGTTGGTCAGCTGGTTCGGCTGGTTGCCCGTCACCGGCGGTTTGAGGACGACCACGGCCGAACTCAGGTACTCGGGGGCGGGGCGCAGCACCGGGTAGGCTCCGGCCGCCGTCAGCAGGAGCGCGACCAGCAGGACGTACCAGCGGCGGAGCAGCGCTTCGGCGACGTCACGAGGCGACACAGGGAATCCTTCCGTCGCCACCGATCCTCGCAGGCACCGGGGCGAGTCACCACCCGATCGGCAAACCAGGGGGAGTGGGCATGAGCCTCGGCGACCTCCTGGCGATCATGCGCAGGCGCTGGTACTTCATGGTGCCGCTGACCCTGCTGAGCCTTCTCGCGGGCGGCTATCTCTACCGGACCGTCCCAGTGTCCTACGAGTCCCAGAGCTCGGTGACGCTGCTCGACTCCACCGCCATCGCGGAGTTGGCGCCGACCTTCGGCAACCCCCTGTCGAACGCGGGCGGTTCACTGGTCGTGACCGCCGACGTGCTGATCAGGACGCTCCAGTCGGGCGACTCGGCGAAGGAACTGCACTCCCGGGGCGTCACCGACCGGTACACCGTCGGGTTCGCCCCGGACGCCGACAGCCCGCTGCTCACCCTGAGTGTCACCGGCACCGACCAGAAGAAGGTGCTCCACGAGACCACCGTCCTCACCGACTTCGCCGGTGAGCAGCTCAAGGCCCTCCAGGCCGCCTCCAAGGTGCCGAAGACGTACGTGGTGCAGACCGCGCCGGTCGTCCTGCCGCAGACCCCGGTCTCGGAGCCCAAGAGCCGCTACCAGAGCATCGCAGCGGTCGTCATCGTCGGGCTCGTCGGCTCCTTCCTGCTGTCCATCCTGGCCGAGGGTGTCGCGGTGGTCCGCCGCCGGGGCCGGGCCCCGGCCGGATACCTGCCCCGCCGCCACCGCCGGAGTTCCCCCGACCGGGCCCCCAAGGGCCTGCTGGTGCGCAGGCTCGACGCCACGACCATCCTCACCGGCTATCTGGCGCTGGCCTTCTTCGTCCCCTCGAACCTCACGCTGCCCGCGCTGGGCGGCGTCGGCACCCCGGCCAACGTCTTCGCCCTGCTCGGCCTGCTGTGGTACCTCGCGACCTGGCTCGGCGGCAGGATCGTCCCGGCCAAGGGCACCCGGCTGCCACGCGTGGTGATGTGCCTGCTCGCCGCGGCGGTCCTCCTGTCGTATCTCGCGAACGCGACCCGCGACAGCACCCACGCGGAGATCCTCGGGGCCGACCGCGGGCTCATCGGGCTCGGGGTGTGGATCGCGCTCGTGGTGCTGGCCTCGGCCGGCATCCAGGAGCGCGCCCGGCTGGAGACGCTGATGCGCCGCCTCGTCGTCCTCGGCACGGTGGTCGCCCTCATCGGCTACTACGACTTCTTCGCCGCGACCAACATCGCCGACTCCATCCACGTCCCCGGCCTCCAGTCGAGCTCCGCCGGGATCAGCGCCATGGACCGCGGCTCGTTCACCCGGCCGCGCTCGACCACCGCCCACCCCCTGGAGTTCGGCGGCATGCTGGCCATCCTCGTCCCCTTCGCCGTCCACCAGGCGTTCGACCCGGTACGACGCCACGCGGGCGCCCTGCGCCGCTGGGCGCCGGTCGCCGTCATGGCGGGCGCGCTGCCGCTGACGGTGTCCAGGACGTCCATCATCGGCGCCCTCATCGTGATCCTGGTGATGGTGCCCCGCTGGAAGCCGCAGCGCCGCTGGGCCGCCATCGGACTGATCGTGGGCTCGGTCGCCGGGTTCAAGGTCATCATCCCCGGGCTGATCGGCACCATCACCAACCTCTTCGCCAGCTTCCTGGCCGGCTCCGACAGCAGCACCCAGGCGCGCACCGTGAAGTACAGCGCCATCGTCCCCTATCTCGAGGAACACCCCTGGTTCGGGCGCGGGTTCGGCACCTTCACCCCCGACCTGTACTTCTTCACGGACAACCAGTACATGCTGACCCTGGCCGAGATGGGCATCCTCGGGCTGGTCGCGCTGCTCGCCCTGTTCGTCACCGGCATCCACACCGGCGGCGCCGTCCGCCGGCTCGCCCGCAACGACTCGGACCGGGAACTGGGCCAGGCGTTCCTCGCCTCGGCCCTGGTCGCCCTGGTCATCAGCGCCACCTTCGACGCGCTGAGCTTCCCCATGTACGCCGGGATGTTCTTCCTGGTCCTGGGCGCCGGCGGCAGCTACCTCGGGTTCATCCGCCGCGAGGCTGCCGAGGCCGCGGCCCCCGTGACCGGTACGGAGCCCGAAGCCCGCGTCCCCGAACTCGTGGAGTCCCGATGAGCACCGTCGCCGTCATCGTCGTCACCTGGAACAGCGCCTCGGTGCTCCCCGGGTTCCTCGCCGCGCTGCCCGAGGGCATGGCGGGCCTCGACTGGCGGCTCGTCGTCGCCGACAACGACTCCGCCGACGACACCGTGGAGGTGCTGCGCACCCTGGCCCCCGAGGCCACGGTCGTCCGGACCGGGCGCAACGCCGGATACGCGGCCGGGGTCAACGCGGCGATCTCCGCCGCCGGGGAGTACGGGGCCGTCCTGATCTGCAACCCCGACATCCGGATGCGGCAGGGCTGCGCCAAACGGCTCGTCGACAGCCTCGGGGCGGGCGTCGGGATTGCCGTCCCCCTCCTCTACGAGGACGGCGCGGACACGCCCCACCACTCCCTGCGCCGCGAGTCGACCGTGCTGCGGGCGCTCGGCGAGGCCGTCATCGGCAACCGCCGGGCCGGTCGCTTCCCGCCCCTGAGCGAACTGGTCACCGACCCCGACGCCTACCGGCGGCCCACCCGCGCGGACTGGGCGACCGGTGCGCTCATGGCCGTCTCGGGGGAGTGCCTGGCGGACTGCGGCCCCTGGGACGAGTCCTTCTTCCTGTACTCGGAGGAGACCGAGTTCTGTCTGCGGGCACGGGACCGGGGCCACGCGACCCAACTGGAGCCGGCGGCCGAGGCGGTGCACCTGGGCGGCGAGTCCCAGGTGTCGCCCAGGCTGTGGACCCTGCTGACCCTCAACAGGGTCCGCCTGTACGGGCGCAGGCATGGCGCCCTCGCCACGGCGGCCTTCCGCGGCGCGGTCCTGCTCCGGGAGACCTCCCGCGCGGCGCTGGGCCGCAAGGCGAGCCGAGCGGCGGTCGGCGCTCTGGTCAGACCGGGGGCCCTGCGAAGGACACCGGGCCCATGACGGTCCCCCGAAGGGGCGCGGGGAATCGCGCGACCAGCCACCACGGCCCCGCTGTCGCCCGGCGCCCTGACCCGACGACCTAACCCGGCGCCCCCACCGGGCGGCACACCATGGCGACGAAGTCGTGCCCGACTTCCGGCAGCGCCGCGTCCTCGATGGCGAAGCAGCGCTCCAGCAGCTCCAGCGTCTCCGGCTCCTGGTCCCGGAAGTTGTGCGCGATCCCGGAGAAGGCGATGTGCAACACCGTCCCCCCGTAGGGGCGTTCCTCCACCACGTCGAAGTGCCGCCGCAGCCCCGGCAGCAAGGAGGCCGCGTCGACCGCTTCGGAGGGGTCGTCCAGCACCATGGCCATCCGGCTCGGCCGCACCACGCGCCGCTTGATCCGCCCGTCCGCCAGGCGCCGCCGCTCCTCCGGCAGTTGGGCCAACAGCGCGTTGGCCGCCTCCAGTTGCCCGTCGGTCCACTGGAAGCGCGTCGGTCCGACGAACTCGTCGATCACGAACAGGCCGCCCGGTGCGATCAGTTGGGACATCCGGGGCAGGGTCTCGGCGAGGTGGTCGAAGTGGTGCAGGGACTGAAGGCCCAGCAGGACGTCGAAGCGCTCCCCGTCGCTGGTCATCCGGTTGACGTCGGTGACCCGGAAGCGCAGCACGTCGGCGAGGCCCGCCTCCTCGGCGGACCGGGTGGCGAAGTCGATGCGCTGCTGTGCCACGTCCACGCCCTCCAGCAGACCGAACGCGCCGGTCCTCGCCCAGAGCAGCTCGTTGCCGCCGGTGCCGCACCCCAGGGACAGGCCGCGCAGGTCGGTGCGCGGCGCGAAGTGCTGGGCGGCGACGTACTCGGGGAAGGAGGTCTCCGCGTCGCCGGTCATCAGCAGGTTCCACCGTTTGATCACCGAGGGGATCGCCCACCACTCGGTCAGCGAGGGGTCGACCCGGGACCAGTGCTGCACCACGCGGGCCCCGCCGCGCACCCGCAACTTGGCGAGGACGGGGTCGAGTTCGAGCTTGCGGACCTTGCGCAGCAGCCGGTCGGCGTCATGTCGGTTGACCAGGTTGTTCAGCATCCCCGCTCCGTTCTCACGGCGATCAGCGACTTGGTCGCGCCGAGCACCCGCTCGCTGAGGATCACCGAGCGCGGGAACAGGTAGCGCATCTCGGCGCGGGTCAGGAGCTCGATGTTGATCACGGCGTCCATCGCCGACTCCGGGCTGTCCGGGCGGCTGTGGACGAGCGGCCAGTGCCGCACCAGACGGGCCCGGGCGGCGAGCGGCAGGAACTGGAAGCCGGGTGCCACGAAGTGCGGTTCGACGGGGAAGTAGCGGTACGGCGTCTGGATCCAGTGCAGCGGCGCCAGTTGCTCCACGGCGGCGACGAACAGCCGTCGCCGGCTGTGACCGCCCACGTGCTCGATGGTCGAGTTGGAGAACACCAGGTCGTAGCCGCCCTGAGCGCTGAGCTGGGCGGCGACCTCGGGGTCGGTGACGTCGGCGTTCTCCGCGGTGATCCAGTCGGGCAGTTCGGCCGGGTGCGCCTCCAGGTTGATCAGGTGGACGTGCTTGGCGCGCACCGGGGCCCGCAGCCACATCTCGGCCGTTCCGCCCAGGTCGAGGACGCTCATGTTCTCGATGCCGGGGAAGCAGCGCCGGAACCGCTCCCAGCGGGCGACGCGGAGCCGTTCGCCGAGCGAGCCCGGTGCGTCGACGAACTTGTTTCTCAGGGCGCGGGATCGGGGCACGGGATCAACCACCTGTGGTCGTGAGTGAGGAGCGGGACGGGCGGGCTCGCTTCCACCGGTCTGTCACCACCGGGTGTAGAAGCTGGCCGGATTCATCAGGTACCGGACGGTCGGGTACGGCACATGCCGCACCCGGTGCCTGCGCGCGTACCGGTGGATCAGCTCCCAGTCCTCCCGGGGCATCACCTCCGGGGTCCGGCGCAGGCGGCTGAAGCGCAGGGCGCGGGTGCGGCGGGCGACGAAGGCGTTGGTGTCCAGGAAGGACTCGCGGGCGGCCCGGCGCCGGTCGTAGGGCACGGAGAGGATGTCCTGGTCCGTTCCGTCGGGCAGGACGCGGCGCAGTGCCGTGTAGACGCCGTCGGGGCCGCCGGGGGACTCCAGTACCTCCAGGGCGCGGGCGAGATGGTCCGGCTCCCACAGGTTGTCGTCGTCCAGGAACGCGACGTAGCGGGAGCGGGTCAGGCGGATGCCGACGTTGCGGACGACCCCGGCGGTGCCGGTGTTGGCGGCCAGGGAGACGGCGAACAGCCGTGGTTCGTCGGGGAGTTCGGGCAGGCCCGCGCCGTCGTCGACGACCATGACGACCTGGTCGGTGACGCTCTGGGACAGGGCCGAGCGAATCGCGGCCAGGAGTGCCTCGGGGCGCCGGTGGGTGGCGATCACCGTGGCGACCAGCGCGGAGGGCGGGCCGGGCAGGCCGGCGGCCAGGCGGCGGGTCTCGGCGTCCTCGGTCCGGCGCAGCCGCACCGCCGAGGGTGCCAGCAGGATCTTGTTCCGCGCCTCGAAGAGCACCAGCCAGCCGAACACCGCCTTCAGCAGCGTCCAGGGCGCCCACGCCACTGGGCGCGGCACGGCCCCGCTCACGCGGCGGGCTCCGGGGTGACCAGACGGCCGTCGGAGAGCCGGTTGTTGCGCCACACGTTCCCGGCGCCCTTGTCGTTCCAGTGCGCGACCACGCCGTAGCCGCCGGAGTTCGGGTGGTACTCCGTGGAGAAGACGTTGTCCGTCACCCTGATCCCGGTGGCGCCGGTGCTGCCGCCGTACAGCGCGTAGGCGCCGCCGGCGATCCAGTTGCGGTCGACGGTGACGTTGCGGACCACTCCGGTGTCCGCGAACAGACCGATGCTCCCCGAGGCGCCCTGTTTGAGGCTCGTCTCGTTGAGGAGGGTGTTGTGGCGGATGATCAGGTGCCCGGTGTTGCCGCCGCCGCTGATCACCGCGTTGGTGTGCTGCCACTCGCCGCCCAGGTTGACGAACGGGGCGATGTCGTGGACGTAGTTGTCGTGCAGGTTGCCCTGCCCCATCGACAGGGCGTCACCGAACACCGAGACGTCGCACCAGCCGACCTCGATGGAGCTGCCGCCCATGTTCGACACCGCGTAGTCGACGCCGCCGTTGTCCGGGCCCTTGCCGGGGACCGCGGTGATGGTGGTGTGCAGGACCTTCAGGCCGCTGAAGCCGGGGCGCAGGTTGATGCCCCACCAGCTGTCCGAGGTGATCCGGGAGTCGATGACGGTGACGTCGTCGGCGTAGATGTCGAGCGCGCCCTTGATGTCCCAGCCGCGGATGACCGTGCCGCTCTTGCGGATGGCCAGGTAGCCGGTGTTGTGCGGGGTGAGCCTGGTCCGGTGGCCGGTGGTGTCGGCGTCAGGGAAGCCGCAGGCGCCGGGGGAGGAACAGTCGGCCTTGGCGCCGGCCGTGGGCGTGCCGGAGGCACCGCTCGGTGTGGCCGGCTTGGAGGGCTGGACCGTCGGGGCCGGTGAGGTGGGGGTGGGCCGGCCCGTGGTCTCGCCGACCGTGGACGAGGCGGTGGGGCCGGGCGCGGCCGAGGACGGGCTCGGCGAGCGGGGCGGGGAGGCCGACGTGTCCGCACCCGAGCAGGACACGCCCACCACCGCCAGTAAGACGGCCAGCAGGGGCCCCGTGAGTGCGTGACGGCTGTGACGCCGTGCCATTGCGTTCACCTCATGTCCTGTCGGGTGGACCGGACCGGTGCGGACGAGCGGTGCCGGCCCCGCCGGGGACGGCCGCCGCGGTCGACGCCGCGCAGGAAGTCGCGGCTGGGCAGTACGCACACCGTGTAGCCGGCCAGGGCGATCGTGCTGAGGGCGAGAAGGGCGAGTCGGCTGTCACCGAACCGGGGCTCCAGGACGAGGATGATCGCCGCCATCACGGCCCCGCCCAGGAACGGCCAGGCACAGGCCCTGGCGATCCTGCCGACACCGATGCCGCCACGGCCCAGCGCGACCAGGAACACCGGCACCACCAGCCCGCCGGCGACCAGGACATGGGCCTGCGAGACGCCCACGATGCCGTTGAGGCGGGCGGCTGCCAGGAGCACCGGGACCAGCGCGACCAGCCACAGGCCCTGCACCAGGAACAGGGCGCGGCGCTGTCCTACCGCGACCAGGCAGTCGTAGGCGAGTTCGGAGCCGATGCGGATCAGGCCGAGGGCCATCAGCCAGGGCAGCGCGGCGGCGGCCGGGCCCCACCGGTCGCCGTAGATCAGCTCGATGACCGGCAGCGCGAGGCCGCCCAGCAGGACGCAGAGTGGGACGGTGAGGGTGACCAGCAGTCCGAGGGCGCGGCTGAAGCCCTGGGCGAGCGCCTGGGGCGACTCGGCGAGGCGGGAGAAGCCGGCGAAGGAGACCCGGCGGGCGGCCTCGGAGATGATCCGCACGGGCCAGCCGGAGATGTTGAAGGCGAGCACGTAGAACCCCAGCGAGACATTGCCCAGCGTCGCGCCCACCACCATGGTGTCGACGTTGACCACCGCGAGGGCCAGCATGCTCGCGCCCGCGAGGGGAAGGCCGAACCGCAGCAGCGCGCGGGCCTGTTCGGGATCCCAGCCGTACTTCAGGGTGCCCGGGGCGGCCAGTGCGCAGCCGACGAGCGTCACGACGTTGCCCGCGACGGCCCCCCAGGCGAAGCTCATCGCGCCGTGGCCCTGGAAGGCGAGCAGCAGCGTCACCGAGGTGCCGACCACGAAGTTGAGGCCGTCGATGGCCATCCGCTTGCCCTGGGCGAACTCACGGGTGAGGAAGTGCCCGGGGACCTGGGCGATGCCGTCGATCAGCACGCACAGGCACATCACCCGCAGGACGTTCGCGGCGTCCGGCGAGCCGAGCAGCCCGGCCATCGTCGGTGCCGCCGCGAACAGGGCCGCGTACAGCAGGCCGCTGGAGAGGGTGCTGAGCGTCAGCACGGTCGGCGCGAACCGCCGGGCGTCGCCCTCCCAGCGCACGATGGCCAGGCCCACGCCCAGCTCGTTCGCGGACAGCAGGACCAGCAGCACGGTCTGGGCGACGCCGTACACGCCCCATTCCGCGGGGCCCAGGGCGAAGCGCGCCAGCACGATGCCGGTGGCGAAGTTGCCCAGGCGCATGACGACGGTGTTGATCAGGCTCCAGCGGGCCGCCGAACGGACCTTGCCGCCCAGGGTGGGAGCGGCGGCGGGCGCAGCGGGCTCGAGCGCGGGAGCGGGAGCCTCGAGTGCGGGAGCGACCGGGGCGGGGGCGCCGCCCGTCTCACCGGTCCCGCTGCCCGGTGCGCGGGTGGTGTCCATGGGTCGACTCCTCGTCGAGCGGCTCGGCGGCGGACGCCACGGCCATGGCGGGCCGTGGCGCTTCGGGCTCGGCGGCCGGAGCGTCCCCGCGGGAGCGCGTCCAGCTGGGCGGGCGCCGGATGGCGAGCGTCTCCTCCACCACCGTCTCCCCGGCCGGGGGAGCGGTGGCGGGGACCGGCGTCTGCGTGTCCGTCTCCGCGCCCGGCCCCGTCAGCGGCTCGGCCGCGGGCCGCTGGGACCTCTTGCGCGCCTCCACGTAGAAGACGGCGATCATGGCGAGGACGAAGCCTCCGCCGCCCGCCATGATCATGTACTCGAGCCGTGTCTTGGTCTGCGCCACCGGGGTCTGCGGGGAGACGATCGTCGTCATGCGGATCATGGCGTTCTCGGCGACCGACTGCTGTTCCTGGAACTCCCGCAGCCGCTCCTTGGCGTACGCCGTCAGGATGCGGTCCGAGGACAGCGTGGCCTTCTTGTCGGTGCCGGTGACGGTCAGCCAGAGCAGCGGCCCCTGCGCGTTGTCGGCGAGCTTGGCCTCGAACGTGCCGGTCGCGCCACGGGACTTGAGCTCCCGGACCGAGACGTCGGAGTTGAGGTTGCGGGCCAGGCTGTCGGCCATGCCGGTGAGCGAGGTCTGGGTGCTCAGATAGGGGTTGCCGTCATAAGCCACCGTCGCCTTCTCGGAGTTGAGGAGAACGACCGTGCTCTGCGACTGGTAGGTCACCGGGACCACCAGGACGACGGCGAAGGTCAGGCCCGCGGCCAGCAGGAGTCCGGGCAGCAGGACGTACCACCGCCTGCGCATGACCCGGAAGATCTCAGCGAGATCCATGACGGTCCCCCCTAGTGACCAGATGTGCGACGAACATATGTGGCGTGCGGATCATATGGGGAGTGGTCGGCCGGCGGGTCTCGGCTGGTCGGTCGGTCTGGGCCGGGTGCTCGCGGTCCCCCCTTCCAGCAGCACCTCGGCGATGCGCTCACTGGCCCGGCCGTCCCAGAGTTCGGGGCGACGCGGTGCGGGAGGGGCGTCCAGCACCCGGTGCGCGGTGGAGACGATGCGCGCCGGATCCCGGCCCGCCAGCACGTTGGTGCCCTGCTCGACGGTGACGGGCCGTTCGGTGTTGTCCCGCAGCGTCACACACGGCACGCCCAGCGCGGTCGTCTCCTCCTGGACCCCGCCCGAGTCGGTCAGGACGACACGGGCGGAGTCCTCAAGGGCGATGAAGTCCAGGTATCCGGCGGGCGGTACGAGGGTGACGCCGCCGGGCACGCCGATCTCGGCCAGCCGCTCGGCCGCGCGCGGGTGCACGGGCAGGACCAGCGGGCAGCGCTCCGCGATCTCGCCCAGCGCCTTCAGGAGCCCGGCGAGCACCTCGGGATCGTCCACGTTGGCGGGCCGGTGCAGGGTGACCAGGCCGAACTCGCCCCGGGACAGGCCGAGTCGGGCGAGGACGTCGGAGGTGCGCGCCCGCTCCAGGTTGGCCAGCAGCGTGTCGATCATGACGTTGCCGACCAGGTGGATCTGGTCCTCCCGGTACCCCTCCGCGCGCAGGTTGTCGGCGGCGTCGGGCGAGGGGGCCAGCAGATAGTCGCTGACCCGGTCGGTCGCGACGCGGTTGACCTCCTCCGGCATGCCCCAGTCGCGGCTGCGCAGACCCGCCTCGACATGGGCGAGCAGCGGTCCGGCCTTGGCGGTGACCAGGGCACAGGCCAGCGTGGAGTTGATGTCGCCGACCACGACCACGAGGTCGGGCGCCACCTCCGCGAGGAGCGGCTCGAAGGCGGTCATCACCCGACCGGTCTGCTCGGCGTGGCTGCCGGAGCCGACGCCGAGGAAGCGGTCGGGCGGCCGGATGCCGAGGTCGGCGAAGAACACGTCGTTCATCGCCGGGTCGTAGTGCTGCCCGGTGTGGACGAGGACCACCTCGGCGCCCCGGCGCTCCAGTGCGTCCATCACCGGTTTGATCTTCATGTAGTTGGGGCGGGCCCCGGCGACGCAGACGATGCGCGGCATGGTTCAGAGCACCTCGATCGTGGGCCCCGACGGCAGCCGGCGGCGGCAGTCCAGGACCAAGGGGGCGTGTTCGGCGACGAGTTCGTAGTCGAAACTGTCGTGGTCGGTCAGCAGGACCACCAGATCGGCGGAGGAGAGCTCCTGCGCGGTCGGCTCCACCCGCACCAGCCGGGTGTCCACCGGCAGGCTCTCGACCACATGCGGGTCCGCCGCCCTGACCTGGGCCCCGCTGTCGAGCAGCAGGTGGGAGATGCGCAGCGCGGGTGACTCCCGGGCGTCGCCGGTGTTCTTCTTGTACGCCAGGCCCAGCAGCAGGATGCGCGAGCCGTTCACCGAACGGCGCGTGCGGTTGAACAGGTCGCTGACGCGGCGTGCCACGTACTCCGGCATGTGGTTGTTGATGTCGTTGGCCAGCTCCACGAACCGGAAGCTCTGGCCGAGTTCGCGCTGTACCCGCCAGGACAGGTACGAGGGGTCGATCGGCAGGCAGTGGCCGCCGACACCGGGTCCTGGCGTGAACTTCATGAAGCCGAAGGGCTTGCTGGAGGCGGCCTCGATGGCCTGCCAGACGTCGATGTCCAGGTGGTGGGCGAACATCGCGATCTCGTTGACCAGCGCGATGTTCACATGCCGGAAGGTGTTCTCCAGGAGCTTGGCGAGCTCGGCCTCCTTGGGGGAGCTCACCGGCACGGTGGTGTCGACGAGTTCGTCGTAGAAGTCCTGGACGGCCTTCAGGGACGCCGCGTCGACGCCGGAGACGACCTTCGGGGTCTCCTTGAAGCCCCAGACGGCGTTCCCGGGGTCGATGCGCTCCGGGCTGTAGCCGAGGTGGAAGTCGGTGCCCGCGGTCAGGCCGGAGCCGTCCTCCAGGATCGGGGCGAACAGTTCCTGCGTGGTGCCGGGGTAGGTGGTCGACTCCAGCACCACGGTGGCCCCGGGCCGCAGATAACGGGCGAGGGTGACCGCCGACTCCCTGATGTAGCGCAGGTCGGGGGTGCCCTCGTGCAGCGGGGTCGGGACGGTCACGACGGCCACGTCGAACCCCCCGCAGTCCCGGGCCGAATCGCTCGCCCGGTACGTGCCGTTGTCCAGCGCCGCCCGGATCCGCTCGGAGGAGACGTCCTCCACGAAGGACTCGCCCGCGGCCAGGCTCTTGATCCGCCGGGTGTCGACGTCGTAGCCGATCACCTCGTGCCCGGCCTCGGCGGCGCGGACGGCCAGCGGCAGTCCGACGTAACCCTGTCCCACCACGACGACACGCATCAGTGACTCCTGTTCGCGGAAGCGGCCTGCGGGGTGGGCCGGAGGAACTCGCGTGCCGTCATCAGGAGGAAGGCGGCGTTGGTGGTCAGGTAGCGGCGGCCCAGGCGGCGCGGCTCCTGGAGCGCGCGGTAGAGCCACTCCAGGCCCATGCGCTGCCAGGCGGCGGGGGCCCGCTTGGTGACCCCGGCGAGGATGTCGAAGGAGCCGCCGACGCCGTGCACCACCCGGGCGCCGGTGCGCGCGCCGTAGGCCGCGGTGAAGATCTCCTTCTTCGGCGAGGTCATGCCGAGGAAGAGCATCTGGGCGCCGCTGCGGGCGATCGCGTCCGCGACGGCCTCCTGCTGGGAGTCGTCGAAGTAGCCGTGGCGGCTGCCGGCCACCTTCAGGCCGGGGAAGCGGTCGGCCACCCGGCGCTCCATCTCGGCCAGCACCTCCTGCCGCGCACCGAGGAAGTACACCGACATGCCCGCCGACTCGGCCTCCGCCAGCAGGCGCAGGAACAGGTCGATCCCGGCCACCCGTTCCGGCAGCGGGGCGCGCAGCACCCGGCCGGCCCAGACCACGGCCTGTCCGTCGGCGACCACGAGATCGCAGCCGGACACGGCCTCGGCGAGCCGAGGGTCGCGCCGCATGTTCACCAGCTTCGCGGCGTTGACCACGCCGATCTCCAGCTGGCGCCCGTCGCGCACCGCGTCGAGGCAGTGTCGTACGGTCTCGTCCATGGTCAGCGGGTCCAGTTCGACCCCGAACAGCATCTGACGCTCTCTCATATCCGGCCCCCCTGCCAGGCGTGGAGCATCCAGCCGAACTCGTACGGCCGGCACTCGCGGTCGACGGACAGTGGACGGTAGACCCGGTCCAGCGACTTCAGCCGCAGGCTCGGGACGAGGCGGGTGCCCAGGCCCCGGGCGGCGCGGACGGCCTTCTTCGGGTCGCCCCGGTAGACCTTGCGCCAGGTGGTGCCGAGCTCGTCGAGGATCAACGGCTCGCGGCGCTCGGGGTGTTCGGCCAGTTCCGGCACCTCCGTCATCCAGCGCAGCCCCTTGCGGATCGCGGCGCCGAAGTCGCTTCCGCCCGCGTCGGTGAGGTCGAACAGGGCGGTCGGCGCCATCGCGTGCTGGTGGACGCTGTAGACGGGGTAGCCCTCCACGACCCCGCCGGTGCGCGCGTCGTAGTGCCACCACCACTGCCCGCCCGCGCCCTGGAGCTCGCAGATGCGCGCCGCGCAACGCTCGGACGCGGCCAGCGCCTCGGGGTCGCCGCCCTGGTCGTCGCTGGCGTGGGCGCGGGCCAGGGCCTGGAGCGGGTACGTCTGGTCGGCGAAGCAGCTCACATGCGCCCGGTACCAGGGCACCAGACCGGGTCCGGTGGCGTGCGGGAAGAGCGGGCTGTCGCCGATCCGGGCGCGCAGAAGGCGGTCGCGAGCTGCGCTGAAACGTCTCTCCACGTCGACCGTGCCGCGCGCCGCCGCGAGGGCGGACAGCACCCACGCGGCCTCGACGGTGTACTGCGGCCGCCCCTCCACGTCGAGGGCCTCGACACGGGCGAGGGCGTCGGACAGCTTGGGGTGTCCGGTCTCGGCGGCGGCCCAGGCGATCAGCGCCGCGTCCCCGAGGTTGGTCACCGCGGGCAGTGACTCGATCAGCAGACCGGTGAACTCCTGGGCGGTGCGCCCCGCCAGCACCGCGCGCTGGCGGTCCTCGGGGAGGAACTCCACCCCCAGTGCGGTGATGGCCGCGTAGCGGGTGCTGGTACCGCGCCGCTCCAACGTCCAGGAACCGTCCGGGGCTTTGCGCCCGGACATGGTGAAGGAGAAGGCTTCACCACCCGGGAGCAGCATCTCCGGAAGCCCCAACTCGGCGACAGACAAAAGCCGTTGGGCCAGCGAGAGCAGCGCCGGTTCGTCTCGGCCTAGGGCCGCCAGGCGTGTGTTGGTCATCTTCTGGGCACACCAACCCCCCTGTGGGTCCTGTTTTCGCGCAGACTGGTGATCGCCGCGGCGCTCGACGGCCGTGCGGCGCAAAGGTGCAGAGTCAGGCGCAGGAGTGGTCTCGACTCCTGGCAGCAGGCATAGGTGTCCCCACCCCGTAACCCCCCCTGGGTACTACCGGTTCATGTGCTCATTGTGCGTGGTCTGCACAGACCGCACACACGTTATGGCTATAGATGTTCGAGGATTTACGTTTTTAGGAAAACGGCCCTCAAACGCGGGGAACCAGTTCGCCGTCCTTCTCCTCGTACGACTCACCCGTCTCGGGGCACTCCCAGGTACCCGGTGTGCTCTCCCGCTCCACCAGCCGTACGCCGGCCCGGCCGACCCAGCCGATCCGGCGCGCCGGCACCCCCGCCACGAGAGCGAAGTCGGGCACGTCCCGGGTGACCACGGCGCCCGCCGCGACGAGTGCCCAGCGGCCGATGCGGACGGGGGCCACGCACACGGCACGGGCCCCGATCGAGGCGCCCTCCGCCGCCACGACGGCCACGGCCTTCCAGTCGTCGCCGCGCTTCAACTTGCCCTGCGGGTCCACGGATCGGGGGAAGTGGTCATTGGTGAAGACCGCCGCGGGGCCGACGAAGACACCGTCCGCGAGCACCGCGGGTTCATAGACCAGCGCGTAGTTCTGGAGCTTGACGTTGTCACCGATGCGCACGCCGGGACCGACGTACGCGCCCCGGCCCACGATGCATCCGCTGCCCAGCCGGGCGTCCTCCCGGATCTGGGCCAGGTCCCAGACCGTGGTGCCGTCGCCGAGCGTGGCCGTCTCGTCGACCTGGGCGGTCGGCTGGATCCTGGAGCTCATCAGGCTGAACCTTTCCGACAACAGGAGAGTGCCGTGACGGGATCACCATACGTACGTCCCGCTCATGGGCGAAAGGATTCCGCGGCGGTCCGCGGATCTTCGCCGCTGCCCGACCCCTACCCGGCCGCGGCCGTCCCCCGAACTCCCCAGCGCCGTACGCGTCGACGGCCCGCCACCCGGCACACGACGTAGATCGTGAACGAGACGGTGGTGACGTACGGGCTGATCGGGATGGAGCTGCCGAGCGCGAGCAGGATGCCGCCCTCGATGGAGAGCACGGCGAAGAGCACGCTGAGCGCCGGGAGCAGCACCGGGGACGCCGTGACGCGCGCGGCGGCCGCGGCCGGGGTGACGACGAGGCTCAGGACCAGCAGCGCCCCGACCACCTGGACCGACAGGGCCACCGCGAGCCCCAGCGCGAGCATGAACGCGAACGACAGGCCCCGCACCGGCACTCCGCGGGCCTCGGCGACGTCCGGGTCGGCGCTGGCGAAGGACAGCGGCCGCCACATGACCGCCAGCGCGACCACGACCAGCGCCGAAGTGCCCAGCAACCACGCCATCTGCGGGGTGTCGACAGCGACGATCTGCCCGGTCAGCAGGCCGAACTTGTTGGCCGCCCGCCCTTTGTAGAGCGCGAGGAAGAGCACCCCCAACCCGAGACCGAACGGCATGATGATGCCGATCACCGAGTTGCGGTCCCGGGCCCGCGCCCCCAGGACCCCGATCGTGCCCGCCGCGAGCAGCGAGCCGACGATCGAGCCCGCCACGATGTTGGCGTCCAGCAGCAGCGCCGCCGAAGCCCCCGCGAACGACAACTCGCTGATGCCGTGCACCGCGAAGGGCAGGTCGCGCATCATGACGAACACCCCGGCGAGGCCGCCGACCAGGCCCAGCGCGGCCCCCGCGACGAGCGAGTTGCGGACCAGGGCGAGGAGTTCGCCGTAGTGGTCGAAGCTGAAGATCTGCTGCCAAACCCCCTCGGCGAACGTCATCTGCGCACTTCCTCGGTGGGGGAGGGGTGATGGGGTGGTGCGGCCGTCTCGTCCGGGGCGCCGACGACCACGACCCGGCCCCGCACGCGCACCACGTCGACCGGTGTCCCGTAGAGCTCCGACAGGGACGCGGAGGTCAGCACCTCCTCGGGCGGACCGACCCGGTGACCTGCCCGGGCCAGGTACAGCACGCGGTCCGCCAGACCCAGCACCGGGTTGATCTCATGGGTCACGAAGACCACGGCCGTGCCGTGCGAACGGCGCCGGGCGTCGACGAGTTCGGTGACGGCCCGCTGGTGGTGCAGGTCCAGCGAGAGCAGTGGTTCGTCGCACAGCAGGAGCCGCGGATCGGTCGCCAACGCCTGCCCGATGCGCACGCGTTGGCGCTCGCCACCGGACAGCAGGCCGAGCGGGACGTCCGCGTACGCCGACGCCCCGACCGCCTGGAGGATCTCCGCCACCCGCCGCCGGGTGGCTCCGGTGCGCGGGCGCGGTCCAAAGCGGTGCCCGTCGATGCCGAAGCGCACCAGGTCGCGGGCGCGCAGGCGGGACTGGGCCGCCGACTCCGCCTGCTGGGGCACGTATCCGATCTCCCGCGCGGCCTCCCGCGGCGGGCGGCCCAGCACGGTCAGGGTCCCGGCGGACAGCGGCTGCCGCCCCAGCAGGGCCCGTACGAAGCTGGTCTTGCCGGCCCCGTTCGGGCCGAGCACGGCCATGAACTCCCCGGGGCGCACGTCCAGTTCGAGGTCCTGCCAGACGACCCGGTCGCCGTACGACAGCGCGGCCCCGCGCAGGCTGACGACCGGTGCGCTGCCGCCCTGGGCCGGGATCGGGGCCGGGCCGCTCACTTGTCCAGCGCGCCGGCGAGCGCGTCGACGTTGGAGGTCATCCAGCCGAGGTAGTCCTTGCCGCTGGGCAGGGTCTCGGTCACCGGTACGACGGGGATGCCGGCCGCCTTGGCCGCGGCCTCGGCCTTCTCGGTCTGCGGGCCGGAGGTCTGCTCGTTGTAGACCAGCGCCTCGACCTTCTTGCCGGAGAACAGTGCCAGCGCAGCCTGGAGGACCTTGGGGGAGACGTCGCTGCCCTCCTCGATCGCCTCGCTGAACTCCTCGGGGGTGGCGTTCTTCAGACCGCTCGCCTCGATCATGTACAGCGGTACCGGTTCGGTGATGGCCACCGCCTCGCCGGCGTGTTCCTTCCTGATCCGCGCCTCCTTCGCCTCCAGCGGCTTGAGCTGCGCCTTGAAGGTCTCGGCGTTCGCGGTGAAGGTGGCGGCGTCGTCCGGGTCGGCCTTGCCGAGGGCGGCGGCGACGCTGTCGGCGATCTTGGCGACGGCCGGGAAGTCGTACCAGACGTGCTCGTTGAGCTCGCCGCCCTTCGGGGCGGTCCGGCCGGAGATCTTGACCGCGTTGACCACCTCGGCGGAGGAGTTGCCGCTCTTCAGCATGCGGTCGAGGAAGTCGTCGTAACCGCCGCCGTTCTCGACGACGACCTTCGCCTTCGACAGGGCCAGCTGGTTCTGGGTGTTGGCCTCGTAGGAGTGCGGGTCCTGGTCCGGGTCGCTGATGATCGAGGTGACGTCGACCTTGGTCCCACCGATCCGGCCGACGATGTCGCCGTAGACGTTGGTGGAGGCCACGACCGGTATCGCGGACGCGGCGGCCGGGCTCTGCGCGGCACTCGTGGCGTCGGCGGAGTCCGAGGAGCCGCCGCAGCCCGAGAGGAGGGCCAGCGAGGCGCCGGTGATCAAGGCGGCGAGGCGCCGGGACGGGGGCGTGGACATGGATCCTCCGCGAAGGGGTGGAACAGGGGGACGCCCGTCACGCTAGATGAAAATGAATGTCAGAAGTGCGTTTGCGTCCGTTCCATGTGAAAACCATTGCCAATACTTGGCCTGATCGCCGACCAGGCCCACCTCCACGGCCCGTTCTGGGACTGGGTCTCCGGCCTCGACCTCAACATCGTCGGCTACGTCGTCGTAGGTCTGTTCTTCGTGACCTGGGCGGTGGCCCTGCTGATCTGGAAGGCCGGCCGGATCGAGGAGAAGTGGACCCAGGCGCTTGCCCCGCGCGCGGGTGCGAAGCCCGAGGGCGCGAGCGCGGGTCGGTGACCGCCGGGCGGACCACGCGCCGCCGGTCACGGGCGGCGGGCGGCGCCGCCACCGAGGCCACGGTCACCGACTGAGCCCCGGCCTGCGAAAGGGCCCGGGTCGCACAGGCCGAGGCCCGCCCGGTTCACCCCTCGGCCGACTCCTGGGTCCAGCTCCACGCGTAGTGGAGCCAGTCAGCCATCGTGACGGCGCCGAGGCCCGCGCTGACCACCCGCGTCGCCCGGGGGACGGCGACGTAACAGCACATCAGGGCGCCACCCACCCACACCGCGCTGCAGAACGGGCAGGACACCAGGTCACCGATCGCGTGGCGCGCGCCGTGGCCCCGGGCCTCGTCCATGACCTCGCCGCCCGGGCCCTGGGACCGGCGGCGGGTGAAGGGGGCGCGCAGCGGACTGAGGACCTTATCCCGGGTCAGCAGCCGGGACGCCTTGAACGTCGCGGCGCCCAGCAGGGCGACGTCGGCGAGCGGTACGTGGGCGGGCAGCCGTACCCCACGACGACGGGCCACCGCCGCGAACGCCGCGACCCCGGCGGTGAAGGTGCCGGCGAGCACCGCGTAGCCCGTGAGGGGCGTGTCGCCCTGCTCGTCGTAGCGAGCGGCGTCGGTCGTCATGAGGTCTCCTTGCACAGCGCGATGGTCCGTTCCCGGCCGGCCCCGGGTTCCCCCGCCGGTCGTGGTGACACGCGCCGACCATCCCGTTCGCCCGACCGGGGCCCGTCTCGCACATCCGCACCCCGGACGCGGGTACTCGGTCTGCCTCCTTCCGGCCCTGTCCGGTGGCCGGGACCACCACGGCGACGGGAAGAACCATGACCGAGCCCCCTCCCGAGAGTGCCGCCGTCGCGGCCCAGCGGGCCTTGCGCACCGTCGTCGACAAGGGTGCGGACGAGGCGGCACTGAGCACGCTCGCCGGTACCGAGGTCCTGCTTCCCGCGGTGCTGAACGGGGAGGGTCCGGGGCCCATGGCCCTGAGCCTGCCCGTGTACGAACAGGAGGACGGCACCGAACTGGTGCCGGTCTTCACCACACGCGCCCGCATGGAACGCGCCCTGCCGCAGACCCGGCGGCACCGCAGCGTGCTGCTCGGCGCCCTCGCCCACGAGTGGCCCTCGGAAGACCTGTCGCTCGTCATCGACGCCGGGACCCCCGAGCAGCTGGCCCTCACCGCCCAGGGAGTGAGGGAACTCCTCGACCGCGGCGCCGGATGACGGGCCGGCCACGCTCCGCCGGGCGGCGCCAGGAGTGCTGATCGCGCTCCGGACCTCGACTTTTCGGTCGTCGCACGCGGGGAACCCGGCTTCCGCACACCCGCTCCAGTGGTCAGGAGACCGACGTGACCGATTCGCAGCACGACCGGCAGAACCCGGTGACCCGGCACCCGCGCCCCGACTTCCCGTCGCAGGAACAGCAGCACCCCGGTTGGACCGGTCCGATGGACCCGCCGCCGGATCACGGGGAGGACAGCTACCGGGGCAGCGGCCGACTGGAGGGCCGGGCGACCGTCATCACGGGCGGCGACTCCGGCATCGGACGGGCGGTGGCGCTGGCCTACGCCCGGGAGGGCGCCGATGTCCTGTTCACCCACCTCCCGGAAGAGGCGGACGACGCGCGGGAGACGGCACGGCTCGTCGAGGACGCCGGCCGCAAGGCCGTCGCCGTCCCCTGCGACATCCGCGACGAGGAGGCGTGCCGGGCGCTGATCGAACGCGCGGTCGCGGAGTTCGGGCGTATCGACGTCCTGGTGAACAACGCGGCCTACCAGATGTCGCAGCCGGACGGCATCGAGGCGATCTCGACCGAGCAGTTCGACCGCGTGATGCGCACCAACCTCTACGGCATGTTCTGGCTGACGAAGTTCGCCGTGCCGCACATCCCGGCGGGCGGCAGCGTCATCAACTCGACCTCGGTGCAGGCCTACCAGCCCAGTCCGCACCTGCTGGACTACGCGACGACGAAGGGCGCGATCGTCACCTTCACCCAGGGGCTGGCCCAGATGCTCGCCGAGCGCGGCATCCGCGTCAACGCCGTCGCGCCGGGGCCGGTGTGGACACCGCTGATCCCCGCGACGATGCCCGACACCGCGGAGTTCGGCAAGCAGAGCCCCCTGGGCCGGCCGGCGCAGCCCGCCGAACTCGCCCCGGCCTACGTGTTCCTGGCCTCCCAGGAGGCCGGCTTCGTCACGGCGGAGATCCTCAACGTGACGGGCGGCACGCCGCTGCCGTAGGCGAGGTGAGGGACGCGCTACGGCGCCGGGTGTGCGGTCCCGGAAGGGCACCGCACACCCGGCGCTCGCGTCAGGAGCCGCGGGGGCGGGCGGCTCACGGGCCGTGGCGTCGCATCGTGCCCCACGGCCCCGCCTGCCCGATCACCGCGGCCACGGCCTCCTCGATGACCTTCTCGTCGATCCAGCCGATCGGCTCCACGTCCTGGACCAACGGCTCGTTGTCGGGCCCGCGCCCCTTCTCACGGCCGCGCAGCACGTAGGGGCGCACCCCGTCGCCCTTCTCCCGGGGCAGGTGGGAGTAGTCGTACAGCCGCCGGGCCACCCACAGCTCGACCGGGCGCCCTTCCCACCAGGGCTCGACGGCGAGCGGGTTGGCCGACAGCCCGGACATGCGGATGCCCGTCAGGCCGTCGCGGCTCTCGCTCAGCTCCCGGTCGGCCTCGGGGCCGCGCGACCAGCGCACATAGAGGCGGGGGCAGCGCTCCACCAGTGCCGCCAGTTCGTCGAGGGTACGCAGAACCGGCAGCCGCTCGGGGGACCTCATCACGTCGTCACTTTCCGTCCCGTGCGGGCGTCAGATGTCCCGCTTCTCCAACGGCCGCACGGCCGGCCCCTGGACGATCTCCCCGTCAGGGGTGAACCGGGACCCGTGACACGGGCACTCCCAGGCGCGTTCCGCGGAGTTGAAGGCGACCAGACAGCCCAGGTGCGTACAGCGGGCCGAGACGGCGTGCAGCTCGCCGTCCTCGTCGCGGTACACGGCACAGCGGTGTCCGTCGACCCGTACGACGGCGCCGTCCCCGCGCTCGATGTCGTCGACCGAGCCCCCCGCCGCCGTCAGACGGTCCCCGGCGAAGTGCCGGGCGACCTTGGCCTGGTTCTTGAGGAAGGTCGGGGCCTCACTGACGACGGTGCGGATGCGCCGGGGGTCGTACAGGTCGCTCCAGGCCGACTTCTCCCCGGTGATCAGCCGCTGGAGTAGGCGGCCGGCCATGATGCCGCCGCTCATTCCCCAGCCGCCGAAGCCGGTGGCGACGTAGGTGTGCCGGCTCCTCATGTGCAGGGGGCCGACGAGCGGTACGGAGTCGGTGGAGTCGTTGTCCTGGGTGGCCCACCGGTGGGTGAAGTCGAGGTCGCCGAAGTGCTCGCCCGCCCAGCCGGCGAGCCGGTCGAACCTGGCCTCCACGTCGGCGGTGCCGGGGGTGAAGTGCTCACCGGTGACGATCAGCAGCCGCCGGCCGTCGTCGTAGGGGGCGGTGCGCACCGAGCGGGTGCCCTGCTCGGTGGTGATGAACATGCCGTGCGGATCGAGGGCGGCGGGGATCGGCGCGGTCAGGACGAGCTCCCGGCGCGGCGAGAGGCGGGTGAACAGCATGGCCCGGTCGAAGATGGGGTAGTGCGTGGCGACCACGACGTCATGGGCCCGCACCCGGGCTCCGCCTTCGGTCAGCAGGGTGCAGGGCTCGCCCTCCTTCAGATCCACGACCCGGGTCCGTTCATGGATGATCCCGCCCTGCCGGACCAGGTCCTCGGCGAGGGCGAGCAGGTACTTGCGCGGATGGAACTGTGCCTGCTCCGCCACCCGGACGGCGCCCGCGACGGGGAACGGCAGCCCGGTCTCGGTCACGTACTCGGCGGGCAGCCCCGCCTCACGCGCGGCCTCGGCCTCGTCCTTCAGTTCCTGGGTCGCCGACGGCTTCTGGGCGTAGGTGTAGGACGCCGTGTCCTCCCAGTCGCAGTCGACGCCGAGCAGGCCCGCCACCTCGGCGGCGTGCCGGACCGCGTCCGTCTGGGACTGTGCGTACAGCTTCGCGGCCTCGGGCCCGCGTGAGTGTCGTAGCCGGGCGTAGACGAGGGTGTGGAGAACGCTCAGTTTGGCGGTCGTGTGGCCGGTGACCCCGGCCGCGATGCGGTCCGCCTCCAGCACGGCCACCCGCCGGCCGGCCCGCGCCAGTTCCCAGGCGGTGCTCAGACCGGCGATGCCGCCACCGACGACCGCGACGTCGACCGCGAGATCGGCGTCCAGGGGCTGGTGGAGGGGCCCGGGGGGTGCGGTCTCGATCCAGTACGACTGGTGATCACCTGCGAGTGCGCTCATGGGGGCCGGGTTCCCCCGAGCGGTCCCCATGAAGCACACGTCACCCCAGGTTGTGCCGTCCGGGTCAGCCGTCCTTGCCCTGCGTCTTGCGGACCGCGTCACGGGTGCGGTCGACCAGGGCCGTGAGCGGGCCGAGGGTGAGGTTCCTGGCCGCGGACTCGGTACCCGGGTGGGGGTGGGTCGGGGCCACCGCCTCGGCCGACCGGAGCGCGGCGGCGCCGCCAGACCGGCACCCCCGGCGACCGGAGCCTCCTGCCCCGAACACGCTGCCGACGCCGGTGAGTTGCGCGGGGAGGGGCCGGAGCGGACTGGGGTCCGGGCAGCTGTCGGACGATGGCCGGATCGATGCCGACCCCTGCACTGCGGTCACGCGGCGGTGGTTCGGGCGGCACCTGCCCGCGGCGGTCGCCGTGTGTCCCCGCCGCGCCCGCGCGGAGCACGGCGGGTCCCGTACCAGCTCAGCCCCAGCACCACGGCCAGGGCGAGTTCCGTGGCATCGCCGCCGTAGTACATCCAGCGGGCCCCGCTGTGCAGGTCGGAGGGGGCGAAGGCGGTGCCGGGCGGCGGCTGCGCGTACAGGGTCTTGGCCAGGACGCCGTGCGCGGCACCGGCGGCCAGCAGGCTCGCGGCGCGCACGCCGGGACTCCAGCGGCGGCGCACCGGGTCGAGCTGGCACACCGCGGCGGTGAACAGCAGACCGGCGGCCACCATGTGTGCCTGCATCACCCCGTGCAGCGGTGGCCGGTCCGCCATGGCCGCGAACAGGTCGGTGCGGTACAGCAGCCACAGGCTCCCGACGTCCACCACAGCCGCCACCGGTGGCGACAGGAGCAGGCCGGCCGGGCGGGAGTGCGCGAGGACCAGCAGGCCACGGCGCGGGCGACCGGGTGGCAGGGCACGCAGGGCCAGGGTGAGGGGGCGGGCCAGGACCACCAGCAGCGGGACCGCCATGCCGAGGACCAGATGCCGCAGCACGTGCTGGGTGAACGGGCCGCCCGGCGGTGTCGCCGACACGGCCCAGGCCGCGGCGAGGCCGCCCACGGTGAACGACACGTCCCGCCCGAGCGGCCAGGCGTCCCCGCGCCGCCGCAGGCGCCGGGCGGCCACCGGATAGGCGAGCACCAGCAGCAGCGCGGCCACGGCGGTCACCGTCGCGGCCGTGCCGGGGCCCGCGGCCGGGCCCGGATGGACGTGGGCGAGCGTCATGCCGCCGGTCCGGGCCCGCCGACGCCGGGTCGCCGTCCCGCGCGCACCGCCAGGGCCACGCCGACGAGGAGCAGGATCAGCCCGGCGATGTTCCAGGCCCAGTCGTACGGAGTGACGTCCACGCCGTAGCGGATCTGGTGCAGGCGCAGCAGCTTGTGGTCCACGACGCCGTCGAAGAGCTGGAAGGCACCGAGGCCAAGGAACAGGCCGGCGCGCGCGTGGGCCGGGGCCAGGGCGCCGCGGCGGCGCAGATCGGCGAAGAGGAACAGGCCGGCGACCAGGGCCAGCAACTCGGCCGTGTGCAGCAGTCCGTCGGACAGCAGGCCGACGCCGCTGGTGGAACGGTCGTAGAAGTGGTGCCAGCCCAGGAGCTGGTGGAAGACGATCTCGTCGACCGCGGCCATGAGCGCCGCC
This sequence comes from Streptomyces sp. NPDC034103, assembly GCF_055575395.1. Classification (NCBI taxonomy): domain Bacteria; kingdom Bacillati; phylum Actinomycetota; class Actinomycetes; order Kitasatosporales; family Streptomycetaceae; genus Streptomyces; species Streptomyces sp. NPDC034103. The sequence goes on along the minus strand of NZ_JBVISS010000020.1, from coordinate 152,748 downwards.
CCGACCAGCGCGCACACGGCCGTCGACCGACGAACCTCGGAACGGGCTGGTTCATCCATGGGGCCGGTCTCCCGTCATAGGCAGCGGTCGGGGTTCGGACGTCGTCATGGCACCCTGCGCCCGGTTGTCACGCTTGATGTCGGACCGCCGCCCCGCGGGGAGGCCCACAACCGATGGCCGTGCTCACGCGCCGACGCGACAAGCCGCGTGCCTCACCCCTGTTCGCCCTCGTGGCCCGCGGCGTCCAGGACGTCGCGCTTGCCGGTCTGCTCCTTCGGGTCGTGCCGCACGATCTCGGGATGGTGCAGGTCGAAGGCGGGCGACTCGGATCGGATGGGGGGCAGGGTGGTGAAGTTGTGGCGCGGGGGAGGGCAGGAGGTGGCCCACTCCAGTGAACGGCCGTACCCCCAGGGGTCGTCGACCTCGACGCGTTCACCCCGGTGCGCGGTCTTCCACACGTTGTAGAGGAACGGCAGCGTGGACAGCCCGAGGAGGAAGGCGCCAATGGAGGAGGCGGTGTTGAGGGCGGTGAAGCCGTCGGCGTCCAGATAGTCGGCGTAGCGGCGGGGCATGCCCTCGGCGCCGAGCCAGTGCTGGATGAGGAACGTGGTGTGGAAGCCGACGAACAGCGTCCAGAAGTGGATCTTCTCCAGGCGGTGGTCGAGCATGGTGCCGGTCATCTTCGGCCACCAGAAGCTGAATCCGCCGAACATGGCGAAGACGATCGTGCCGAACAGGACGTAGTGGAAGTGCGCCACCACGAAGTAGGTGTCGTGGACGTGGAAGTCCATCGGCGGGGAGGCCAGGATGATGCCGGTCAGGCCGCCGAAGAGGAACGTGACGAGGAAGCCGGTCGCCCACAGCATCGGGGGTTCGAAGGAGATCGAGCCCTTCCACATGGTGCCGATCCAGTTGAAGAACTTCACGCCCGTCGGCACCGCGATCAGGAAGCTCATGAAGGAGAAGAACGGCAGCAGCACCGCCCCGGTGGCGAACATGTGGTGGGCCCACACCGTCACGGACAGACCGGTGATGGCGATGGTGGCGCCGATCAGCCCGATGTAACCGAAGATCGGTTTACGGGCGAACACCGGGATGATCTCGCTGATCACCCCGAAGAACGGCAGGGCAAGGATGTAGACCTCGGGATGGCCGAAGAACCAGAACAGGTGCTGCCACAGGATCGGTCCGCCGTTCTCGGCGTTGAAGACCTGCGAGCCGAACCGGCGGTCCGCCTCCAGCGCGAGCAGCGCAGCCGCCAGCACGGGGAAGGCCAGCAGCACCAGCACCGAGGTGAGCAGCACGTTCCACGTGAAGATCGGCATGCGGAACATGGTCATACCGGGGGCGCGCATGCAGATGATGGTGGTGATGAAGTTGACCGCGCCGAGGATCGTGCCGAACCCGGCCAGCGCCAGCCCCATGATCCACAGATCCCCGCCGACATAACCGCTGCGGACGGGACCGCTGAGCGGGGTGTAGGCGGTCCAGCCGAAGTCGGCGGCGCCCTGCGGCGTGAGGAAGCTGCTGAGCACGATCAGACCGCCGAACAGGAACAGCCAGTACGAGAACATGTTCAGCCGCGGGAAGGCGACGTCCGGGGAACCGATCTGCAACGGCATGATCGCGTTGGCGAACCCGGCGAAGGTCGGGGTGGCGAACAGCAGCAGCATGATCGTGCCGTGCATCGTGAACGACTGGTTGTACTGCTCGTTCGACAGCAGTTGCAGGCCCGGCCGGGCCAGTTCCGCCCTGATGAGCATCGCCAGCGCCCCGCCGACGAGGAAGAAGCCGAACGACGTGATCAGGTAGAGATGGCCGATCTTCTTGTGGTCGGTGGTGGTCAGCCAGGAAACGATCACTTGGCCCTTGCTGCGGCGCCCCGCCGCCGGGACCGGGGCCACGGGTTCCGTACGTGTCGCCATGGGTGTCCTCGCTCGGAAGCGGTCGGTGCGCAGACGGTCACGCGGGCGGCTGAGGCACCGGTGGTTGCCGCTCTCCCGGCCCCTCGGTTGCGCAGCGTGTAACCAGTCCGGCGGGAGCTATGCCTGCCGATATGTCACCGTATCCCCGCCCCGCCCGGTGGGGGAGCCACCGTGGGCGGCACGGCGGGTCGCGGCCGGTACCCCACTCCCGCCGTTCCGCTCCGTACGCCACCTCGGACGCGGAAATCGCCAGGTCACGGCCGTGCGGGAGGGTGCTGTGAATGGATCACCGGCGGCGGGGCACCCAGAGTGACGGCAGAAACAGCTGTTGGGGGCGAGGAACGGAGATGCCCATGGTGGCGGAGACGCTGATGCCGGCGCCGCCGGCGCGGTTGCTGACCCCGCCGGGCGTGTACGCCCCGCAGTGGGACACCGGGCTGCTGATGCAGGCCCTGGGCCGGGAGGACATCGACGCCGCGACCGAGGTGCTGGACCTCGGGACCGGCAGCGGCGCGGTCGCCGTGCACGCGGCCCGGCTGGGTGCCCGGGTGACCGCCGTGGACGTCTCCCGGCTGGCCGTGGTCACCGCGCGCGTCAACGCGCTGCTGGCCGGCCGGCGGGTCCGCGTCCGGCACGGCGACCTGACGACGGCCGTCGCGGGACAGTCGTACGACCTGGTGGTCAGCAATCCGCCCTACGTGCCCTCGCCCGTCGACCGGCTGCCCCGTCGGGGCCCGGCGCGGGCCTGGGATGCGGGCGCCGACGGCCGGGTCTTCGTGGACCGGATCTGCGCGGCGGCTCCCACCGTGCTGCGTCCGGGCGGGGTGCTGCTGATCGTGCACTCCGGCCTGTGCGGGACGGACGAGACACTGCGCCGGCTGACGGAGCAGGGGCTGAGCGCCTCGGTCGCCGACCGCGCGGTCGTGCCGTACGGCCCCGTGCTGCGTTCGCGGCGGTCGTGGCTGGTGCGGCAGGGGCTGGTCGACGCGGACGACGACCGGGAGGAACTGGTGGTCGTCCGCGCCGTACGGCCGTGACGCGACCGCTCACTCCTGCGGCAGGAGTACCGCCCGCACGCAGCCGTCGCTCTTGTCCTGGAACATCCGGTAGCCGCGCGGTCCCTCGGACAGCGGCATCGGGTGGGTGGCCAGGTGGGAGGTCCTGATCTCACCGGCCGCCATGCGGTCCAGGAGCATCGGGATGTACCGCTGGCCGTGCTGCTGGCCCATGCGGAACGTCAGCCCCTTGTTCATGGCCGCGCCGAACGGGAACTTGTCGAGGACGCCGCCGAACACGCCGAGGACGGACACCGTGCCGCCCTTGCGGCAGGCGTGGATGGCCTCACGCAGGGCGACCGAGCGGTCCGTCTGGAGCCGCAGGCCCTGCTTGACCCGGTCGTACAGGTACTGCGGGCCCTTCTTGTGGGCCTCCATGCCCACGGCCTCGATGCACACGTCGGGACCGCGGCCGCCGGTCAGCTCCCGCAGCGCGGGACCCACGTCGACGTCGGTGTAGTCGAGGGTCGTGGCCCCGCAGTGGCGTTCCGCCTGCTCCAGCCGCTCCGGGACCCGGTCGATCACCACCACCCGCTCGGCACCCATCAGGGCCGAGGCACGCGCCGCCATCTGGCCGACGCCGCCCGCGCCCCACACGGCCACCACGTCACCGGGCCGTACCCCGCCGAGTTCCGCGCCCATCCACCCGGTCGGCACCGCGTCCGAGGCGAACACCGCCTCCTCGTCCGCCAGTCCGTCCGGGACCGTGAAGGCGCCGTGGTCGGCGAAGGGGACGCGAACGTACTCCGCGTGGCTGCCCGCGAAGCCGCCCATCGCGTGCGAGTAGCCCAGGATGCCGGCGGTCGGGCTGCCGTAGGCGGTCTCGGTGAAGGCGGGCTGGGGGTTGGAGTTGTCGCACAGCGCCCACCAGCCCTCCTCGCACTGACGGCAGCGGCCGCAGCCGAGGATGGAACAGACCACCACCCGGTCCCCGGGGCGGTGTTGGTGCACGCCCGGCCCGGTCTCGACGATCTCGCCGACGAATTCGTGGCCCATGATGTCGCCGGCCCGCATGGCCGGGATGTATCCGTTGAGCAGATGGAGGTCGGAGCCGCACACCGAACTGGCGGTGACCTTCACGATCGCGTCCTGGTCGTTGAGGATCTTCGGCTCCGGGACGTTCTGCACGTCCAGCTTCCCGACCCCGGTCCAGCACAACGCCTTCACAGCAGGCCCTCCTTCCGGGCCCGGCGCGAGGCCCGGGCCAGCGGGATCCCACCCGGCCTGCGCTTCCCGGCGGGCTGTCCCTCGGTCCGCAGCACCTCGCCGGTCTCGGTGAGCTGCTTGAACTCCCGCAGCGCTTCGCGGATCCGCTCGTCCGTCGACGCGCCCGCCTCGCTCTCCAGCCCCTCGACGTCGTCCCGTGCTCCGGTGCGCCGGGCGGCGATCTCGGTACCGCGCCCTCCCGGCGCGTCCGCGGCCCTGATCTCCACGTGGTCGCCCAGGCCGTCCAGCGGCGGCGGGAGCTTGCCGTCCGGCATCAGCTCGGTGCGCGGCCGCCCCACGGTGATCACATGCCAGCGCCCTTCCTCGGACTTCTCGGCGCCACCGCTCGCCCGGCCCTTCGCGCGGGCCACGGCCACGGACCCGCCCGCGGCCGCGACGGCCCCCGCCGCCCACAGACCGAGGGTCCGCTTCCCCCGGGTGTCACTCTTCCTTCGCATGTCCTTCACTCCTTCGTCCGACAGCGGCGCGCGAGTGCCCCCCGCCGGTCCGCGAAAACCCCGCCGCGCAGGCCGCAGGGCGGGGCGCCGACCCGGCCGTATGGGCTATTCGCCCAGGTCAGAGGCGTGTGTGTCGGGCCGATCCGGCGGCGTGCACTTCCGGCCGTAGTGGTGCCCGCCCACCCGACCCAGGGGCACCCCCGCCCCCGCCCCTCGCCCGCCCCGGCCCGCTGTGTCACTCGGGCCCCTGCCGTCACCCCCGTCTCCGGCCGACGAGCGACCCGGTCGCCATGCCGGTGCCGGAGCGGGCGTTCTCCCGCCGACCCGCCGGGTACGCGTGCGGCCGTCCGGCGACCGTCGGACGGAATCGATCCAGAAGGCAGACACCACGGGCGGCGGCATCCGGTGAGGTGCCCCGCCCGCTCGGTGATCCCGCGCGGCCGACAGGGGCGCGCGGCCGTGACGGGCGGCGGCCGCTCCGAGCGGGGCCGTTCTCAGCCCGCCCCGAGCGGGTTCGGGGCCGTTCTCAGCCCGCCCCGAGCCGGTCCGGGGCGCGTTCTCAGGCGCCCGGAGCTGGTCCGGGGCGCATTCTCAGGCGATCAGCTCCACCATCATGGCGATCAACCCGATCGCCACGAGTGCGACCACGACCATGATCACGGTGATGGGCATCGCGCCCCACCCCTTGCGCAGTTCGGGCGGCTCCGGATGGGAGATGCCGGAGATGCCCGTCTCCCCGGGCGGGGTCTCGCCGGGCGGCACCCCTGCGCCGGGTTCGAGTCCCGGACTCTGCCGCGGCTCCGGATCGGGACTGGTCATGACGCACGCTCCTTTCCTCGAACCGGGAACGACCGTCGCCCGGTCCGAGTACCCGGACGCGCGCGATCCCCACCAAGGGGCCCGCCGAACGAGGTGTTCTTCACATGTTCGGGGGTCTTGACCCCGCTCCGCCGGGTACCCGGCCGCCACCACAAGCAGTGAGGAGGACGACTGATGAGCACCGTCAAGGAATCGGTGGACGTCGAGGTCCCCGTCCACACCGCCTACAACCAGTGGACTCAGTTCGAGGAGTTCCCGCGCTTCATGGAAGGCGTCGAGGAGGTGCGACAGGTCGACGACAAGCACAACCACTGGACGACCAAGATCGGTGGTGTGCGCCGGGAGTTCGACACCGAGATCGTCGACCAGCTGCCGGACGACCGCATCACCTGGCGGGTCGTCGAGGGCGACGTCCAGCAGCGCGGCACGGTCCGGTTCCAGCGGCTGGACGACACGCACACGCGCGTGGAACTCACCATGGACGTCGAGCCCAGCGGTCTCGCCGAGAAGAGCGCCGACATGCTCGGAGTGCTCGACCGTCGGGTCAAGGGCGACATGCGCCGCTTCAAGGAGTACATCGAGCAGCAGGGCGGCGAGACGGGCGCCTGGCGCGGCCGCATCCGCCCCGACGAGGCCGGTGGCCTCGGCGGCACCCCGGGCATCGGTGGCATCGGAGGCTCTGGCAGCACCGGTGGCACTGGCAGTACCGGTGGCTTCGGCGGCACGGGCAACACCGGTGGCGCCGGTGGCACGGGCGGCACGCCGCTCATCTGACACGCTCGAGCACGCCAGGGACATGAACGCCCCGGGTGGATCCGCACATCAGCGGTCCGCCCGGGGCGGCTCGCGTCTGGGGCGCGAAACGGACGACGGCCGCGCCGCATCTCGGCTCGGTGTGCCTGAGGACGAGGCGGTCCCGGCTCGAGAGCCGGGCGTCGGCATCGTCGCGCATGGCGGGCTCTTCGGCCGACGCCCGGGGCCCTCCGGAGCGCTGAGGGTTTGAAAATCGACAGGTCCATGAATTCGGCGGCATGGCGCCCCGAGCCGTGACGTTATACTCAACAAAGTGAGTAGGTGACTCCTTGTCCAAGTGAGGCGGTCGGGCATGGCGGAGAGCGGTCCCCTGAGATACGTCGCCCTCGGCGACAGCCAGACCGAGGGCTGCGGCGACGGCGACGACGTGCGGGGACTGCGCGGCTGGGCGGACCGGCTCGCCGAGCAACTCGCCCAGGGCACCCCGGAGGTCCTCTACGCCAACCTCGCCGTCCGGGGCCGTCTCGCCGGACAGGTGCGGGCCGAACAGCTCGCGCCCGCCCTGGCGTTGGAGCCTCACCTCGCCACCGTCGTCGCCGGCGTCAACGACCTGCTGCGGTCGGGCTTCGACGCCGACGAGGTGGCCGGACACCTGGAGGCGATGTTCGCCGCGCTCACCGCGCGGGGCACGCGGGTGGCCACGGTGACCTTCCCGGACGTAGCCCGGATCACCCCGCTGGCGCGACCACTGCGCCCCCGCGTGCTCGCCCTCAACGACCGCATCCGCCGGGCGGCGGCACGGCACGGCGTCGTGGTCGCCGAGACCTCCCATCACCCGGTCGTGACCGACCCGCGTCTGTGGAGCCCGGACCGGCTGCACGCCAGTCCGCTCGGCCACGCCCGGATCGCCGCCGCGGTGGCCGAGGCCCTCGCACTGCCGGGTGGCGACGACAGCTGGACCCTGCCCCTGCCCGCCGACCGGCGAACCGCCTCAGGCCTGCGCGCTATCGGCGACGAGCTGCGCTGGGCCGGTTCCTTCCTCGGGCCCTGGCTCCTGCGACGGGTCCGAGGCCGGTCGTCCGGCGACGATCGGCAGGCCAAGCGCCCCGAACTGCTTCCGGTGCTCCTGCCCGCCGGTACCTCTCACCTTGAGTAATCAATTAGGTTGGGGCCCATGGCTCTGCGCAACGCGGTGATGGCCGCCCTCCTGGAGGGCGAGGCCTCCGGATACGACCTCGCCAAGGGCTTCGAGGCCTCCGTCGCCAACTTCTGGATGGCCACCCCGCAGCAGCTGTACCGCGAACTGGAGCGCATGGAGGCCGACGGTCTCGTCTCCGCCCGCGTCGTCCAGCAGGAGCGCCGCCCCAACAAACGCCTGTTCTCCCTCACCGAGGCCGGCCTGGAGGTCCTGCGCGACTACATCGCCGAGGTGCCCGCGAAGCCGACGGCCATCCGGGACGAGCTGATGGTCAAGGTCCAGTGCGTCGACATCGGCGACACCGACGCCGTACGCACCGCGATCGTCGAACGGGTGGAACGGTCCACCGCCAAGCTGGCCCGCTACGAACGGATGCGGGAGCGCATGCTGGCCGGCCGCACCGAGGACGAGTACTTCGCCGAGGCCGAGCGCATCGGCCCCTATCTCACCCTCCTCGGCGGCATGGCCTTCGAACGGTCGAACCTCCAGTGGGGCGAGACCGCCCTGAAGAGGCTCGCCCAGCGGTCCCGCACCGCCGACGAGACCTGACGCCACCGGCTCGAAGAACAACGGACGCTGCGCTGCCGGGCCGGTGAACTGCTGAGCCGCAGCGGTGGGCAGGTACTCCGCCGACCTGCTCATGGCGTCCTCGCCATGACAAGGATCCTCAGACTCGCGGCGGTTGGTCCTCTTCGGACGTTTCGACAGTTCGGCATACGGCGTCATCGGCCGCTGCGCCGCAGCCGTACGCGGTACGAGTAGCGCTCGGGCAGGAAGTGGCTGATCGCCAGCTCGACGAGCTGTCCGGCGTCCGACTGGTACACCCGGTCGATGCGCAGCAGCGCGCGGCCCGGCTCGCAGCAGAGGTGCCCCGCGAGTTCGGGGGTGGCCTCCGCGACCGGTGCACACGGTCGGTGTTCAGGCCGCGGCGCACGGTCTGCCGGCTGATGCCGCGCTCCTCGGCCAGTTGGGCCTCCGTCGGCAGCCGTACGCCCTCGGGGTAGTCGTGCCGCAGGATCGCGGTGCGCAGCTCGCGGGCGAGCTTCAGGCAGGTGCTCTCCCGCTGGGGTTGTTCGAGCATCGTCGGCACCCCGCGATCAGACGACGCCGTCGGTGCGGAGCGCCTCGATGTCGTCGCGGCTGTGGCCGAGTGCGGTGAGGATGGCGTCGGTGTGCTCGCCGACCGCCGGTACGGGGTCCATGCGCGCGGGCAGACCCGCGAGGTCGGCCGGTGGCAGCAGGGCCTCCACGGTGCCGCCCGGCACGCCCACCTCGCGCCAGCGGCCCCGGGCGGCCAGCACGGGATGGTCGAGGAACGCGGCGACGTCGTTGACCCCGGCGCAGGCGATGCCCATCGCCTCCAGGTCCTTGAGGATCTCCGCGGCGTCGGAGCGGGCGCAGCGCTCGGCGACGAGGACGTTCACCTCATCGCGGTGGGCGACCCGGTCGGAGCCGGTGGCGAAGCGCGGGTCGTCGGTGAGCCCGGCGTCGCCGAGGAACCGCGCGCACAGCACGGCCCATTCGCGCTCGTTCTGGATGGAGAACAGCACGTCGTTGCCGTCGGCGGCGGTGAAGGTGCCGTAGGGCGCGATGGTGGCGTGCTGGGTGCCCAGACGCGGGGGCTGACTGCCGCCGTAGCGGGTGTAGTTGGCGGGCTGGCCCATCCACTCGGCCAGCGCCTCGAACAGGGAGACCTCCACCGGATGGGCCCTGCCGGTGGTGGCGCGTGTGTAGAGGGCGGTGAGGACTCCGCTGTAGGCGTACATCCCGGCGGCGATGTCGGCGACGGAGATCCCGACCCGGGCGGTCTCCTCCGGGGTGCCGGTCAGTGACACCAGGCCGGTCTGGCACTGCACCAGCAGGTCGTACGACTTGCGGTCGGCCCACGGTCCGTCGGTGCCGTAGCCGGAGATCGTGCACGGGATGAGCCGGGGCCGGCGTCCGGTGAGCGCCGCGGTGTCGAGGCCGAGGCGGTCGACCGCGCCGGGGGCGAGGTTCTGCACGAAGACGTCGGCGCCGTCCAGGAGTTGGTGCAGGATCTCCAGGCCGCGCGGGTCCTTGAGGTCCAGGGTGAGGGATTCCTTGGAGCGGTTCAGCCAGACGAAATAGCTGGAGTGACCGTGCACCGTCGTGTCGTACCGGCGGGCGAAGTCCCCGCCGCCCGGTCGCTCCACCTTGATGACACGGGCGCCGAGGTCGGCCAACTGCCGGGTGGCGTAGGGAGCGGCCACCGCCTGCTCCAGGCTGACGACCGTGATCCCGGACAAGGGTGACTGCGGGACGCTCATACGGCCTATTCGTACGGCCACATCAGCGGGCTCGTCAAAGTGATCCAGGTCATTCGTGCGTACCGGGGGCGGGCCGTCCAGCCGGGGCGTTCCCCTTTGCACCGGCCGGAGGTGGGCGTCGAGGACGCGCCGCGTGCGGGCCGTCGCCGGTGGGGAGACCCGGCCCTCCCTCGCCACCGCGCGTGATCAGGCCAGGCGGTCCGGTCCGGGGGCCGCGCCTACGACCGGGCGACCGCTGTCCGGGGCGCCGCCGTCCGGCGGAACCTGCCCGCCGTTCGGCGGGTGGGGCGCGGCGGACCCGGTGGCCTTGCCATGTCCTCACTCTTTGTTCACCTTCCGTAGGTGGAAGGATGTCAGGACATGAGAGAACGCTGTGAGGCCCACCAGTACCAGGAGTAACAAGTGAACGTGTCCGTGTCCGTCTGGCTGCTGACGGTGGCCGCGCTGTGCGCGCTCGTCGCCGTCGACTTCTTCATCGGCCGCAAGCCCCACGACGTGTCGATCAAGGAAGCCGGCATCTGGACGGCCGTCTGGGTCGTGCTGGCCTGTCTCTTCGGCATCGGCCTGCTGGTCTTCGGCGGCGCGAAGCCGGGCGGCGAGTTCTTCGCCGGGTTCATCACCGAGAAGTCGCTGAGTGTCGACAACCTCTTCGTCTTCGTGCTGATCATGGCGAAGTTCGCGGTGCCCTCCCAGTACCAGCAGCGCGTCCTGATGGTCGGCGTCCTGATGGCCCTGGTGCTGCGCGCCGCCTTCATCGCGGCCGGCGCGGCGATCATCTCCACGTTCTCCTGGGTCTTCTACCTCTTCGGCGCCTTCCTGATCTGGACCGCCTGGAAGCTCGTCCAGGACGCCCGCAAGGGGAGCCACGAGGAGGAGTACCAGGAGAACAAGCTGCTGAAGATGGTCGAGCGGCGCTTCGGCGTGGCCGACCGCTACCACGGCACCAAGCTGTGGATCGAGGAGAACGGCAAGCGGGTCATGACCCCGATGCTGGTCGTCATGCTGGCGATCGGCTCCACCGACGTCCTCTTCGCGCTCGACTCGATCCCCGCCATCTACGGCCTCACCGAGGACCCGTACATCGTCTTCACGGCGAACGCGTTCGCGCTGATGGGTCTGCGCCAGCTGTACTTCCTCATCGGCGGCCTGCTGGAGCGGCTGGTCCACCTCAGCTACGGCCTGTCGATCATCCTCGGCTTCATCGGCGTCAAGCTGGTGCTGCACGCGCTGCACGAGTCCGGCGTCCACGTGCCGGAGATCAGCATCCCGTTCTCGCTGGGCTTCATCGTGCTGGTCCTCGCCGTCACCACGTTCACGAGCCTGCGGGCCACCAAGAGGCAGCGGGAGGCGGAGCGGGCCGCCTAGCGGACCGTACGGCGGCGGTCCGGGGCCGTCAGTACGGCGGCGGCCCGAGGCTCGCGCGGTGGTGGTGTCTGGGCTCGCGCGGTGGCGCGGTGGCGCCTCTTGACTTCGAGAGCGCTCGAAGATCTAGCGTCACCAGGGTCGATGAGGCCCTGGTGAACGGAGACGACCATGCGCGTGGGCGTACACATCAACCGGTTCGACCACCCCGGAGGGGGCCCCGCGCTCGCCGCCGAGCTCGGCGCCGCGGGTGCCGCCGCCGAAGCCGCCGGGCTCGGCTGGCTGTCGGTCATGGACCACTACTTCCAGATGGAGTTCAACGACCGGGCCGAGGACCCCATGCTGGAGGCCTACACGACCCTCGGCTATCTCGCCGGCCGCACCTCGACGGTCCAGCTCGGCGCCCTGGTCACCGGCGTGACCTACCGTCACCCCGGGCTGCTCGCCAAGATCGCCACCACGCTCGACGTGCTGTCCGGCGGCCGGGCCACCCTCGGGATCGGCGCCGCTTGGTACGACCGGGAGCACGCGGGTCTCGGGGTGCCGTTCCCGCCGGTCGCGGAACGCTTCGAGCGGCTGGAGGAGACCCTGCGGATCTGCCTCCAGATGTGGGACCCGGACGACGACGGCCCGTTCGAGGGCACGCACTACCGGCTCGCCGAGACCCTCTGCGTCCCGGCGCCGGTCAGTGATCCGCGCCCCGAGATCATGATCGGCGGTGGCGGCGAGAAGAAGACGCTCCGCCTCGTCGCCCGGTACGGCGACGCGTGCAACCTCTTCACCACCACTCCCGAGGAGGTCGCGCACAAGCTGGACGTCCTGCGCGGCCACTGCGACACCGAGGGCCGTGACTACGACACGATCCGCAAGACGGTCGCCTACTCCGGGGAACCGCTCGCCACGGGCGACCTCGACGCCTTCACCAAGGACATCACCGGGTACGCCGAACTCGGCATCGACACCGTGATCCTGTCCCCGCGCACGGGGGAGCCAGCGCGGTTCATCGAGCGGTTCGCGGCCCCGGCGGTTCAGCGGCTGGCGGGACTGGGCTGAGGGGCGGCGGGCCCGCTGCGGGAGACGATCCGCATCCCGCGGTCGTCGACCACGCGGACCTGGAGCGAACCGCAGCCGCAGCGGGTCCACACCGTGCGACCCGCCGCGGTGGCGTGCCGGGACACCACCTGGAAGGGCTCGGCGCCGTCCGGCCACCCGCAGTGCGGGCAGGCGGACCCGGTCGTCCCGGGTGCGCCGGTCGTTCCGGGTGTGCCGGTCGTCCCGGGTGTGCCGGTCGTCCCGGGTGTGCCGGTCGTCCCGGGTGTGCCGGTCGTCCCGGGTGTGCCGGTCCGGCTGGTCGGGCTGGTCATCTGAACTCCTCGTACGCCGTGGCTGGTTGACCGTCGCGACACCTCCAGGGTGCGTCGCCGCCACCGTGCACGTCCAGGTTGACTTTCCGGACCTGACCTTGAAGCGTGGGCTTCATGATTGACCTCCGCCGGCTTCACGTCCTGCGCGCGGTCGCGCACTACGGCACGGTGACCGCGGCCGCCCGCGCCCTGCACTTCACCCCGTCCGCCGCCTCGCAGCAGATCCGTCAGCTCGCCCGCGACCTCGACGTGGCACTCCTCGAACCCCAGGGCCGGGGCGTCCGTCTCACCCCGGCCGCCGAGAGCCTGCTCGCGCACGCCGACGCCATCCAGGCCCGCTGGGAACAGGCCGAGCTCGACCTTCGCGCCGAACAGGGCGCCCCCGCGGGGCCGTTGCGGGTCTGCGGATACCCGGTGGCGATCTCGGTGCTGCTGGCGCCGATGGCCGTCCGGCTGCAGGAACGGCATCCGCGCCTGGCCGTACACATCCAGGAGGCGGACGTGCCGACGAGCTTCGACCTGCTCTTCGAGGGCGAGGCGGACCTCGCCATCGTGGAGGCCACCCCGCACAACCCGCCGCTGAACGACGCCCGCTTCGACCAACAGCCGCTTCTGAACGACCCGTTCGACCTGGTCGTACCCACCGGTCACCCGCTGGCCGGCAGGAAGCGCGTCGACCTCTCGGACGCGGCGCAGGAGGACTGGATCGCCCCCATGCCGGACAGTCCCTGCCATACGCACATCGTGTCGGCCTGCGGGGAGGCCGGGTTCAGCCCCGCCGTGGTCCACCAGGCCGTGGACTGGAACGTCACCGCCCAACTCGTCGCCCACCGGCTCGGCGTCGCGCTCATCCCACGGCTGGCCCAGCTCGCCCCGCACCTGGCCATCATCCGCGTCCCGTGCACGGGCGACCCGCACCGCAAGCTGCTCACCTGCACGCGCCGCGGGGGACGGGAACGCCCCGCCGTCGAGGCCGCGTTGACGGAGCTGCGCGAGCTGGCGCCGGGCGCGGTGGCCTGAACGAGAGGTCGTTGCGTCTGAGCTGTCTCAGGACAGGCGGAAGGGGCCGGAGCTCGATGAGCTCCAGCCCCTCACCGTGAGGTGACGCCTCAGGCGGCGACGGTCTCGCCGGCGTGACCGTGCAGCCGGGCGATGACCTCGGTGAGCTGCTCGGCGACCTCGGCGTCGTCGGCCGGGTGGGTCTCGGCGAAGCGGACCACGGAGCCGGGGATGGAGAGCTTGACGTCCTCCAGGACCGTGGCACCGGCGATGCCGAGCGACTTGCGGGTCTCGTCCTGGGCCCAGACGCCACCGAACTGGCCGAAGGCGGTGCCGACCACGGCGGCCGGCTTGCCACCGAAGGCGCCGGCGCCGTACGGGCGCGACAGCCAGTCGATGGCGTTCTTCAGGACGGCCGGGATGGTGCCGTTGTACTCGGGGGAGAAGAACAGGAAGCCGTCGGCGGCCTGGGCGGCCGCACGCAGCTTGGCGGCCGCGGGCGGGACGCTGCCTTCGACGTCGATGTCCTCGTTGTAGAAGGGGATGTCGGCCAGGCCCTCGTAGACCTCGACCGTCGCACCCTCGGGGGCGAACTTGACGGCCGCCTCGGCCAGCTGGCGGTTGTGCGAACCGGCCCGAAGGCTGCCGACGAGCGCAAGGATGCGAACAGACATACGAACTCCAAGATGCTGAAACACTGCCGTCAGATATCCGGACCGAGGTCCGTTTACGTTCTATCACTCTAACCGGACCGCGGTCCAGTTTCATTCCTGATGCTTTACGCTGTCTTCATGCCCGCCTCTCTGCCGCCCCTTCCCAGGCCTCAGGGCCCCTCGGGCGAGGCCGAATTGCTCCAGCTCGGCCCGTCCGGTGACGAGCCCTGCCTGCGCGCCGACGCCGCGCGCAACCGGGCCCGGCTGCTGGAGGCCGCCGCCCGGCTGATCGCCGAGCACGGCGCCGCAGGGGTCACCATGGAGGCGGTGGCCGCCGCGGCCCAGGTCGGCAAGGGCACCGTCTTCCGCCGCTTCGGCGACCGCACCGGCCTGCTGATGGCGCTCCTCGACCACTCGGCGAGGAAGCTTCAGGAGGACCTCCTCGCCGGCCCGCCGCCCCTGGGTCCCGGGGCACCGCCGCTGGAGCGGCTGCGGGCGTTCGGCGTGGCGCTGCTGTACCGCTCGGACGAACAGCTGGACCTCCAGCTCGCCGCCGAGCCGGAGCCCACCCGCCGGTTCTCCCATCCCTCGCACCGCGCGCTCGCCCTGCACGTCACGGTCCTGCTGCGCCAGATCGTGCCGGACGCCGACTGCGAACTGCTGGCGCGGTCGCTGCTGGGATACCTCGACCCCGCCCTGATCCACCACCTGACCAGGGAGTGCGGGATGCCGATGAAACGGCTGGAGGACGGCTGGGTCGATCTGGTGGCCCGTGTGACGGGCACCGCGGCGACCCGCTGAGGGGCGGCTCGCACCGGCTCTGCGAAGATGCCAGACGTCATGGTGCAGATACCGAAAACGCCCGCCCCCGCGTCGCCCGCACCGCGCTCCGTGCCCACGAGCGCCGATGTGGCCCGGCTGGCCGGCGTCTCGCGCGCGACCGTCTCCTACGTCCTCAACAACACCAGTGCCGTCAGGATCAGCGAGCCCACCCGCCGCCGGGTCCACGAGGCCGCCAAAGAACTCGGGTACGTGCCGCACGCGGCCGCCCGCAGCCTGCGCGCCGGACACAGCCGCCTGGTCCTGATGCCCGCCCCGACCGTCCCCGTCGGTCAGCTCTACGGCCAGTTCATCAGCGAACTCCAGTGGGCCCTCAGCCGCCTCGACTACACCGTCGTCCAGCACGGCAGCGTCGGACTCCAGGGCGACGAGGCCGCCCGCGCCTGGGCCGAACTGCGCCCGGTCGCCGTCCTGGTGCCCGGCGCCGGGCTCGGTCCCAACGGCGTCGCGATCCTCAAGCGCTCCGGCGCCCGGGCTGTGGTCACCCTCGGCCCCGAGACCGTCGAGGGCGCCCACGCCCTGCTCATGGACCACGAGGCCGTCGGCCACCGCGCCGCCACCCACCTCTACGAGCGCGGCCGGCGCCGCATCGGCGTGGTTGTCCCCGAGGAGACGGGCCTCGAGGCCTTCTCCCTGCCCCGCCTGGCGGGCGTACGCAACGCCCTCAGCGGCACCGACGCCACCGTCACCCGCCTCCCCCTGGCCTGCACCGAGGAGGCCGGCGCCCGGCTCGCCGCCCGCTGGCGCACACTCGGCCTCGACGGCGTGTTCGCCTACAACGACGAATACGCGATGCTGCTGCTGCGCGCCCTCCAGGACCAGGGCATCGACGTGCCCGGCGAGACGGCGCTGATCGGCGCCGACGACCTGATGCTGGGCCGCCTCCTGCGGCCCCGGCTGAGCACGGTCCACCTGGACCTGCCCTCCGGCCGCGACCTCGCCGAGCTCGTCGACCGGGCGGTGCGCGACCCCGGCGCCGCTCCCGAGACGCACAAGGTCCTCGCGGCCACGGTGGTGCCCCGCGACTCCAGCTGAGAGCCTGTGCCCCAGGCTGTCACCCAGGGGAGGCGTGCGATGCGCACGACGGTCGGCATCATCGGCGGCGGCCCCGCCGGACTGCTCCTGGCCCGTCTGCTGCACCGCGCGGGCATCGCCTGCGTCGTGCTGGAGGCGAGGACCCGGGAGTACGTCGAACAGCGCCAGCGCGCCGGGATGCTGGAGCAGGGCACGGTCGACGCCCTGCGCGCCTGCGGCGCGGCCCGGCGTCTGGACGCGGAGGGACTGGTCCACCAGGGCATCGAACTGCGCTTCGACCGGGAACGGCACCACATCGACTTCCCGGCCCTCACCGGCGGCCGCACCGTCACGATCTACGCCCAGACCGAGATCGTCAAGGACCTCGTCGCCCTCCAACTTGCCGACGACCCACCGCTGTTGTTCGAGGCCGAGGCGCTCGCCGTCGAGAGACCGGAGTCGGACACACCCCTTGTGCGGTTCGTGCACGAGGGGAGCGAGCAGACGCTGAGCTGCGACTGGGTGGTGGGCTGCGACGGCTTCCACGGCATCTCCCGCACCGCCGTCCCGGCCGCGATCAGCCGGACGTACGAGCACGACTATCCGTACTCCTGGCTCGGCATCCTCGCCGATGTCGCCCCGTCCTGCGACGAGTTGATCTACGCCCGTGGCGAGCGGGGCTTCGCCCTGCACAGCATGCGCTCGCCCCGGGTGTCGCGGCTGTACCTCCAGGTCCCCAACGGCACCGATCCGGCCGACTGGGGGGACGAGCGTATCTGGGACGAACTCGCCGCCCGCTTCGCCATCGACGCCGACTGGAACCTCGGCCGCGGCCCGATCACCGCCAAGTCCGTGACCCCGATGCGCAGTCACGTCCACGAACCCATGCGGCACGGCCGGCTCCTGCTCGCCGGCGACGCCGCCCACATCGTCCCGCCGACCGGCGCCAAGGGCCTCAACCTCGCCGTGTCCGACGTCTGCCTCCTCGGCCGTGCCTTCACCGAACTGCACCGCACCGGCTCCGAACGGCTCCTGGACACCTACCCGCGGGCGAGCCTCGCCCGCGTCTGGCAGGCCACCCGGTTCTCGTACGACATGACGACCATGCTGCACACCCGGCCCGACGCCGACCCCTTCGAGCACCGCCTCCAGCTCGCCCGGCTCCGCCGGATCACCGCGTCCCGGCACGCCGCCGCCGAACTGGCCGCCAACTACACGGGACTTCCCCTGGAGTGGTGAGCCCTCCAGGCCACGTCCCTTGTGCCTACTGGCCGTCCTGCTCGGCGTTGGCCTGCTGCTCGGCGACCGACTTGCGGACCTCGTCCATGTCCAGGTTCCGGGCCTGCCCGATGACATCCGCCAGCGCCGCCTCCGGCAGCGCGCCCGGCTGCGCGAACACCGCCACCCGGTCACGGACGATCATCAGCGTGGGAATCGACTGGATGCCGAAAGCGGCGGCCAGTTCCGGCTGCGCCTCGGTGTCGACCTTGCCGAAGACCAGGTCGGGGTTCTCCTCGGCGGCCTTGTCGTAGACGGGCGCGAACTGACGGCACGGCCCGCACCAGGACGCCCAGAAGTCGATCAGGACGAAGTCGTTGTCCGTGACCGTCTGGTCGAAGTTCTCCTTGGTGAGTTCCACGGTCTTGCTCATGGCGTGAATCCCTCTTCCTGATGTCGGGGCGAAGCCGTCGGAACAAACACGGCGGACCTAGTGGGTATTCCGCGCGCGTACCCATGTGGCCCGAGCGCACACCACCCACCAGACTGACCCCATGACGGAAACGGAATCCACTGTGTACAGCACCTACGACGTAGTGGTGCTCGGTGCCGGGCCCGTGGGGGAGAACGTCGCCGACCGCACCCGTGCGGCCGGTCTCTCCACCGCGGTCGTGGAGAGCGAGCTGGTCGGCGGTGAGTGCTCCTACTGGGCCTGTATGCCCAGCAAGGCCCTGCTGCGCCCGGTGATCGCCCAGGCCGACGCCCGACGCCTGCCCGGCCTCGCACCCGCTGTGCAAGGCCCCCTCGACGCGGCCGCGGTCCTCGCCCGCCGGGACGAGTTCACCTCCCACTGGAAGGACGACGGCCAGGTCCGGTGGATCGAGGGCGTCGGCGCCGACCTCTACCGCGGCCACGGCCGCCTCACCGGCCCCCGCACGGTCACCGTGGGCGACACGGTCCTCACCGCCCGGCACGCCGTCGCCGTCTGCACCGGCACCCGCGCCGTCCTGCCCGACCTGCCCGGACTCGACACCGTCAAGCCCTGGACCAGCAGGGAGGCCACCAGCGCCAAGGCCGCGCCCGGCCGCCTGGTCGTGGTCGGCGGCGGCGTGGTCGCCACCGAGATGGCCACCGCCTGGCAGGCCCTGGGCTCCCGGGTCACCCTCCTGGTCCGAGGCAAGGGCCTGCTCAACCGCATGGAGCCCTTCGTCGGCGAGCTGATCCACGAGGCCCTCAGCGAGGCGGGCGTTGACGTGCGCACCGGCACCGCGGTCGAGTCGGTGACCCGCGAGAACGGCGCCGTGGTGGTCGTCACCGACGCGGGGGAGCGTATCGAGGCCGACGAGATCCTCTTCGCCACCGGCCGCGCCCCGCGCACCGACGACATCGGTCTGGACACCGTCGGCATCGAACCCGGCTCCTGGCTGGAGGTCGACGACAGCCTCCGCGTGACCGGCAGCGACTGGCTCTACGCGGTCGGCGACGTCAACCACCGCGCCCTTCTCACCCACCAGGGCAAGTACCAGGCCCGGATCGCGGGCGCCGCCATCGCCGCCCGCGCTTCCGGCACCCCCCTGCTGGAGACCGACGCCTGGGGCGCGCACGCCGCGACCGCCGACCACTCGGCGGTTCCCCAGGTCGTCTTCACCGACCCGGAGGCCGCCTCTGTCGGTCTCTCTCTGGCGGAGGCCGAACAGGCCGGCCACCGGGTCCGCGCGGTCGACTACGACCTCGCGAACGTGGCCGGCGCGAGCCTGTACGGCGACGGCTACCGCGGGCGCGCCCGCATGGTGGTCGACCTGGAGCGCGAGATCCTCCTCGGGGTCACGTTCGTCGGCCCGGGGGTGGGGGAGCTCATCCACTCCGCCACCGTCGCCGTCGCGGGCGAGGTCCCGATCAGCAGGCTCTGGCACGCCGTGCCGTCCTATCCGACGATCAGCGAGGTCTGGCTGCGGCTGCTGGAGAGCTACCGGGACAACTGACGCACGCGGGCACGAGGAGCTCGGGGTGGTTCCTCGTGCCACGGGTCCTTCTCGGACGCCGGCAGCGGGCAGCGGGCCGCGGCAGGGCACGGTCCGGGCGCGGCGCCGTCACGAGACGCGGCCGCCGGGGGAGACAGGGAAGGCGCCGGTGCCGGCGCCTTCGCCTCACTGCCCGGGCAGCTCGAAGCCCAGGGACTCGGCGGCCCGCTCCGGCGTCGGCTGCGCCCAGCGCTCCGCCATCGCCTGACTCGACGACAGGGACCGCGGCTCCGCCCGGTCGAGGTAGAGCGTCCCGTCGAGATGGTCGGTCTCGTGCTGCACGATCCGCGCCGGCCAGCCGGCGAACACCTCGTCCACTTCTCGCCCGTGCTCGTCCTCGCCCCGCAGCCGCACCTCGGCGTGCCGGGCCACGACCGCCTGCCAGCCCGGCACACTCAGACAGCCCTCGAAGAACGCGGCACGCGCGGCACCCACGGGCTCGTACACCGGATTGACCAGCACCCGGAACGGCAGCGGCACCCGGCCGCGCGCCAGCCGGATCTCCTCCGGCACCGGCGCCGGGTCCTCGATCACCGCGATCCGCAAGGGGACACCGACCTGCGGCGCGGCCAGACCCACGCCGGGTGCCGCGTGCATGGTGACGCGCAGTGCCTCGACGAACCGGGCCAGCAGCGCCGCGTCCAGCTGTCCCTC
This sequence comes from Streptomyces sp. NPDC034103, assembly GCF_055575395.1. Classification (NCBI taxonomy): domain Bacteria; kingdom Bacillati; phylum Actinomycetota; class Actinomycetes; order Kitasatosporales; family Streptomycetaceae; genus Streptomyces; species Streptomyces sp. NPDC034103. The sequence goes on along the minus strand of NZ_JBVISS010000020.1, from coordinate 132,921 downwards.
GAACGGCTCGGTGCCGCGCCGCAGCACCGGCTCGCCGGCCGCGACGATCGGCAGCGGTCCCCCGGCCGCCAGGAGTTCCTCGACCAGTTCCGCAAGGGGCGTGTGATGACGGGGAGTTGCCATCGCGTCAGGATGCCATGCACCCCACTCCGCCCCTGTGTGACGCAGGCCACTTCCGACGCCGGGAACTCGGCGGCCTCCTCGCCCGACTACTGGACCGGTACCGCCGAGAACCGTCCCCTGCCCCGGAGAAGAACCGCCGATGACCTCCGCTCTCACGACGACCACGGACGAGGCCCCGAAAGCCGTCGATCCGAAGCCGTCACGCAGCAGTTGGGCGCCCCTGCGCCCGCTGGTGCTGCGCCTGCACTTCTACGCCGGGCTGTTCGTCGCGCCGTTCCTGCTCGTGGCCGCCTGCACCGGACTGCTGTACGCCGCCTCCTTCCAGGCCGAGAAGATCCTCTACGCCGACGAGATGACCGTCTCGGAGGTCGGCGACGCCAAGCTGCCCATCTCCCAGCAGGTCGACGCCGCCCGCGAGGCCCACCCCGAGGGCACCGTCGCCGCGGTCCGCCCCTCCCCGCAGGCCGACGCGACCACCCGGGTCCTGCTCTCCGGCGTCGAGGGCGTCGACGCCGACCACACCCTCGCCGTCTTCGTCGACCCCTACACCGCCAAGGTGGAGGGCGCCCTGGAGCAGTACGGCTCCACCGGCGCGCTGCCGCTGCGCACCTGGATCTCGGAACTGCACCGCAACCTGCACCTCGGTGAGACCGGACGCCTCTACAGCGAGTTCGCCGCGAGCTGGCTGTGGGTGATAGCGAGCGCCGGCCTGGTGCTGTGGTTCACCCGCCGCCGGGCCCGGCGCAAGCTGCGCGGCACCAGCGGGCGGCGCCGCACCCTCGGCCTGCACGGCGGGGTCGGCGCGTGGGCCGCCGCCGGGTTCCTCTTCCTGTCGGTGACGGGTCTGACCTGGTCCACCTACGCCGGTGCCAACATCGACGTCCTGCGCAGCGAGCTGGGCCAGTCCACCCCCTCGGTCTCCGCGGCCGCGGGCGGCGACCACTCCGGGCACGGCGCGTCCGCATCGGCCGGGGACGCCGAGCACGGCGTCGGCCTCGACAAGGTGCTCGCGGCGGCCCGGGCCGAGGGGCTCGGCGACCCGGTCGAGATCGTCCCGCCCGCGGACGCCTCGTCGACGTACGTCGTGAAGCAGGTGCAGCGCAGCTGGCCGGAGAAGCAGGACTCGGTGGCGATCGACCCCACCACCGGGGAGGTCACCGACGTGCTGCGGTTCGCCGACTACCCGGTCCTCGCCAAGCTGACCCGCTGGGGCATCGACCTGCACACCGGCACCCTCTTCGGGCTGGTCAACCAGATCGCCCTGATGCTGCTCGCGCTCTCCCTGATCCTGCTGATCGTGTGGGGCTACCGGATGTGGTGGCAGCGCGGCCGCGGCTCCGCCTTCGGCCGCCCGATCCCGCGCGGGGCCTGGCAGAAGGTACCGGCGCGGATCCTGCTGCCGTGCGTGGCGGCCGTCGCCGCCCTCGGCTACTACGTCCCGCTGCTCGGCATCCCGCTGGCCGCGTTCCTCGTCCTGGACGTGGTCCTCGGGGAGATCGACCACCGCAGGGGCAAGCGCTCCGCCGCGGCGGCCTGACCGTACGACGGCGCGGGGGCCCGGTTCCGTCACGGAACCGGGCCCCTGTCGTGGTGCTCAGCGCTCGTCGAGGTCGAAGTCACCCGCGAGTGCGGAGGCGAGGCGCAGGTGCGGCTCGGCCTCCTCGCCGCGGCCCTGCCGTTCCAGGGTGCGGCCCAGCATCAGACGCGCGTACTGCTCGACCGGGTCGCGCTCCACGATGAGGCGCAACTGGGTCTCGGCGCGCCGCAGTTGGGCCGAGTGGTAGTAGGAGCGCGCCAGCAGCAGCCGCGGCCCGGTCTGCTCCGGCACCTCCTCGACCAGCCCGTCCAGGACACGCGCCGCGGCGGTGTAGTCCTTGGCGTCGAAGAACATCAGCGCGCGCTCCCAGCGCTCCGCCGGCGTTCCGTGGTCGTAGTACGTCGTCTCCACTCGTGACCTCCTTCGACGCCGTCAACGGGGAAGGGTTGTTCAATATTCCACTACTCGGTGGAGGGTGTGGTGGTGGCGGCCGCCGAGTCGGTGAGGGCGGCCAGTTCGGCGTCGGCCCGCTCGGTGATCAGGGTCAGTACCCGTCCGGCCGTGGCCAGGTCCTCCGCCGGGATGTCGGCGTAGACGCGGGCGGTGAGGGGGGCGGCCTCGGTGGTCGTCCGGTCGTACAGCTCGCGCCCGGCCCGCGTCATCCGGATCAGGGACGGCTCCTCGGGGGCCAGGAGCCCCGCGGAGATCAACTCGTCGACCCCAGCGTGCGCCTCGGCGGCGTCGATCTTCAACGAGCCGACCACGCTGCCCACGAGCGCGTCCCGCCCGATCGGGCCGTCGGCGACGGCGACCGGGCGGAGGGTGACGGACTGCTGGAACGTCACCCCGTGGCGGGCCAGCACCTGTTCGAGAACCGCGCGGGCGGCGTAGTGGGCCAGGGCTATGGTCCGGGGGTTGAGCAGGGGTGCGGTGGTGGTGGTCATGGCTGCTCCTAGTCGGACTCGCCGGCGTCGGCGAGCGGGTCGAGAGGTGCGTCGAGCAGGGTCGCGAGTTCGCGGCTGAACTCCCGGGTGCGGGGGCTGTCGAGACCGCCGAGCGGTGCCAGCAACTGCTCCAGCAGTCCCTGGACGACCTGGATGGCCCGCCGGGTCGAGACGCGGCCCTCCTCGGTGAGGGCCAGCTGCACGGCGCGGGGGTCGCGCGGATCCCGGGTGCGCTCCAGAAGGCCCGCGGTCTCCAGTGAGCGGGCCAGCTTGGAGACGTAGAGCGGCTCGAGTCCGGTGTGGTCGGCGAGGCGGCGCTGGCTGGGGCGCGCGCCCTCGCGCTGCATGCCGTACAGGGACGCCACCAGCGAGTACTGCGCGTGGGTGAGGCCCAGCGGGGCCAGTGCGCGGTCCACCGCGGTGCGCCATTTCATCGACAGCCGCCACACCAGGAAACCGGGTGTCGCCTTCTCGGAACCGTTGCTCATGACAGATACGGTACATAGCTATTATGTACATGGCTACTATATTCCGGCTCCTCGCGACGGCCATGGGGACGGACTGACGGGATCTCGTCGGCGGGGCTAGGTTGGGCGCCATGAGCAATCTTGATCGCGAGCCGGCTCCCGCCCTGTGCGGCGGCCGCGGCTTCGTGGTGGCCGAACCCGTGCGCGAACTCCTCAGCCCCCGCACCGTCAGGCTCGGCGAAGCCACCGAGGTCCGCCGGCTGCTGCCCAACCTGGGGCGCCGCATGGTCGGCGCCTGGTGCTTCGTCGACCACTACGGCCCCGACGACATCGCCGACGAGCCCGGCATGCAGGTGCCGCCGCATCCGCACATGGGCCTGCAGACGGTCAGCTGGCTGCACCAGGGCGAGGTGCTGCACCGCGACTCGACCGGCAGCCTCCAGACCATCCGCCCGCGCGAGCTGGGCCTGATGACCTCCGGGCGGGCCATCAGCCACTCCGAGGAGAGCCCGAAGTCGCACGCCCGCTTCCTGCACGGCGCCCAGCTGTGGGTCGCCCTTCCCGACAGCCACCGTCACACCGACCCGCGCTTCGAGCACCACGCCGAGCTGCCCCTCGTCACCGCGCCAGGTGTGACCGCCACGCTGATCCTCGGCCACCTCGACGGAGCGACCTCGCCCGGCACGACGTACACCCCGATCGTCGGCGCCGACCTGACCCTCACCGACGGCGCGGACGTACGTCTCCCCCTGGAGCCGGACTTCGAGTACGCCGTGCTGTCCATGTCCGGCGAGGCCCATGTGGACGGCGTCCCGGTCCTGCCCGGCTCCATGCTCTACCTCGGCTGCGGCCGCACCGAACTCCCGCTGCGCGCCGCGTCGGACGCCTCGCTGATGCTCCTGGGCGGTGAGCCCTTCGAGGAGGAACTGATCATGTTCTGGAACTGGATCGGGCGGTCCCAGGAGGAGATCGAGCAGGCCCGTAGCGACTGGATGACCGGAAGCCGCTTCGGTGAGGTGAAGGGCTACGGCGGCGCGCCCCTGCCGGCTCCGGAGCTGCCGCCGTTGCCCCTGAAGCCGCGGGGTCGGACGCGCTAGACCGTACGTCTAGACTCTGGACCACTGGTCCAGATACCCTGGTCGCCGGGAATGCGAGCGGGGAGGGTGCGGCATGCCGTCCGGACCGGATCTGGAAGCGGAGCGGGACGCGATCGTCGCCGCGTTGACGCCTGTCGTGGACGGGCTGGTGGCGACGTTCGGCCCCGTGTGCGAGGTGGTCCTGCATGACTACCGGGACCCCGAGAACTCCGTCGTCGCCCTCGCCGGCTCGGTGACCGGGCGCGCGGTCGGCGGGGCGATGAGCGAGATCGGCCTGCGGATCGTCGCACGCGGGGACGGGGCGGCCGACGAGCTCAACTACCTCACGCGCACCGGGACCGGGAAGACGGTCAAGTCCTCCACGATGGTGCTGCGGGACTCCACGGGCGCGGTCTTCGGCGCCCTGTGCGTCAACCTCGACGTCACCGCCGCGAGCGAGGCGCACGCCCTGCTCGGCGCCCTGGCCGGGATCGCCGCCGCCCCCGCCGAACTGCCCGTGACCACCTTCGGCGACGACATCGACTCGGTCGTCGATGTCATCCTCGACACGCACCGCCACCAGCCGTGGGGCGCCCTCGACCGCGCCGGGCGCCTGGAACTGTTCCGCAGCCTCGACGACCGCGGCGTCTTCGCCGTGCGCCGAGCCGTCGAACAGGTCGCCGCCCGCCTCGGCATCTCCCGCGCCTCCGCCTACCACTACCTCTCCCGGTCCCGCGCCACGACCGAGGGCTCGAACGCGCCCACCGGCTCGGACACCCCCCTGGACGGGACCGCGGTCGCGGACGCCCACGCCGAGTGAGAACCGCCGAACGCGGGCGCCCGTGCCGACCACCGAGGCACGCATCCGATGCCGACTCCCGACGGAGGAACCCCAGTGACCACCTCGCCCCCGCCCGTCACCCTCGACGACGTCCGCGACGCGGCCCAGCGGCTCAAGGGGGTCGCGCACCGCACCCCCGTGCTCCGCTCCCGCACCCTCGACGCCCGCGTCGGTGCCGAGGTGCTCCTGAAGTGCGAGAACTTCCAGCGCATGGGCGCCTTCAAGTTCCGCGGGGCCTACCACGCGGCCTCCCGGCTGACTCCCGGGCAACTGACCCGGGGCATCGTCGCGTACTCCTCCGGCAACCATGCCCAGGCCGTCGCCCTGGCCGCCCGTGAACTCGGCAGCACCGCGGTGATCGTCATGCCCGAGGACGCCCCGCGCTCCAAGCGGGAGGCCACCGCCGGTTACGGCGCCGAGATCGTGACGTACGACCGCTACACCGGCGACCGCGTGGCGCTCGCCGAAGCCCTGGCCGCCGAGCGGGGGCTCGCCGTCATCCCGCCCTACGAGCATCCGCACGTCATGGCGGGACAGGGCACCGCCGCGCTTGAACTCCTGGAGGACGTCGGTGAGTTGGACGCGCTGCTGACGCCCGTGGGCGGTGGCGGGCTGATCGCCGGGAGTGCCACGGTCGCCAAGGGGCTGTACCCCGGCATCCGGATCGTCGGGGTCGAGCCCGAGGCCGGGGACGACACCAAGCGGTCCTTGGAGGCCGGTCGGCGCGTCACCGTCCCCGTGCCGCGCACCATCGCCGACGGCCAGGCACTGCCCACGCCCGGTGAGCTGACGTTCTCCGTGAACCGGCGGCTCGTCGACGCGATCGCGCTGGTCACCGACGACGAGATCCGGGACGCGATGCGGTTCGCCTTCGAGCACCTGAAGATCGTCGTCGAGCCGAGCGGTGCCACCCCGCTGGCGGCCTTGCTGTCCGGCCGGGTGGGGGAGCTGTCGGGGCGGGTCGGAGTGATCGTCTCCGGCGGCAACATCGACGCCGCGCGCTTCGCCGAGCTCTGCGGGGAGCGCCCCTGAGCCAGGGGTCCGTCGAATGGCGGTGCCGGGTGGCCGGGCGGACGATGGAGTGGTAAGGGCCGACCGCTGACGGTGGTGCACAGGACCACCGGGAGGTCCGGCCCCGGTCGCGGTCGGCGCGGCCGGAAGGGAGTGCGTCATGCTGGAAGTGAAGACGCTCGACAAGCCGGACGAGCGGCGCGATTTCCCTCGCGGCCACCTGGAAGCCGTCCACATGACGGACCTCGACTTCGCCGTGGGAACGATGGAGCCGGGCTGGCGCTGGTCCGAGTCCGTGGGCCCGCTCGCGGGCACCGACAGCTGCCAGATGCACCACAACGGCTACATCCTGCAAGGTCGTATGCACATCCGCATGGACGACGGCGGCGAGGCCGAGGTGGGACCGGGTGACGTCTTCGTCGCCTCGCCCGGACATGACGCCTGGGTGGTGGGGGACGAGCAGGTCATCCTCTACGACTTCCAGGGACAGACGGCGAGGGAGTTCGCCAAGCCCGACTGACCGCTTGCCACTTGGGCCTGCTCGGCTGCGGCCGGATCGGTCGACGTCACCGCGTCCATACGCCGGCGCGGCACCGTTCAGATCGGCAGCAGCCGTCCCACCAGCGCGCCCAGCTGCCGGACGTTGCGGCACTCGTACATCTCCACGAGGCCGGCGTACTCCGGCGCCGCGGAGTCCCCGGTGCCCCACTGGGTGCGCTGCTCGGGGTTCAACCAGTAGACACGGCGGGCCCGTTCGGAGATCTGCCGGACGGCCGCGAGGTTCGGGTCGCTCATGTTCGTACGGGCGTCGCCGAGGACGAACACGGTGGTGCGCGGGCCGACCGCGTCGGCGTAGCGCTCCGCGAACTCGCCCAGCGCGACGCCGTAGTCGCTGCTGCCGTGCCAGCCCGTGAGCTCCGCCTGCGACTGGATGCGGGCGCCGAGTCCGGCCGCGTCGGCGGTACCGTGCACCAGCAGCCGGGACACCTCGTCGACGCGGTTGACGAAGGCGAACACGCGGACCTTGCTGAACTGGTCGTGCAGCGCCTGCACCAGCAGCATCGTGAAGTCGGAGAAACCGGACACCGAGCCCGACACATCGCACAGCAGCACCAGTTCGGGCCGGACGGGACGGCGCCTGCGGAGCACCGGCCGCATCGGCACCCCGCCGGTCGACAACGAGCCGCGCAGGGTCCGCCGTAGATCGATCGTGCCCCGGGTGGCGCGGCGGCGACGGGCCGCCAGCCGGGTGGCCAGCTTGCGGGCCAGCGGCTGAACCGTCCTGCGCAGCTCGGCCAGTTGGTCCCTGCCCGCGAACAGGAAGTCCACCCGGTCGGCCGTCGGCGCCACCGCGCGCCGGGCGATCTCGTCCCGGCCGCGCCGTTCGGCGACCCGGCGCCGCGCCTCACCGGCCACCAGGGCGCGGAAGGTCTCGATCCGGCGGCGGATCTCGTCGTCCAGCAGCCGGTCCGCGAACCCCGAACTCCCGCCCTGCGCGCGGACGTCGGCGCGGACCCGGGCGAGCAGCGTCTGCGGGCGGACGCGGTCGAGGGTCTGGTACGACGACCAGCCGTCCGACGCCGGGGAGGCACCGTAGCCGCCGAAGCCGTCGACGGCCTCGACCGCCAACCGGGCCAGCAGCGCCTCGTCGCCCGCGGCCAGGGCCGCCGCGAGCCGGTCCCGCAGGTCGTCGCGGTCGGCGGGGCCGGCCTCGGGTGCGCCGACGGCGCGGGGGAAGTACAGGTCGAAGACCGGGTCGAACACCGGCCGTTGGGCGGTGCCGTGCAGCAGCGTCGCCGCCAGGCCCTCGCGCAGCAGCTCCCGGTCCGCGAGACCGAGAACCTCCACCGCCTGGGCCGCGTCCAGGGTCTCGCCGGTGCCGACACGGATGCCGTGGGCGCGCAGCGCGGCGACGAGCGAGGTGAGCCGCTCGGCGACCGACGTGCTCACAGGGCGTCCAGGTCGAGTTTCGCGGCCGCCTTGAGGATGTCGTCCTGGTGCTTGAGGAGCACCCCCAGGGTGTCGCGCACCACGCTCTCGTCGAGGGTGTCGGCGCCGAGCGCGAGGAGGGTGTGCGCCCAGTCGACGGTCTCCGCGACCGAGGGGACCTTGCGCAGGTCCATCGCGCGCAACGCGCCCACCACCCGGACCACCGACGCGGCGAGCGCGGCGTCGAGCCCGGGCACCTTCAGCGCGACGATCCGGCGCTCCAACTCCTCCTCGGGGAAGCCGATGTGGAGGAACAGGCAGCGGCGGCGCAGGGCCTCGGACAGCTCGCGGCTGGCGTTGGAGGTGAGGACGACGAACGGACGGCGGGTGGCGGTGATCGTGCCGAGTTCGGGCACCGTGACCTGGAAGTCGCTCAGCACCTCAAGGAGCAGGCCCTCCACCTCGACGTCGGCCTTGTCGGTCTCGTCGATCAGCAGGACCTTCGGGTCGTCGCCCCGGATGGCCGTCAGCAGCGGGCGGGGGAGCAGGAACTCCTCGCTGAAGATGTCGGTGCGCGTCTCGTCCCATGTCTCGTCGCGGCCCGCGCTGATGCGCAGCAGTTGCTTGGCGTGGTTCCACTCGTACAGCGCCCGCGACTCGTCGACACCCTCGTAGCACTGAAGGCGCACCAGCTCGGCCCCGGCGACCTGCGCGACGGCCTTGGCGAGCTCCGTCTTGCCGACCCCGGCGGGGCCCTCCACCAGGAGCGGCTTGCCGAGCCGGGCGGCCAGGAAGACGGTCGTGGCGACGGCGGGCGAGGCGAGGTATCCGGTCGCGGCCAGGCGCGCGGAGACGTCGTCGACGGAAGTGAACAACAGTGCCTCCAGGCGGCGGTATCGGCGAGGACAGTCGACCTATCTAAGCGCTTGTTCAGCATCCCTGTCACCCCTGATTCCGACGCGTTCCGGGACGTAAGAGACCTCGTTCGGGGAGTCACGATGAGTTGCGGGGCGCCCGGCGGTCATAGTGGCGAACCCGGCACCGAGGAGGACCCGCATGCGCAGCGTGACCTATTCGATGAGCATCTCGCTCGACGGCTACATCGTCGGACCGGACGGCGGCTTCGACTGGGGAGGCCCCGACGACGAGGTCTTCCGGTCCCACATCGACGAGACCCGCGGCGTCGGCGTCTACCTGCTGGGGCGACGGCTGTACGAGACGATGCTGTACTGGGAGAACGCCGAGCAGGACCCCTCGCTCGACGAGGCGCAGCTCGAGTGGGCCGCGCTCTGGAACGGGCTGCCCAAGGTGGTGTTCTCCACCACGCTCTCCGAGGTGCGCGGCAACGCCCGCCTGGCGTCCGGCAGCCTCGCGGAGGAGATCGAGCGGCTGCGAGCCGAGCCGGGGGAGGGCGACATCGCGGTCGGCGGGGCCACCCTCGCCGCCCAGGCGGCCGCGGCGGACCTGATCGACGAGTACCGGCCGAGGATCTACCCCGTGCTGGTCGGCGGCGGCATCCCGTTCTTCCCCGGGGGCGAACGCCGGGTGGACCTCGAACGCGTCGAGACCCGGGCCTTCCGTTCGAGGGTGGTCTACCTCCGCTACCGCGTGGCGCGCCCCTCCGCGTCCTGAGAACGACAGGGGCGGCCGCTGGAACGGCCGCCCCTCCTCGCACATCCCGCTTGTCGGGCCGCTCGTCAGGCCATTCGTCAGGAGGCGAGCGCCACCGCGTCCGTCGCCGGGGTCCGCAGCACCTTCCGTGCCGTCGCCAGGCTCGTCCCCAGCGTCACCGCGGCGGCCACCGACACCACCGCGAGCCAGACGCCGAAGGCCTGATCCGGCAGCACGGCATCGGTGCGGACCACGGTGAACGGGACGACGCCCGCCAGCGCGGCCACGGTCCCGAGGAACACCCCGGTGACCGTCAGGACCAGCGTCTCGGCCCCGACCACCCCGAGCACCTGGCCCGGCGTCGCCCCGGCTAGCCGCTGCTGCCCGAACTCCCGGCTGCGATAACTGGTCGCCGCGTACAGCGAGTTGACCAGCATCACGCACACGAACACCACGATGATCCCGACGACCGTGAAGTTCAGCGTCTCCAGGTTCTTGGCATCCACCGACTTCACCAGTCCCGAGGCCTCGACGGCGTCGCTCTCCACGGTCTGCACGGTGAGCGTCACCGTCGACACCGCCGTGAACAGGATCAGCGACATCAGGATCCCGGCGAGTTCCCCGGCCCGCTCCCGCAGGTTGCGCACGGCCAGCCACCCCGCCGCTCCCGACAGCCGCAGCCGGTCGAGCACCCCCTGAAGCAACCGCGGCGCCAGCAGCGCGAACCCCACCGACAGCAGGATCGCCCCGTACGCCGGCGGTGCCATCAGCGCCTCGTCCGTGGCGGAGAAGGCGAAAGTGGAGCACGCCGACACGGCACCGGCCACCAGAGCGGCGTACGTCAGGAACCGCCGCGCCCGGTCGCCTCGTCGCCGAGCGCCACGCGTCACCCGCCGCAGCGCGAGGAACGCGGCGCCCACCGACGCCGACAGCGTGATGGCGAGACCCGACACCAGCGCGATCGGGCCGAAGACGTGATCGACCGTGTCCGCCACCTGGCCGCTGTCGTGGAACACCCCCAGCAGCGCCCGCCCGCCGAGCACCGCCGGGCCGACGGCCAGCACCACACCGGCCAGCGCGACGGCCAGCGCCTCACCGACGACCATCCGCCTGAGCTGCGCCGGGGTCGCCCCCGAGCAGCGCAGCAGCTCCAGTTCGCCGGCGCGCCGGCGCACGTTCACCGTGAGGGTGGAGGCCACGGCGAAGAACACCAGCAACGAGCCGTACCCGCCGACCACGCTCGCCGCCGTCGTCAGCGTGCCCGCGCTCACCGAGTCGACGCCGCTCCGCCCGGCCGTGTCGTGCAGCGAGTTGAACGTCATGATGATCGCCGCGCCCAGGAAGGCCGACAGCAGCGTCGCGAGGAACCGTCCGGGCCGTCGCCGGATCGACCGCAGGGCCAGTACGAGCATCGCTCACACCCCCGCTGTCAGGTCGTCGCCGAGGTGGGCGAGGCGTTCGGCGACCGCGTCCGCGGTGGGCGCGGTCATCCCGCCGGCCAGCCGGCCGTCGGCGAGGAACAGCACCGAGTCGGCGTAGGCGGCGGCCACCGGGTCGTGCGTCACCATCACCACGGTCCGCCCGTGCACCCGCACCGCCTCCTGGAGCAGCCGCAGCACATCGCGGGCGCTGCGGGTGTCCAGGGCGCCCGTCGGTTCGTCCGCGAAGATCACCCGCGGCTCGGTGACCAGGGCGCGGGCGATCGCCACCCGCTGGCGCTGACCGCCGGACAGCTGGTCGGGACGGTGGCCGAGCCGGTCACCGAGACCGACCTGGGCGAGGACCTCCCGGGCCCGCCCCCGGTCGACGCGCTGCCCGGCGAGCTTCAGCGGCAGCACCGTGTTCTGCGCGACGGTGAGCGTCTCCAGCAGGTTGTACTGCTGGAACACGAACCCGATCCGGCCCCGCCGGAACCTCGTCAACTCGGCCTCACCGCCACCGGTCAGCTCGGTACCGTCCACGGCGACGATCCCGCTGTCGGGCCGGTCGAGCCCGGCCGCGCACTGCAGCAACGTCGACTTGCCGGAGCCCGACGGCCCCATGACCGCCGTGAAGGTGGCGCGGGGCAGGCTGAACGTCACCCCGTCCAGGGCGGTCACCGCGCTGTCGGCGCTGCCGTAGGTCTTGGAGACCTTCACCAGCCGCAGTGCCTCGGCGGCGGGGCCCGTGTCGTGCGTACGTCGCGAACGGGTGCGAAACACCGTCATCACCTCTTCGTCGGCACTCCCTGTGCCCTGACAGCGAAGGTACGGAGACGGCGGGGCGAGCACATGGGGCCCAGAGCCCGTATCGGCAGGTGTACCCAACGACACCCCGTACGGGTCACCCCAACGCGCCACCCCCCGCGGCGGCCGGTGCAATGGAGTCGTGACCGCCCCACCGGACGACTGCCTCGCACGCAACGAGTGGATCTGCGGCGCGTACCTGAGCACCCGCCGGCACATCCTGTGGGACGCGGTCCTCCAACATCTGCAACTGACCTCGCTCTCGGTGCTCATCGGCCTCGTCATCGCCCTGCCGCTCGCCGTGCTGGCGCGCCGCTGGGGCTGGGCGGCCGGACCGGTCCTCGCCCTCACGACGGTCCTCTACACGATCCCGTCGCTCGCGATGTTCTCCCTGCTCCTGCCCGTGTACGGGCTCTCCGCGGCCCTGGTCGTCGCCGGACTCGTCCTGTACTCGCTCACCCTGCTGGTGCGCAACATCCTCGCCGGGCTGCGGGCCGTCCCCGAGGACACCCGGCAGGCCGCCCGCGGCATGGGCTACGGCCCCGTCCGCCTGCTGCTCACCGTCGAACTGCCCCTCGCCCTGCCCGCCGCGATGGCCGGCCTGCGCATCGCCACGGTCTCCGCGGTGTCCCTGGTGACGGTCGGCGCGATCGTCGGCTTCGGCGGACTCGGCAACCTCATCTACGCGGGCATGAACACCTACTTCAAGGCGCAGGTCCTCACGGCCTCCGTGCTGTGCGTCGTGATCGCCGTGGTGGCCGACGTACTGCTCCTGGGCGTACAGCGGCTGCTCACCCCGTGGACGAGGGCGGGCCGCGGATGACGCCCCTCACCGACGCCTGGGACTGGCTCGCCGACCCCGCCCACTGGGCGGGCGACGACGGCATCTGGCACCGGCTGCTCCAGCACCTCCTCCTCACCGTCGTCTGCCTGGTCGTCAGCTGCCTGATCGCCCTCCCCGTGGCGCTCGTCCTCGGCCACCTGGGCAAGGGCGGCGCCCTGGCGGTCAACATCTCCAACGTCGGCCGGGCGGTCCCCACCTTCGCGGTCCTGGTCCTGCTGCTGCTCACCCCGGTCGGGGACTGGGGGGAGGGCCCGACGATCGTCGCCCTGGTGCTGTTCGCCGTACCGCCGCTGCTCACCAACGCCTACGTCGGCGTGCGCGAGGTGGACCGCGGCGTCGTCCAGGCGGCCCGGGGCATGGGGATGACCGGGCGGCAGACGCTGCTCCGCGTGGAACTGCCGCTGGCGCTGCCCCTGGTGCTCAACGGGGTGCGGATCGCCGCCGTCCAGCTCGTCGCGACCGCGACCATCGCCGCGCTCGCGGGCGGCGGCGGACTGGGCCGGATCATCACGGCCGGCTTCAACCTCGCCAGTACGCCCCAGGTGGTGGCCGGAGCGGTGCTCGTCGCCGCGTTCGCGCTGCTCGTCGAGGGTGTCTTCGAGATCGCCGAGCGGCTGGCGCCCCACTGGGCGAGGGGCACGCGATGAGGCGACGCCTGGGTGTGCTCCTCGCGCTGCTGCTGACGGGATGTGCGACGGGTCCGTCCCTGGAGAACCAGGGCGCGGTCACCGCGGCGCCCGGCGACAGCCACCAACTGACCGTCGGATCAGCCGGGTTCACCGAGAGCGACCTGCTCGCCCAGATGTACGCGCTGCTGCTGGACCAGGCCGGCTACCAGACCTCTCTGCTCACGGTCGCCAACCGCGAACTGTACGAACCGGCCCTGGAGTCCGGCCAGATCGACGTTGTGCCCGAGTACGCGGCGACCTTCGCCGACTGGCTCAACGCCAAGACCGCCGGAGCCGGCGCGCCCCCGGTCGGCTCACCCGACCTCGACGCCACGATGAAGGCGCTGCGCCGACTGGCCACCCCGCGCGGCCTCACGGTGCTGGACCCGGGCCGAGCCGTCGACCAGAACGCCTTCGCGGTGAGCGCCTCCTACGCCCGCGAGCACGACCTGAAGACCCTCAGCGACCTGGGCGCCTCCGGCCTGAAGGTGCGGCTCGCCGCGGGCGACGAGTGCGTTCGACGTCCATACTGCGCACCGGGGTTGAGGAAGACCTACGGCATCGACATCACCGGCGTCGACCCCAAGGGGGTCGGCACCACCCAGGCCAAGCGGGCGGTCCAGAGCGGCCGCGACCAGATGGTGCTGACCACCACCACCGACGCCACCTTGAGCGACTTCGGCCTGGTCATCCTGGCCGACGACAAGCACCTTCAGAACGCCGACTACGTCGTCCCCGTCGTCAACCGCTCCCGCGCCGGCGGTGAGGGGGTCACCAAGGCGCTCGGCAGGCTCAACGACGTCCTGACGACGGCCGACCTGGCGTCGATGAACCAACAGGTCGACAGCTGGCGCCGGTTGGCGAAGGACGTGGCGCGGACCTATCTGGAGGACAAGGACCTGCTGACGTGAGGCGGGCGTTGTCAGTGGGGGGTTGTAGGTTCCGGGCATGGGGATCTACCTGACGAGCGTCGGTGCCGAGGAGTGGTTCGACGAGGGGGAGGACGTCGACGAGGAGGAGGACGCCGGGTTCGGCGCCATCGCCTCGGGGCTGAACGAGGAGCTGCGGCGGCGCGGGCTGCCGCCGTACGAGTCGGTGCCCCCGGAGAGCGACGACCTCGCCTTCTCGGAGAAGCTCAGCCCCTCCATGGACGGCTTCGTCGCGCTGTGCGGCACGCACCTGACGCGCGAGGAGGAGGAACGGCTGTGCGACTGGTCGGTGCTGGTGCCGATCTCGCTCGACGAGGAGATACGCCTGCCGATCGGCTCCGCCTACACGGACGAGACCGTGATCGCGGGAGCGCCCCAGGTACTCGCCCTCGCCCAGCGGCTGGCCTGGGCGATCGGGCTGCCGCCCGTGCTGCCGGTGGAGAGCCCGCATCTGGGTCTGACCCGATGGCTGCTCGACGGCTCGGCGCAAGAGACCGCCGCCACCCGGCCCGGCCCGTGGGCCGACGACCTGGACGCGGCGTTCTACGTGGGGCTCCATCTGCGCGCCGCCCAGTACTCCCTGCGCCACGGCTGCCCCATCGTCTACAGCTGACGTGACGGCCGGGCGGGCGAGGGGTAGGGCGTCCGGCGGGCCTACGCGTCCGCCACGGATTCGAACCGCACCTGATCCCGAGGCACCCCCAGCGCGTCCGCGTCCACCGAGCGCCGTAGTGCCTCGTGGGGCTTCGCCGGGGTCAGGACGCCCAGGAACCGGGCGCCGTCCAGTACCGCGACCCAGCCCGCGTCGTGCTGGAGCATCACACCGAAGGCCTGCTTCAGGGGCGCGCCCACCGGCACCCAGGCGTTCATCCGGTGGGTGTGGTCGCCGACCGTGCCGCCCGCGCCGAGGTCGTCCACGCCGACCCAGCCGTGGAGTTCGCCGGCGTCGTCCAGGACCACCGCCCAGCGCGCCCCGTCCGCACCGAGCCGCTCCGCCGCGGCGCTGGCCGCCTCGTCCAGGCGGGCCAGCGGCGGCTGCTCCAGGTCGTCGGCCTCGATGTCGGTGACCGACAGCCGCTTCAGCCCACGGTCGGCGCCGACGAACTCGGCCACATACGGCGTCGCGGGTGCCCCCAGGACCGTCCCGGGCGTGTCGAACTGCTCGATCCGCCCCTGCCCGTACACGGCGATGCGGTCACCCAGCCGCACCGCCTCCTCGATGTCGTGCGTGACCAGCAGCACCGTCTTGCGCACCGCGGCCTGCATCCGCAGGAACTCGTCCTGCAACTGCTCGCGCACCACCGGGTCGACCGCCCCGAACGGCTCGTCCATCAGCAGCACCGGCGGATCGGCGGCCAGCGCCCGGGCCACGCCGACCCGCTGGCGCTGCCCGCCGGACAACTGGTCGGGATAGCGCGGCCCGTACCGCTTCGGGTCCAGGCCCACCAGGTCGAGCAGTTCGGCCGCGCGCGCCCGGGCCTTCGCCTTCTTCCAGCCCACCAGCGCCGGCACGGTCGCCGTGTTGTCGAGGATCGTGCGGTGCGGGAAGAGCCCGACCTGCTGGATGACGTAACCGATCCGCCGTCGCAGCCGCACCGGGTCGACGTCCGCGATGTCGTCGCCGTTGACGAGGATCCGCCCCGAGGTCGGCTCGATCAGCCGGTTGACCATCATCATGGTGGTCGTCTTGCCGCAGCCGGAGGGGCCCACGAGTGTGACGAGCTCGCCCTCGGACACCTCGAAACTCAGCTCGTCCACGGCCCTCGTACCGTCCGGATACCGCTTGCTGACCTGCTCGAACCGGATCATGTCCACACGCTAACGGCGTGTGCCGCACGGCGCCTTCCCACGAGGTCCCCCTGGCCGGCCAGTGCCGCGCCTGGGCGAACGGTGCCGGTGGTGCCGGTGGTGCCGACGGTGCCGGAGTGGCCTCGGCCGCCCCCGTCGGCGACCGCACCGCCGTCGAGGGCCTCACGGTCGAGCACCGCACGAACCCGCTCGGCGTCGACGCGCGGCGCCCGAGGTTCGGCCGGTGCACCGCGTCCAGGATCAGCGCGTGGTCGAGGACGGACCGCGAGCCAGGCGATCGGCCACCGCTCCCGCCAACAGCACCGCGACCCCGCGCATCCCCATCGACGCCCCGTGTCGAGGGGGTGGGTACGCGGGCTTCACGGACGGCGTCACGACCTACCGACTGCCCTGCGGGAGCTGTGAGTTGGCCTCCGCGCTCGGCTGAGGGCCCACCAGGACCACCTCCAGGGTGCGCGGACCGTGCACCCCCTCGACCCGGTCCAGCTCGATGTCGCTGGTCGCCGAAGGACCGGAGATCCATGTCAACGGGCGGGCCGGGTCGAGACGTTCGAGCGCCTGAGGGACGGAGGAGACGACCTGCTCCGGGACCCGTACGACACAGATGTGGTGGTCGGGCACGAGGGTGATACGGCGGCGGCCCTGGTCGGGCGAGCCGTCGAGCACGATCGTGCCGGTCTCCGCGATCGCCACCGCGCACGCCGTGACCACGCTGTCGACCCGGTCCAGTTCGTGCGGGGTGCTCTCCGCCCGGTCCGGCACCTGGTCGGCCTCCGCCTCGGCGAGCCACGACGGCTCCAGGCCCGGCGGCACGAGTACCGTCCTCGCACCCCGGGCGGCCAGCATCCCGGCGATCGTCGGGGCGAGGTCGCCGGCGGTGCAGCGGTGCACGATCGCCCGGTAGTCGGCGAGGTTCTCGGCCAGCAGGTCGGTGGTCTCCTCGACGCTGCGGTCGCCGTGCTCCCGCAGATAGGCGCGCTCGATCGGGGCGTCCTCGCCGGGCACGTCGGCCAGCGCGCGCCGCACCCGGCCCAGAATCCGTTCCCTGCTGCTCACTTGGCGCCGTCCTTTCCGCCGTTGGTGCGCTGCCACCAGTCCCGGAACGGCTCCGCCGGCAGCGGCGGCAGGTCCCGGGTGCCGCTCCACGCCTTTCCCGGCCCCGGCAGCCTGCGCGGATGCAGCCGCCGGGTGCGCGAGGCGAGCCGCTGGCCGGCGCGCAGGGCGCCGGGGCGGGCTAACGCCCAGCCGGCCGCCCGCATGGCCGCACGCTCGGCGGCGTGCCCCTTGGCCGGCTTGAGCACGACCTTGTTGCCCTCCCGGGTCACCGGCCCGCCCTCCACGACCCGCTCGCGCAGGTGCACCAGCACCTCGGGGATGTCGATGGCGACCGGGCACACCTCGTAGCAGGCCCCGCACAGGGAGGACGCGTACGGCAGGGAGGCGTCGATCTCGCTTGCCGTGCCCCGGAGTTGGGGGCTGAGGATGGCGCCGATCGGGCCCGGGTAGACCGAGCCGTAGGCGTGGCCGCCGGCCCGCTCGTAGACCGGGCAGACGTTCAGGCACGCCGAGCAGCGGATGCAGCGCAGGGCCTGGCGGCCGACCTCGTCGGCGAGGGTGTCGGTGCGGCCGTTGTCGAGCAGGACCAGGTGGAAGGCGCGCGGTCCGTCCTCGTCCGTGGTGCCGGTCCAGGTGGACGTGTAGGGGTTCATGCGCTCGGCCGTCGAGGACCGGGGGAGCGTCTGGAGGAAGACCTCCAGGTCCCGCCAGGTCGGCAGGATCTTCTCGATGCCGACGACGGAGATCAGGGTCTCGGGCAGGGTCAGGCACATCCGCCCGTTGCCCTCGGACTCCACGACCACCAGGGTGCCGGTCTCGGCGATCATGAAGTTGGCGCCGGAGACGCCGACCTTGGCGCGCAGGAACTTCTCGCGCAGGTGCAGGCGCGCGGCCTCGGCCAGTTCGGCGGGGGTGTCCGTCAGCCCCTCGGGGGCGGGGCGGCCCCACTCGCTCATCTCCCGCTCGAAGATGTCCCGGATCTCGCCCCGGTTGCGGTGGATCGCCGGGACCAGGATGTGCGAGGGCCGGTCCTTGCCCAACTGCACGATGAGTTCGGCGAGATCGGTCTCGTAGGCGCGGATCCCCGCCTCCTCCAGCGCCTCGTTGAGCCCGATCTCCTGCGTGGCCATCGACTTGACCTTGACGACCTCCGACTCGCCCGTCCGTCTGACCAGTTCGGTCACGATCCGGTTGGCCTCGTCGGCGTCGGCGGCCCAGTGGACGGTGCCGCCCGCCGCCGTCACCGACTCCTCCAACCGCACGAGATAACGGTCGAGATGACGGAGTGTGTGGTCCTTGATCCGCTTGCCCGCCTCGCGCAGCTCCGCCCAGTCGGAGACCTCGGCGACGGCCTTCTCGCGCTTGGCGCGGATGGTGTGCGTGGCGTGGCGCAGATTCCCGCGCAGGGTCTCGTTGGCCACCGCCTCGTGCGCGGCCTTCGGGAAGGCCGGCATCCCTACGAACGTCCCGCTCATACGGCCGGTTCCTCCTCCGTGCTCGCCAGGATCTCCGCGATGTGCACCGGCCGCATGCCGGTGCTCAGCCGGGCCATCGTGCCGCCGATGTGCATCAGGCAGGAGTTGTCGGCGGCGCACAGCACCTCGGCGCCGGTCGACTCGGCGTTGCGCACCTTGTCCGCGCCCATCGCCGCGGAGACATCGGCGTTCTTCAGGGCGAAGGTGCCGCCGAACCCGCAGCACTCCTCCGCCCCCGGCAGCTCCACCAGTTCCAGCCCCTTGACGGCCCGCAGCAGCCGCAGCGGCCGCTCGCCGAGTCCCAGACCGCGCAGTCCGTGACAGGTCGGGTGGTAGGTCACCTTGTGCGGGTAGCAGGCGCCGACGTCCGTGACCCCGAGGACGTCCACCAGGAACTCGGTCAGCTCGTACGTCTTCGGGACCACGGGCGCCAGCGTGGCCGCGAGGCCGTCCCCCCGCCCCTCGGCCCGGGCCCGCTCGCCCATCCGCGGATACAGCTCCCGCACCATCGCCCCGCACGACCCGGACGGCGTGACGATCGCCTCGTACTCCCCGAAGACATCGGAGAAATGCCGGGCCATCGGCTCGGCCTCATGGCGGTAGCCGGTGTTGTAGTGCGCCTGTCCGCAGCAGGTCTGGGCCATCGGGAAGTCGACCTCCACGCCCAGCCTGGTCAGCAGTTTCACCACAGCGCGCCCGGTGTCCGGATAGAGCGTGTCGTTCACACAGGTCAGGAACAGGGCGACACGCATCGCGGCTCCTTGCGTTCGATCATCGGATGGGTGTGGGGGCCCTCCCCCACGCGTTCAGCGTAGTGGGGGAGTAGTGGGGCGGCGCGGAGCGGGGGAGACCCCGCTCACCGGACGGCGAGCCGGGCCTCCGCCTCGCGCCACGGCGCGGTGTCTCCCTGGGGTTCGTACCGGGTCAACGGCTGGGTACGGGTGAGGAGCCCGCGCGCGCCGGCCAGGTCACCGGCGAGCCCGTGCGTCCGGGCCTGGACCAGGACGTTCCCGAGGGCCGCCGCCTCCGTCGGGCCCGCCACCACCGGCAGCCCGCAGGCGTCGGCGGTCAGCTGGCACAGCAGCGCGTTGCGGGTGCCGCCCCCGACGACGTACACGACGTCGACGGGACGGTCGGCGAGCCGTCGCGCGTCGGCGACGGCCCTGCGGTGGGCGAGGGCCAGCGAGTCGAGGATGCACCGCGTGATCTCGCCGGGCGATACGGGCACCGGCTGCCCCGAGGTGCGGCACGCCTCGGCGATCCGCTCCGGCATCCGCCCCGGGGCGAGGAACGCCGCGTCCCCCGCGTCCACCACCGACCGCAACGCCGGCGCCTTCGCCGCGTCCCGCAGCAGCGTCCCCAACTCCGGTTCGCCCCAGGCCCGTACGCACTCCTGGAGCAGCCACAGCCCCATGATGTTGCGCAGGTACCGGACCGTGCCGTCCAGCCCCAGCTCATTGGTGAAGTTGGCCGCCCGGCTCTCCTCCGTCAGCACCGGCGCGTCCAGTTCCAGACCGGCCAGCGACCAGGTGCCGGTGCAGATGTACGCGAACCGCTCACCGGGGGCGGCGGGCACGGCGGCCACCGCGGACGCCGTGTCGTGCGAACCGACCGCCGTCACCGGCACGGGCCCGGTGAGCCCGGTCTCCTCCAGCACCTCCGGCCGCAGCACACCGGCCGGATCACCGGGCTGCCGCAGCGGCGCGAAGAGGTCCAGGTCGATCCCGAGCCGCGCGGCGATGTCGTACGACCACGCGCGCGTGCGGGGATCGATGAGCTGGGTCGTCGAGGCGTTGGTGAGCTCGGTGCCCTGCTCGCCGGTGAGCCAGTACGTCAGGAGGTCGGGGATGAGCAACAGCCTCCGGGCATGCGCCAGTTGCGCCGACGAGCGGGCCGCGGTGAGCTGGTACAGGGTGTTGAAGGGCGCGTACTGCAACCCCGTGGCCCCGTACAGCTCCTCGGCGGGCACGGTCGCCCACACCTTCTCGGCGACGCCCTCGGTGCGGGCGTCCCGGTAGTGCACCGGGTTGCCGAGCAGCGCCCCGTCCGCGTCGAGGAGGCCGTAGTCCACGGCCCAGCTGTCGATGCCGACCGAGTCGATCTGCCCGGCCGCGCGCAGGCCCTCCAGGACACCGGCGTACAGCGAGAGGATGTCCCAGCGCAGTCCCTCGGGGGTGCGCACCGGCCGGTTGGCGAAGCGGTGCGCCTCGGTCAGCTCCAGGCTGTCCGGCCCGACGCGGCCGACCATGACACGTCCGCTGGACGCGCCGAGGTCGACCGCGGCGTACGTTTTCACGCCCGTCACCGCAGGAAGGCGGCCGCGACGCCGGCGTCGACCGGGATGTGCAGACCGGTGGTGTGGGTCAACTCCCCGCCGGTCAGGGCGAAGACGGCGTTGGCCACGTGGTCGGGCAGCACCTCGCGCTTGAGGATGGTCCGCTGCGCGTAGAACTCGCCCAGCTTCTCCTCCTCCACCCCGTACACGGCGGCGCGCTGGGCACCCCAGCCGGCCGCGAAGATCCCCGAGCCGCGCACCACACCGTCCGGGTTGACCCCGTTGACGCGGATGCCGTGCTCCCCGAGTTCGGCGGCGAGCAGGCGGACCTGGTGGGCCTGGTCGGCCTTGGTCGCGGAGTAGGCGATGTTGTTGGGGCCCGCGAACACGGCGTTCTTGGAGGCGATGTAGACGACGTCGCCGCCCAGCCCCTGCGCGATCATCACCCGGGCGGCCTCGCGCGAGACGAGGAAGGAGCCCCGGGCCATGATGTCGTGCTGGAGGTCCCAGTCCTTGGCGGAGGTCTCAAGGAGCGGCTTGGAGATGGAGATTCCCGCGTTGTTCACGACGAGGTCCACCCCGCCGAAGGCGAGCAGGGCGGCCTTGAAGGCCTCGGCGATCTGCTCCTCGGACGTGACGTCCACGGTCACCGCGACGGCCTTGTCGGGGCCGCCGAGCTCCTCGGCGACCGCGGCGGCGTTGTCGCCGTTGAGGTCGGCGACCACGACACAGGCGCCCTCGGCGACGAGCCGGTGCGCGATCGCCTTGCCGATCCCGCTGCCCGCACCCGTGACCAGCGCGACCCGCGTGGCGAGCGGCTTGGGCTTCGGCATCCGCTGGAGCTTGGCCTCCTCCAGGGACCAGTACTCGATGCGGAACTTCTCGGACTCCTCGATCGGCGCGTAGGTGGAGACGGCCTCCGCCCCGCGCATCACGTTGATGGCGTTGACGTAGAACTCGCCGGCCACCCGCGCGGTCTGCTTGTCCTTGCCGAAGGAGAACATGCCCACGCCCGGGATCAGCACGATCGCCGGGTCGGCGCCGCGCATCGCGGGGGAGTCGGGCAGCGCGTGCCGCCGGTAGTAGGCGGCGTACTCCTCGCGGTACGCGGCGTGCAGCTCCTTCAGCCGGGCGACGGCCTCCTCCAGCGGCGCGGCCGGCGGCAGGTCCAGGACGAGCGGCGCGACCTTGGTGCGCAGGAAGTGGTCGGGGCAGGAGGTGCCGAGCGTGGCGAGCCGGGGGTGCTCGGCGGCGGCCAGGAAGTCGAGTACGACCTCGGAGTCGGTGAAGTGGCCGACCTGCGGCTTGTCCTGGGAGGCGAGGGCGCGGACATGCGGCGCGAGCGCGGCGGCCCGTTCCCTGCGCTCGGCCTCGGGCAGGGCGCCGTACCCCTCGAGGGCGGGCCCGAAGGGCTCGGCCTTGCCGCGCTCCTGAAGGAACCGCTCGGCGGTGCGGATGATGTGCAGCGAGTTGCGCTCGCACTCCTCGGCGGTGTCGCCCCAGGCGGTGATCCCGTGACCGCCGAGCACACACCCGATGGCCCGCGGGTTCGCGGCCTTGATGGCGGCGATGTCCAGTCCCAGCTGGAACCCCGGGCGGCGCCACGGCACCCAGGCGACCGTGTCCCCGAAACACTCGGCGGTCAGCTTCTCCCCGTCCGCGGCGCAGGCGAGCGCGATCCCGGAGTCCGGGTGCAGATGGTCCACGTGCGCGGCCTCGACCAGCCCGTGCATGGCGGTGTCGATGGAGGGCGCCGCGCCCCCCTTGCCGTGCAGGCAGTAGTCGAACGCGGCGACCATCTCGTCCTCGCGCTCGACACCGGGGTAGACGTCGACGAGCGCCCGCATCCGGTCCAGCCGCAGCACGGCCAGCCCGCTCTCGGTCAGGGTGCCCAGGTCACCCCCGGACCCCTTGACCCACATCAACTCCACCTCACCCCCGGTGACGGGATCGGTGTCGACACCCTTCGCGGACGCGTTGCCCCCGGCGTAGTTGGTGTTACGAGGATCGGAGCCCAGCCGGTGGGACCGGGCGAGGAGAGCGGCGGCTTCGGGATGGATGGCCATGATCTTGCAGTCCTTCTTGGAGAGAGGGCGAGTGCACTAACCCAGGGGCGCGGGGAACTGCGCGACCAGCCACATCCGGCCCGCACCCGCGACGAAACAGAACCCGGCAGACGCTTACGCGCCCCAACCGGCCTGCTCACCACCAACACGCTCAGCAACGATCTTCTCGGCCCACCCAGACCGCCGATACGCACCCATGGGATCGGGGTCCAGCCCCATCTCCTCCCGCACCTCACGCAGCAGCGGCCGCACGTCCGTGTTGAACGCGTCCATCACGACGGCATTCGCACCGAGGACATCACCAGAGGCCTGCGCCTCGGCCAGAGCGACACCGTCGACCAGCAGCGCCTTCGCCGTCGCCTCCTGCACGTTCATCACCGAACGGATGATCGCCGGAATCTTCGCCTCGATGTTGTGGCACTGATCGAGCATGAACGCCACGTCCGGCGTGAACCCGCCCCCGCGCACCACCTCGTACATGATCCGGAACAGCTGGAACGGGTCAGCCGCGCCCACCATGAGGTCGTCATCCGCGTAGAACCGGGAGTTGAAGTCGAACCCGCCGAGCTTCCCCTCCCGCAGCAGCGTCGCGACGATGAACTCGATGTTGGTCCCGGGAGCGTGGTGGCCGGTGTCGACCACGACCTGCGCCTTCGGGCCCAGCTTCAGACAGTGCGCGTACGCCGTGCCCCAGTCCGGGACGTCGGTCGCGTAGAAGGCCGGCTCGAAGAACTTGTACTCCAGCAGCATCCGCTGGCCGTCCCCGAGCCGCTCGTAGACCTCGGCCAGTCCTTCGGCCAGCCGGTCCTGCCGCGAGCGGATGTCGTCCTGCCCGGGATAGTTCGTACCGTCCGCGAACCACAGCTTCAGGTCGGTGGAACCCGTGGCGTCCATGATGTCGACGCACTCCAGCAGGTGGTCGACCGCCTTGCGCCGCACCGCGGCCTCGGGGTGGCAGATGCTGCCGAGCTTGTAGTCGTCGTCCTGGAAGGTGTTGGAGTTGATCGCGCCGAGCTTCACGCCACGGTCCTCGGCGTGCTTGGCCAGCGCGGCGTAGTCGTCGACCTTGTCCCAGGGGATGTGCAGGGCGACGGTCGGCGCCACTCCGGTGAAGGCGTGCACCTGGGCCGCGTCGTCCAGCTTCTCCTGCGGGGTACGCGGGACGCCCTGTTGCGCGAACACCTTGAAGCGCGTTCCCGAGTTCCCGTACGCCCACGACGGCGTCTCGACTGCCTGGGTCTTGAGCGCGGCCTTCACCGCGGCGAGCTCGGTCACTTCAGGGCTCCTGTGACGTCGGGTCGGAAGGCTTCTGAAAGGTTGGCAAGAACGCGTTCCGAGAACACTTCGGTGTGAAACGATTCAAGACGGGAAGCTATGAGCCGCTTCGAGGGGTGTCAACCCCTGCGGCCAAGCCTGTTGCTCGTGACTCGGCCGTGACCTACTTACGTCGAAATATTTTCGACACGAACCCATTGACGTGACATGGGCCGCGTGCCTAACGTCCCGGCAACCAAGTTGAAACCTTTCACGACGCCGTGAGGCAGGCCCCGGGCGTCGTCGAGGAGCCCCTCATGACCCACCCGTCCGAAACGGGTCCTTCCCCGGTGCTGGCGCTCAAGGACATCTCGAAGTCCTTCGGTGCCGTGCGCGCCCTGCGGGACGTGTCCCTGGAGCTGTTCCCCGGCGAGGTGCACGCCCTGGCCGGCGAGAACGGCGCGGGCAAGTCGACCCTCATCAAGACCCTCGCGGGAGTGCACCGGCCCGACGCGGGCCAGGTGCTGCTCGACGGCGCGCCCGTCGTCTTCCACGGCCCCGGCGACGCCCGCGACGCCGGTATCGCCGTCATCTACCAGGAGCCCACGCTCTTCCCCGACCTGTCGATCGCCGAGAACATCTTCATGGGCCGCCAGCCCCGCAGGGCCCTCGGCCGGATCGACCACAAGGCCACCCACGCGGCCACCGCCGCCCTGATGCAGCGGCTCGGCGTCGAACTCGACCCCGACCGTCCGGCACGCGGACTGTCCATCGCGGATCAGCAGATCGTCGAGATCGCCAAGGCACTCTCCTTCGAGGCCCGCGTCCTGATCATGGACGAGCCGACCGCCGCCCTGACCGGCAGCGAGGTCGCCCGCCTCTTCAAAGTCGTGCGCACCCTGCGCGAACAGGGCGCCGCGGTGCTGTTCATCTCCCACCGGCTGGAGGAGGTCTTCCAGATCTGCCGGCGGGTCACCACCCTGCGCGACGGCGCCTGGATCTCCAGCGAGCCGATCGACGGCATGACCGAGGACGACCTCGTGCGCCGCATGGTCGGCCGCGACCTCGAAGAGCTCTACCCCAAGCAGCACGTCGAGGCCGGCGAGGTGGCCCTGAGCGTGCGCCGGCTGACCCGGGAGGGGGTCTTCACGGACGTCTCGTTCGACGTCCGGCGCGGTGAGATCGTCGGTCTCGCCGGACTCGTCGGCGCCGGGCGCACCGAGGTCGCCCGGGCGGTCTTCGGCATCGACCGCTGGGACGCGGGCGAGGTCGAGCTCGACGGCAGGCGGCTCACCAACGGGGCGCCGTCGGTGGCGATGGCCTCGGGGCTCGCCCTGGTCCCCGAGGACCGGCGCGCCCAGGGTCTGGTGATGGACATGTCCATCGAGCGCAACATCGGCCTCACGGGACTGCGGACGACCGTGAAGGCGGGACTGATGGACCGCGGCGCCGAGCGCAGCCGGTCCCTGGACTGGGCGGTCAGGCTCCAGGTGAAGTACGCGCGGATCGCCGACACCGTCAACACCCTGTCGGGCGGCAACCAGCAGAAGGTCGTCCTCGCCAAGTGGCTGGCCACCGGCCCCAAGGTGCTGATCGTCGACGAGCCCACCCGCGGCATCGACGTCGGCACCAAGGCCGAGGTGCACCGCCTGCTGAGCGAACTGGCCGCCGACGGTGTGGCCGTCCTGATGATCTCCTCCGACCTGCCCGAGATCCTCGGCATGGCCGACCGCGTGCTGGTGATGCACGAGGGCCGCCTCACCGCCGAGATCCCGCGCTCCGACGCCACCGAGGAAACCGTGATGGCCGCAGCCACGGGGAGGGCCGCCGCATGACGGTGACCACCACCGACAAGACCCCCGTCGCCAAGGTGCCACGGTCCAGCGGCACCCGACTGGTCGACCGTGTCTTCAAGATGCGCGAACTCGCCATCCTGGTCGTCTTCCTGGTGATGATCGCCGTCACCCAGGCCGGCAACAGCGAGTTCCTCTCCGAGCAGGGCATCAAGGACCTCCTGCTGAACGCGACGATCCTGGTCCTGGTCGCCACCGGCCAGTCCCTCGTCGTCATCACCCGCAACGTCGACCTGTCGGTGGGGTCGACCCTCGGCATCAGCGCCTTCGCCGCCGGAACCTACCTCCAGGGCGGCGGCAACCCGGTCGTGGCGATCGCCCTCGCCGTGCTGATGGGCATCGGCTTCGGGCTCGTGAACGGCCTGCTCGTCAGCCTCGGTCAGGTCCCCGCGCTCGTCGTCACCCTGGGCACGCTCTACATCATCCGCGGCATCGACTCCATCTGGGTCGGCTCCCGCCAGATCACCGCGGCGGGACTGCCCGACGGGTTCATCGACTTCGGCTCCGGCGGCATCTCGGCGGTGCCGTACCTCGCGCTCATCGCGCTGGCGGTGCTGGTGGCCACCGCGTACTACCTCAAGCACTTCGGCAGCGGCCGCGAGCTGTACGCCCTCGGCTCCAACCCGGAGGCCGCCCGGCTCGCCGGCATCCCGGTCCGCAAGCGGATCCTCGCCGCGTACACCTTCTGCGGGGCCCTCGCCGGACTCGCCGGCGCGATGTACCTGGCCCGGTTCGGCAACGTGGACTCCGGGACCGGCAACGGCTACGAACTCACCGTCGTCAGCGCGGTCGTGGTCGGCGGCGTCGTCTTCACCGGCGGTTCCGGCAGCGTCTACGGCGCGGCCCTCGGCGCCCTGCTGCTGACCTCCATCAACAGCGTGCTGCCCGCCCTCGGCGTCAGCTCCGTGTGGGTGCTCGCCATCAACGGCATCCTGCTCATCCTCGCCATCGCGGTCGACCGGGTCGTCGCGCTGCGCGTGGCCTCGGCCCTGAAGAAGAGGAACGCCCGCCATGCCTGAGTCCCTCAGCCGCGCGATCCGGTGGGACACGATCGTCGGCGCCGTCCTGATCGTCGTGCTCCTGCTCTCCTTCGGAACGGTCGACGGTTTCGGAAACGCGTTCAACCTGTCGTTCCTGATCGGCGGCACCCTTCCGATCGCTCTGATCGCCCTGCCGATGACCCTTCTGGTCGTCTCGGGCGAGATCGACCTCTCGGTCGCCTCCACCGCCGGTCTCTCCGGTGCCGTGATGGGCGCCCTGTGGAACCAGGGCATGACGATCGAGACGATCATCCCGATCTGCCTGGTGCTCGGAGTGGTCTGCGGACTGATCAACGGTCTGCTCGTCACCCGGCTCGGGCTGCCCTCCCTCGCCGTCACCATCGGCACCCTCGCCGCCTACCGGGGCATCGCACAGATCGTGCTCGGCTCCAACGCGGTGACCGACTTCCCCACCCAGTACCTGGACTTCGCGTCCGGGCGTATCGGGGACAGCTTCATCCCGTACGCCTTCCCGCCCTTCCTGGTGCTGCTCGCGATCGCCGTGATCGTCCTGCACGCCACCCCGTTCGGCCGCTCGGTCTTCGCGACCGGCGCGAGCGAGGAGGCGGCCCGGTTCGCCGGTGTCCGCGTGAAGCGGCAGAAGCTCATCCTGTTCACGGTGACCGGTCTGATGGCCTCCCTCACCGGCATCTTCTGGGCGCTGCACTACGCCAGCGCCCGCTACGACAACGCCACCGGCCTCGAACTCTCGGTGGTCGCCGCGGTGTTGCTCGGCGGCATCGACTTCGACGGCGGCAAGGGCACGCTCGGCGGCGCCATCGCCGGGGTGTTCCTGCTCGGCGCGCTCCAGAACGTGATGAGCCTCCAGGACGTCTCCGCGCAGTCGCAGATCGTCGTCACGGGAGTCCTGCTGGTGCTGTCGGTGCTCGGGCCGCGCGTCGCCAGGCAGATCGCGGTGGCCAGGGCGCAAAGGCTCACGTCGTAGGCCGCCTTGCAGCTGCCGGCGCGTCGTGGCTGGTCGCGCCCACGCGGCGGAGCCGCACCTTGATACAACCCCGCGCCCCCAAGGGCGTTTCCGCTCACCCTCGTCAGAAGGAAACCGTCATGCGCAAGTCCTCCCTCCGCCGTAGCTGCGCGGCCCTCGCCGCCGGAACCTCGCTCGCCCTGGCGCTCACCGCCTGCGGCGGCACCACCAAGAAGGACGTCGAGAACGAGGGCGCCTCCGCGGCCTCCGCCGGCAAGGCCGACCCGAACGCGGCCACCAAGAAGGGCCTGACCGTCGGCTTCCTGCCCAAGCAGGTCAACAACCCGTACTTCACCTCCGCAGACAAGGGCGGCGAGACGGCCCTGAAGGAGCTGGGCTCCAGCTACAAGGAGGTCGGCCCGTCCAACGCCACCGACACCGCGGGCCAGGTGAGTTACGTCAACACCCTCACCCAGCAGCAGGTCGACGCGATGGCCATCTCCGCGCAGGACCCGGGCGCCCTGTGCACCGCGACCAAGCAGGCCATGAAGAACGACATCAAGGTCGTCACCTACGACTCCGACACCAAGCCGGACTGCCGCAACGCCTTCGTCTCACAGGCCTCCGCCGAGGACCTCGGCCGCACCGAGGTGCAGCTGCTCGCCGAACAGATCGACTACAAGGGCGAGATCGCGATCCTGTCCGCCGCGCAGACCGCGACGAACCAGAACACCTGGATCGACTTCATGAAGGACGAGCTGAAGGACCCCAAGTACAAGGACATCAAGCTCGTCAAGACCGCCTACGGCAACGACGACGCCCAGCAGTCCTTCCAGCAGACCCAGGGCCTGCTCCAGGAGTACCCGAACCTCAAGGGGATCATCTCCCCGACCACGGTCGGCATCAAGGCGGCCGCCCAGTACCTGTCGGGCTCCAAGTACAAGGGCAAGGTCAAGCTGACCGGCCTCGGTACCCCCAACGACATGCGCAAGTACGTCAAGAACGGCACCGTCGAGGCGTTCGAGCTGTGGGACCCCGCCAAGCTCGGCGCGCTGGCCGCCCAGACGGCCGTGGCGCTGGTCTCGGGCCAGATCACCGGTAAGGAAGGCGAGACCTTCAAGGCCGGCGGCACCACCTACACCATCGGCAAGGACGGCGTGATCAACCTCGGCAAGCCGACCGTGTTCGACGCCAAGAACATCGACCAGTTCAACTTCTGATCTCCCCCAGAAGGAGCGGTACTTCATGCAGCGCGTCTGTTTCCTGCTCAAGGTCCGTCAGGACAAGCTCGCCGAGTACCGCGAACGGCACGCGGCGGTGTGGCCGGAGATGCTCGACGCTCTCTCGGCCACCGGCTGGCACAACTACTCGCTCTTCCTGCGCGACGACGGCCTGCTCGTCGGCTACCTGGAGACCGAGGACTTCGCGGCCGCGCAGGCCGGCATGGCGGCCACCGAGGTCAACGCCCGCTGGCAGGCGGAGATGGCGCCGTTCTTCGAGTCGCTGGACGGCGCCCGCCCCGACGAGGCCATGAAACCGCTCACCGAAGTGTTCCACCTCGCCTGACACCCCCTCAGGACTCTCAGGAGCCGCATCCATGAAGAGACGCACTCTGCTCGGCGCCGCCCTCGCCGGCGCCGTGGTGACCCCCGCCCTCACCTCCGGCACCGCCCGCGCCGCCGACCCCGGCCCCTCCGTCACCCGCACGGGCACCACCACGCTCGACAGCCAGGCCGTCTTCTTCGTGTCCTACGACGGCCTGGTCAACAACAACTCGTTCCAGAAGAACGGCCTGTTGACCTACAAGGGCTACCAGTACGCCGCCTGGTACACCGCCGACAAGAACGCCGTCGTCGGCCGCCGCGTCCTGGGCGGCGGCACCTGGTCGACGGTCAAGGTCGGGCACACCCTCAAGGCCAGCGACTCGCACAACGTCATCTCCATGGGCGTCTCCAAGGTCGACGGCCGCCTCCACCTCAACATGGACTCCCACAGCGACGGCTTCACCTACGTGAAGTCGGTGGCGGGCCTGCTGGACAACCCCGCCGGGCTGAGCTGGACGGCGAGCCGCTTCGGCGCACCCCAGTCCACGCTCGACGGCCTCACCCTGACCTCGCAGTTCACCTACCCGCAGTTCATCTCCACCCCGGACGGCAAGCTCCAGCTCGGCTACCGGGTCGGGATATCCGGCAACGGCCGCAACGCCCTCGCGGAGTACGGCGGTTCGACCTGGACCAACCTCGGGGAGTGGTCCAGCTCCACCGGCACCTACACCAGCGAGCACGGCTCCTCCACGGCCCGCAACATGTACCTGCACGGCATCGACTACGACCGCAACGGCCGGCTGCACTCCTTCTTCACCTGGCGTGAGCAGAACGGCGCCGTGATGTGCTCCTCCGGCGGCATCACCAACCACGACACCGGCTACGTCTACTCCGACGACCGCGGCCGCACCTGGCGCAACAACGCAGGCACCGTCGTCGGCACCACCGGCGGCTCCGACAAGGTCGCCGTCACCGACCCCGGACTGGTCGTCGACGCGCTGAACCCGGACCACTCCCTGATGAACCAGGAGAGCCAGTTCACCGACTCCGCCGGCCTGCCGCACGCGATCATCAGTTACGTCCCCGGCCGCTTCGGTCAGTGCACCACGAACTACGTCGCGGACCGCACCGCCAACGGCCGCGCCTTCCACCTCCGCAAGAACTCCTCGGGCACCTGGCAGAAGACCGAGATCCCCGTGGTTCTCGGCTCCAGCCAGCGCACCAAGCTGATCCTGGACAAGTACGACAACGCCTACGCGATCTTCCCGTTCGGCCGGATCGCCGCCGCCTCCAAGGCGTCCGGCCACACCGACTGGAAGATCCTCTTCGACGGCAGCGGTCTCAACGCCTTCGGCGAGGTCGTGATCGACGAGACGCGCGTCGCGCAGGACAACGTCCTGTCGTTCATGTACCAGGAGAAGTCCAGCGGCACGACGCCGTCCGCACTGCGGGTCGTCGACTTCGCGCTCCCCGCCTGACGCGTCGTGACGGGGCGGTGTGCCGGTAATGTGAAGACCTGCCCGCCGCCCCTCGTTCCCCTGGAGGTTCCAGACCGATGGCCCAGTCGGTGGGTATCAAGGACGTCGCCCGTGCCGCCGGAGTCTCGGTGGGCACGGTGTCGAACGTGATCAACCGTCCGGACTCCGTCGCCACCGAGACCCGGGCCCGGGTCCTGTCCGCGATCGACCGGCTCGGCTACGTCCGCAGCGAGTCCGCGCGCCAACTGCGCGCGGGCCGCAGCCGGATCATGGGGCTGCTCGTCCTCGACATGGGCAACCCGTTCTTCGTGGACGTCGCGCGCGGCGCCGAGCGGGCCGCCCGGGACGCCGGGCTCGGCGTGATGGTCTGCAACAGCGCGCAGAGCCCCGGCGAGGAGGCCGAGTACCTCTCCCTCTTCGCCGAGCAGCGGGTCCGGGGCGTGCTGCTCACCCCCGCCGACGCGACCGGCCGCAACATCGACACCTTCCGGCGTCACGGCATCCCCTTCGTCCTCGTCGACCGGGTCGCCGAGGGCACCACGGAGTGCTCGGTCTCCGTCGACGACGTCGCCGGCGGCGCGCTCGCGGTGCGCCACCTGATCGACGCCGGACACCGCACCATCGCCTACGTCAGCGGCCCGCCCGGCTTCAACCAGGTCCGCGACCGCCGCACCGGCGCCCTCAACGCGCTCGCCGAGGCCGGGCTCGCCCCCGAGGTGCTGCGCGAACTGCCCACCGAGCGCCTCGACGTCGCCGCCGGCCGGGACGCCGGCGCCCGCCTCCTCGGCCTCGCCGACCGACCCACCGCCGTCTTCTGCGCCAACGACCTCCTCGCCCTCGGCGTCCTGCAGGCCATGTACGCGGCCGGGATAAACGTCCCCGACGACCTCGCCATCGTCGGCTACGACGACATCGAGTTCGCCGCCGCCGCGGCCGTCCCCCTCACCTCGGTCCGCCAGCCCGCTGTCACCATGGGCGCCCTCGCCGCCGAACTGCTGCTGGAGGAGACCGAGGCGGAGACCGCTCCACGCCGGCACGAGCACCGCCGGGTCGTCCTCCAGCCGGAACTGGTCGTACGCCGCTCCAGCCTGTCCGCCCGCTGATCCACGGTTCAGTACGTCTTCATGATCCCGGGGGATCGGACACCGGACGGACATGTGCTGAACTGGGACGCGCCCGCCCCTGTCCGTCCGTCCCGGGAGACCTGTTGACCGCGACCTACCGCCAGCCCGGCGTCGTCCTCACCGACCGCCGCTTCACCGTGCCCCTCGACCACGACGACCCCGCGGGGGAGACGATCGAGCTCTACGCCCGTGAGGTGGTCGCCGGGGACAAGGCACGGCAGGACCTGCCCTGGCTGGTCTACCTCCAGGGCGGCCCCGGCTTCGGCGCGAACCGCTTCGTCGGCACACCCGGCTGGCTCGGCCGCGCCCTGAAGGAGTACCGCGTCCTGCTCCTGGACCAGCGCGGCACCGGCCACTCCACCCCCGCCAACCGGCAGACCCTCCCGCTGCGCGGCGGCCCCGCCGCGCAGGCCGACTACCTCACCCGCTTCCGCGGCGACTCGATCGTCCGCGACTGCGAGGCGATCCGCCCCGCGGTCACCGGCGGCGCCCCCTGGACCGTCCTCGGCCAGAGCTTCGGCGGCTTCTGCGCGGTCACCTACCTCTCCACCGCCCCCGAGGGCCTCAGCGCCGCCGTGATCACCGGCGGTCTGCCCTCCCTCGACGCGCACGCCGACGACGTCTACCGGGCCGCCTACCCGCGCATCGAGCGCAAGGTCGCCGCCCACTACGCCCGCTACCCGCAGGACGTCCAGCGGGCCCGCCGGATCGCCGAGCACCTCCTGAACCACGAGGTCGTCCTGCCCAACGGCTACCGCCTCACCGTCGAGGCGTTCCAGTCCCTCGGCATCCTCCTCGGCACCGGCGACGGCAGCCACCGCCTGCACTTCCTCCTGGAGGACGCCTTCGTGCGCACCCCGCACGGCACGGCCCTGTCCGACGCGTTCCAGGAACAGGTCCAGAACCTCCTGTCGTACGGCGGCCACCCCCTCTACGCCCTCGTCCACGAGGCGATCTACGGACAGGACGACCGCCCCACCGCCTGGTCGGCCGAGCGGGTCCGCGCCGAGTTCCCGCAGTTCGACGCCGCCAAGACGCTCGCGGGCGAGGGACCGCTGCAGTTCACCGGCGAGTCCATCCACCCCTGGATGTTCGAGAACGACCCGGCGCTGCGCCCCCTGCGCGAGACCGCCGAACTCCTCGCCGCCCGCACCGACTGGACCCCCCTCTACGACGGCGCCCGCCTCGCCGCCAACGAGGTACCGGTCGCCGCGGCCGTCTACCACGACGACATGTACGTCGACACCGCCCACTCCCTGCGGACCGCCCGGGCCGTCCGCGGCCTGCGCACCTGGGTGACCGACGAGTTCGAGCACGACGGCGTCCGGGCGGGCGGCCCGCGCGTCCTGGACCGGCTGCTGGCCCTCACCCGCGACGAGGCGTGATCCGGGGGCCACGGCGCAGTCGCGGGCTGGTGCCGCGGCACTAGTCTGCGGGCATGACCGATCCGACGATCACTCAGCTCCAGCCGATGCCCGAGGACTGGCAGCGCGCCCTCGCCGTCGTGGCCCACCCGGACGACCTGGAGTACGGCTGCTCGGCGGCGATCGCCGCCTGGACCGACGCCGGACGCGAGGTCTCCTACGTCCTCGCGACCCGCGGCGAGGCCGGCATCGACACCCTCGACCCCGCCCGGTGCGGACCGCTGCGCGAACGGGAGCAGCGGGCCAGCGCGGCGGTCGTGGGGGTGTCGACGGTGGAGTTCCTCGACCACGAGGACGGCGTGGTCGAGTACGGCGTGGACCTGCGCCGCGACATCGCCGCCGCGATCCGCCGCCACCGCCCCGAGCTGGTCATCACCCTCAACCACCGCGACACCTGGGGCGGCGTCGCCTGGAACACCCCGGACCACGTGGCGGTGGGCCGCGCGACCCTGGACGCGGCCGCCGACGCCGGGAACCGCTGGATCTTCCCGGAGCTGGGGGAGCGGGGTCTGGAACCCTGGAACGGCGTCCGCTGGGTCGCCGTCGCGGGTTCGTCGACCCCCACCCACGCGGCCGACGCCTCCGCCGGTCTGGAGCGCGCGGTGCGCTCACTGCTCGAACACCGCACGTACATCGAGGCGTTGACGGACCAGGACCCGGAGACATACGCCCGCGACTTCCTCACCGGCAACGCCACGGCGGTGGGGGAGCGGTTCGGCGGAAAACCGGCCGTCGCCTTCGAGCTCTTCGGCCGATAGCGGGACTTCCACTCCGCGCGGCCGTCCCCCCGGCGGAACGGGTCAGGCGGCGGCGACCAGCGGGCCGAGCGGACGGTGCGGGCTCACCGCGCGCCCGTCCGGGAGGAGTTCACCGGTGTCGTCGAAGACGATCGTGCCGTTGCACAGCAGGTGCCAGCCCTGCTCGGGGTGGGACGACACGATGATCGCGGCGTGGTGGTCCGCGCTGTCGGCGCTGGGGCACGCGGGCTGGTGGCTGCACATGAAAGCTCTCCAGGTCTGGTCGGGGCGCTGCTCCTGTTTTCCGTCGGCCTGCCCCTCAGTGGTAGCCGACTTCGTTCTCCTCCGTATGTGGAGACCCGCACAGCCCGGAAAATTCACCGGTGAGGTCGGTTTCGTATCCTGGACACCATGCAAGATCACATAGCCGGTCCCGTCGGCCTGCGCGGCGACTGTGCGAGCTGTTTCGGGCTGTGCTGCGTCGCCCTGCCCTTCGCGGCCTCGGCGGACTTCGCGCGCGACAAGCCGGCCGGCACCCCCTGCGTCAACCTCCAGGACGACCACAGCTGCGGCATCCACGCCCGGCTGCGGCAGCGGGGCTACAACGGCTGCACGGTCTACGACTGCTTCGGCGCCGGGCAGAAGGTCTCACAGGTCACCTTCGGCGGCCGGGACTGGCGTACGGGCCCCCGTGAGCGGGCCCGCGAGATGTTCGACCTGTTCCCGGTGGTCCGGCAGCTGCACGAACTGCTCTGGTACCTCACCGAAGCCCTCACCCTGCCCGCGGCCCGCCCGGTCCACGCCGACCTGCGCCGCATGCTGGAGCGGACGGAGGCACTCACGCTCCGCACTCCGGCCGAGCTCGGTGCGCTGGACGTCCCCGCGCACCGTCAGGAGGTCAACGTCCTGTTGCTGCGGACCAGCGAACTGGTCCGCGCGGGCACCCGGGGCAAGAAGAAGGACCGTCGGGGCGCCGATCTCGTGGGCGCCCGCCTCAAGGGCGCCGACCTGCGCGGCGCCAACCTGCGCGGCGCCTGTCTGATCGCCGCCGACCTCACCGGTGCCGATCTGCGGGGCGCGGACCTGATCGGTGCCGACCTGCGCGACACCGACCTCACCGACGCCGACCTGACCGGCGCCTTCTTCCTCACCCAGCCGCAGCTGAACGCGGCCCGGGGCAGCGCGGGCACCCGCCTGCCGGGTGCGCTGACCCGCCCGGGCCACTGGACGGGCCCCTGAGCCGGCCCGCCCCCTGGGCAGCCGCCCCCGCGAACCGCGCCCCCGCGAACCGCGCCCCCGCGTCGCGCACTCCACATTCCCCTCAGTCAGCACCCCCGTGCACAGGGCACCCCGACTCCGAGGCCACCGGCGAGGCCGGCGACTCCTCGGCAGCCCCCGGCGAGGGCAGCGGCGCGGGCACGTGTCGGCGCGACAGGTGCAGCCGCAGCCCCTCCGGCATCAGCGTCAGCCGTTCCGTCACCCGGAGCCGGTAGGCCGGATCGGCCCGGAACTCGTAGCGGCGCAGCAGCAGGCCGAGGACCAGGGTGGCCTCGTGCAGGGCGAACTGCCGGCCGATGCAGGCGCGCGCGCCCGTCCCGAACGGCTTGAAGGTGTGCGGGGCACGGGTGCGTACCGCCTTGGGGTCGAAGCGGTCCGGGTCGAAGCGCTCGGCGTCGGCGCCCCACACCTCGGGGTCGCGGTGCAGCATCGGGGTGAGGACCAGCGTCCACGCGCCCCGCCGCATCGGGTGGTCCCCGGCGAGCACCGTGTCCTCGGTGGCCTCCCGGGCGAAGGCGGGCGCCGTCGGCCACAGCCTCAGCGACTCGTCCAGCACCCGGCGCACATAGCGCAGCTTGGCCACCTGGTCGTAGCCCGGTACCGGCGCGTCGCCCCAGACCCGGTCCACCTCCGCACGCGCGCGTGCCGCGATGTCGGGGTGCCGGGCGAGGTAGTGCAGGGCGAAGGAGAGCGCGCCCGAGGTCGTCTCGTGACCGGCGACCAGGAAGGTGATGACCTGGCGGCGGACGTTCTGCGCGGACAGCCGTTCCCCGGTCCCGGGGCGGGCCGTCTCCAGCATCCGGTCGAGGAGGTCGCCGTCCCCGCCGTTCCCGCCGCCTTCGCGCCGGACCCGGACCAGCTCGTCGACCGTGCGGTTGAGACACGCGATGTCGGCCTCGTTGCGCCGCGCGGCCTTGCCCAGCAACCACGGCCAGGGCACCGAGTTCAGCCGCTGCGCGTAGGTGAGTGTGCCCACCATCGCCGTGATGAAGGGATGCGGGCGATCCCGCTCGAAGGAACCGAAGTCGTGACCGAACCCGGTCCGCGCGATCGTCTCCAGGGTCAGCTTGGTCATGTCCCCGGGCACGTCGACCGCGTGCCCCGCGGCGAGTTCGCGGTCCCAGTGGTCCGTGAGCCGCTCGGCCACGGCCAGCATCATCGGGTGGTAACCCTCCATCGCCTCCCGGCTGAAGCCCGGCGCCAGCACGTCGTGCGCCAGCTGCCAGTTCGGCTCGTGGTTGTACGCCGTGAAGAGGCCGTCGCCGGCGACCGGCCGCAGGTTGGCGACGCCGAGGCCGACGTGCTTGGCGAAGCGGGTCTCGTCGGCGAGGTCGGCCGCGAGCCGACCGCCCCAGACGAACACGAACTCCCGGTCGAAGGCCTTGCGCCGGTAGATCGGCCCCAGCATGCGGGCGTATCTGAGGGAGTCCTGGAGCGGGGTGGCCCGGTTGGCCCCGAGCACGTCCCCCAGCAGGGGGAGGCGGCGCGGCGGGTGCGGGATGCGGTGCAGCTCGGGCCAGCCCTGCTCGGCGCTGCGGAACCCCTTCGGCAGTCCGTTCGCGGGCATCGTGTCCGCCATGCCGCCATCTCCCTTGCTCCGCCTGCGAGTTGCGCGTGTTGTACGTGGGTTCAATAGCGCGTCCCAGTCTGATCCCGCTGGTGAACCGGCGTCAAGTAAAGTGCTGGCATGGCCGCCGGG
This sequence comes from Streptomyces sp. NPDC034103, assembly GCF_055575395.1. Lineage (NCBI taxonomy): Bacteria > Bacillati > Actinomycetota > Actinomycetes > Kitasatosporales > Streptomycetaceae > Streptomyces > Streptomyces sp. NPDC034103. The sequence goes on along the minus strand of NZ_JBVISS010000020.1, from coordinate 95,679 downwards.
CAGGAAGCACGCGCACGCCGTCGACTCAGCACGGAGGAGCGCCGCGAGCAGCTCCTCGCCGTCGGCGCGCGGCTGTTCTCGGAGAGTCCGTACGACGACGTGTGGATCGAGCGCGTCGCCGAGATCGCCGGGGTCTCGCGCGGGCTGCTGTACCACTACTTCCCGACCAAGCGGGACTTCTTCGCGGCGGTCGTCGAGCGCGAGAGCACCCGGATGCTGCGGATGACCGCGGCCGTCCCCGGCGTCCCGGTGCGCGAGCAACTGACCGCCGGGCTGGACACGTTCCTGGAGTACGTCGAGGTCCACGCGCACGGTTTCCGGGCCTTCCACCGGGCCGACGCGGCGGGGGACCAGGCCGTGCGCGAGGTCTACCAGCGTTCGCTCGCCGCGCAGGAACGCCAGATCCTCGCGGCGCTGGCCGCGGACCCGGAGTTCGGTGCCGCCTTCGAGGCGCGGCCCGACGTCGAGCTGGCCGTGCGCGGCTGGCTGGCCTTCACCACCGCGGTCTGCCTGGAGTGGCTGCGCGGATCAGGGCACACGCGCGAGCAGGTGCGCGACCTGTGCACCCGGGCCCTGTTGGGCGTCATCGCATCCTGAGCGCGCCGCGCCGGAAAGGGGCGACGGGCGAGATCGAAAAGCACCGAAAAAGGCCCGCACCGGAAAGCACCCGTAAAAGATGAGGGCGCTGGTTGGCCCACACCCGGATCTCGGCTAGGTTAGGCGAGGCTTACCTAAGGAGATCTGGGATGGGTGCTGGGACGGTTGACGGCCAGGGCTGGGCGGCCGCGCCTGCCGCGGCGGAGCAGGCGCGCTCGCTGCTCGCCACCGCGTGGTCCTGCGCGGTGACCGCGGACGGCGGACGCGAGGAGTTCGTCGGCGCGCACACCGTGACCGGCGACGGCCGGGTGCTGCTGGACGTGCCGGAGGACAGCGCCCTGCTCGCGGCCGCGATCTGCGCGCCCCGCGGGGAGCCGTCCGCCGTACTGGAGTTCGCGGACGTCTCGCCGGTCCCCGTGCGCCACCGTGTCCGCGCCCGGCTCTGGCTCGCCGGCTGGTTCGTCCCCGAGGACGGCAAACTGGCGTTCCAGGCCACCCGCGTGGTGCTGCGCCGACCGTCGGGTGCCGTGGTCGTCGACCTCGACGAGTACGCCGCCGCCGTACCCGACCCGCTGGCCACCGCCGAGGCCCGGCTGCTGACCCACCTCGCCGACTGCCACCCCGACGCGGTCGAGCGGCTCACCCGGCTCGTCGAGCCCGACAGCCTGCACGGAGCGGTGAAGGTCCAGCCGGTCGCCGTCGACCGCCACGGACTGACCCTGCGCATCGAGCGCACCCGCGCCCACGGCGACGTACGCCTGCCCTTCCACCGGCCGGCCGACGACGTCGCGCAGCTCACCGAGCGGATGCACGTCCTGCTCGGGCAGGCGGCCGCCGCGGCCTGCCCGCGTGCCCTACAGCGGCAGCGCGCAGACGGCGACGGGTGAGGCGAACGGCTCGCCCGCGAGCCGCAGTCGGCCGCTGTCCGGGTCGACGTGGAACACGCTCACGGTGCTGGAGCGCTGGTTCGCCGCGAACAGCAGCGCCCTGTCCGGCGAGAAGGCGATCTGCCGCGGGAAGTCCCCGTCCACCGGCACCGTGTCGAGCAGCCGGAGCCGGGCGCCGGCCGCCTCCACCGCGTACCGGGTGAGGCTGTTGTGGCCGCGGTTGGCGAGATAGGCGAACGCGCCGTTCGACGTCACCAGCAGCTGCGCCGGGTAGCTGGTGCCCGACCCCGTGCCCGTGGGCCGGGTCTCGCCGACGGTGAGGCGGCCGGTCCGCGCGTCGTAGGCGCACACGGCGACCGTGTTGTCGACCTCGTCGGCCAGGTAGGCGTACCGGCCCCCGGGGTGGAAGGTCAGATGGCGCGGTCCGGCGCCCGGCCGGGTCCGCGCCCGCGCGACCTCGGTCAGCTTCCCGGTCCGCTCGTCGAGCCGGTAGCTGTAGACGGTGTCGGTCCCCAGGTCCACGGCGAGCACATGGCCGCCGTCGGGACTCGTGACGATCTGGTGGGCGTGCGGACCGTCCTGACCGGGGCCCGGGGCGGGGCTGGAGTGGGTGACGAGGTCGGCGCGTTCGCCGATCGCCCCCGAGGCGTCGAGGGGGTGCACGGCCACGCTGCCGGAACCGTAGTTGGCGCTCAGCAGCCACCGCCCGCCCGGATGCACCGACAAGTGGCAGGGCGCGGCGCCGCCGGTGGCGCGGCTGCCCAGCACCTCGCGGTCGGAGAGCCGTACGGCGGTCACGGCGCCCTGGTCCCGCTCGTTGACCGCGTACAGCGTGTCGCCGTTCGGATGAAGGGCGAGGTACGAGGGGTCGCGGACGCCCTCGATCGTCTTCGCCCCCTTCACCTCGCCGGTCACCGGGTCGTACGTCGCGAGGCCGATGCCCGAGCCGCCGCCCTCGACGGAGGTGTACGTACCGAGGTACAAGGGGCGGGGGCCGGTCGGCGTCGCTGACGCGCCCGGAGTGCTCGCCCGCGGGGCGCGGGCGGCCGGGGTCGTCGAGGGTGCCGACGCCCGGGGGCCGGGCGTGTCGCCGCAGCCCGCCGCCGCGGCCGCCGTCCCCGCGAGGGCGCCGACGAATCGACGCCTGCTCCAGTCGCCCCTGCCCATGCACACACCTCGAGTGGTCGGTTGCCTCGGCCGCCACCACCCTGACGCGGACCACCCCGCTCGCGCAAACGGCCGCGCAGGTCACCGTCGACCGGACGGGGACCGCGTCACCTGGGACGACGGGCGAGGGCGGGACGGCGGCTCCTGCGCAGCCGTTCCTGCACGCGGGTCAGCCGCGGCATGCGTTCGCGCTGTTCCCGTGAGGTGCGGTCCAGCTCCTCCAGGAGGCGGCGCGAGCGGTGCTCGGTGTCCAGCTCGTCCAGGATCCGGTTGACCTCGGTCAGCACGGCGCCGTGCAGCTGCCACTGGCGGACGTCGCGCTGGACCTCCTCCAGGAGCAGCTGGGCGAGCTTGTCGCGGGTGGCCGAGGCCTGCCGGAGCTGGGAGGCGAGCCGTTCCTCGGCGGACTCGGCGCTCAGCGTGACGTCCGTGGTGACCAGGACCGCGAAGCTCACCACCGCGTCGGCGATCTCCGACAGCAGCTGTTCCACGGCGGCGCCCGCCTGCGGCGCGAACAACGGCTCGGACTCGCGTTCCTTGGCGAGGTCGGTCAGGGTGCGCGCGAGCACCCGCAGCACGACCGTGCAGATCTCCAGCGTGTCCAGACCGGTCCGCAGCACCACCCGGTGCAGCAGGCCCTCCTTCACGCGCGGGTTGAGCCGCAGACTGTCCTCGGCCTGCTTCAGGGCCCCGTCCACCTCGACGATGTCGTGGTCCAGACGGCGCGCCTCGTACAGCCGCTCGGTGGCGCGCTCGACGGGCGTGCGACCCGCGGCCTCCTCGCCCATGCTCAGCATCAGCTGGCGTACCCGGCGGGCCAGCCCCTCGATCGACTCGCCCGCCTCGTCCACCCACACCGGCGGCGCGAGCAGCAGGTTGCAGGCGAGCCCGACGACCGCGCCGATCAGCGTCTCCAGCACCCGCGCCCAGGCGGTGTCGCCGACGGTGGTGACGCCGAGGACCAGCATCGCGCTGATCGCCACCTCGGGGACGTACTCGTCGACTCTGACCAGGCGCCCGACCGCCAGCGAGGCCAGGATCAGCAGGCCGAGACTCCACCAGGTCAGGCCGACCAGCAGGCTGAAGGCGATGGCGACGAGGACGCCGGTCACCACGGCGTTGACCCGGCGGATGCCGTTGGTGAGCGTGGCGTAGAGCGTGACCTGGACGACCAGGAGCGCGGTCAGGGGCGCGGTGAGCGGGGCCGCCTCGGGACTGAGCCGGAGCGCGATGACGTAGGCGACCGTCGCCGCGGCCGCCGACCGCAGCGTCTGTACGACCACCGGGTCCCGGCGCCGTTTCACCCAGCGCACCAGGAACGCCGTCCACTCACGTACATCTCGCATCCTCAGGCTGTCCCACTTCCACAGTCGCACCTTGTTGAAGCATTGCGGACCGTAACTGTCCGCAATCCCGCCTAAATTGTTAGCACAAACCCGTCGACGGCATGTTGGGGAGAGCAGTGATGGCGGACACCCAGGGGCTCGAGGTTCTGATGGCGGCGCACGGCTATGTGCGCGAGGTGGTGGCGGCGGTCCCGGCGTCGGCGTGGGGCGCGTCGACGCCGTGTTCCGAGTGGACCGCGCGGCAGGTTCTCAATCATGCCCGCATCGACCAGCAGGGCTACGGCCTGGCGATCACCGGTGGCCGTCCGGACTCCGACCCCTTCGACCCGGCCGACGCGCTCGCGGCGGACCCGTCGGCGGAGCTGGAGGAGGTGCTGCGCATGGTCGAGGGCGCGTACCGGGACCTGCCCGCCGACGCGACCGAGGTGCCGACACCGCTCGGGCCGCTCCCACCGCACCTCGCCGCCGGGGCGGCGGCCATGGACGCGGCCGTGCACGCCTGGGACATCGCCGTGGCGACGGGCCAGGACCGGCCGCTGACGGAGGAGCTCGCCGAGGGGATCTGGCCGGTCGCGGAACACCTCGTGGACCACCTCCGCGACTCCTACCGGGTGTTCGCACCGGCGGTCGAGGTGCCGGCCGGCTCCGGCAGGGCCGACGCGCTGCTCGCCTTCCTGGGCCGCGACCCGCAGTGGCGGCCGGGGGCCTCGGACACGGTGTGACCGAGGGTGCCCGGACGCCGCCGTTCCCGGGGTCGGGTGCGGGCGCCCGCGCGGGTCGCGGCGGCCCGGCTCCGGGACGCGTGCTCGCCGTGGACCGAGTCACGCGTCGGACCGAGTCAGGCGTCCAGCTTGTCGAGGAAGGCGGACAGGTTGCCCGTGGTCCGGGCGACCTGCTCCGCCACGGTGAGACTCTCCTCGATCCGCAGCGTGCTCTTGGGGACCTTCTTGCCACGGACGTAGAGCGAACAGGCCAGGTCGGTGCAGATGTACAAGCCGACCGAGTTGCCCTCGCGCCCCGCCGCGCCGGCCTTGCGGGCGGTCATCAGCGAGACACCGCCTCCCGGATGCGTCGTCAGGCACAGCGAGCACATGCTGCGGTGCAGGAAGCCGCGGTGCGCGGACGCCAGGCGCATCGACAGCCCGACGAGCCGACCCTGGCGCTCACTGACCAGATAGGTCCGGTCGGGTGCCCCGGGATCTCGCCAGCCGAAGAAGTCCAGGTCGTCCCACGGGCGTTCGTCGAGGTCGTGCGGTACGGCCACCCGCTTGGCCTCGCCCTTCGAGCAGTTGACGAAGGACTCGCGGATGTCGCGCTCGGTGAGTGATCTCATGGAATGCCTCCTGGGGGTGCCATGTTACAGCCGAAAGACGAAGGTAAAAAAACTAGTACCTCTAGGTTCCAGAGGATAGACGGCCCCTGGGACAAGGAGCCAGCGAATTTGCCTACGTCCGCGGCGGCGGTAGGCGGACGGCGCCGGGTGTGCGGGACGCGTTCCGTACCCTGTACCGGAAGCACACGGCGGACGCCGACGCGGTGGACGCCGACGGGGAGGCCGCCGAGGAGTGGCTCGACGCCTTGATCGCGGAGGGCCGGTACGTCGAGGACGTGTACGCGGCCGGCTGACCGGAGCGCGGCGCAGGGGAGGGGTGGGCGTTCGGTGGTGGACTCCTGGGCGAGGGCCCGGCACATGCTGGAGGAGGCGGGCCTGCCCCCCGAACGCCTCACCCGCCTGCGCCCGTTGACCGGCGGCACCTACAACACGGTCGAGGAACTCGTCCTCGACGACGGCACCCGGCATGTGCTGAAGGTGCCGCCCGCTCAGAGCGTCCCCGGGTTGCGGCACGAGCGCCGACTCCTCGTGTCCGAGGCGGAGTTCTACCGGGGCGCCGCCGAGGCCGACGTGCCGGCGCCCCGGGTCGTCGTCCTCGGGCCGGACCTGCTGATGACGGCCGTCCCCGGCGACCCCTGGGACGGCCGGTTCACGGACTCCGAACAGGCCCGCCTGCGTGAGGAGTTGGGCCGCCAGGTGGCCCGGCTGCACCGCGTGCGGGGGACCGCGTTCGGCTACCCCTCCGGTGCCCTCGGCCCGCTCGCCCCCGACTGGCGGACCGCGTTCACCGGGATGCTCGACGCGGTCCTGGACGACGCCCGCGACTACGGCGCCCAACTGCCCCGCCCCGTCGACGAGGTGGCCGCCGCCCTTGAGCCCGGTTACCCCGCGCTGGAGGAGGTGACCGTCCCGCGCCTCGTCCACTTCGACCTGTGGAACGGCAACATCCTGGTGGAACGCGTGGCGGGACAGCCCCGGATCGGCGGACTCATCGACGGCGAGCGCATGTTCTGGGGCGACCCCCTCGCCGACTTCGTCTCCCTCGCGCTGCTCGGCGACATCAGGACCGACGAGGCGTTCCTGGGTGGATACCGGCAAGCGGGCGGCCGGGCGGACTTCGACGTCCCGGCCCGGCTGCGCTACGCGCTCTACCGCGCCTACCTCTACCTGATCATGCTCACCGAGACCGTCCCGCGCGAGATGGACGAGGAGCAGTGCCGGTGGCGACAGGAAGCGGTTGCGCCGCAGTTGGTGGCCGCGCTGACCGAGATCGCGGAGCTCTCATAGTTCACATCGTGAATTAAGGGCTTTGGAAAGTGTTCCCGCAGCGGTATGTTGCAGGTCGGACAGGGTTCGAAGGGGGCCACATGGCGGGGCGGAACGGGCGCACGGTGCGGGATCTGCGGCGGGCCAACCGTACGGCCGTGCTGCAACGGCTGTACTTCGACGGCCCTCTCAGCCGCTTCGAGCTCGGCCCGGCGACCGGCCTCAGCTCCGGATCCGTCAGCAACGTCGTCGCCGACCTGGTCGCCGACGGCCTGCTGGAGGAGGCCGGCAGCGTCGACTCCGACGGCGGCCGGCCGCGCACCCTGCTGAGAGTGGCGCCCGGCAGCGGCCACATGATCGGCGTGGACGTCGGCGAGACCCGGGTGCGCGTCGAGCTGTTCGACCTGACCCTCACCGAACTCGCCCGCGCGGAACGCCCCTTGACCGAGCGCCGGTACGAGGTCGAGGGCATCGTCGAGCACATCCGCGACGGTGTCGCCGAGGTGCTCGCCACCGCCGGTACCGCTCCCGAGAAGCTTCTCGGCGTCGGCATCGGCGTCCCCGGCATCGTCGAGCACACCCCGGACCGGGGCGCCGTGGTCCATGGGCAGACCATCGGCTGGGACGCCGTCCCGCTGGAGGCCCTGCTCCGCTCCAGCTCCCCGCTGCCGGACACCGTCCGCTACTTCATCGACAACGGCGCCAAGACCCTCGGTCAGGCCGAGATGTGGTTCGGCGGTGGCCGCGGGGCGCACAACGCGGTCGTCGTCCTCTTCGGCTCCGGCGTCGGCGCCTGCCTGGTCACGCCCGAGGTGGAGAACGGCCGGGCGGTCGAATGGGGGCACCTGACGGTACGGGTCCGGGGCCGCCGCTGCCGCTGCGGTGCGCTCGGCTGTCTGGAGGCGTACGCGGGCGCCGAGTCGCTCCTCGACCGCTGGCGCGAGGCGGGCGGCCGACCGGCCGAGGGCACCGACGAGGAGACCGCGCTGACCGCGATGCTGGCCGCCGCCTACCCCGCCGACGACGGCGTGCCCGACCCGGTGGCGCTGTCCGTGCTGGAGGAGACCGCCGAATACCTGGGCGCCGGGCTGTCCGACCTGATCAACCTCTTCCAGCCCGAGCGCATCCTCATCGGCGGCTGGGCCGGTCTCCAGCTCGGCACCCGCTTCCTGCCCGCCGTACGCCGCCACGCCGCCTCCTACGCCCTGCGGCACCCGGCCGAGAAGGTCACCATCGACCTCGGCAGGCTCGGCCCCGACGCGGTCACCGTGGGCGCCGCGATCCTGCCCCTGGCCGACTTCTTCGGCCGCGGCGGCCGCCGCCCCGAGCCCGCGCCCGCGGGTCCCCACCCGGCCTGGCGCACGGCCCTGGAGGAGCGGGCCCCGTACTGAGGGTTTCACCGGTGGGGGCAGAGGTACTCGCGTGTCGCCCGTACGACAAACCCGTACGACGAGAAGGGAGGACGCCATGGCCGACCACCACCGCATAGGCCCTGACGGCGAGCCCGTACCGCGGGACATGCCGGACCAGGTGGCAGGTGAGGGCGAGGACCCCTGGGAGGCGACTCCCGACGAGGCCGCCGCCGACCAGGACGACGCCGACAACGGTGACGCGGAGAAGGACGAGTCCGACACCGACGTCCCCGACACCGACGAGGCGGGCACCGGCCGCCAGGGCGCCCCGCGCTCGGGGAACGTCCAGTCCGAGCACCCGGTGCCGGACGAGCCCAGCGGCTGACCGTCCCGGCGCGGACGCCGGTGCCGTCCTCGGACGGCACCGGCGTCGTCCTGTCAGCCCACCTTCCGCCCCCGCAGAGGTTCCGTGTCGGCCCCCGCACCCTGCTGGAGGCCCTTCAGGAACTCCTCGAGCACCTCGTGGGCCGTGTGGTCCGGCCGCCAGCGCAGCTCCGTGCGGGCCCGGGTGCAGTCCATGAGCGGCAGCCGCAGCACCGCGTCGAAGAGATGCGGGGAGGCGGGCAGCAGATGCAGCCCCCAGGCGGCGGCGACCGCCGAGCGGACCGCGCCGCGGGGCAGCCGGACCCGGCGGGCGCCCAGCATCTCACCGAGGAGTTCGGCGTCGACCGGGGGTTCGGCCGCCAGGTTGAAGGCACCGCGCAGATCGGAGTGGATCGCGAGCCGGTACGCCTTCGCCGCGTCGTCCGTGTGCAGCGCCTGCACCCGCAGCCCCGGGATGTCGGGCAGGAACGGCAGCAGCTCCGGGCGGGCCAGCTGGCCCGGCAGGAACCGGCCACCGAAGATCCGGCGCTGTTCGCTCGCCGACTCCCGCTTGAACAGGAACGCCGGCCGCATCCGCACCACCCGCACCTCCGGATGGTCCCGCTCGAACGTGTCCAGGGCCCGTTCCAGATACGCCTTCTCCCGGCAGTACGCGGCGTCCGGCCAGCCGTGCGTCGGCCACGACTCGTCCACGGCCGCGTCCTTCGAGCCCGGCGAGTACGCGCCGACCGACGAGGCGTGCACCAGCGCCGGCACCCCGGCCGCCGCCACCGCCTCGAACACCCGGATCGAACCGAGGACGTTGGTCCGCCAGGTCGTCGCCGGGTCGTGCGTCGGCTGGAACGCCCAGGCCAGATGCACCACCGCGTCCGCACCCGCGAACTCCTTGGCCAGATCGGCCCGCTCGGACGCCAGGTCGACCGCCGACCACTCCGTCTTCCGGGGCGACCAGTCAGGGATCCGCCGCGCCAGCCCCAGCACGGAGTCGACCTCCGGATCCTCCGACAGCAGACGCACCACACTCGTGCCCACGTTGCCGGTCGCGCCCGTCACCACAATCCTGCTCACCTTCGGCTCCTCTCGGGCATGCCGCTTCGACGGGAACGCCCCGAGTACCCGGGCCACGGCATGCGACGCCGCGATTGCGCTCCCGGCATGGTTCATACGGTTGACGCATGAGGCCGGGTAGGGTGGATGGGGTGGGACTGTCCTTGGGAGAACGTGTGAGGTCTTCGGTCGCCGCGTTGATGCACGCGACGGGTGAGTCACAGGCGGACGTCGCCGTCGCCCTCGGGGTGAGCCAGGCGCAGGTGAGCCGCCGTCAGTCCGGCAGCGCCGCCTGGAGCCTGGCCGACTGCGACGCGCTCGCCACGCATTTCGGCATCGACGTGCTCGACCTGCTCGCCGGACCGACCCGGGCGTGCGAGACGCTGCCCGCGCGCCGGCGCCGTACCCACGGATCCGCGGCGGTGACCCGATGACCGGCTTTGAGGCGATCGACGCGCTGCTGGCCGCCGCCCGCCAGGAGGTGCCGCTGCCGCCCGCCGACGTACGGCGTGAACTGCGGGAGGGGCTCCGTCTCTCCCGCGCCCAGGTGGCCCAGGCCCTCGGCGTGAGCCCGTCCACGGTCGGCGGGTGGGAGACGGGACGGGACCCGGCCGGGGAGGTGCGCGAGAAGTACGCGTACTTCCTGGAGGGGGCCCGCACCAAGCTCGCGGCGCAGGCGGCTCTCGACACCACCGCTGCCGAGGACGACCCCGACGACGCCAAGGAAGCGGAGTCCGAGGCCGTCGGCGCCGACGTGGGTGAGTCCGACGAGGTCGAGGCCCTCGCCGCACCCCGGCCGTGCGTGCTGTGCGGCGCGCCGGCCCACCATCAGGTCGCCGGGTTCCCCCAGCACCTCGACCCGGCCGACTGCGGTACGACGGGCTCGGCGGCACCCGACCCCGCCGAACACGCCCGCCCCGCGTCCCCGGATCCCGGGCATGCCGAACACGCCCGCCCCGCGTCACCGGACCCCGGGCATGCCGAGAGCGCCCGGCCGACGTCGCCGGAGGCCGGCCGTGCCGAGAGCGCCCGGTCCGCGTCCCCGGAGCGCCGCAGTGCCGGGCCCGAGGCCGAGGCTCCTGCCGGGCGGGCCGCCGCCGGGCGCCGCGCTCCGGTCCGGGCGCGCGCCGAGCGTGCCACCGAGCCCGTCCGGGTCGTCCCCGTCGGCCGTCGTCTCCAGACCGCCGCCGCGCAGGAGACCGACCTGATCGGGACCGCGGTGGCCGCGGCCCTGGAGAAGCACGACGGTGATCTGGAGGCGGCGACCGCGGCCCTGGTCAAACGGGCGATCCCGGACGCCATGGCGCTGCTGGACGAGACCCGCAAGGGCGGCCGCTACGACGTCGTGGCGCACCCCTGGATCCCGGACATCCTGCGCAAGCAGACCGCCCGCGGCGCCGACCGGATCTGGGAGGCCCGCCCCAAGTGGGCCCGTGCCGAACTCCCGCCCGGCGCCCACGAGGTGACCGCCCTCGACATCAACGGCGCGTATCTGTCGGCGCTCAAGACCCACCTGCCGATCGGCCAGTTGGAGCACTCCACCGGCTTCGACCACGACCGCCGCCGGGCCGGCGTCCATCTGATCACCCCGCCCGAGTGGGACCACGAGGACCACCTGCCCAACCCGATCGGCAACCGCGACGAACCCGGCCCCCTCTGGGTCACCGAACCGACCCTGCGCCTGCTGCTGCGCCTGTCGGGTCCGAGGTACGGGCTGTGCGACCCGCCGCAGATCCACGAGTCGTTCACCTCGGGGGCGACCGAGAGCCTGCTGGAGAAGTTCCGTGTCGCGCTGAAGGACGCCCGGGACCGGGCGATCGCCGAGGACGACGAGGTGACGCTGGAGTACGTGAAGGCGATGTACTCCAAGTTCGTCTCCACCATGGGGGAGTCGAACTACAACCGGGAGCTCTACCGCCCCGACTGGATGCACCTGATCCGCTCCCAGGCCTTCGCCAACCTCTGGATGAAGGCGTACAAGGCGCACGAGGAGGGCCTGATGGTCGTCCGCGCCATGGGTACCGACGAGTTGCACGTCGTCGGCGACTGGCGACGGGCCTTCCCCGAGGGCCGAGGCGTGTCCGAGGTGAAGGTCAAGGACACGTACACCGTCGGCGAGGGCCTCGACCCCGCGGCCGCCGGTGAGGACGACGACTGACGGTGAGCGTCGTCGTCGAGTTCTTCACGGCACCGGACGACAGGACGGCGGCCCGCGCCCTGCGGACCCCGTGCCGTCGCCGAGGACGACACGGGGTGCCTGGTGTTCGCGCTCTCGCAGCGGCTGTGCGCCGCGCGGCAGAGGCCACTCTCGCAACAGGCCCAAGCCGGGGCCGGGGCGCCCCGGCCCCGTGACCTCGCCCGGTCGTGGGTCGCGGCGAGCCGAGGACGGCGAGGTGGTCGCCGCGGAGATCGCCCACGGCATCGTGACCGCTCTGGCCGCGCTCGCCGAGGCCTCGGGACGCCGGAACAGGGGTGTCTACTGCCGGGTGGCCTGAGGGCGGTCCGCTGCCGGGGAGCGTGCCGCCGGGTGCCGTGCGGGTCGGTTCAGCCCGCGAACGCGTCGACGCCCGTCAGGTCCGCCGACAGCGTCCACAGCCGGGCCGCCTGCTCCGGGTCGGTCGCCCAGTCACGGACGCCGCCGGACTGGTCGCCGTCGACAGCGGGCTCGGCGATGTCGCAGTCCTCCAGGTAGACGCCGCCGAGACCGTCCAGCTGGGGCGAGGTCGCCGCCCACACCTGGGTGGCCGCGCCCTGCTCCGGGGTCTTGAAGCCCTGCGGGTTGACAGGGTTGCCGTTCTCGTCGATCCAGCCGCGCTCCCGCATCTCGGCCTGGGGGAGGTGCCGTTGCAGCGGGGTGAGGATGCCGCCGGGGTGCAGGGCGAAGGCGCGCACACCGGCGTCCCGGCCGAGCCTGTCCAGGTGGACGGCGAACAGCACGTTGGCGGTCTTGGCCTGCCCGTAGGCCTGCCACTTGTCGTAACCCCGCTCCCACTGGACGTCGTCCCAGCGCATCCCCGAGAAGTGGTGGGCGCGGGACGAGACCGACACGACACGGGCGCCGCCGGGGGCGATCGCCGGCCACAGCCGGTTGACCAGCGCGAAGTGCCCGAGGTGGTTGGTGGCGAACTGCGCTTCCCAGCCGGGCCCGACCCGGGTCTCCGGACAGGCCATGATCCCCGCGTTGTCGATCATGAAGTCGATCGACCGGCCACTGGCGAGGAACCGCTCGGCGAAGCCGCGCACGCTGTCGAGGTCGCCGAGGTCCAGTTCGTCCACCTCGACGCCGTCGAGGTCCGCCACGGCCTCCTGGGCGACGGCGGCACGGCGAGCCGGTACGACCACCCGGGCGCCCGCCTTGGTGAGTGCACGCGTGGTCTCCAGGCCGAGCCCCGAGTAGCCGCCGGTGACGACGGCGAGCTTCCCGGTGAGGTCGAGGCCGGCGAGGACGTCGTCGGCGGTGCTGCGGGCGTCGAAGCCCGATCCGATCTTGTGCTGTGCAGTGCTCATGTCCAGGAACGCTACGAATTGGAGTGCTCTCGAAGTCAAGCCCACACCCCGTCGCACGCGCGCCCCTACGCACGCGCGCCCTTCGCACCGGTCCGGGCAGAAGAAAGCCCCGACCGGACGGGGGAATCACGGTCGGGGCGGTCCTGAGGTGGGCGCGGACGGCGGTCGCCTCTCGGCGAAAGGCTCCACAGGGCTTCAGCCGAACGATCGTCCCTGTGGGCAAAAGGTGAGGCCCGGGGACACTGTCCCGTCCGCACCCACGTGTGGTTCAACGGGGAACCACTTCTTCGTGCTCCCCGTCCTGTCGCGTTATGACGTGAGCTGCGTCACCGCTCGGACGACAGACGCGCGAACGGGCTGTCCGCGAGGGACGCGAGCAGCTGGGCCGGATCGTCGTAGATCGCCTCGGCGCCCGCCTCCTCGAGGTCGGCGCGCGGGATACCGCCGCACAGCACACCCACGCAGCGCACCCCGGCCCGGCCGCCCGCCTTCATGTCCCACACGGTGTCGCCGACGAACACCGCCCGCTCGGCCGGCACGCCCGCCAGTTCCAGGGCGTGCTCGACGGGTTCAGGGGCGGGCTTGCCCTCGGACACGTCGTCGGCGCTCGCGGTGGCGGTGATGGCGTCGTCCGCGTCGATCGCGCGGCGCAGCGCGGACAGTTCCGCACCGCTCGCCGAGGTCGCCAGGACCACCGTCCAGCCCTGGCCGTCCAGGCGCCGCAGCAACCGTCCGGCGTCCCGCAGCGCGGGCAGCCGGTCGAAGTACTGGCCGTACAGGGTCGTGTGGGCGGCGCTCAGTTCCGCCGCCTCCTCCTTGGCCCGCTCCTCGCCGATCAGGTGGGCGACGAGATCCTCCGAGCTGAGCCCCACGGCACGGTGGACGGCGTGCATCGGGACCCGGTGACCCGCTTGGCGCAACGCCTCCCACCAGGTCGTCACATGGAGGTGGTTGGTGTCGACCAGGGTTCCGTCGACGTCGAACACGGCCGCGCGTTCCATGGGCCCGTCCTCCTCTTTCACCGATGCGTCGCAGTGCATGTACCACGTCAGGAGCCGATCACTCCGGACGGCACCCGCCCCTCCCTCGTCCAGGCCAGCAGCTGATCCAGGGACCAGGTCGTCACCACGCGCTCGGCGGGCACCTCGCACTCCTCGGCCCGGGCGCAGCCGAGGATCTGCCAGTCGAGCTGGCCGGGCGCGTGCGCGTCGGTGTCGACGGAGAACAGCGTGCCCGCCGCCACGGCCCTGCGCAGCAGCCGGCGGGGCGGGTCGAGCCGCTCGGGCCGGCTGTTGATCTCCACGGCCGTGCCGGACTCGGCGCACGCGGCGAACACCTCGTCGGCGTCGAACTGCGATTCGGGCCGCCCGCGGCCGGTGACCAGCCGTCCGGTGCAGTGTCCGAGGACGTCGGCGTGCGGATTGCGCACGGCGGCCACCATGCGGCGGGTCATCGAGCGGGCGTCCATGCGCAGCTTGGAGTGCACGGAGACGACCACGACGTCGAGCCGTTCGAGGAGCTCCTCCTCCTGGTCGAGCGAGCCGTCGTCGAGGATGTCGCACTCGATGCCGGTGAGCAGCCGGAAGGGCGCCCAGGTGGTGTTCAGCTCCGCCACCACGTCCAGCTGCTCGCGCAGCCGTTCGGGGGACAGGCCGCGGGCCACGGTCAGCCGGGGGGAGTGGTCGGTCAGGACCGTCCACTCGTGGCCGAGCTCCGCCGCGGTGCGGCCCATCTCCTCGATCGGACTGCCCCCGTCGGACCAGTCGGAGTGCACATGGCAGTCGCCGCGCAGCAGCGCCCGCAGCCGCTGCCCGCCCTCGACGGGCGGTCCCGCGGGGGCCTCCCGCTCCAGCTTCTCCAGATAGCCGGGGACCTCTCCGGCCAGCGCCTCCAGCACCACGTTCGCTGTCTTCGGGCCGACCCCCTTGAGCGACTCCAGCGTCCCGGCCTCCGCGCGTTCGCGCACCTCCCCCGCGGGCAGCGCCGACAGCACCCGGGCGGCCGTACGGAAGGCGCGCACGCGGTACGTCGGTGCCAGGGACCGCTCCAGCAGGAAAGCGATCCGGTCGAGTGCCTGCACGGGGTCCATCGCCACCTCCTCCTCCAGGGTTCCCCCGCCGCGCGGGGCTCGCACGGCGGAGGGGGGAGGGGTTTGCCCTCTCATGTCCCTCTTGTGCGATGCGCTCTACGCTCTATTGCATGACCGAAAGCGCGAGCCCGTACATCTCCCGTCCGCGGATCATGGTGCTCGGGGTGCAGCCCACGACACCGCCCTTCCGGATCGTGGAGATCGACGGAGAAGTGGTCGGTGAGGCGAGAGACCTCACCGACGTCCTGGCGGCCGCCGCCGCGTGGGGCATCACGATCCACGACCTCGACGACCCGGACGTGGTGCGCTGGGTCGGCGGGGACAAGTTCACCTGGACCCGGCACTAGACCCGTCCCGAGGGGTGCGCGGGACCCTTCGGCCGGTGCCGAAGCGTCCGGTTCCTAAGCTCCCCCCATGGAAGGTCTCGGAGAGCTGTTCGCCGTCCTGGCCGCGGGCCTGGGTGCCGGTGCCGTCAACGCCGCCGTCGGATCGGGGACGCTGATCAGCTTTCCGGTGCTGCTCGCGGTCGGACTGCCGCCGGTCACCGCCACGGTCTCCAACGCGCTCGGCCTGATCCCCGGCTCGGTCGGCGCGGCGATCGGCTACCGGCGGGAACTGGCGGGCCAGCGCGGACGGGTCCTCACCTGGGGCTCCGGCGCGGTCGTCGGCGCGCTGACCGGCGCCACGCTCCTGCTGGCGTTGCCCGCCGAGGCCTTCGAGACGATCGTGCCGGTCCTGGTGGGCCTCGCGCTGGTCCTGGTCGTCCTCCAGCCCCTGATCGCCCGGAGGCTGCGCGAACGCCGGGCCCGCACAGGCCGTCCCGCGCCCGCCGACGGCGGCCCGCCGCTCCTGGTCGGCCTGACGCTGGCCAGCGTCTACGGCGGCTACTTCTCCGCCGCCCAGGGGATCATCTACGTGGCTCTGATGGGTCTGCGCCTCGACGACGACCTCCAGCGCCTGAACGCCGTCAAGAACGTCCTGGTCGCCGTCGTGAACACGGTCGCCGCGCTGTTCTTCCTCGTCGTCGCCGACTTCGACTGGACGGCCGTCGGGCTGCTCGCGGCCGGTTCCGCGGTGGGCGGCCGGGCCGGAGCCGCGATAGGCCGCCGTCTCCACCCGGCGGTCCTGCGGGGACTCGTCGTCGTGGTGGGTACGGCGGCCATCGTGCAGTTGGCGGTCCGCTGACCTCAGCGGTGCACCGCCCGGCTCAGTCGGCGCCCGATCAGGAGGTAGCCGATCAGTGCCCCGGTGGTGTTGAGGATGACGTCGTCGATGTCGAAGGCCCGTCCGGTGATCAGCGCCCCTTGCGCGAACTCCACCAGCAGCATCACCACGGCCGTCAGCAGGAGCACCCGCAGCAGACCGCGGGTTCGCGGCGCCAGCACCGGGACCAGGACGCCGAAGGGGACGCCCAGCAGCACGTTGCCGCCGACCTGCTTGACGGCGTCCCGCAGTTCGGGCTGGTCGAGGTAGGCGCGCAGAGAGCGGCCCGGATGCAGGTTGGTGTGGGTCAGCGCCTCCGACGCGGGCGAGGGCTCCAGGGTGAGCCGGGCCAGCACGACGGCGAAGGCCACCATGAAGGCGAACGCCACCGTCATCCCGATCATCCGGCGCAGAAAGGCCAGCGGGCCGCGCTTCTTCTCCGGAGCGGTCCCGGACCTGGTGTCCCCGGACGTGTCCGGCTCGGTCTTCGGGGGGTCGGAACCGGGCGGACCGGACTTGGTGGTGCGCAGGCGAAACGCCGCACGTGGACGTAGGGCTGCACGGTCCATGCGGTCCTCCAGTCGTTAACTTCCTTGAGTCGTACGCCGGTTACCCGCGAACCGGCCGAGAATGCGGCCGCGCCCCCGGCGGGCCGGGGGCACACTCAGGTCAGGTCCCGAACGTGACGCTCACCTCCTTGAAGCCCAGGGAGTGCAGCAGGCCTTCGAGCATGTCGGTGGTGTTGGCCTCGGCACGCTTGGTCAGCCCGCTGTCCTTGGCCGCGTCGCCGATGTGCTGCACCGCGAGCTTCTGCACGGCCTGTTCGCCGTTGGGGTTGTCGGAGAACAGGTCGCCCAGCCGGTCGAGCAGACCGCGCTGCTTGGACACCGCGTAGGAGCGTTCGGCGTCCAGGGCGGGCTTGCCGAGCCGCGCGTGCGGCAGGTGCAGCGTGGCGGTCGTACGGTCCTCGTTGACCGTCACGTCGTCCTCGCCGACCTTGCCGAGGTCGACATACGCGTCGACGGTGCCGGCCCCGACGTACAGGGTGCGGGTGCCGCGGATCGCGTCGGGCAGGTACTCGGCGTCCTTCTCCAGGTCCACCACGACCTGGAAATTGCCGGAAGCGGCGTCGTAGCGGCTGAGGTCCTGGATGGACTGCAGGAGTGCGGGACCCGAGCGGTCGTGGGTCTCGGTGCCGAACAGGTCCTTGAGGCCCGGGAGCAGGCTCAGCCGGATGCCGGCGAAGAACACGACGAGCACCAGTACGACGGCGCTCACCAATTTCGCCCAGCCGGGCATGCGCTTGGACACGCGCCTGATGGGAGTCGTCATGCGACGGCCCTCCTTCCTTCCGTTCGCATTCCCACCAAAGCCCCGGTCAGACCGGAGCATTGGCCGATTGCCACCGCTGACGGGGGCACGGACGGCGCACTAGCGTGGACTGCCTCAGAGAACCGGCGCTTCTGGAGAACCGGATGAGTCCAGACAGCACATCCCGGCCCCTTCGCCCCATGCACCGCATCAGCCTCCCCGAGCACGGCCCGCCCCGGCTCGGCACCCTCGCGACCGGCACCCCGGTGTGGCTCGTGACCCGGTACGCCGAGGTGCGGCAGGTGCTCATGGACCCCCGGTTCGACCGGAGTTCGCTGCACGCGCCGAACGCCCCGCCGCTGCTCGTCGTACCGAACCTGCTGGACGACCCCAACGGTCTGATCAACCAGGACGGCCCCGCGCACCAGCTGCTCCGCGGCACCGTGCAGCGGGCGTTCACCCCACGGGCCGTCGCCCGCTGGCGGCCCTGGGTCGGTTCGGTGGTCGCCGCGCTCCTGGACGACTTCGCCGCACGCCCGCGACCGGCCGACATCGTCGAGGGGTTCACCCGGCCCCTGCCTGTGTCGGTGATCTGCCGGCTGATGGGGCTCGACCACGTGGACCGCGAGCGGATCCGGCACTGGGCGGACCACGCCCTGTCCGGCGGCGCGCACGCGGCGGACCAGGTGGTCGCGGCGATGACGGAGTTCGGCGCGTTCGCCGCCGAGCTGGTGGCCGAGCGGCGCAAGCATCCGGGCGAGGACCTGGTGAGCGGACTGGTCGCGGCCGGCGACGAACTGGGCATCGACGAACGGCGGTTGATCACCCTGGTCTGCGGGCTGGTGGTGGCCGGACACGAGACCACCATGACCGCGCTCGGCAACGCCGTCGTCTACCTCCTCACCGACGGCCGGGACGACTGGCCGCTGCTTGCCCGCGACGAGGACTCCGCGGCGGTCGCGGCCGAACAGCTGCTGCGCACCGTCCCGCTCAGCGAGGGCAGGGTGCTGCCCGGTCTGATCCGGCGCGCGGTCGAGGACGTCGAGGTCGGCGGCGTGCTGATCCCCGCGGGCAGCGTGGTCGCCCTCCAGACCAACGCGGCGGGCCGCGACCCCGACGTCTTCCCGCCGGGCCCGCCCGACCTGTCCGCGCCCCTTCCCGCGCCGAGCATCACCTTCGGCGCCGGGCCCCACCACTGCCTCGGCGCCTGGCTCGCCCGACTGGAGCTCGAACTCGCCCTGCACCAGCTCGCCGTCCGCCTCCCCGGGCTGCGGGCCGAGTTCACGCCGGAGACGATCGAATGGCGGGTGGGACAGATGACCCGCAGCCCCCTGCACCTGCCGGTGTCCTGGTGACAACACGCCCTACCCGGACCACGGTTCACGACGTCCGCACGGCACGAGCACGTGCGCGCGGTCTCCCGCTCGACGCTGGCCCCTCGACCGCGCCGGGTCGGTGACTCGCGGTGATCATCCGGACTCCGCTCCCGCCGGACCCGGTGCCGGGACCGCGCCGACAGGGCGGTGGCTGCCCGGCGGGGGGCCGCGACCGGGTTCGCGGTCAGTAGCATGAGGCCGCAACCCGAGATGATCATCCAAGGAGCGGATCGTGCGAGACATCGCCGTGTTCAGTGGCAGTGCCCACCCTGAGCTGGCGGCGGAGGTCTGCGCGCATCTCGGCGTGCCCCTCAGCCCGACCAGGCTCAGCCGGTTCGCCAACGACTGTCTGGAGGTGCAGCTTCAGGCGAACTGCCGGGAGCGGGACGTCTTCCTCGTCCAGCCGCTGGTCAAGCCGGTCCAGGAGCACCTCGTGGAGCTGCTGCTGATGTGCGACGCGGCCCGCGGGGCCTCCGCCCAGCGGATCACCGTCGTCATGCCGCACTACTCCTACGCCCGCTCCGACAAGAAGGACGCCCCGCGCATCTCGCTGGGCGGACGGCTCGTCGCCGACCTGATGGTGGCGGCCGGCGCGAGCCGGGTCCTCGCCATGACGCTGCACTCGCCGCAGGTGCACGGCTTCTTCTCGGTGCCCGTCGACCATCTGCACGCGCTGCGTGAACTCGCCGCGCACTTCCAGCAGTACGACCTGTCCCGGACCACCGTCGTCTCCCCGGACCTCGGCAACGCCAAGGAGGCCGCCGCGTTCGCCCGGCTCATCGGAGCGCAGGTGGCCGCCGGTGCCAAGCAGCGGTTCGCCGACGACCGGGTCAGCATCAGCGATGTCATCGGCGAGGTCACCGACCGCGATGTCATCGTGCTGGACGACGAGATCGCCAAGGGCAGCACCGTCCTCGAACTCCTGGACCGGCTGCGGGAGCTGAGGCCGCGCTCGATCCGGGTCGCCTGTACGCACGGACTGTTCGCGGCCGGCGCGCTCAAGCGGATCGGGGAGCAGCCCGACGTCCTGGAGATCGTCTGCACCAACACCGTGCCGGTGCCCGAGGAGGAGCGCACCGACAAGCTGCGGATCCTGTCCATCGCCCCGGCGCTCGCCGAGGCAGTGCGGCGCATTCACAACGGTGAGTCCGTCAGCGCCCTGTTCGACGCGCCGCCGAACGAATAGGCAGGGGGCAGCCCGCATCGACGAGCAGGGGGCCGTCCGTGTGTCACAGCGAGCCGGACGTGGCCTCGGACTGCCCCAGGACCGCGTCCAGCGTCGCGTGCGCGGGCAGCAGCCGGGTCAGACCGGTGACCCGCATGATGCGCAGGGCCAGGGGGTCGACGCAGACCAGGTGTAACTGTCCGTCGCGGTCGAGCACGCGGCGGCGGGCGCGGTACAGCAGACGCAGACCGGAGCAGTCGAAGAACTCGACCTGCCGCAGGTCGATCACGACACGGGAGCCGTGCTGGCCGGTCACCCGGTCCAGGTACGGGACGATCTCCAGCGCCGCGGCGATGTCGATCTCGCCGCGGAACTCCAGCACCGTGTGACCCCGGTCCTGGTGTATTCGCAGATGTCGACTGGGCGGGGCAGGTTTCTGCTGCACGACGACATCGCCTCCAACCAGCTCAGCAGACGGCGGCTTCGCAGGTCACCGGGGGCTGGGGTGACGTCGTGCAGCGAGATTACGAGCGCGGCCGTTTCCTCGGGACCCCAGTGAGCGCAAAAACGTTCCTCGCTCTGCAAGTTACCCTCGTTGGAGTGAAGTTGAGCATGTTCGATTGACATATGTCTCTGAATTAAGGGCCCGTGTCGGGACGGATGTCGGGGCAGGTCTCAGGACAGGGCGTGCCAGGCCCGGGACAGCGCCTGGCGGAACTGCTCCGTCTGGTGGGCCGTGAGGTCCCGGACCATCCGTTCCTCCAGCTCGCGAACCGGCCCCGCGCACTGCGCGAGCAGCTCCCGGCCGGCGTCGGTCAACAGGATCAGCAGCTCGCGGCGATTGCGCGGATTGCGCTCCCGGCGCACCAGGCCGCGGTTCTCCAGTGACCGTACGAGGTCGGCGATGGACTGGGCGGTGACGAAGGAGTCGCGGGCCAGCTGGGCCGCCGAGAGTCCGTCGTGCCGCTCCAGGACCGTCAGGGCCGTGTACTGCAACGCCGTGATCCCGGACGGTCTGACCAGCTCGTCCAGGTGGGAACGGACGACGAGCTCCACTTGTTTGACCATGTAGAGGAGTGACGGGGGCGCTTTGGTCGCCTGGGTGTCGAGCATGAGTTCAGCCTAGAGCATTGACAGGAATCCTGTCTGTAATGACACTTCGGACCAACAGGAATCCTGTTTGTTGAAATCTTGGCGATGGAGCTGAGGAGTGGCGATGACCCCCTTCGAGATCGAACCCGGACGGCTGTTCATCGGGGGCCAGTGGCGCGAGGCCGCCGACGGGGCGCGCACCGAGGTGGTCGACCCGTCCCGGGGCGCGGTCGTGACCACGGTCGCGGAGGCCGGCGCCGCCGACGTGGACGCGGCCGTGAGGGCGGCGCGGGGCGCCTTCGACGACGGCTCCTGGTCCGCGCTGAGCGGCCGGGAGCGCGGCCGGGTCCTGCACCGCGTCGCCGAGCTGATCCGCGAGAACGCCGAGGAAATCGCCTGGCTGGAGAGCCTCGACGTCGGCAAGCCGATCACCCTGGCGCACGCCGTGGACGTGACGAACGCGGCCAACGACTACGAGCACTTCGCCGCCCTCGCCCACTGCCTGCACGGCGCGAACCGCGACACCCCCCTGAACGCCCTCGCCTACACCCGGCGCGAGCCGCTCGGCGTGGTCGCCGCGATCACGCCCTTCAACTTCCCGCTGATCCTCGCCGGCTCGAAGATCGCCCCGGCGCTCGCCGCGGGCAACACGGTCGTGCACAAGCCCGCCGACGAGACCCCGCTCAGCGCGCTGTACATGGCCGGGCTGTTCCAGCGGGCAGGCGTCCCCGAGGGCGTGGTCAACGTCGTCACCGGCGCGGGCCCGGTCGCGGGCGAGGCGCTGCTGCGGCACACCGGCGTCGACAAGATCGCCTTCACCGGCTCCACCGCGGTCGGCCGGCACGCCGCGAGCGTCGCCGGCGAGGCCCTCAAGCCGGTCACCATGGAACTCGGAGGCAACGCGGCCCACATCGTCTTCGAGGACGCCGACCTGGAGAAGGCCGTCGGGGCGATCATCAAGGCCTTCGTCTTCAACTCCGGCCAGTTCTGCATGGGCGGGCCGCGCCTGCTGGTGGCCCGCTCGGTCCACGCCACCCTGCTGGGCATCCTGCAACAGGCCGTGCCTGGCGTGCCGCTCGGCGACCCGCGACGGCCGGAGACCGTCATCGGACCGATGGCGGGGGAGAAGCACCTGAAGAAGGTCGAGGAGTACGTCGAACTGGCCCGCAAGGAGGGCGGCCGTATCGTCTGCGGCGGCGAACGGCTCGATCTGGACGGCGGTTACTACTACAAGCCCACCGTCATCGCCGACCTGCCGAACGACTCCCGGGTCATCCAGGAGGAGATCTTCGGCCCGGTCCTGACGGTGCAGCCCTTCGACTCCGAGGAGGAGGCGGTCCGGCTCGCCAACTCCACGCCGTACGGCCTGGCTTCGGGCGTCCAGACGAGCAACCTGGCCCGCGCCCACCGCATCGCCGACAAGCTCCAGGCGGGCATCGTCTGGGTCAACGACTGGGCGATGCTCGACCCCGCGGTGCCCTTCGGCGGTGTCAAGGACTCCGGGTTCGGCCGCGAGTACGGTCCCGAGGCCCTCGCCTCCTACACCAGGACCAAGTCCGTCGTCGTCTCGCTCGACTGACCGCATCCCACCCCGGCTCGGCCGAACGCGCCTGAGAGCAAAGGAAGTTCCCGCGATGTCCATCCCCACCCGCGCCGCCGTCGTCGAGTCCGGCGGGGCGCCGTTCACCCTCGCCGACGTCCAGCTCGACGAACCCGGCCCCCACGAGGCCCTCGTCCGGATGGTGGCCGCCGGCCTGTGCCACACGGACCTCGGTGTGGCGAGCGGCGGACTGCCCTTCCCGCTGCCCGGTGTCCTCGGCCACGAAGGCGCCGGTGTCGTCGAGGCGGTCGGCTCGGCCGTCACCGGCGTCGCGCCGGGCGACCACGTCGTGCTGTCCTTCACGTCCTGCGGCGAGTGCGGCAACTGCAATGGCGGGCACCCGGCGTACTGCGCCACCTGGCTGCCGCTGAACCTCATCGGCGGCCGCCGGGCCGACGGCAGCAGCACCATCAGCCGGGACGGCGAGGAACTGGGCGGCCACTTCTTCGGCCAGTCCTCCTTCGCCGAGAAGGCGCTGGTCGACGAGCGCAGCCTGGTCAAGGTCGACCCCGAGGTGCCGCTCACGTCCCTCGCCCCGCTCGGCTGCGGTGTGCAGACCGGTGTCGGCGCCGTGTGGAACGTGCTGAGGCCACGCACCGGTGGCACGGTCGTCGTCCTCGGCGCCGGAGCGGTCGGCCTGTCCGCGGTGATGGCCGCCGCCCTCACCCCGGCCACCACCATCGTCGCCGTCGACCGCGTCGGTGAACGCCTTTCGCTGGCAACGGAGTTGGGTGCCACCCACACCGTCAACGCCGGCGAGCGCGACCTCGGTGAGGCCCTCGCCGAGATCACCGGCGGCCGTGGTGCGGACGGCGTCGTGGAGACCACCGGCAACGTCGGCGTGCTGCGTCAGGGCGTCGACGCGCTCGGCGCCCGCGGCACGCTGGTCGTCGTCGGCGCCCCGCCGTTCGGCACCGAGGTCTCCCTCGACGTCAACGGGCTGCTCGGCGGCAAGCGGATCGTCGGGCTCACCCTCGGCGATGCCGAGACCCAGTCCTTCATCCCCGCCCTGGTCGACCTGGTGAAGGCGGGCCGACTGCCGCTGCACCGCCTGGTCAGCGCCTATCCGTTCGCGGACATCGACCAGGCGGTGCGGGACATGGGCGCGGGCAAGGCGATCAAGCCCGTGCTCACCTTCTGACCTCCTGGGTCAGTCCATCAGCAGGACCAGCTTCCCGGTGGTCCGGCCGGTGTCGCCGAGCGCATGGGCGTCGGCGGCATCGGCCAGGGGGAAGGTGCCGGCGATCGCGGGGCGCAGCTTCCCCGCCTCCACCAGCTCCGCGATCGCCTTCATCCCGCTGTGGGAGGCGTCCACCAGCATGCGCAGCGCCCGGACACCGAGCCGTTCGGCCTCCTCGAAGAACTCCGGGGACCCCACCGGCAGGATCGACACCACGATCCCGCCCGGCCGCAGCACCCGCAGCGAGCGCACGGACGTGTCGTCGCCGAGGGTGTCCAGGACGACGTCGACGTCCTTGACGGCCTCGGTGAAGTCCGTCTCCCGGTAGTCGATCGCCTCGTCCACGCCGAGCCCGCGCAGGAACTCGTGCTTGCCCGCGCTCGCCGTGCCGATCACATACGCGCCCCGCGCCTTGGCGATCTGCACCGCCACATGCCCGACCCCGCCGGCCGCCGCGTGGATCAGCACCCGCTGCCCCGGCTGCACGTCGGCGTACTCCACCAGCGCCTGCCAGGCGGTCAGCGAGACCAGCGGCAGCGCGCCCGCCTCGGTGTGGTCGATCGAGGCCGGCTTGTGCGCGAAGGTGCGCGCCGGGGCCGTCACGTACTCGGCGTGCGAGCCGTGGCCGTACGGGTAGGACAGCATGCCGAAGACCTCGTCCCCGGGCTGGAACCGGGCGACGCCGATGCCCACGGCCTCGACCACGCCGGAGACGTCCCAGCCGAGGACGAAGGGCGGCTCGCCCAGGAAGCCGCCGGTGGCGCGGTGCTTCCAGTCGGTGGGGTTGACCCCGGCCGCCCGTACCCGGACCAGGACCTCGTTGACGCGCGGCTCGGGCCGCTCCGCCTCGGTCTCCTTCAGGACCTCGGGGCCGCCGAGGACGTTCTGGCTGATGACTCGCATCGTGTTCACAGTGCTCATGGTGATCCAGCGTGCCGGTCGCCACGCTCCCGGGAAATGGCATGATTGCCAACCTTCGATAGGATCGTGCCATGCATGCGCAACGGCGGGTCGAACGAGTCGTGGTCCTGGCACTGGAGGGCGTCTACCCCTTCGAGCTGGGCATCCCCAGCCGGATCTTCGGCGCCGCCGACGGGCACTACGAGGTCCTGACGTGCAGCGTCGACGGCCAACCGGTGCGCAGCAACGCGGACTTCACGATCGGGGTCCAGTACGGACCGGAGATCCTGGCCACGGCCGACACCGTGGTGGTCGCCTCCATGGCTACGGCGCACATCCCCGCCGAGCTGCCGGCCGAGCTCGCCGCGGCTCTCGCGCTGATCCGCCCGGACGCCCGCATCGTGTCGATCTGCACCGCCGCCTTCGTCCTCGCCGCGGCGGGCCTGCTGGACGGCCGCAGGGCCACCACGCACTGGCAGGTGACCGATGCGTTCCGGCGCCTGTATCCCCATGTCGACCTGGACCCGGACGTCCTGTTCGTCCACGACGGCCGCATCCTCACCTCCGCCGGCGCGGCGTCCGGCGTGGACGTGTGCCTGCACGTCGTCCGCACCGACCATGGCAGCGAGCTGGCCAACGCGGTGGCCCGGCGCTGCGTCGTGCCGCCCTTCCGGGACGGCGGCCAGGCGCAGTACATCGAGCAGCCGGTCCCGCAGAGCGGCGCGGCGAGCACCGCCGCCACCCGCGCCTGGGCCCTGGAGCGCCTCGCGGAGCCCCTCGCGCTGACCGACCTCGCCGCCCACGCCCGGATGAGCCTGCGCACCTTCGCCCGCCGCTTCCACGACGAGGTGGGCCTCAGCCCCGGCCGCTGGCTGATCCAGCAGCGCGTGGCCCGCGCCCGCCATCTGCTGGAGTCCAGCGACCTCTCGGTGGACCAGATCGCCGGCGAGGTCGGCTTCGCCACCGGCGCCTCCCTGCGCCAGCACCTGCACGCGGCGATCGGCGTGTCCCCGCAGGCCTACCGACGAACCTTCCAGGCGGCCGCGCGCTGAGCCGGCCGCTGCCCCGCGCGGGCCATCCGGCGGATCTCCCAGGAGACCGCGCGCCGAACCGGTCGTCTCCGATCCGTCTGCCGACGGACCTCCGGCCCGTCCCGCGCCGAACCGAACGTTTCCCTCACCCCGCGCGTCGGAGGTGCGTGACGGTGGTCGGTGAGGCTGGGGTGGGGATGCGCGGAGGCTGGGCGGTGGCGCTGTCGGCGCTGATGGCGGTGGCGGCCGTGGGCTGCGGCACCGGGACCGGGGAGGACGTGGTCGTCGAGGGCACGGCACCGCCGACGCCCTACCGCGGGCCGCTGTACATCCCCGGCAAGGCCTGGGACGAGGAGAAGGACGACCGGTCCGAACTCATCGACACCGGCGCCGCGGCCCGGGCCCTGGAGTGCGACTGGGAGATCTACGCGGCCGGCGGCGGTGAGCCGTGGAGCGAGGGCGACGGGGGCGAGACACCGGAGGAGGGGCTGGAGGCGTACTTCGAGATCGAGCAGCCTGAGGTGCCGCACGCCGGCTACCGCGTGGAGCGGACGGAGGACGGCCGTGTCCTGTTCTCCCTCGATGTCGACGGCCGGACCAAGGTGGCCGTGATCGTCGCCAAGGACCGCGAGAACCGGCCGGGTTGGGGCCCGGAGACCAGCGCCTCCTGCGACCCGGCCGAGTTCCCGGCGAGCTTCACCGACGCCAGGGAGTACGAGGTCTGGACCGACCGCGGCGGCAGGCGGGTGCCCGTCAGCATCGTCAGCAGCTCGGTCGGCCCCGCCCACTGCGACTGGCAGGAGGCGCACTTCCTGAGCACGGGCGAGGGCAGGGACAGCAGGCACTACGCCCGTGACCCGAAGGGAGTGCTCGGCGACGAGATGCTCAAGGTCCCCTACGACGGTGACGTCACCCTGCCCGCCGATGCCGAGGACACCGGATACCGGCTGGGGGACCGGCAGTTGTGGCTCACGGCCGACAAGGAGACGGCGTACGTGCGCACGTCCGACGGTGTGGAGGCCTGGCCGCGGGTCAAGGAGGGCTGGGGGTGCGCCTGAGTCGTCAGCGGCTGGCGTGCAGGGCGACCAGCAACTGCCAGACCTGGTCGGCGATGTCATCGGGACCGCCGTCCAGCAGTCCGTGCAGCCAGTCGGCCAGCACACCGGCGAACGTGGCGGCGACCGCCGAGGCGACCAGGGGGGCGTCTGCGGCACCCGCCAGTTCGCGCTCCCGCAGGCTGTAGGCCCGCAGGTCCCGGTGCAGGACCCGACCCAGCGGGCCTCCGCCGCCCGGGCTCAGCAGGGCCCGGTACAGCGCCGCGTGGGGAGAGAGCGAGGCGAAGAACTCCGGCAGGGCGGGCGGCGCGTGCACCGGGTCGGGCCGCCCGCGCCAGGCGTGCAGCGCCTCCACGGCCTCGCGTACGACGTCCGCGCAGGCGTCGACCGCGAGCGCCTCCAGGCCGTCGTAGTGGACGTAGAACGTGGCCCGTCCGACTCCCGCCCGCCGTACCAGCGCGGCCACGCCGACCTCCGCCAGCGGGCGTTCTGAGCACTCCGCGAGCAGGGCCTCGCGCAGCCGCGCACGGGTGCGCGCCGCACGAGGGTCCTCCGGCGCGGCGCGGGTCACCGGGCCAGCAGGACCGCGCCCAGGGCGAGCGCACCGGGGAGGGCCTGAGCGGCGAGGATGCGGACGTTGGCGGTGACCGCGCCGTACACGCCCGCGACGATCACGCACGACAGGAAGAACACCTGGACGCGGAAGCCCGTCGGGTCGGCGGCGATCAGACCCCAGACCAGGCCGGCGGCGAGGAAGCCGTTGTAGAGGCCCTGGTTGGCCGCCATCGCCGCGGTGGCCCGGGCCATCTCCCGGTCGAAGCCGTGGAAGGACATCCCCGGCTTCTTCTGCCACAGGAACATCTCCATCACCAGGATGTAGGCGTGCAGCGCCGCCACCAGGCCCACCAGCACGTTCGCGACCGTTTCCATGTTCTCCCTCGGTTCTCTCTTTCTGGACAGGCGTCCACTATAACTGGACAGGTGTCCATGATGTCGGCGGTCGGCGTTAGCCTTCTGGCATGACTGATCAGGATGTGATCGTGCGGCGGGCCCGCATCGAGGACATACCGGGACTCGTCGCCTCCAGCGCGGGCCTCTTCGCCGAGGACGGCGGCACCCGGGACGCGACCCTCAACGTCGACTGGCCACGCGAGCACGGAGAGGCGGCGTTCACGGCCGCGCTCGAGGACCCGACGCGCGTGGTCCTCGTCGTGGATCAGGGGACGCGGGTGGTGGGACACCTGACGGGGTCGGTGACCGGGCCCACGGAGCGGCGACTGGTCAAGTCGGCCACCCTGATCAGCATGTACGTCCGTCCCGAGCACCGACGAGCCCGGGCCGGGGCGGCACTGGTGGGGGAGTTCCTCGCCTGGGCCCGCCGGGAGGGCGCCCAGGAGGTCGAGGTGACGGCCTACACGGCCAACACCGACGCGATCCGCTTCTACGAACGGAGCGGCTTCACACCGCAGACGGTGACGCTGCGGCAGACGCTCTGAAGCGGCGAAAACAGAAAAGGGCAAAAGAAAGGGCAAGCGGAGTACTCACTCCCTTGCCATGTTCAATGTATAGCGCACCGGGGGGCTTGCGGCAAGGCCCCCGCCGTGGCGCACAATCTCCGGCCTAGGCCAGGAACCAGGCAGAACGGGGAGCCACGAGGTGCGTGTGTTGTTGTCGACGTACGGGTCACGCGGGGACGTGCGGCCGCTCGCGGGACTCGCGGTTCCCGCGCCCGCGCCCTCGCCGACACCGTCCGCACCGGCGGCGTGACGCGGGCCGGTGAGCTGTTGCTTGACATCATCGACCGGGACGGGCCGCCGGTGTCCGTGTGACCCACGCGTGATCCGCGAGCCCGACCCCCGCACCCCTGCCGTGTCCCTCATGGCCGCACCCCACCTCACAGCGGAGCTGATTACTTGAACACCCTGCCCACCAGCGCCTTCGACCTCCCCGAGCGCCTCTCCGCCAAGGCCGACCCGGCGTTGATCGCCGACGACGAGCGGCACTTCCAGGCACTCGCGGAGTGTCTGGAGCAGTCGATCGCAGAGGTGTCCGAGCAGCTCGACGCCGCCCGCAGGGCACCCGGCGGCATGGGCCGGCACGCGATGGACCGCGACACCGAGATCCACCGGCTGACCGCGCGTCTGCGCACCCTGCGCCGCTTCGGTCTCGACCTGTGTCTCGGCCACATGGTCGGCGCCGACGGCTCCGAGCCCCTCTACATCGGACGGCTCGGTCTCACCGACAGCTCGGGCCGCCGACTGCTGGTCGACTGGCGCTCCCCCGCCGCCGAGCCGTTCTTCGGCGCCACCCACGGCAACCCCATGGGGCTCGCCAGCCGCCGCCGCTACCGCTGGACCGGCGGCCGCATCAGCGACTACTGGGACGAGGTGTTCACCGCCGACGGCCTCGAACACCGCGCCGCACTCGACGACCAGTCCGCCTTCATCGCCAGCCTGGGCACCAACCGCTCAGCCCGGATGCGGGACGTCCTCGGCACCATCCAGGCCGACCAGGACGCCATCATCCGCGCCGGATCACGCGGCGCCCTCGTCGTCGACGGCGGCCCGGGCACCGGCAAGACCGTCGTCGCCCTGCACCGCTCCGCCTACCTCCTGCACTCCGACCCCCGCCTCGGTCACCGACGCGGCGGCGTGCTCTTCGTCGGCCCGCACCGGCCCTATCTGTCGTACGTCTCCGACGTCCTGCCCAGCCTCGGCGAGGAGGGCGTGCAGACCTGCATCGTGCGGGACCTCGTCGCCGAAGGGGCCACCGCCGGGATCGAGGCCGATCCGGAGGTGGCCCGGCTGAAGTCGTCCGCGCGGCTGGTGGGGGCGATCGAGAAGGCCGTCAGGTTCTACGAGGAGCCGCCCGCCAAGGGGATGACGGTCACGACCCACTGGTCCGACATCCCGCTGAGCGCCGACGAGTGGGCGGTGGCGTTCGACGCGGCGGAACCCGGCACCGCGCACAACGAGGCGCGCGACCAGGTCTGGGAGGAACTGCTCACCATCCTGATGGACAAGCACGAGGGCGACGTGTCGCCCGACCTGCTCCGCAAGTCGCTGCGGCAGAACAGGGAGCTGCGCACCGCATTCGACCGCGCCTGGCCGCTGCTCGAAGCGACCGACCTCGTCGGAGACCTGTGGACGGTTCCCGCCTACCTGCGGATGTGCGCTCCCTGGCTCACCCCCGACGAGGTGCGCGCGCTCCAGCGGGCGGAGGCCCAGGCCTGGACGGTGTCCGACCTGCCGTTCCTGGACGCGGCCCGGCAGCGGCTCGGGGACCCGGAGACGGCCCGGCGCCAGGTCCGGCACAAGGCCGCCCTCGCCGCCCAGCGGGAGCAGATGACGCGGGTCGTCGACACACTGATCCAGGCCGTCTCCAACTCGGGCGCCGACGGGGACGACGGCGAAGGCCTGGTGACGATGTTGCGGGGCGAGGACGCCAAGGTCAGCCTGGTCGACGAGTCCGAACTGGTCACCGCCGACCCGGACCTGCTGGCCGGCCCGTTCGCGCACGTCGTCGTCGACGAGGCCCAGGAACTGACCGACGCCGAGTGGCAGATGCTGCTGCTGCGCTGCCCGTCGCGGAGTTTCACCATCGTCGGGGACCGCGCCCAGGCCCGGCACGGGTTCACCGAGTCGTGGCGGGAGCGGCTGGAGCGGGTCGGGTTCGACCGGATCGAGCTGACCTCCCTGAGCATCAACTACCGGACGCCGGAGGAGATCATGGCGGAGGCCGAGCCGGTCATCCGGGCCGTGCTCCCGGACGCCAACGTGCCGACCTCCATCCGCAGCGGCGGTGTCCCGGTACGCCACGGATCGGTCGCCGAGCTGGAGTCGGTCCTCGACACCTGGCTCGCCGAGAACACCGACGGCACCGCCTGCGTGATCGGGGACCCCGCGTTCCGAGACGGTTCACGCGTGCGCTCGCTCACCCCGGAGCTGTCGAAGGGCCTGGAGTTCGACCTGGTCGTCCTGGTGGACCCCGAGAAGTTCGGCGAGGGCATCGAGGGCGCGGTCGACCACTACGTCGCGATGACGCGGGCCACCCGCCAACTCGTCGTGCTCACCAGCTGACGCCGGCCCGCGCCCTCATCCCGAGGGCGCGGGCCGCGTCGTCCCTGGCCGGCAACGCCCGTGTCCACACCTGTGCTGCGGCTTGTTCCGTCGCCGCGCACACCGCCGGCGCCCCCGCGCTCACCCGCCCCATCACGTCACCGGGGTGCACCACCTGAAGGTGCGCCAGGTGCGGCCGGATGCCGCTCGGCCCGTTGACGCTCCGAGCCGTCTCGATCGCGTCCAGCGTGTCGGGTGGGCCGCCGCGGCGACCCGGCTCGCCGAGTTCCATGGCCTCCCCGCCGATCCGAGGCCACAATGATCACGTCCGCCGACACCGCCCCGCCAGGAGGCCGTTCACCGATGACCCAGCCACCCGCCCGCTCCGCCGAGCAGCGCAAGCAGGACACCTTGAAGCGTCTGGAGCACGACGAGGACGTGTGGGTGGCCACCGCGGACGCCGACGGGGGAGTGCCGTTCCTCGTCCCCCTGTCCTTCCTCTGGGACGGCTCGACCCTGCTGCTGTCCACCCCGGCCGGCAGTCCGACCGGCCGGAACCTGAAGGCGACCGGCCGCACCCGCCTCGGGCTCGGGCCCACCCGGGACGTCGTGATGATCGACGGCACCGTCGAGACGTACACGCCCGCCGAACTGGGTGCGGAGGAGGCCGACCGCTTCGCCGCCGCCACCGGCTTCGAGCCGCGTGAACTCGCCACGCCCTACCTGTACTTCCGGGTCCGGCCGACCCGGGTGCAGGCCTGGCGGGAGGCCAACGAACTCACCGGGCGCGAACTGATGCGCGACGGCGAGTGGTTGGTTGCCGACTGAAGCGGGCAGTTCGGGATATCCGCAAGGTACAGGGTGGCGGCCGCAGAAGCGTCCCGCGCCCCGGACCGTTCGGAGGAGACATGGCACTGGTGAAAGCGGGCTTCGTGGTGCTCGACTGCGCCGAGCCGGAGAAGCTCGCCGCGTTCTACGTGGAGTTGCTGGACGGCGAGCAGACCGACGCGAGCGCCAACCGCGTGGAGATCCTCGGCGCCGAGGGAACCCGGCTGGCGTTCCGCCGGGACATGAACGCCACGCCGCCGAGCTGGCCACGCCCCGAGAACTCCCTCCAGGCCCACCTCGACTTTCTCGTGGAGGACCTGGACGAGGTGGAGCGCAAGGTCATCGGACTCGGTGGCCGCCCGCTGGAGACGAAGGACGTCTCGGGCCCGTTCGAGGAGCGCGGGTACGCCGACCCGGCCGGCCACTCCTTCACCGTGCGCTGCGCCTCGTCGACGGCGCCCAAACAGGGCTGAGACACGCAGGAGCGGGCCGGCGGAATCCCTTCCGCCGGCCCGCTCGCTGTCCCGTCGCGGGGACGGGCGTTCCGGTCAGTCCCGGCCGCCGCTGCTGTCGTCGGTCGGCCAGACCCCGGTGGAGCGTTCGATGGCCTTCGCGCCCGTACGGTCCACGGCGCTGCGCACGGCCGCGAAGATGGCCCCCTGCACGGCCGCGGCGATCAGGATCTCCGCCCAGCCGCGATCCCGGTCCAGCGCGTCGGGCGCGTCGTCCTCGTGCCGGACCATCTTCCACGTCTTCTGGAACGCGAGCCCCGCCAGCCAGCCGCTGGACCAGCCCAGCAGGAACCCGACGGGCTTGTAGGCGAGGGGAAGCTTGAGCTTCTTCTTCTTGGCCATGTATCTCTCTCCTTCGTTGCTTACCGCGATCCCTGTGCGGGGACGCGTTCGTCGGCGGGCGGCGGCCCCGGAGGTGTCCCGTCGCCGAACGGCCGACCGCCCAGCTCCTCGCGGTGGTGCGCGCTCAGCCAGCCCGCCAGGTCCGGTCCGAGCGGCACGATGCCGGTCGGGTTGATGCCGGAGTGCACCTGGTAGTAGTGGCGTTTGATGTGGTCGAAGTCGACCGTGTCACCGAAGCCGGGCGTCTGATAGAGGTCGCGGACGTACCCCCACAGCACCTGGTTCTCCGTCAGTTTCCAGCGGTTGCACTTGAAGTGGCCGTGGTAGACGGCGTCGAAGCGGACCAGGGTGGTGAACAGCCGGATGTCCGCCTCGGTGATCGTCTCGCCGACCAGATAGCGCTGCCGGGCCAGCCTGGGCGTCAGCAGCTCCAGGCGCCGGAAGACACCCGCGCACGCCTCCTCGTACTCCTTCTGCTCGGTGGCGAAACCCGCCCGGTACACCCCGTTGTTGACGTCCTCGTAGACGTCCGCCATCACCGAGTCGATCTCGTCGCGCAGCGGCTCGGGATACAGGTCCGGTGCGCCGTCCCGGTGCAGGGCCGTCCACTCGGTGGCGAGGTCCAGGGTGATCTGCTGGTAGTCGTTGGTGACCAGCTCACCGCTGGGCACGTCCACGATCGCGGGCACGCTCACCCCGCCCGGGTGACCGGGTTCACGCCGTTCGTAGGCCTCGCTGAGGTAGCGGATGCCGAGGACCGGGTCGCGGCCGTCCTGGTCGAGGGTGAAGCGCCAGCTGCGGTCGTCCTGGATCGGGTCGGCGACGGCCAGCGACAGGGCGTCCTCCAGCCCGAGCAGCCGCCGGGACACCAGGGCGCGGCTCGCCCACGGGCAGGCCCGGCTGACGACCAGCCGGTAGCGGCCGGCCTCGACCGGCCAGCCGTCGCGGCCGTCCGCGGTGACGCGGTCGGAGAAATGGGCCTTGGACCGCTGGAACGCCTTGTTCCCGTACGCGCGGTTGCCCTCCATGCTGCCTCCTGTCCTTGAGTGCCCTGCACACCGCGTTCCCAGATTTCGGCGTGTGAGCCTTCCTGGCCGGGGCAGTCGGCGGAGGTGAGCGGGACAGACAACGAGAACACGGCGGATCGACGGACACGCATCACCGTGCTGGTGGCTCTGGCGGCCAATCTGGTGATCGCGGTCGCCAAGGCGGTAGGGGGGCTCGTCGCCCACTCACCGGCGCTGCTGTCGGAGGCGGCCCACTCCGTCGCGGACAGTCTCAACGAGGTCTTCCTCCTGGCCGCGCTGCGCCGCAGCAGGCGCCCCGCCGACGGACGCCATCCCTTCGGCTACGGCAAGGAGCGCTACTTCTGGTCGCTGCTCGCCGCCGTCGGGATCTTCGTCATGGGCGGCTGCTTCTCCTTCTTCCAGGGCCTGGAGGCCCTCAGGGGCGGCGCGGAGGAGGAGCTCAGCGGCTATGTCGCGGGCCTGGTCGTGCTCGGCGTCGCCCTCGTCGCCGAGGGCGCGTCACTGGTGCGGGCGCTCTACCAGATGCGCCGGCAGGGCGGCACCGGTGACGGTCTGCGCGACCCGGCGCTGCGCACGGTGATCGCCGAGGACGGCACGGCGGTGCTCGGCGTGACCCTCGCCATGGCCGGCATGGCCCTGCACATGGTCACCGGGCGGGTCGTGTGGGAGGCGTCCGCGTCCCTGGCGATCGGGGTGCTGCTGGTCCTCGTCGCCTACCGGCTGGGCCGCGAGGCACGCGACCAGCTGATCGGCGCGGCCGCCGACCCCGAGACCAGCGGGCGGATCCGGGCCCTGCTGGCGGCGC
The DNA here is from genome assembly GCF_055575395.1 of Streptomyces sp. NPDC034103. Taxonomy (NCBI): domain Bacteria; kingdom Bacillati; phylum Actinomycetota; class Actinomycetes; order Kitasatosporales; family Streptomycetaceae; genus Streptomyces; species Streptomyces sp. NPDC034103. Next base: position 61,218 of record NZ_JBVISS010000020.1, on the reverse strand, counting down.
AGCCCGAGATCGACAGCGTGGAGGCGCTGTTCACGATGCAGACGGGGTTGAAGTCATTCCTGGTGGCGGCCCGGGTCGATCTGGTGCCGGGCCTCGACAGCGAACGGGTCGAGGAGGTCGCCGTGCGGATCAAGCGGTCCGTCGCCGGCACCTTCCCCGAGGCCGACCAGATCTTCCTGGACATCACCGACCGGCCCGCCGGGGAGGCAGCGGAAAGCCCCGCCGCGACGGGGGAACGCGGCGGGGCCTGAGCGTCAGGTGCCCGGCACACAGGGCTTCATGCGTCCCCGGCCGGAGAATTTTCTCCGGGCCGGGGACGCGATGCCGTATCAGTGCTGGTCGACCGGTTCGAGCACGAAGACGGGGATCTCCCGGTCGGTCTTCTCCTGGTACTCCGCGTAGGCCGGATAGGCCGCCACCGCACGCTCCCACCAGGCGGCCTTCTCCTCGCCGGTGACCTCACGGGCGGTCATGTCCCACTTGTCGGGCCCGTCCTGGAGCTCCACGCGGGGATCGGCCTTGACGTTGTGGTACCAGACCGGGTGCTTGGGCGCCCCGCCCAGCGAGGCGACAGCGGCATACCGGCCGTCGTGCTCGACCCGCATCAGCGGCGTCTTGCGGAGCTTGCCGCTCCTGGCACCCTGGGTGGTCAGGAGGATGACGGGCATCCCCGTGTCCAGCAGAGTGGTCCCCTCGGTGCCGCCGGAGCTCTCGTACAGCTCCACCTGCTCGCGCACCCACTCCGTCGGACTCGGCTCGTACTCGCCCTCAAGTGGCATGACATCCGTCCCATCGTCGTCGTACGGCTTGCTGACACCGTCCTACAACACCGGGACGTTCAGGATTCATCCATTCCGCGGCCCGGATTCGGACGGGCGATGACCTCGGAGGTAATCGCCCTGGTCGGCCGCGCCGGGGCACAGTGGTCTCCGGCCGAGGGAGAGGACCCACCGATGACCACCACAGCCGCCGCCGCGACCACCCGTGCCGTGACCGAGGAACTGCTCCGCCGCATCGGCGAGGGCGACCCGGAGCGGATCGCCGAGCTCTACGCCGACCGGGCCGACTGGAGGCTGAACTGGCCGTCGGACGAGCACGACAACCCCGCCACCCCCTGGATCCGGCACCGCGCGACCCGGGCCGACGCCGCCGACCACTACCGCGAACTGGCCGCCCATCACGTTCCCGGGCAGGCGGCCACCCAGATCGAGCGCGTCCTCGTCGACGGCGCCGACGCGGTGGTCCTCGGCGAGATCCGGCAGACCGCGCGGGCGACGGGGCGTCCCTATCGCGCCAGGTTCGCCCTGCATCTGACCGTCGAGGACGGCAGAATCGTCCGCCACCACGTGTACGAGGACACCCTCGCCGTCGCCCGCGCCTTCACGCCGTGATCCGAACGGCCGGGGCCGCGACACCGGCGACACGTCGCCCGTACAGCCAGGGGGCCGTGGCGCCGACCACACGTCATCCGTATCCGTACGGCAAGGGCCGCGACGCCGCTCACAAGTCATCCGTACGGCAGAGCCCGCTCGCCCCGGCCACGTCGTCGCGTACGGGCCGGCCCTGATCACCCCGGCCACATCATGCGTACCGCCAGGGCCGTGATCACGGCGCTGGACAGCAGGGCCGTCACCAGGCGCCCGCGTCGGCCGGTCAGCACGCGGCCGAGCAGCGCGCCGCCTCCGGCCAGCAGCACCTGCCAACTCGCGGAGGCGAGGAAGGCCGCCCCGACGAACACGCCCTGCTCCAGTGGCCGGACCGGGTCGGTGGCACGGGTGCCGAGGACCAGGGCCGCGAAGTAGATCACGGTGGTCGGGTTGAGCAGGGTGATCCCGAGCAGCGCCAGATAGGCCCGGGCGGGGCTCGGCGGCGGCGGGTCGGCGCGTGCGGCGAACCGGCGGGCACGGTACCCGCGTACGGCCGTGACCGCGCCGCGTGCCGCTAGCGCGAGCAGCACCACGGCGGAGGCCCAGCGCAGGGGTCCGAGCACGGGGCGCAGCGCGGCGGCGAGGGCGGAGCCCCCGAGCGTGGCCGCCAGGGCGTAGAGCCCGTCGGCGGTGGCGACGCCCAGAGCGGCGCAGACACCGGTCCGCAGGGACGTGCGGGCGGTCAGGGAGACGAGGTAGGTCGCGACCGCCCCGACGGGTACGGCGATGCCGTATCCGGCGAGCAGCCCCGCGACGAGCGCGGCGGTCACGAGGTGGGAGGCGTCGGTCCCCACGGTCGGCCGGACTGCTGCTGGAACAGCGCCGGACGGACGGCGACGGTCAGCGGCAGGGGCGAGACGAAGGTAGGCATGACCGGATTCTGCGGGCGGCAGGTCGAGAGCGACAACCGAATTACGCCGGCAACCGAATCCGGGGGCGGCAGCCCCCGCCCGAACCCCCGGGCCGCCGGACCGACCGGACCTCGCGTCGTGCCGTCGATCTTCGGCCAGATCGCGCGTTCGGGGGATCTGGCCGAACTCTGCGTCCCATAACTAGATGCCCGGGGCATCCAATGAGGGCACGTACGAGGCACCCTTCGTCTGCGAGGTCTTCCATGACGGCAACGGAACCCGTCGCGTTCCCCCAGGACCGGACCTGCCCCTACCATCCGCCCACCGCCTACGCACCCCTGCGTGCCGCCCGTCCGCTGACCCGGATCCGGCTCTACGACGGTCGGCCGGCCTGGTTGGTGACGGGCCACGCGCTCGCCCGCGCCCTGCTCGCCGACCGGCGGCTGTCCAGCGACCGTACCCACCCCGACTTCCCGGCGCCCACCGAACGCTTCGCTGCGGCGAAGGGCCGGAAGGTGGCGCTGCTCGGCTACGACGACCCCGAGCACCACGCCCAGCGCCGCCGGATGATTCCCGGCTTCACCCTCAAACGGGCCGCCGGCATGCGACCGAGGATCCAGCGGATCGTGGACGAACGGCTCGACGCGATGATCGAACAGGGGCCGCCGGCGGAGCTGGTGAACGCCTTCGCGCTGCCCGTGCCCTCGATGGTCATCTGCGCGCTGCTCGGTGTCCCGTACGCCGATCACGACTTCTTCGAGGGACAGTCGCGCCGGCTGCTGCGCGGACCGAGGGCCGCCGACACCCTGGACGCGCGGGACCGGCTCGACGCCTACTTCGGAGAGCTGATCGAGCGCAAGCAGCGGGACCGGGAGCCCGGCGACGGCGTGCTGGACGACCTCGTCCACGAAGGCGCGGTGGACCGCGAGGAGTTGACCGCCCTGGCGACCATCCTGCTGGTCGCCGGTCACGAGACCACCGCGAACATGATCTCCCTCGGCACCTACACCCTCCTCCAACACCCGGAACGTCTGGCCGAGTTGCGCGCAGACCCGACTCTGTTGCCCGCCGCGGTCGAGGAGTTGATGCGGCTGCTGTCGATCGCGGACGGGCTGCTGCGCATGGCGGTCGAGGACATCGAGCTGGAGGGGACGACGATCCGGGTCGGCGACGGGGTGGTCTTCTCGACCTCGGTCATCAACCGCGACGAGCGCGTCTATGCCGACCCGGACACCCTCGACTGGCACCGGTCCGCCCGCCACCACGTGGGATTCGGCTTCGGCATCCACCAGTGCCTCGGCCAGAACCTGGCACGCGCCGAGATGGAGATCGCCCTGCGCGCCCTCCTGGACCGGCTGCCCACCCTGCGCCTCGCCGCCCCCGCGGACGAGATCCCCTTCAAACCCGGCGACACCATCCAGGGGATGCTGGAACTCCCCGTGACCTGGTAAGAGGCCCCGCTCATGGACATCGGCATCGACATCGACAAGGACGCCTGCATCGGCGCGGGCCAGTGCGCGCTGGTCGCTCCGGGCGTGTTCACCCAGGACGACGACGGGTTCAGCGAGCTGCTGCCCGGCCGGGAGGGCGGCGCCGACGCCCCGATGGTCCGCGAGGCGGCCCGGGCCTGCCCCGTCGGCGCCATCGCGGTCTCCGGCTGATCCCTGGAGCCCCTGGCCGGCTCCGGTACGGACGCACGCGGGACGCGCCGCGCCGCGGCCGGAGGGTGCCACGGCATTCAGGGTTCGCGCCCCGTCACGGCCGGGAGGCGGCCACCAGCGCCCTCGCCGCCTCCCGTGCCTCCGCCGCGGGGCGGGTGGCGCCGGTGATGCCCGCCGTGACCATGGCGCCCTCGGCCAGCAGGAACAGCTGACCGGTCAGCGTGTCCGGTAGCCCCGCGGCAGCCACGAGGCCGTCGAGGTAGTCCCTGAACGCCCGCTTGTGCGACCGGACTTGAGCGGTGACCCGGTCCGAGGTCGCGCCCAGCTCGCCGTAGGAATTGATCCACGCGCAGCCACGGAAGCCATCCTCGGCGAACCACCCCTCCAGCCAGTCGAAGACGGCGAGCAGCCGCTGTACGGGATCCGTGCTCCGCCCCACATGCTCCGCGAGCCGCCCCCGCCAGCGGACGTCACGCCGTTCCAGGTAGGCCTCCACCAACTGCTCCTTCGCGGGGAAGAGTTGGTAGAGCCGCTTGAGCGACACCCCGGACGCGCCGCGAATGTCGTCCATGCCCACGGACTGGACGCCGCGGCCGTAGAACAGCTCCTCGGCGGCGTCCAGGGCCCGCTCCCGGGCGGTGGCGCTGTCCATGCGGGTCACTCCTTGACGCGAGAACGTGCGTTCTCCTACCGTAGCAGCCAGCTGGAGAACGCACGTTCTCCCTTTGTGGTCCTGGAGGTTGCCGTGACCGACCGTCCGCCCCTGCCGCCGTTCACCCGCGAGAGCGCGGCCCGGAAGGTGCAGGCCGCCGAGGACGCCTGGAACACCCGCGACCCGCACAAGGTGGCGCTCGCCTACTCCGAGGACTCGGTCTGGCGCAACCGCGACACCTTCGTCACCGGCCGCGGGGAGATCGTCGAGTTCCTCACCGCGAAATGGGCGCGCGAACGCGAGTACGCCCTGCGCAAGGACCTGTGGGCCTTCGACGGCAACCGCATCGCCGTCCGCTTCCAGTACGAGTGCCAGGACACCGACGGCCGGTGGTGGCGCAGTTACGGCAACGAGCTCTGGGAGTTCGACGAGCACGGCCTGATGACCCGGCGCGAGGCCAGCATCAACGACGTACCCATCGAGGGGAGGGAACGCCGCATCCACGGCCCCCGCCCCGAGGCCGAGCGCGGAGCCGCCCTCCCCCTTCAGTAGGGTCACCGGATGACCGAACAGGCCGACAAGCCCTTCCTCTACGTCGTCGTCTGCGCCGCCGGGGTCGCCGCGGGCGTCGGCGAACTCGTCACCGCCGCCCGGAAGCGGGGCTGGGAGGTCGGGGTCATCGCCACCCCCGTCGCGATGAACGGCTTCTTCGACACCGCCGACGTCGAGGCCCGGTGCGGACGCCCGATCCGCTCCGCCTGGCGCACCCCCGCCGACCCGCGGCCCTTCCCGTCGCCGGACGCGGTGGTGGCCGCCCCCGTCACCTTCAACACCGTCAACAAGTGGGCTGCCGGACTCGCCGACACTCTCGCCGTCGCCACCCTGTGCGAGGCGCCCGGCCTCGGTGTGCCCGTCGCCGCCCTGCCCTGCGTGGCCGACGCGCTCGCCGCCCACCCCGCCTACCAGGACAGCCTGATACGCCTGCGCGGGATGGGCGTCCGCTTCGGCCCCGCGTACACGGGGGAGGCGGGGGAGGAGTTCGGGTGGGAGCGGGCGTGGGAGCTGCTGGGCTGAGCCGGAGCGGGCGCGTGGGGCGGGGGTGGCAGCCGCGGCCGGTGCGCGGGGCGGGGTCGTACGCTCCCCCTGGTAACCATCCGGAAGGCGGGAGCAGCAACGATGCAGTACGTGAAGCTCGGTTCGACCGGCCTGGACGTGTCGCGGATCTGTCTGGGGTGCATGACCTACGGGCTGCCCGACCGCGGGGTGCACGAGTGGACCCTGGACGAGGAGGCGTCGCGGCCGCTGATCCGGCAGGCGCTGGACGCCGGGATCAACTTCTTCGACACGGCGAACGTGTACTCCGACGGCACCAGCGAGGAGATCGTCGGCAAGGCGCTGCGGGACTTCGCCCACCGCGACGAGATCGTCCTGGCGACCAAGGTGAACGGCCGGATGCGGTCCGGGCCGAACGCCGCCGGACTGTCCCGCAAGGCGATCATGGCGGAGATCGACCACAGCCTGAGCCGCCTGGGCACCGACTACGTCGACCTCTACCAGATCCACCGCTTCGACCCGCACACCCCGGTCGAGGAGACCATGGAGGCCCTGCACGACCTGGTCAAGGCGGGCAAGGTCCGTTATCTCGGGGCGAGTTCGATGTACGCCTGGCAGTTCTCCAAGATGCAGTACACGGCGGAGCGGCACGGCTGGACCACGTTCGTCTCGATGCAGAACCACTACAACCTCCTCTACCGCGAGGAGGAGCGCGAGATGCTGCCGCTGTGCGCGGACCAGGGCGTCGCGACGCTGCCCTGGAGCCCGCTCGCGCGGGGCCGGCTGACCCGCGACTGGGGCACGGTCACCGGCCGCAGCGCCCAGGACGACTTCGGCGGCCGGCTGTACCTCAAGGGCGACCGCGTCATCGTCGAGGCGGTCACCCGGATCGCCGAGGAGAGGGGCGTGCCGCGCGCTCAGGTGGCTCTCGCCTGGCTGCTCCAGCGGGACACCGTGGCGGCGCCGATCGTGGGCGCCGCCAAGCCGCACCACATCGAGGACGCGGTGGCCGCGGTGGAACTGCGGCTCAGCGACAAGGAGATCGAGGAGCTGGAGCAGCCGTACACGGCCCACCCGATCGCGGGACACTGACGCTCAGTGCGGTCCGTGCGGCGCGAACTCCGTGCCGCACGGACCGGCTCCCTCGCTCTCGGCGAGCGCCACACGCTCCCCGCGCATGGACACCGTCCGGTAGTACGCCCCGATCCGCTCGGCCGACCGCCCCACGTAGTGCCCGATGAACGACCGCCGGAACCGCGCCCCGCTCCGGTTCGGCTGCGACCCGTGCACCAGGCTGCCGTTGAAGAACAGGACGTCCCCGGGCGCCATGTCCACGGGCACCGCGGCCAGCCCCGTCGGCGGCGGCACGTACTCCCGGGCGAACGACACCCCCTCGTCGGCCTCCTCGGGGCAGAACAGCTCCATCCGGTGCGTGCCCGGCACGACCTCCAGGCCCCCGTTCTCCCGGTCGATCTCGTCGCAGGCCACCCATGCCGCCACGCACGTCCCCGGCTCGACCCGCAGATAGAAGTTGTCCTGGTGCAGCGCCTGCCCCCGGGCGCCGGGCGGCTTGAAGTAGAACATGCTCTGCGCGGCCAGCACCTCCTCCTCCAGCAGCTCCTCCAGCACCTCGCGCAGCCGGGTGTCGAGCAGGACCTCCCGGGCGAGCGGGTTGATCTCGTGCGGCTGCATCACGCGCGGGTACACGCCGAGCGGATCGGTCCCGCCCCGCGGCTCGAAGTGCCCCGGCACCGCCCCCGCCGCGTGCAGCGCCGCGAACTCGGCGCACAGCCGGTCTATCTCGTCGGGTCCGAACAAGCCCCGCACGATCGTGAACCCGTCCTCCCGGAACCGCCGCAGCCCGGCCTCGGTCAGGGTGGGTGTGCTGTCTGTGACGGTCATGCGTCCACTCCTCGGTCCGGTGTCGTCGGCCTGTCACGCTAGGCAGTCCCGCCCCTCAGGAGGATGTCCGTGACCGCTGACCGACTGCCTGAGCCTGCCGCGCCCGGCGACCCCGGGCCGCCTCCCGGCCTGGTGGTGGTCGGCCGTTTCGACGAGGTGCCGGGATACGACGTCAACCGGCCGCAGGGCGCGGCCAGTTGGCTGTTCACCTGGACCACGGCGGGCCAGGGGCGGCTGCGGCAGGGTGCGAGCGCCACCCGGGCCGTGGCGGGGGACCTGGTCGTGCTCGCGCCGGGAGTCCCCCACGGCTACGGCGTGCCACCGGGCGCGCGGCACTGGCGGTTCCGGTGGGCGCACTGCCAGGCCCGGCCGTCATGGCTGCCCTGGCTGCACCCGTACGACACCGGCGACGGTCTGTACGTCGTCCCCGCGGGGCCGGCCACCGCGCACCACCGGGTCCACGACGCGTTCGACCGGATGCTCGCCGACGCGCGCACGCCGGGTGCGGCGGGCCCCTGGACCGGCCCGGACGACCGGATCGCGGTGGCGCACGACAGCGCCGCCCGCGAACTCGCCCTGTGCGCGCTGGAGGAGGTGGTGTTGCTGACGACCGCCGTCGCGCGGCGACCGGCACCCCGGCCCGGGCTCGATGACCGCGTGCGCCGGGTCCAGGAACTCCTAGAGGCCGACCCGGGTGCCCCGCACACCGTCGACTCGCTCGCCGCGCACGTCTCTCTCTCGCCCTCCAGGCTGGCCCATCTGTTCACCCGCCAGACCGGCCGCTCCCCGATGCGGGCCCTGCGCGAAGCACGGCTGCGGCACGCCGCGCGACTCCTCGAAGGCACCGATCTGTCCGTGGGACGCGTCGCGGCGGCATCGGGTTTCGTGAGCCCCTACCATTTCCACCGCGTCTTCCGGGAGCGATTCGGTATGACGCCCGGCGCGTACCGGGTCGGCGGCCCAATGGTTGGGACGTGACAGGTGTAGACCGGCCGTGCGCAGGGTAGGGCGGCCGTTCAATGGTTGGGGCCGAAGCCTGGTGAAACTCGTTCCCAATAACCTTGCCGATAACGTGTCCTGGACTGGATCCAGGTATTGACGAGACGTCAATACGGACCGCTCCTCACACAATCCGCGCAACTGAATGATCTCTTGTTACATTGCGCTGACCTGTGCAAAGGTTACGCCTTGTCGGCGCGCAGACAATTGGGTCCCCGTGCGCCTCTGACCGCTCCCGTACGTCCCCCACGCTTCACAAGAGCCGTCGTCGTCGGGACCGCATACCCCTTGGTATGGACTTGCTTCGTATGCCCCCGAGAGGAATGCAGCCGTGAATGCCGATGCCACGGACGAACAACTCAGCGCCGAGCTGAAGAAGTGGACCGGAGCCACGCCCGCCCTCCATCCCGTCGGCGAACTCCTCGACCGGCACTGGGAAGCGGCCTTCACCTATGCCCGGCTGTGCACGGACGGAACACGCTCCGCCGGAATGCTCACGACCGCGGCTTTCACCCGGCTCTTCGGCGAAACGCTGCGCCAGAACGGGCCGACCGCCGCCTGGCGCCCCCAACTGCTCGTCACCGTGCGCCGAATAGCCGCGGAATGGGACAACGACCGCAGACAGGAACAGCTCCACCCCGAACTGCGCTTCGGAACCGGCGACGGTGACCGGGCCGCGGCCCGTCTGCTGCCGAGCGCGGAGCGGCGCCTGCTGTCCGGCGCCTTCCAGCGACTGCCCCAGTCCGCCCGCTGCCTGCTCTGGCACAGCGAGGTCGAGGCCGAACCGCTGAGCTCACCCGCCGCCCTGCTGGGACTGGACGAGGAGGACGCCGGCGTCGAACTGCGCCGGGCCCGCGAGCGGTTGCGCGAGGAGTGCCTGCACGTCCACCGCGAACTCGCCCCGGAACAGGAGTGCCGCTCCTACGCCAGGATGCTGGACGTCACCTACCGCCGCGGCGGCGTCGACGTCGACCCCGACCTGCGGGCCCACCTGGACCGCTGCAAGCACTGCCGGGACACCGCCGACCAACTGCGCCAGTTCGGCGGCGCCCTGGGCGTCGCCCTCGCCGAGGCCGTCCTGGGCTGGGGCGGCCGCGCCTACGCGGAATTCCGCAGCGCTCCCAGGGAGGAGCCCGCCGAGGAGACGCCCGCGCCCCCGACGGCCGCCGCCGTCCCGGGCGAGGCCTTCTTCGACGGGGCCCCGGCCGCCCGCCGGGCCCGTCCCTCGCGCACGGACCGCAAGGCCGCCCGCCGGGCTGCCGCCCGGCGCCGCAACCTCGCCGCGGCGGTCCTCACCCTCAGCGGTCTGGTCATCCTCCCGCTGGTCATGTGGTCGGTCCACGACGGCGGGGACGATACCGCCGACGCCGGCGGCGCCAGCGCCTCCGAGACGCCCGGCTCCTCGGCGGGCCGGTCCACGTCCGGCTCCTCCTGGGTCGGCTCCGGCGAGGAGGCCCAGGGCACGCTGCGCGGCCGGCTGCACAACGTCGACTCCGGGCTCTGCGTCGGCCTCGACGGCGCGAAGACCGTCAAGGACGCGGAGGCCGAGGTCACCAAGTGCTCCTCGAAGCCCGACCAGCAGTGGACCTACGAGACCGACGGGGCCCTGCGCAGCGTCGCGGACCCCGGCCTGTGCCTGGACTCCCGCCTGGGCTACTCGGTGCGGTTGTCCCCGTGCGACGGCGGTTCCGCAGCCGACGCCAAGCACATCCGCTACGACTTCACACTCCAGGGCAGCCTGGTGCCGCGCTGGAACCAGGACCTGGCCCTCACCCCCGCGGCCACCGACGGCACCGGCGCCCTGGTCCTCAAGAGCCGCACCGACACCGCCGTCCAGCGCTGGGTGTTCGACACCTCCAGGACCGACCTCCAGATGGAGGCGGTGAAGTGGGAGGCGCGGACCAGCACCGCCAAGAAGGCACCCATCACCACCCCCTCACCCACGCCCACCCCCACGAAGAAGGCGTCGCCGACCCCGACGCCGACCCCGAGCCCGACGACCGCCTCGCCGACCCCCACGAGCCCGTATCCCACCGGCGCGCCCCCCTGCTACCCGTACCCGTACTCGTACAACTGCTACGGCGGCGGCCCGTACGGCAACGGATACGGGGGGTACGGCGGCCCGCGCTGACCACTCGGCCGCCCTGATCAGGCCCCGACGAGGTGCAGCGACGCCCACAGCGCCAGGGTGGCCGGGACGAGTGCGGCGGGTACGGCGAGCAGCCCGAGCCGGGTGAACTCGCCGAGCCCGACATCGTGCCCGTGCCGCTGCACGATCCGCCGCCACAGCAGGGTGGCCAGTGATCCGGCGTACGTCAGGTTCGGGCCGATGTTCACCCCGATCAGCACCGCGAGCACGGCGCCCGGACCGGCCGCGGCGGTCAGCGGCAGCAGCACCAGCACCGCGGGGAGGTTGTTGATCAGGTTGGCGAGGACGGCCGCCAGCACGGCGACACCGAGCAGCGCCAGCAGCCCCGAGCCGTCCGGGAGCACGTGCCGCAGCGCGTCGGCGAGCCCGTTGTCGACGACCGCGCGCACGACGACGCCGAGCGCGAGCACGAAGGCCAGGAACCCCGGGGCGGCGGACCGCACCACCGTCAGCGGGGTCGCCCGGCGGCGGAGCAGCGCGCGCCCCGCCAGCACCAGCGCCCCCACGAGGGCCACCCAGGCGGGCTCGACACCGACCGCGGACGCGACTACGAACCCGGCCAGCGTGCAGCCCACGGTGACGAGGGCGAATACCGGCAGCTCAGGGGTCTCGGCGGCCTCGGTCGTGGTCACGGCGGCCTTCAGGTCGTCCGCGAAGAAGCGCCGGAACAGCAGGTACTCGGCGCCGATCGCCACCAGCCACGGCAGCGCCATCAGGGCCGCGAACCGGGTGAAGCTCAGCCCGCTCGCCTCGAACGCCAGCAGGTTGGTGAGGTTGGACACCGGCAGCAGCAGCGACGCCGTGTTCGACAGATGCGCGCAGGCGTACAGATGTGGCTTGGCCCGGACGCCGCTGCGGGCCGCGGTGGCCAGCACCACCGGGGTCAGCAGCACCACCGTCGCGTCGAGGCTGAGCACCGCCGTGATCGCGGAGGCCAGCACGAACACGGCGGTCAGCAGCCGGGTGGGGCGCCCCGCGGAGCGGCGCGCCATCCACGCCCCGCAGGCCCGGAACAGCCCCTCGACGTCGCAGAAGTGCGCGAGCACCAGGACCGCGGCGAGGAAGCCGACGACCGGCGCCAGCCGCTCGACCTCCGCCCACGCGTGATCGGGGGAGATCACCCCCGTCGCGATCACGAGACCCGCCGCCGGGACCGCGAGCACCGCCTCCGGCAGGCCCTTGGGGCGGACGACGGCCCAGCCGAGGACGGCGACGAGCAGGACGATGGACAGCGTTTCGGCGAGCGGGGTGTTCAGCGGGGTTCCTTCGGAGCGGGGTCGTGCGGTGCCCCGACATGAAAACAGGACAAGGTAAGAAGTCTGTGTGCGGGGTCAGGCGCCCGGCCCCCGGCGGAACAGCGTGAGGGAGACCGTCGACTCGTTGCCGGACACCGGTACCTCCCCGGCCGACCACGCCACCTTCAGCGGGTCGCGCTCGTCCGGCGGGGTCACCAGCAGTGCCTCCGGGTTGGCGGTGCGGGCCCCGCTGACCTGCGGGTTGGCGAACGTGATTCCCGACCAGGCGTTCTGCCCGGGCGCCAGCGTCACGGTGGTCGCCGTGCCGGGGGTGCGCCGCGGGTCCGGTCCGAGCCGGTGGCCGGAGGCGTCGACGAACGCGGCACCCGGGTAGCCGTGCAGGGTGCAGGTACGGGACGAGGTGTTCGTCACGATCACGGGGAAGTTCTTCTGGCCCGCCCCTGGGTCGTTGCGGCCGAGCGTGGCCTCCAGCTCAAAGGTGTGGCAGCGGGCGGAGGCGGGTGCGCTGGAGGCAGGGGCGGCGGGGGTGGCGGGGGTGTCCGTCTCGGCCGTGGCGGTCGGCTCCGCCGAGTGCGTCGGCGTCGTGGTGTCACCGGTGGTCGGCGCGGCCGTGCCGGGCAGGGTCCGCGGCGCGGACGCGGGGTCGCCGCTGTCGCCGCAGCCGGTCAACAGGCCCAGCAGTGCGGCCGCGCTCACGAGCAGGGCCGACCGGTGATGGTTCGCCATGACTGTCCCCCTCCTCGTACGACGCGGGGTGCCCCGCCATGCGGGTGTGATGCGGGCGCGGCGGGAAAAGTTCGCGTCGGTCAGCCGCCGGCCCGGACCGGGCTCAGCACGCGGGGGATGTCCGAGGGGCCGCCGTCCTGGCTGAGAGGCGTGCGCTCAGTCCTCGTCCTCGAGCAGGCCGATCTCGGCCCAGATCGTCTTGCCCTCGGTGGTGTGCCGGCTGCCCCACCGCTGGGTGAGCTGGGCGACCAGGAGCAGTCCGCGGCCGCCCTCGTCCCAGGTCTTGGCGCGGCGCAGATGCGGGGCCGTGTGGCTGGTGTCGGAGACCTCGCAGATCAGCGTGGTCGCGTCATGGATCAGCCGGAGCCGGATGGGGTGGGCGCCGTACCGGATGGCGTTGGTGACGAGCTCGCTCACCACCAGCTCCGCCGTGAACGACGCCTCCAGCAGCTCCCAGGTGCCGAGCTGGTCGAGGACCTGCTTGCGGATCGGGCCGACGAGCGCGGGATCGGCGGGGATGTGCCAGGTCGCGACCTGGGTGGCGGGCAGTCCCCGGGTACGGGCCAGCAGCAGGGCCACGTCGTCGGCGCAGCCGCCCGCCGGGAGCAGGGTGTGCAGGACCCGGTCGCAGACTTCCTCCAGGGACTCGGAGTGCGCCGACAGGGCCTCGCGCAGCAGCGCGTGACCGGCGTCCGCGTCCCGGTCCCGGGACTCGATCAGGCCGTCGGTGAAGAGCGCCAGCACCGTGCCCTCGCGCAGCGCCAGCTCGGTGGACTCGAAGGGCAGCCCGCCCACGCCCAGCGGGGGACCGGAGGGCAGGTCGACCAGCTCGGGAACGCCGCCCGGGGCGATCATCACCGGCGCGGGATGCCCGGCCCGGGCCAGTGTGCAGCGCCGCGACACCGGGTCGTACACCGCGTACAGGCAGGTGGCGCCGACCTCGCCGGGGCTGCCCTCGCCGCCGGACTCGGCGGACAGGCGGACCACGAGGTCGTCGAGATGGGTGAGGAGTTCATCGGGGGCGAGGTCGATGTCGGCGAGGGTGCGCACGGCGGTGCGCAGCCGGCCCATGGTGGCCGAGGCCTGGATGCCGTGCCCGACGACGTCCCCGACGACCATCGCGACGCGCATCCCGGACAGCGGGATCACGTCGAACCAGTCGCCGCCCACCCCGGCCCGCGCGGCGGGCAGATAGCGCGAGGCCGCGTCCGCGGCGGCGGTGCGGGGCAGCGTGCGGGGGAGCAGGCTGCGCTGGAGGGCGAGCGCGGTCTCCCGCTCCCGGGAGAAGCGGCGGGCGTTGTCGATGCAGACGGCGGCGCGGGTCGTCACCTCCTCGGCCAGCAGCACGTCGTCCGCCGTGAACGGGTCGGGGCGCCGGAACCGGGTCAGCACCGCGACCCCGAGGGTCAGCCCGCGGGCCCGGATCGGCACCGACATCGTCGCGTGGATGCCGTACTCCTGGACGCGCTCGCTGCGCGCCTGGTCCCAGGACAGCCACTGGTCCAGCTCGCCCGAGGCCAGGGTGGCGACGATGGTGCGGCCCGCGACCAGCGAGTCGGCCTGCGGTGAGGTGGCCGGATAGGTCGCCAGCTGCCCGGGTTTGACGACGGCCTCGGGGCTGCCGGGGTTGACCGACTGGTGGGCGGCGCGGCGCAGTCCGACCGGCGCGGTGAGCGCGGGCGGCGGGTCGCCGTTCTCCTGCGGGTCCAGCAGGTCGACGCTGACGAAGTCGGCCAGCGCGGGGACGCAGACGTCCGCGAGTTCCTGGGCCGTCCGGGTGACGTCGAGGGTGGTGCCGATGCGCACGCTCGCCTCGTTGACCAGCTGAAGCCGCTCGCGGGCCAGGTAGTTCTCGGTGAAGTCGTGCGCCGCCAGGCACACCCCCCGCACCCGCCCCGCGCTGTCGGTGACCGGGGCCAGCCGGGCGAGCCACGCGTGCGCCCGGTTCTCGCCGCCGGTGCGCATGTACGTCTGGACGTCCTCGGCCCGGCCCGAGGCGAGCACCCGCAGCAGATGGCCCTCCAGCTCCGCGCTCTGCGCCTTGCCGCCGATCTCCGACAACCGAAGGCCCCGCATGCGCTCCTCGGGCAGTCCGATGACCTCGGCCATGGCGTCGTTGACCCGGTTCAGCCGCAGCCGCTCGTCGTAGACCGCGACGGCACAGGGGGACTGGACGAGGGCCGCGGCGAGCGGGTCGTCCGCGGGGCGGGGGCCGCCGCCCTCCAGGGGGGTGACGACGAGCCAGTGACCGGGGGCGCCGTCCTGCGAGCGCCGATGGTGGGCGAGCAGCCACACGCGGACGGTGCAGCCGTCGCGGTGGCGGAGGGTGACGGTGCCGTCCCAGCGGGGGCCGCGGGGCCTGAAGGCCGCCTCCGGATCCTCGCTGACCAGCAGATCCGTGGCCGGCCTCCCCACCACCGCCGCAGCTGGGTGGCCGAGCAGGCGCTCCGCGCCGGCGTTCCACTCGCGGACCGTGCCGAGGTCGTCGATGACAGCCCGTGCCGTCGCGGCATCGTCGAACGGGTAGTCCGGGCTCATCGTCGCCACTCCATCACGGACACTCACAGTGAACAGGCGCGTCACTTGCGTTCCAAGCCTAGTCCGTCAGGCTCGCGCGCGGACGGGAACCCCCACGTATCCCGCGGGCACGGTCAAGAGGGGACATCCGGCCGTCGTGACCGGCGGGGCGGCGGCGTGCGCACGCGCCCTTGACGGTCCCGTGTGGTGCGGCGTCAGAATCTGTGTGTTCACGTTCAGTCGGCTGGTCCAACGCCTTCAGCAAGGCGGCCACGGCCCTGCTGCCGCCGTTCCGCGCGGCCCGCGCCGAGGACTGGGTCTGCGTGGACCTCGGGCGCCCCCGGACGCTGGACCGCGTGGAGGTCTCCCACCCTGCTGAACCTGACCACCAGCCACCCGGGAGAGGTGCAGGGGGCGATCCGCATCAGCGGGCTGGAGATACCCGCGACCTGAGTCACGTCACGGTCCGGAAAGCCGGTACGCCCACGCCGACAGGGGCGCGGGGGTGTCTCGATGTGCGGCTCCGTCGCGTGGGCGCGACCGACCACGACGGCGCCGCATCCGAAGGACGACCCAAACGGCGCAACTGGTGGAGCGTTACGTCCGGACCGTTGACGCGGTGTCATGCCCGCAGCAAGCATGGCCGTCGACCGTCTTTTGGGAGCGCTCCCATTGTGTGCGTCTCCTACAGCTCAGCGAGGAGCCCGGACGTGAAAAAACGCAGAACCGCCCTGTTGTCCCTGACGGCCCTGCTGGGAGCGGCGCTCGTCGCCTCTCCCATGCCCCCGGCCGCCGCCGAGGAGGTTGAACAGCTCAAGAACGGCACCTTCGACACCACCACCGAGCCGTGGTGGGCGAGCAGCAACGTCACCGCGGGCCTGTCCGACGGGCAGCTGTGCGCGGACGTGCCGGGGGGCACGGCCAACCGCTGGGACGCCGCCATCGGCCAGAACGACGTCACCCTGGTCAAGGGGGAGTCGTACAAGTTCAGCTTCACGGCACACGGTTCGCCCGCCGGGCATGTCGTCCGCGCGATCGTGGGGCTGCAAGTGGCGCCGTACGACACCTACTTCGAGGTGAGCCCGCAGGTCAGTGTCTCGGGTGACTCCTACGCGTACACCTTCACCTCACCCGTCGACGCCACCCAGGCACAGGTCGGCTTCCAACTCGGCGGCAGCGCCGAGGCCTGGCGGTTCTGCGTGGACGACGCCTCACTGCTCGGCGGGGTGCCGCCGGAGGTGTACGAGCCGGACACCGGGCCCCGGGTGCGCGTCAACCAGGTCGCCTATCTGCCCTCGGGGCCGAAGAACGCGACGCTCGTGACGGACGCGCCCACGAAGCTGCCCTGGCAGCTGAAGAACGCCTCGGGCGCCGTGGTCGCCAAGGGTTCCACCACACCGCGCGGCACCGACGCGTCCTCCGCGCAGAACGTCCACTCCATCGACTTCAGCGCCTACAAGAAGCCGGGCAAGAACCTCACCCTGGTCGCCGACGGCGAGACCAGCCGCCCCTTCGACATCGGCGCCGGCGCCTACGAGCGGCTGCGTACGGACACGGCGAAGTACTACTACACCCAGCGCAGCGGCATCGCGATCCGCGACGACCTGCGCCCGGGCTACGGCCGCGCCGCCGGCCACGTCGACGTCGCGCCCAACCAGGGCGACGGGAACGTGCCCTGCCAGCCCGGCGTCTGCGACTACACCCTCGACGTCACCGGCGGCTGGTACGACGCCGGCGACCACGGCAAGTACGTCGTCAACGGTGGCATCTCGACCTGGGAGCTGCTGAGCACGTACGAACGCTCGCTGCACGCCCGCACCGGTGAGCCCGCCAAGCTCGGCGACGGCACCCTCGCGATCCCGGAGAGCGGCAACCGCGTGCCGGACATACTCGACGAGGCCCGCTGGGAGCTGGAGTTCCTGCTGAAGATGCAGGTGCCGAACGGGCAGCCGCTCGCCGGGATGGCCCATCACAAGGTCCACGACGAGGCGTGGACGGGCCTGCCCCTGATGCCGAGCGACGACCCGCAGAAGCGGGAACTGCACCCGGCGAACACCGCGGCCACCCTGAACCTGGCGGCCACGGCCGCGCAGGCGGCCCGTCTGTACCGGCCCTACGACAAGGCGTTCGCGGCCAAGTCCCTCGCCGCCGCCCGCAAGGCCTTCACCGCCGCACTCGCCCACCCGGACATCTACGCCGACCCCAACGACGGCACCGGCGGCGGAGCCTACGCCGACAGCGACGTGACCGACGAGTTCTACTGGGCGGCGGCCGAGCTGTACCTCACGACGGGGGAGAAGGGCTACGCCGACCGCGTCCTCGCCTCACCCGTGCACACCGCCGACATCTTCGGACCCACCGGCTACGACTGGGCCCGGACCGCCGCGGCGGCCCGCCTGGACCTGGCCACCGTGCCCAGCAAGCTGCCCGGCCGGGACAAGGTGCGCCAGTCGGTCGTCAAGGGCGCCGACCGCTACCTGGCCACGCTGAAGGCCCATCCCTACGGCATGCCGTACGCCCCCGCCGACAACCTCTACGACTGGGGTTCCAACCACCAGATCCTGCACAACGCGGTCGTCATCGCGACCGGGTACGACATCACGGGCGGCACCAAGTACCGTGACGGCGCCGTGCAGTCCATGGACTACCTCTTCGGCCGCAACGCGCTGAACATGTCGTACGTGACGGGCTACGGCGAGGTCAACTCGCACAACCAGCACGCCCGTTGGTACGCCCACCAGCTCGACCCGAGCCAGCCGAACCCGCCGCGGGGGACCCTGGCCGGCGGCCCGAACTCGAGCATCCAGGACCCCTTCGCGCAGAGCAAACTCCAGGGCTGCGTCGGTCAGTTCTGCTATATCGACGACATCCAGTCCTGGTCGACCAACGAGCACACCATCAACTGGAACTCCGCCCTGACCCGGATGGCCTCCTTCGTGGCGGACCAGAGCTAGGCCGGAGGGTCCCTGGCGCCCCGGCAGACGCCTGAACAACTTGCGCGACCCCCGGCCCCGCCTGGTGAGGCGGGGCCGGGGGTCGCGCAGTCGCGGGCGACCGGAGCCGGGCGTGAAGGGCGTCGGCAGTGGGAGCCGGGCTACGGGCCGGAGCCTGGCGGTACCTCTGAGCAGGCACTCTGAGCAGGTGGTATTTACGCGAAAGTACCTCGGAGGTACCGTGAAGGCATGCCAGCCCTCAACGTGGAGTTCAGTGACCGTGAGCTGGAGGACCTGCGGCAGATCGCCAAGGAGCGCGGGACGTCGATGAAGGCCCTCGTCCGGGACGCGGCCGCGGCCGACATCGCGCGCCATCGCGCGCTCAAGGAGGGCGCGGAGGCCTTCCGCCGGTTCTTCGCGTCCCACGCCGACGAGTTCGCCGCGGCCTTCCCCGAGGACGAACCGGCCGGCAAGGGCGCGGGGCGGGTCGCCTGACCGATGGCTCCCGTCGTCCACATCGACGTGCCCTGGCTGCTCCAGCGTCACGAAGAGGTCCTGCCCGAGCAGCCCACGATCAACGACTTCTCCGCCCTGGTGGCGGCCGTCGCGCGCCATCGGGTGGACCCGCCGCGCCTGGGGGTCGACTCGGACCCGGCCTGGCGGGCCGCCGCCCTGCTGCACACCCTGGCGCTGCTCAAGCCGCTGCCCGCGGCCAACGCCCGTTTCGCGTGCGCGACGGCCGTGGCGTACATGTTCGTCAGCGGCGCGGGCATCGACCCGCCCTACGGCGCCCTCGTCGACCTCGCCCGTGATCTGATCTCCGGCAAGGCCGACGTCTACAGCGCGGCCGACCGGCTGCGCTCCTGGCAGATATAGGGGCCGGCAGGGGCCTCTCGACGCACGGGGCAGGCCTCGCGCCCCGGCCGGGCCGACCCGCCCCCGCCCTCGGGACCGCCGACCGAGGGCGGGAGGATCAGGGTCGGCGGCCGTTCGGCGCGGGAGAGCCGCCGTCCCCGCGCCTGGCCTCCGAGGGGCCGGTACCAGTGCACTACGAGGCAGTGCGTACCGGCAGCGTGCGCGTCGCCCCGGCTCGTGCGCGGGTTTCACACGGGGCGCCTGAAATGTCGACCCCCGTGGCAGGCGACCGCAGGCGACCTGGGTGGCGACTGTTTCTGACTATCTCTCGATGAAACGGATGTTGCCCTGGCGCCTTGTTGGTCATGACTCGGTTGTGCAAGGGTGAACTGCCCGTGCGGGGGGTAATGGCCGGGTCTTCTTTCGTCCGGTGGGGAACCCGGACGAAAGAGTCATGGGTGAATTCTCGCTCCCCGCGCCTCGCCATAAAGGTACGCACCAATCCCCGGCCTTTTTCGGCGAGCAGAACTTTGAGAACCACCTGCGCGTGGGAAGGAAACCGCTCAGTGCCCACCCCCCACCCCCCTCGCCCCCCTTACCCGCCGCCCGGCGGGGTTCCGGGGGAATCCGACGACGACCTCGCCTCCCTGCTCAGGGGGCGCCCGGACGGCGAGGCGGCCCAGTCGGCCGCGCTGTTGATGGCGCGGCACTGGCAGCCGGTCCACGAGTACGCCGTCATCTGCCTCGCGGCCCGCACGGACGTCGCCTCCATGGTGACCGCCGCCGCCTTCCACCAGGTCCTTGACCGGCTCGCGCTCGGCGAGCCGGCCACCGCCCTGCGCCCCAGGCTGCTGGTGCGGGCCCGCGACATCGTCCGCGAGTGGTCCGCCGAGGACCGAATATCCGCCGTGCTGCCGGATCTCGGGAAACCGGCCGGCGGTCGCGGTATGCGTGCGGCGAAGTCCATGACGCCGGAAAACCGGAAACTCGCCGAGCGCTCATTCCAGGCGATGCCCGGACTCGCCCGCTGTCTGCTGTGGCACACCGAGGTCGAGGCCGAGTCCATTGCCGCCCCCGCGGGTCTGCTGGGCATGGACATCGCCACCGCGTCGGCCGCTCTCGAACAGGCGCGGGACAAATTCCGCGAGGGTTGCGTACACGCCCATCGAGAACTCGCGCCCACCAAGGACTGCCGCTTCTACAACCGCCTCCTCGACGTCCCGATACGCCGGGGTGGAGCCCTGTTGCCCGATGTGCAGCAGCATCTGACGGGGTGCCGCTACTGCCGTTACGCCGCCGAGCAACTGGGCCATTTCGAGGGTGGCCTCGGGGTGCTGCTCGCGGAGTCGGTGCTCGGCTGGGGCGCCGGCCGCTACCTCGACTCCCGGCCCGGCCGCACCGAGCCCGGTCCGCGCGGGCGCGGCGGCGCCCGGCACGGCGGCGGACGCCGGAGCCTGCTGTCCCGTATCCCCAGCCCCGGCCGGCGCCCACCGGACGGGCCGCGGTCCTCACGGGTGTTGCTGACCGGGGTGGGGCTGGCGTCGGTCGGGCTGATCGCCAGTGTGCTGGCGGCGAACGTCTGGTCGGACGACGACGGCACCGAACCGGCCGCCTCCACCAGCGCCTCCGGGGGCGGCGAATCGGCGTCCGGCGGCGTGTCCAGCTCACCGCCCGGCACCGCCCAACTGCCCACCGTGCCCCGCCAGTCCAGGCTGCGCAACGTCGCCGCGGACCTCTGCCTCGACGTCCGCGGCGAGGTGAAGAAGGGCGCCGCCACCGAGCTGGAGACCTGCTCGGACGCGGCGAGCCAGAAGTGGACGTACGAGGCCGACGGGCGCCTGCGCAGCGCCGCCGACCCCGACCTCTGCCTCGACTCGCACGTGGACGCGGGCGTGGTCATCCTCGGCACCTGCGTCGACGAGAAGAGCAGGCGCGCCGCCGACGTGCGCTACGACATCACCGTGCCGGGCGAGTTGCTGACCCGCTGGGACGACCAGCTCGCCCTGACCTCCACCACCGGGGCGGCGGACGCCGACATCGTCGTCAAGGTGCGTGACGGTTCCGACGGACAGCGCTGGGTGACCGACTCCGTGGTGCCCAGCGCCGGCGCGCTCTCGGTCCCGGGGGCCGGCGCCCCCTCGGCCCGGGCGGTCGGGGGGCCCGCCTAGCCGACGACGTCGCGGGGCGGTTCGCCCGCCAGGTGCGCGGTCACGTTCTGGACCGCGGCCAGGGCGATCCGCACCAGCGTCTCCCGGGTGACGCCCCCGACGTGCGGCGACAGCACCACGTTCGGGGCGCGCAGCAACCGCAGGGCCGGGGTGGGGGGTTCGGGGTCGAAGACGTCGAGGCCCGCACCGGCCAGGGCGCCCTTCTCCAGGGCGTCGGCGAGGGCGTCCTGGTCGATCAGGGCGCCCCGCGCGGTGTTGATCACGAATGCGGTCGGCTTCAGGAGCGCGAGCCGGCCGGCGTCGAGGAGATGCCGGGTCTCCGCGGTCAAGGGCGCGTGCAGGGAGACGTAGTCGGAGGTGCGCAGCAGTTCGTCGAGCGGCACATGCCGGGCGCCGCCCAGCCCCGCCTCGGTCTCCTCAGGCAGTCGGCGCCGTCCGGCGTAGACGATGTCCATGTCGAACGCCACCGCACGACGGGCCACTTGGCGCCCGATCTGCCCGAGCCCGACGATGCCGAGCGTCTTGCCGGACAGCTCGGTCAGCGAGCGCTGGAGCCGGGGCAGCGCCCAGTCGGCCTCGACGAGGGCGGTGTGCGCCGGGACCAGCCGCTTGGCGAGCGCCAGCATGAGGGCGAAGGTCTGCTCGGCGACGTTCTGTGCCTCGGCGCCGCTGGAACCGATGGTGCACACCCTCGCGCCCCGGGCCCGTACGGCAGCCACGTCGACGTAGTCGAAGCCGTGGCTCGCGCACTGCACCAGCTCCAACCCCTCGGCCGCGGCGATGTGTTCGGCCGTGACCGGGGCGAGCGCGGTGATGATCACATGCGCGGCACGCAGCGCCGCCGGGTCCTCGTCGACCGCCTCCACGACGGTGACGCGCGCCTCGCCCGGGAGCAGCCTGGCGAGCCCCGCGCCACCGGCCCGACCGCCCACGTGCGGCGCGACGACGGCGAGCACGTTCTTCGTCATGCGGGGTCCTCGATCAGGTCGGCGGGTCCGACGGTGGCGGGGGAGGAGTGCCCGGACAGGGCGAGGGTGAGGTCGAGTTCGGCGAGCAGACAGCGGATCACGTGCTCGACGCCGGACTGACCGTCCAGACCCAGCCCGTACACGTACGGCCGTCCGACCAGCACCGCCCGGGCGCCGAGCGCGAGGGCCTTGAAGACGTCGTCGCCGGTGCGGATCCCGCTGTCGAACAGGACCGTCAGCCGGTCGCCCACCGCCTCGACGACCCGCGGCAGCGCGTCGGCCGCCGCCACCGACCCCGCGACCTGCCGGCCACCGTGGTTGGAGACCACCACACCGTCCATCCCGGCGTCGGCGGCCGCCCGGGCGTCGTCCGGGTGCAGGACGCCCTTGAGGACGATCGGCCCGTCCCAGTTCTCCCGCAGGAACGCCAGGTCCGGCCAGGTCTTGCCGGGGTCCGCGAACATGCCCACGAAGTGCATCACGGCGGCGTCGGGATCCTCCGCCACCGGCTTGGCCAGGCCCGCCTGGAACGCCGGGTCGGAGAAGTAGTTGGCGGTGCCCACCCCGTGCAGGAACGGGAGGTACGCCTGATCGAGGTCGCGCGGCCGCCAGGCCAGCAGCGGGGTGTCCAGGGTGACGACGAGCGCGGTGAACCCGGCCGCCTTCGCCCGGCGGAGGAAGCTCAGCGCCACCTCGGGGTCCCGCGGCCAGTACAGCTGGAACCAGCGCTCGGCGTCCCCCATCGCCTGGGCGACCTGCTCCATCGGTGTGCTGGACGCCGAGGACAGGACGTACGGCACGCCCTGAGCGGCGGCGGCCCGGGCGGCGGCCGGCTCGGCACCCGGGTGCATGATCGACAGCACCCCGACCGGAGCCAGCGCCAGCGGGGCGGGCAGGGCACAGCCCAGCACGTCGACCGAGAGGTCCCGTTCGCGCACGTCCCGCAGCATCCGCGGCACGATCCGGCGCCGCTGGAGAGCCGCCCGGTTGGCGCGGGCGGTGCTGCCGTCACCGGCGCTGCCCGCCACGTACCCGACCGGGCCGGGGCCGAGCCGCTGCTCGGTGAGCTCCTCCAGCCGGGTGAGGTCGGTGGGCAGCCGGGGGACGGCGCCCGACATGCCGTTCAGATAGATCTCGTACTGGAAGTCGGCCCAGTGCTTCGCCATCCGTACGTCCCGCCTCTCGTCGCTGAGAACGCGTTGCGCTGTGACGATACTGGCGAGTAAGCACCGATCAGAACACCGGGGTCGGCCTCGGTTCCCTCAGTCGGTGCCCGTGGGGGTGTCCCCCGCTGCCGCGCCGGGGCCCTGTGCCCGCACCCGCTGGACGTGTTCGAGGGACTCGCGCGGCTCGGTGAGCCAGTCGTCGGTGTGCTGCTGGACCGGGCGCGCGCACGCTCAACCGGAATGTTTCAGGCCTATTGCCGAAGGGGTGTGAACCGGCCATTCGGTCGGTTGCGGCGATCAAGAACCGCATGGTTCCGGCGCTGGCATGTTCGATTCACGTGACTTCGCGCCACTGATTCAACACACAAGGTTACTGAAACACAGGGGGTCGATGTGAGATTCGCTCGCGGAGTCGGCAGACTCCGGCTCGCTGGTTCGACACCGATCGCGTCGGGCCGGCACCACCCCCGAATCAGCGGAAGGATGCACACAATGCGGAACACCGCGCGCTGGGCAGCGAGTCTCACTCTGACGGCCACCGCCGTCTGCGGCCCCCTCACCGGGACCGCCCTCGCCGCCCCCGCCTCGCTCTACGCCCCCTCGGCCCTGGTCCTCACGGTGGGCCACGGCGAGGACGCGGCCCTTGCCACCCCGGCCCGTGCCGTCACGCTGTCCTGCGCCCCGAGGCCGTCCGGCACCCATCCCGCGCCGGCCGCCGCGTGCGCCGAACTGCGCGGCGTCGGCGGGGACTTCGACGCGCTCGAGGTCCCGGACGACGTGATGTGCACCAAGGAGTACGACCCGGTGGTCGTCACCGTCGACGGTGTCTGGCAGGGCAAGCGGGTCTCCTACGAGCGGACCTTCGCCAACGAGTGCGTGAAGAGCACCCACGGGGTCAGCCTCTTCGCCTTCTAGGACCGGGATCGCCGGGCACCGTGCACGGACAGCGGCTCGTGGCTGGGGAGCGCGGGCCCTGACGCGGGAGTCCCCGCGATCTCGTACGGGGGCCGGCCGGGCGGAGTGGGGCCGCCCGGCCGGCCTTCGGATGTGCTAGGCCCGGTCGCGGTGGCTGGTGTCGCACCACGGGTAGCGGCGGCTGCGGCGGCAGGTGCACAGGGCCACCTTGAAGCGGTCGGAGCGGACGGTGGTGCCGTCCTCCAGCTCGACCTCGACCGGGCCGTCGACCAGCAGGGGGCCGCGGCGTTCCATCCTGACGCGGCAGGGCGATTCAGCGGACGGGTTCGGCACGGGTCACCACCAACTCCTCGTTGCTCTCAGTTCTCCGCGGTACCAAGGTCGTGTACCCGGAGTACCCCGGCATTCATGGGACAAGGGAAGTCTCCGCGTCGAGCGGTGTCCGCAGTGAGGACCGGCCCGAGCGCCAGTCCGTCAGCAGGCGGGCCGCGAAACGGTCCTCGACGTATTCGGTGGCGTCGATGCCGAAGGTCACGTCGGCCGCCAGGTGGGGCTCCTCGGCGAGCAGACCGCCGATCACGTCGTGGCGCACCACCTGCTCGTGCACGGCGTCGGCCTCGACGTGCTCGTCGTAGAAGTGCTCGGCGGCCGGTCCGGCGCCCGTGCGGCGCATGGCCTCGGCCATCCGCCGGGAACCGGGCGAGGACGTGACCTCCACCGCCGCGAAGTGCCCGACCAGGGCGCCGCGCAGGGACCGGTGCAGCCCGAAGAGCGACATGAGGTTCACCGTCGCCAGGACCTCCGCGCAGGCGGCGTCCAGATAGTGCCCGTACGTCGTGTCCAGGCGCAGGTCGGTCATCAGGTCCGCGAACAACTGGGCGTGCACCCGGTCGGGGCGGCCGCCGCCGTACTCGTCGAACTCCACCGCCGCCATGGCCGCCTTGGCCCGCCCCCACAGCCGGGGCAGCACCCAGGCGTGCGGGTCGGCCTCCTTGAGGTGGTACAGCGAGCGCTGGGCGGCGTACTCGCGCAGCTGCCACAGCTCGCCCTCGTCGCGCAGGTAGTGGCTGACGCCGGTGCCGTCGACGGGCTCGACCAGGAGGTCCCCGAGGGCGGCGTCCACGCTGTCGTGCACGGTGGTGTCCGCGCGCAGCGCCGTCAGGAAGCGGTGTTCCAGCGCGGCCCGGGTGCGCAGCAGGTCCGGGTCCCACTCGGCGTCCGGAGCGACGCCCGCGAGGCCGCGGTAGTGCAGCTCGTAGCAGAGGTAGAGGGCCAGCTGGAGATCGTCGCCGTAGACGTTCGCACGCGCGATCTCGTCGTCGCCCGGCAGCGGGCCGGAGCCCAGCAGATACTCCACCACGGCCGCGGAGACCGGGCCCCGGGCGGGCGGCATGCGTGGTCCTTCGTGATCCTTTGCCATGCGCCCCGGGTACCCGGGTGGAATGGGGTCATCCGCCCTGGTGGGATCGGCGGTGCGGGGTGACGCGCGGGGCGGGGCCGGCTTGCGGGGTCCGCGGCCCGGCGGTGGGTATGGGGTGGGGCGTCCTGGCCTTGGTGGGCCCGGCGTGCGGGGTGGGCTCGGGGCGGACGTGGCGTGCGAGGTGGGCGGGGGCCCGGTGACAGGCTCGGGGCGGGCGCCTGCAAGCCTGCGCGTCGACCGCGTACGGAGGCCGGCCGGTTCCGGCGAACGGGCCGTGGGGCCGGGTGCCCCCGGTCCGTCGGCCGTAGGGCGTGGCGCGGGCCCGGTCGGGGGTGCCGCCGGGCCCGCCGCGCACGTCGTGCCGTCAGTCGCCCGCGGACTCCTCCTGGGCGTCGGCGTTGGGGGTGAGGGCGTCGGCGGCCTCGCCCCGGTGCTGCTTCTCGGAGTCCGGGGTGCGCCGCGCCGCCTCCTCGGCCTCCCGGCGGACCTCCTCCGCAGCGGTCTCGGTGTGCTTGCCCTCATCGGACTCGGTCATGGCGGTGTCTCCTTTCTCGGCCGCCCCGCTGGGCAGCGTTCTTCCGGTGCCCGGCGGGGCCGCGGTCCTTCCGGTGCCCTACCCGGCCGTGCCTTCCCGGGTGTCCCCGGGGCGGCGCTTCCCGCGCGCCCTGCCGAGCCGTGGCTTTTCGGCTGCCCCGCTCACAGGCGCGGGTTGCGCGTGCCCTCTCGGGTGCCCCGCCGGGCCGGTTTTCCTCCCCGGCTTCCCCGCTGGGCCGTCCTGTCCCGCGTGCCGCAGGGCCGTCCGCCGTCGGTTCAGCCGCGTGCGGTCGCGACGCGCAGCGGTACCGGCTCCTGGGCGGGGGGCTCCTCGGCCTGGCGGCTGATCTCCGCCCACCAGGAAGGGCCGTCCTCGATGTGCCGGAGCAGTACCCCCTCGCGGATCGCCCAGGGGCAGAGGGTGACCGTCTTGATGCCGGTCAGCTTCAGCGCGGTGTGCCCTACCACCGCCCCGGCCAGGCTCTGGGCGGCGCGCGGCGCGGAGATGCCGGGCAGCAGGGAGCGCTGGGCGGTGGGGAGTTCGGAGAGCCGGAGGATCGCCTCCCGCAGGTCGCGTCTGTGCAACTGGCGCTCCATGAACGGCCCGTGCCGCCCCGGCGGGGCCCCGCACAGCCGTCCCAGCTGCTGGAAGGTGCGGGAGGTCACCACCGCCGTGCGCGGTCCCTCCCAGCGGATCCGGGCCGCGACGTCCCGCAGTTGGTGGCGTACCCGGCGGCGCAGCTCCCGCACCGACTCCGGTGACGGCGGGTCCTGGCCGTCGAAGAACTCATGGGTCAGCCGTCCCGCACCGAGCGGCAGCGAGGCCACGAAGTCCGGCAACCGGCCCCGCCCGAAGGCCACTTCGAGCGAGCCTCCACCGATGTCGAGCAGGGCCAGCGGCCCCGAGCGCCAGCCCATCCAGCGGCGCGCTGCGAGAAAGGTGAGCTCGGCCTCCACCTCGCCCGGCAGCGTGCACAACTCCACCCCGGTCCGCGTGCGCACCGCGCGCAGCACCTCATGTCGGTTGGGCGCGTTGCGCACCACGGTCGTCGCGAAGGCCAGCGGCGCCGTGGCGCCCCATCTCGCCGCGGTTCTGTCCGCCTCGGTCACCGCCTCGACGAGCCGTTCGACGGACTCGTCGGGCAAGGGACCGCCCGGCGTGACCTTTTCGGACAGCCTGAGGCGCCATTTCGCGGTGTGCACCGGCAACGGCACCCCGCCCTCCAAGTCCGCCACCACCAACCGGACCGTGTTCGACCCCACATCCACCACGCTGATTCGCATCCCACGGGGGTACCCGCTGGAGGGCCCTCCCTCACCACACCAGGGCGTCGCGTGCGGGAACCGGCCAGGCACGGCACGCCGGTGGCGCGCGTACTCCGCGCCGAGGCGGCCGGCGAGCAGGGGCTCTTCGTGACACCGGCGGCCGGGGCCGGTGTGGAGAAGTCCTTGCTGCGAAGCCCGCCGCCGGTGCGCGTGCGGGCGCCGTGGCAGCGCGAAGGGGCCGCCGTCTCCCTGATGACGGTGGCCCCTTCGGGTCGTGCGGTCACATGTGGACGACGGGTGCGGCGTCCGCGTCCTGCTCCGGCACCCCGCGCCGGTAGAGCAGGAAGGCGATCAGGGCGCCGGCGGCGAAGAAGCCCGCCGACCACCAGAAGGCGGTGGTGTAGCTCTCGATGGTGGCCCGCGCCTGGACCAGCTTGTCGGTCGCGTCCTTGCCGGCCAGGTAGTCCGTCGCGGCGCTGGCGGCCAGCGTGTTCAGCAGCGCCGTGCCGATCGAGCCGCCCACCTGCTGCATGGCGTTGACCGTGGCGGAGGCGACGCCCGCGTCCTCGGCCGCGACCCCGCCGGTGGCCAGCTGCATGGCCGCCGGCATCACCATGCCGAGACCGGCACCGATGATGATCAGCGGCGGCAGCACCGCGGTCAGGTAGTCGGAGTCGACGCCGATCCCGGTCAGCCAGGCCATGCCGGCCACGGAGATCGCGAAGCCGAACGGGACGACGGCCTTCGGGCCGAGCCGCGGCACCAGGACGGTGGTGCCGAGCTGTGCCATCACCATCAGGGCGGCGACCATCGGCAGGAAGGCGGCACCGGTCCTGGTCGGGCTGAAGCCCAGGTTCAGCTGGAGGTAGTAGGTGAGGAAGAGGAACACGCCGAACATGCCCGCGCCGGAGATCAGCACCGCCACGAACGAGGCCGCCCGGTTGCGGTCGCCCAGGATGCGCAGCGGCAGCAGCGGGTGCGCGGCCTTGGTCTGCCACCAGGTGAACGCGGCCAGCAGCACACCGCCGGCGATCAGGAAGCCCCAGGTCTCCGGGGCGCCCCAGTCGTGCGTCTCGGCGTTGGAGAAGCCGTAGACCAGGGAGAACAGACCGGCGGCGACCAGGATCGTGCCGGGGACGTCCAGCTTGGAGTCGGCGGCGTCGCGGTGGTTGTTCAGCAGCACCCAGCCGCCGGCGAAGGCGACCACGGCGATGACGACGTTGACGTAGAGCGTCCAGCGCCAGTCGAGGGCGTCGGTGAGGACGCCACCGAGCAGTAGACCGACCGCACCGCCGGCGCCGGCGATGGCGCCGTAGACGCTGAAGGCCTTGGCGCGCTCCTGGGCGTCGGTGAAGGTCGTGTTGAGCAGTGAGAGCGCGGCGGGCGCGAGGAGGGCTCCGAAGGCGCCCTGGAGGGCGCGGGCGGTGACCAGCATCTCGAAGTTGGTGGCCGCACCGCCGAGCGCGGAGACCGCGGCGAAGCCGACGACGCCGATCAGGAAGGCCGGCTTGCGGCCGAAGAGGTCGGCGATCCGGCCGCCGAGCAGCAGGAGGGAGGCGAAGGCCAGCGCGTACGCGGTGACGATCCACTGCCGGTTGCCGTCGGAGAACCCGAGGTCGGCCTGGGCCGAGGGAAGGGCGATGTTCACGATGGTGGCGTCCAGGACCACCATCAGCTGGGCCAGGGCGATGACCGCGAGGATCCACCACTTCTTGTGGGAGGAGGCCTCGGGCGGCGCCTCGACCGCGCCGGGGCCGGCGCTCTCGACAAGGGTCTTCTGAGCCATGGAAGAACCACTCCAGGGAAGTCGTCCGGATTTTGCCAAACCGTAAACGAAACGGTTTCGTACACATCGAGGCTAGGCGACTTCCAGCGAAACGGCAACGTTTCGTTGGGGGAGGGGGGTCGAGTGTGACGAGCGGCACGGTCGGCGGCCCGGACCGATCAGGCCAGCTGCCGCCGCACCAGCTCGTGCAGCGGCCCGGACCGATCAGGCCAGCTGGCGCCGCACCAGCTCGTGCAGCCGCCCGCCGGTGTCCGCGAGCAACTGCGCGGGCGGGCCCTGCTGGGCGATCCTGCCGTCCTCCATGACGATCACGCGGTCGGCGTCCAGCACCGTCGACAGGCGGTGCGCGATGACGATCCGGGTGGCGTTGAGGGCCTTGGTGGACTCGATCACCCGGCGCTGGGTCTCGTTGTCGAGGGCGCTGGTCGCCTCGTCGAAGAACAGGATCCGGGGGCGGCGGATCAACGCCTGCGCGATCATGAGCCGCTGCCGCTGACCACCGGAGACCGCGCCACTGCCCGAGACGATCGTGTGCAGGCCCATCGGCATCCGCTGGATGTCCTCGGCGAGCCCCGCCATCTGCGCCGCCGCCATCACCTCCTCCGGCGTGAACGGCTCGGTGCCGCAGATGACGTCCATGATCGAGCCGTTGAACGGCTGCGCGTGCTGGAGCACCACCCCGCACTGCCGGCGCACCGCCGACTGGTCGAGCGCCGCGAGGTCCTGACCGTCGTACAGCACACTGCCCGAGACCGGCGGGTCGAAGCCGATCAGCAGCCTGAGCAGGGTCGACTTGCCGCAGCCGCTCGGACCGACGATCGCCACGAACTCACCCGGCCGCACCTCGAAGGACACGTCGTCCAGGACGAGGGGACCGTCGTCGGCGTACCGGAAGGAGAGCCTGCGCGCCTCGATGGCACCGGACAGCGGGCCGGGGCGGGTGTTGGCGGTGCGCACCTCGGGAGCGGCGTCCAGGACCGGCTTGATCTCCTCGAAGAGCGGCAGCGCACCCACCGCCGAGACGAAGGAACCGGTCAACTGGGCCACGGCGGTCAGCACCATCGTCACCGAGGTGTTGAAGGTGAGGAATTCCGCCGCCGACATCGACCCGCGCGCCGGGCCCGCCAGCAGCATGAACATCAGCAGCGTGCAGATCGGCAGGTAGACGGCGCCCATCACGGTGGTGAGGTTCTTGATCCGCCCCACCTTCTGCTGGAGTTCACGGCTGCGCGCGAACTGCCCCGCCCAGGCCGCGTACGCGTAGTTCTCGGCCGCCGCGACCCTGAGCTTCGGCAGTCCGCGCAGGGTCTGGAACGCCTGGTTGTTGAGCTTGTTGCCGAGCACCACCAGACGCCGCTGCCAGCGCACCTGCCACAGGCCGAGCCCCAGGAACATCCCCGCGATGACCACGAGCATGCCGATCGCCGCGAGCGCCATCGGCACGCTGTACCAGAACAGCAGCCCCAGGTTCATCGCGCCCACGGTCACCGACTGGGCGACGACCGGTCCGACGCCCGCCAGCAGCCGGCGGATCGAGCTGATGCCCATCGCCGCGCTCGCCAGCTCGCCGGTCGACCGCTCCGTGAAGAACTTCGTCGGCAGCCTCAACAAGCGGTCCCACACCGCCGGTTGGAGCGTGGCCTCGATGCGGCCCTCCAGGCGCAGGATGGTCAGGTTCTGCAGCAGCATGAAGGCCGCCGCCACGAGGCTGCTGACCATCACCGCGAGACAGACCTGCACGATCAGGTCCGTCTGCGCCTTCGGCACGAACTCGCCAAGCACCTTGCCGGTCGCGATCGGCACGATCGCGCCGATCGCGACGGTCACCAGCCCGCTCAGCAGCAGGTTCGTCATATCCCCGCTCATGCCCCGCATGCTGAACCGCAGCAGCCCGAGCGGACCGAGCGGACGCTCGGGCAGCGGCCGGTAGAACATGACGGCTCGCGGCTCGAACTCCTCCGCGTTCGCCTTCTCGATCGGGGTCTCACGGCCCGTCGCCGGATGCACCGCCACATAGCCGCCGCGCCGCCACAGCAGCGCCACCGGTGTACCGGACAGGGCCCGATGGCCCACCAGCGGACCGACGTCGTCGCGCCACCAGGCACCGTCCAGCCGCACGGCCCGGGCCCGGACGCGGGAGGCGAGCGCGATCTGCTCGACGGGGTCCAGCCGGTCGCTGCCGGTGCCGCTCTGCGCCGGGTCGGCGAGCCTGATCCCGGCCGCCTGGGCGACCAGCTTGCACGCCGCGTACGAGGCGTCCGCGTCGGCGGCCGTCGCGCGCTTGCCCGAGGACGTGCCGATCGACGCCAGCAGCGTCCGGTCGGCCTGGGCGCGGACCGCCTCGCCGGCCTTGATGCCCTCGGCGGTACGTGTCTCGTGGTTGCGTTCCAGCTGCTCGATCCAGCGGTCCAGCGTGGTCAGCAGCCGGTACTGCTGGTCGACCATGGACTGCCAGACCGCCGGGTCCATCAGCAGGTCGGCGGCGGCCTCGGCGCCGTACAGCGAGCCGTACTGCACGCTGCCCGGCGGCACCTGCATCCAGAACACGTCGTCGTCGGTCACGGCGGCGGCCCCCTCGGTGGCCATCGGCGCCTGGAAGAGGATGGACAGGCTGCGGCCGACACCGAGGGCGAGGGCGTACTCCAGCGGGCTGGTCGTCGGCGGGACGTACTGGGGGTTGCCGTACGCGTCGTAGGACCAGGTCTGGGTGGGGGCCGGCTGGTACAGCTCGCGCAGCCCGATGCGGTGGACGACGCAGTCCCTGAGCGGGCGGGCGACCAGGGTGTGCTGGGGTCCGGGGACGGGGCCGAGGATCAGGGAGCCCGCCTCCAGGCGGCCCAAGTGGTGCCAGTGGCCCTGCTGTTCGGCGTCGACCGCGAACAGGTCCACCGCGCCGGCGGCCACCAGCCACAGCACCTGCGGTCCTTCGAGGTCCAGGCGGGTGACGCCGGAGCAGTCGACGACGGTGCCCAGGGTCCCGAGGGCGCCGAGGACGACGTCCCCCTCGTGTGCGGTCGTCATCTCAACGCTCCCTGACCAGAGCCGCGTACGCACCGCCGTGCGCCACCAACTCCTCGTGCCGCCCGCGTTCCACGATCGTGCCGTGCTGGAGCACGACGATCTCGTCACTGTCGCGCACGGTGCTCAGCCGGTGCGCGATCACCACACAGGCACAGCCGCGCCGGCGCAGGTTGTCCATCACCGTCAGCTCGGTCTCCGCGTCCAGCGCACTGGTCACCTCGTCGAGGACGAGGATGCTGGGCCGGCGCACCAACGCCCGCGCGATCTCCAGCCGTTGACGCTGGCCGCCGGAGAAGTTCCGGCCGTCCTGCTCGACCCGGCTGCGGATGCCGCCCGGGCGGCGCATCACGACGTCGTAGAGGGCCGCGTCCCTGAGCGCGTCCTCGACCGCGTCGTCCGGGACGGAGGGGTCCCACAACGCCACGTTGTCGCGCACCGAGCCCTCGAAGAGGAAGACGTCCTGGTCGACGAAGGAGACCGACGAGGCGAGCGCGCCGCGCGGGATGTCCTCCAGACGCTGTCCGTCGATCCGGATGACCCCCTCCCAGGGCGCGTACAGGCCCGAGATCAGCCGGGAGACGGTGGACTTGCCGCTGCCCGAGCCGCCGACCAGGGCGACCTGCTGCCCGGGGCCGACGGTGAGGTCGAAGCCGGTCAACAGGGGCTTGTCGAGGGGGTTGTAGCCGAAGGTGATGTTCTGGAGCTCGACATGGCCGTGCAGTCGGCGGGTGGAGTCGCCGGCGCCGGGGCGGTCGTAGAGCGGGTCGGCCCGGAAGTTCTCCACGTCCTTCAGCCGGGCCACGTCCGCGGCGAAGTCCTGGATGCGGCCGGCGACGCCGTTGAGGCGGGTGATCGGAGCGGTGAAGCGGGTGACCAGCGCCTGGAAGGCGACCAGCAGGCCGACCGAGATGCCGCCTTCCACCGCGCGCATGCCGCCGATCCACAGGATCAGCGCGCTGTTGAGGGAGGCCAGCGTCGGCGCGACCACCCCCAGCCAGGCGCTCGGCACCCCGAGCCGCTGCTGCTCCTCAAGGGTGGTGGCGTGCTGGCCCGCCCACTTGCGGAAGTAACCGTCCTCGCCGCCGGTCGCCTTCATCGTCTCGATCAACTGAAGGCCCGTGTAGGCGGTGTTGGTGAGCCGGGCACTGTCGGCGCGCAGCTTGGCGGTACGCGTGGCGCGCAGCCGGATGACGACCCGCATGGCGACGATGTTGAGCAGGGCGACACCGATGCCGACGAACGTGAGCTGCGGGTCGTAGGTGTAGAGCAGCACCGCGTAGAGGACCACGACCACCGCGTCGACACCCGCCGCGGCGAGGTCGCGGGCCAGCGTCTCGGCCACCGCGTCGTTCGACTGGAGGCGCTGGACCAGGTCCGCGGGGCTGCGCTGGGAGAAGAACGTCACCGGCAGCCGCAGCAGATGGCGCAGGAAGCGGGCGCTGGAGAGGGTGGAGGAGATGACGCGGCCGCGCAGCAGGTTCGCCTGCTGGAGCCAGGTCAGCACCAGGGTCAGCAGGACGCAGGCGCCCATCGACGCGAACAGCACGCCGAGCAGGGAGGTCTGCCCGCCGATCAGGAACATGTCGATATAGGTACGGCTGAGCGCGGGCACCGCCGCGCCGACCAGGACGAGGAGCAGGCTCGCCAGCACCGCGGCGGGCAGCGTGCCCGCGGTACCGCGCAGCCGGGCCGGCATCGCGCCGAGCACGCCCGGTTTGCGCCCGCCCCTGGTGAAGCCGTCCCCCGGCTCCATGATCAGCACCACGCCGGTGAAGCTGGAGTCGAAGTCCTCCATCGGCACGAACCGGCGGCCCTTGCCGGGGTCGTTGATGTGGACCCCGCGGCGGCCGAAGCGGCGGCCCATGCCGTCGTAGACGACGTAGTGGTTGAACTCCCAGAACAGCACGGCCGGCGTCCGCACCTCGGCGAGGGCGGCCGTGTCCATCTGCATGCCCTTGGCGGTCAGCCCGTAACTGCGCGCCGCCTTCAGCAGGTTGCTCGCCCGCGAGCCGTCCCGGGAGACGCCGCAGGCGATGCGCAGCTCCTCCAGCGGGACGTGCTTGCCGAAGTGGCCCAGCACCATCGCGAGCGAGGCGGCACCGCACTCCACGGCCTCCATCTGAAGGACGGTGGGCGTGCGGACGGTCTTCGCCCGCCCCTTGGGGACCGGGCGCTTGGGCGGGGCGGCGCGGCGTCTGCCGCGGGTGTCCTGTGCGGTGCTCACGGCAGCAGCCAATCGACGGGGCGCTGGTCGGCCAGCCGGATCGAACCCTTGGCAAGAGTCATGGAGGTGAGGGCGAAGGGCGGCCCGTCCTTGGAGGACCACCGGTAGCCGCTCTTCGTGCCGGAGGACCGCTCGAGCCGCACGGTGACGGCGACCGGCCTACCGTCCTCGGTGAACTGCTCGCCGAGCTGGGAGTCCCCGAGGAACGCGGCGATCGACTGCGCCGACTGGGCCGAGCGGTCCACCGACTTCACCCGTCCGCGCAGCACGCCGAACTCCTGGGTGGGCACCGAGGAGACGGTGATGTCCACGGCGGCGTGCGCGGGTATGGAGGCCGCGTTCTCGGCGGGGACGTACACGGTGGCGTACAGGGGGTCCTTGGCGTGGGCGACCTTCTCCACGGCGGCGACGTTCGCCCCGGTCTGGATGATCTGCCCGATGGTCGCGGCCAGCGCGGTCACCCGGCCCGCGGCGACCGAGCGGACGACGGTGTCGCCCTTGGCGGTACGGACCTTCAGCACGGGGGAGTCGGCCGGCAGCCGCTCGCCCTCCTCGGCGAGGACCGCGGTGACCTGCCCGGCGACGGGGCTCTGGAGGAGGTAACTGCCCTGCCCGTGGGTGAGGATCGCGGGCGCGCTCACGGTGGAGGCGACCGAGCCGGTCACCGCCCACACGGACGCGGCGGCGATGACGACCACCGTCACGGAGAGGGCGAGCCAGCCCTGGGGGCGGGCGAAACGCACCGGAAGGTCGAGGTCTTCGGGCGACTGCAGCTTGGCGAGGGCCTGTTGGCGGAACTGCACGGAACTTTCCCTCACCTGAAAACGACAGGGGACCGGCTCACCCGAGCCGGCTGTGTGACGACGTCCGAGAGTCCCGGAGCCGGGGAGCGGCTCCGGGACCCAAGGGCACGAGGTGCGATCAGAGACCGGCGACCAGGTTGGTGACCGGGGCCGTGTTCAGGCCGGTGACACCCTCGACCGTGCCGACGACCGTGTTGACCAGGCCGGAGGCCGGGGCAACGCCGTCCACCAGGCCGGTGACGGTGCCCAGGGCGTTCAGCTGGAGGCCACCGGAGACGTTGTCGAGCTCGGCGTCGGAGATCTCGACGGTCTCAACCTGGGGGGTGGAGTTCATGATGGAACTTCCCTTCATATGGATATTCGCAAGGGGGGAACGGTGCCCCCTGGGGGACGGCCGCGACCGCAGGCGCCGGACGCCCGTTTCCGAAAGTCCTGTGCGGCCTGCGGTGCGATGGATCAAAGCACGCGCCGACCGCGCCCTTCCAATCAACCACCCGTCCCACCAGGCAACTTGCGCCCCACCCGTGCCGAACCGTGCAGGAGTGCGCACGTCTGGGTGGCGAGTTCTTCACACGCGCCACGTCATCCGTGCGCACTCTCCCGCGCGCCCCGGACGGCGAATCCGACACTCCCGCCCCAATGGCGTACGCGAGTTGCGCAGGCCTGTGCAGAAGGCCCGTTCGCCGTGACTTCGTTGCGTATGGGATGTGCAGATTCCCTGAAGCCAGGATTCGGCGGAGAGTTCGAGACCGACCGTCGTGGACCGCGTACGGAGCGTGTCAGCCCAGGAGTGCGTAGACCGTGCTCGCGCGGGCCGCGAGGTCGCCCGACTGGGCGTCGGTCATCGTGATGTCCGCGAACGCCATGCGCCGGCCCAACTTGGTGACGACCGCCTCGATCAGGACATCGGAACCGGACACCGCGCGCTGGAAGGACGTCGACTGCTGCACGGTCGTCATCGGCCCGTAGGCGCCCCGCGCCGCCGACACCGCGATCACGGTGGCGGTGTCGGCGGCGGCCATCAACGCCTGCCCCGACAGCGCCCCGCCCTCCCGCGACAGCCGGTCCGACCAGGGCAGACGCAGGGTGGCGCGATGCTCGCCCAGGTCCTCGACCGACAGGCCGAGATCGAGGACCCAGGGGGCGAAGTTGTCGGCGAGGATCTTGTCGGCTTCGGCGGTTGTCATCGTCATATGGGGGATTGTTCCCGCTCCCGGCCCGCCGGACGCGGACCTGACCGATTCACGGCCGTGCAAAGAGATTGCCTGCAAACGGAATTGAACGCCCCACGTACCTCCTGCGTACCCACTGCCATCCAGGCGCCCCGACGAGCCGCCGACGACCGGCGGCGCTGACCCCGTCCTCCAGGAGGTCGAGAAGTTTGAGTCACAAGCGAATTCCGAAGCGCAAGGCCGCGATCGCAGCGGGCGGCGTGGTGGCGCTGGGAGCGGCCGCGATTCTCCTGCCCCACGCGAACGCCTCCCAGGACGGCGCCTCCGGCCAGGCCGCCGCCCCGAAGACACTGAAGGCGTCCGACGCCTCGGATCTCGCCTCGCAGCTCGAGGACCTGCTCGGTGAGGCGTTCGCGGGCTCGTACTACGACGCGAACCAGAAGCAGCTCGTCGTCAACGTCGTATCGGGCGACAACAACAACGTGATCGTCCAGGCGAAGAAGGCCGGCGCGAAGATACGCGAGGTCGACAACAGCCTCGACGAGCTCGCGGCCGGCGCGCAGACGCTCAAGACCGAGGCGACGATTCCCGGCACCGCGTGGGCCGTGGACCCCAGGACCAACAAGATCCTGGTGACCGCCGACAGCACGGTCACCGGTGGCAAGTGGGACCAGCTGGAGTCGACCGTGCAGACGCTCGGTTCCGGCATGGCGACCATCAAGAAGTCGGCCGGCACCTTCAAGACGTTCCTCTCCGGCGGCGACGCCATCTTCGCCGGCGGCGCGCGCTGCTCGGCCGGCTTCAACGTCACCTCGGGCGACGGCACCCCCGCCTTCCTGACCGCCGGTCACTGCGGGGTCGCGGCGGAGCAGTGGTCGGACGCGGAGGGGGGCCAGCCGATCGCCACCGTCGACCAGGCCACGTTCCCCGGTGCCGGGGACTTCGCGCTCGTGAAGTACGACGACCCGGCGACCGTCGCGCCGAGCGAGGTCGACGTCGGCGACCAGACCGTGCAGATCTCCCAGGCGGCCGACGCCGAGGTCGGGCTCCAGGTGTTCCGGATGGGCAGCACCACCGGGCTCGCCGACGGCCAGGTCCTCGGACTCGACGCCACCGTGAACTACCCGGAGGGCACTGTCACCGGGCTCATCCAGACCAACGTCTGCGCCGAGCCCGGCGACAGCGGCGGCTCGCTGTTCACCCAGGACGGTCTGGCCATCGGCCTGACCTCCGGCGGCAGCGGCGACTGCACGGTCGGGGGTGAGACCTTCTTCCAGCCCGTCACCACCGCGCTGGAAGCGGTCGGCGCGACACTCGGCGCGGGCGACGCGGCGGGCGGCGGCGAGGAGGCCGGCGCGGGTGACGAGGCCGGCGCGGGCGCCGGTGACGAGGCCGGCGCGGGCGAGGAGGCCGGTGCCGGTGAGGAGGTCGGCGGCCAGGAGGTCGGCGGCCAGGAGGTCGGCGGCGAGGAAGTCGGCGGCGAGGAAGTCGGCGGCCAGGAGGTCGGCGGCGAGGAAGCCGGTGGCCAGGACGTCGGCGGCGAGGACGCCGGCGCGGGCGTCGAGGACGGCTCCGGCGGTCTGACCGAGACCCACTGACCCACGCGCCACCAGCGCCGCACGGACACGGTCCGGCCCTCCGGCGGGAGGGCCGGACCGTTCGTGTGCCGGCACCGGGCGAACCCCGCCATCCACCTCGGCACGCGTCACCGCCTGGCTCTCTCCCCGCGCGGACGCTTGTTCGATGGGTTTCGAGTGCGGCCGCCGTGGCCACCCCACGGAACGGTCCCAGGGGCTGCGCAGGTGTCTGATAAGCGCTGTAATGGCGGACGTGGTCAGTGAGGGCGTTGCGGGGCGCGGAACGGGACCGCCGCGTGCCGAGGTTGCCCTCGGAGCGGTGACGGCCGATCCCGGCTCGCCCGAACGGCTGCGCCGCCTCCTGGAACAGGTGCTCGTCTTCGCCCACGCCTCCTTCGCCGCCGTCTACCGGCCCAGCCGGGACCGCGAGCTGCTGTGCCTGACGGAGTCGGTCGGGGTCCCGCGCACCCTGTACGGCCTGCGCGACGGCTATCCCCTCGCCGGCGGCACCCCGGTCGCGGACGTCCACCGCACCGGCAAGGCCGCCTGGCTCGGCCCCGAGGAGCTCGCCGGGTCCGCCGGGTCGCGGCGCGTGGCGCCGGGGGACTTCTGTCTGGCGGCCCTGCCCGTCCGCGGGGACGGCGGCGAGGGCTGTCTGGTCGCCGTGAGCGAGCGTCCGGACGGCTTCGACGCCGATGACCGCGCCTGCCTCGAACGCCTCGCCGACGCCGTCTCCTGGTCCGTCCCGGCCCGGGCCGCCGAGGGCGAGGAGCTGAGGGCCAACGCCTTCAGTCTCGCCATGGACACCGGACGCGTCGAGGTCGGCGACGACATCCTGGAGCTGTTCCGTATGGCCCCGGGCGACTTCGACGGCCGCGTCGAGACCCTGCTGGCGCGGACCGTGCCCGAGGACCTGCCCGCCCTGATGTCGGTCGTCGAGGCCGACCACATGTCCATCGGCGACCGCGAGCTGGAGTTCCGGGTCCTTCAGCCCACCGGACCACCCAAGTGGCTCAGACTGCGCGGTCGCATTCTGCCGGGCGCCGAGGGACAGCCCGCCCGCCTGGTGGGCACCGTCGCCGACGCCTCCACGCTGCGCTCCGACGTCACCGACGTGGCCCGCGTCCAGCGGCTGGCCGCGGCCCTCGCCACCGCCGGCACCGTCCGCGACGTCAGCCAGGCCGTCGTCGCCGCCCTGCGCAAGCCGCTCCAGGCCGACCGCATCGCGCTCGCCGAGCTGGAGGGCGACCGGCTCGTCGTCACCGTCCTCGACCCGCCGGAACCGGAGTCCTGGCCCGAGCTGTGGCGCCTGGAGTGGCGCACCGAGTGGCCGGACGCGCCGGTGCGCGCGATGCCCACCCTGGCCGCCGCGCTGAGCGAGGGACGCGCCCAGATCTGGCCCGCCGGCACCGCCCTGGAACCCGCCCTCGCCGAGGTCGGCCCGGGCGGCCTCGCCGTGCTGCCGCTGCCAGGCGCGGGCCGGATGGCGGGCGCCTGTCTCATCGGCTGGGACACCCCGCACGACTTCGGCCCCGACGAGCGTGCCCTGCTCACGGCCTCCGCCGGTCTCGCGGGCCAGGCCCTGATGCGCGCCCACGCCTTCGACGCCGAGCACGAACTCGTCGGCATGCTCCAGCGCCAGCTGCTTCCGCGCCGGCTGCCCAAGCTGCCCGGCGGGGTCGCCGTCGCCCGCTACCTGCCGAGCACCGCCGGGCTGGAGCTGGGCGGCGACTGGTACGACGTGATCCCGCTGCCCGACAACCACGTGGCCCTCGTCATCGGCGATGTCCAGGGCCACAGCGCGGCCGCCGCCACCCTGATGGGCCAGATGCGCACCGCCCTGCGCGCCTACGCCGTGGAGGGGCACCCGCCGGACGTGGTCGTCTCACATGCCAACCGGCTCCTCATGGACATGGAGAGCGACCTCTTCGCCACCTGCGCCTACGTCGACGTCGACATGGAGGAGGGCACCGCCTGGTGTGTGCGTGCCGGGCACCTGCCGCCCGTGCTGCGTCACCCGGACGGCCGTGCCGAGATCGCCGAGGCCGACGGCGGTCCGCCGCTCGGCGTGGTCACGCAGGCCGACTTCCCCATGACGCCGCTGCGGCTGCGGCCCGGCACGATCATCGCCCTGACCACGGACGGCCTGGTGGAGTCCGTCGACGCCGACATCGACGAGGGCATGGACCGCTTCGCCCACGAGCTGTCCGTCTCCGACCCCGCGCACCTCGGACTCGTCGCCGACGCCCTGCTCGGCAACGCCCGCCGCAGCGACGACGTCGCCCTGCTGCTGGTCCGCTACGACGGGATGGCCTCCCGCCCGCAGCGCGAGAGCTGGACGGTGTGGCGGGTCCCCCAGGCCGTGGGCCACGCCCGGCGCTTCACCCGGCGCACCCTGCGCACGTGGGGCGCGCCGGCCGATACCGTGGACGCCGCGCTGCTCATCGTCTCCGAACTCGTCACCAACGCCCTGGTGCACACCGACGGCCGGGTCCGTCTCGACCTCACCCTGCTCAACCACCGGCTGCGGATCGCAGTCGCCGACTCCTCGCCGCGCACCCCGGCGAAGGCGACCAGCATCGGCTGGGAGGCGACCGGCGGGCGCGGCATCCTCCTGGTCGAGGCGATGTCGGACACCTGGGGGACGGTCCCGGTCAGCGGCGGCAAGCAGGTCTGGAGCGAGATCTCGCTGGAGGGGTGAGTGCCGAACGACGCCGACGGGGTACCCGGAGGCGTCGAGCACTCCCGCCGCGCTGCAGAAGGAAGATGAGCCGCCGTGACCGCCCACTCTCTTGACCAGTCCGTCGTCCGCCGACCCGAGACAGGCTGGGCCCGGGCCCGCCGGCTGCGTGAGCGGGCCGGCATGCGGACCTGCGTCCCGGCCGTCGCGGAGACCGACGGCTCGGCCGCCGTCCGCCCGTCCACGGAGGGCAACATCGTACGGGGTGAGGACTGACCACTCGTACGGGTGCACCGGGAACTGACCGAACACATCGCGAGTTGATCGAATAGACCCCGTGTCACCACGGGCTTTCGTACGATGCAAGCCATATCGCGAACGATCCGTTACCGGCGGACCAGACTAAGGTGAACCAAATGAAGGCTCTTGTCCTGTCTGGTGGCGCCGGTACGCGATTGCGACCGATCACCCACACATCGGCCAAGCAACTCGTTCCCGTGGCCAACAAACCCGTCCTGTTCTACGGCCTGGAGTCCATCGCGGCCGCCGGGATCACCGAAGTCGGGGTGGTCGTCGGTGACACCGCCGCCGAGATCGAGGAAGCCGTCGGCGACGGCTCGAAGTTCGGTCTGGAGGTCACCTACATCCCGCAGGAGCGGCCGCTCGGACTGGCCCACGCGGTGCTCATCGCACGTGACTTCCTCGGCGACGACGACTTCGTGATGTACCTCGGCGACAACTTCATCGTCGGCGGCATCTCCGCGCTCGTCGAGGAGTTCCGCGGCAACCGGCCCGACGCCCAGATCCTGCTCACCCACGTGCCCGACCCGCGCTCCTTCGGTGTCGCCGAACTCAACGCCGCGGGCCAGGTGATCGGGCTCGAGGAGAAGCCCGAGTCCCCCAAGAGCGACCTCGCCCTGGTCGGCGTGTAT
Organism: Streptomyces sp. NPDC034103; assembly: GCF_055575395.1. Taxonomy (NCBI): domain Bacteria; kingdom Bacillati; phylum Actinomycetota; class Actinomycetes; order Kitasatosporales; family Streptomycetaceae; genus Streptomyces; species Streptomyces sp. NPDC034103. Next base: position 19,605 of record NZ_JBVISS010000020.1, on the reverse strand, counting down.
CTGTTCACCCCCGCGATCCATGAGGCCGTGCGCGCCATCGAGCCCTCCTGGCGCGGCGAGTTGGAGATCACCCACGCCATCCAGCAGCTCATCGACGTCCGCGCCGACGTCCGTTCCACCGTCATCCAGGGGTACTGGAAGGACACCGGCAACGTCGTCGACATGCTGGAGGTCAACCGCACGGTCCTGGAGACCGTCGAGCACCGCATGGACGGCACGGTCGACGACGTCTCCGAACTGGTCGGCCGGGTGGTCGTCGAGGAGGGCGCGCGGATCACGCGCTCCCGGATCGTCGGCCCGGTGATCATCGGTGCCGGGACCGTCGTCAGCGACTCCTACGTGGGCCCCTTCACCTCTCTCGCGGAGAACTGCCGGATCGAGGACAGCGAGTTGGAGTTCTCGATCGTGCTCAGGGACTCCTCGATCCAGGGCGTGAGGCGTATAGAGTCCTCCCTCATCGGGCGCCACGTCGAAGTGACCCCTTCGACCGGCGCGCCCAGTGCCCACCGCCTCGTGCTCGGAGACCACAGCAAGGTGCAGATCCACTCATGAATCTCCTCGTCACCGGCGCCGCCGGCTTCATCGGCTCCCAGTACGTGCGCAGACTCCTCGCCGAGCAGGGCCCTGACGCGCCCCGGATCACCGTGCTGGACAAACTCACCTACGCGGGCACCCTGGACAACCTCGAACTCGACCATCCCCGGCTGGAGTTCGTGCAGGGCGACATCCGCGACGCCGAGCTGGTCGACAAGCTCATGGCCGACGCCGACCAGGTCGTGCACTTCGCCGCCGAGTCCCATGTGGACCGCTCCATCGCGGGAGCGACCGACTTCGTGATGACCAACGTGGTCGGCACCCAGACCCTGCTGGACGCCGCTCTCCGACACGGCACGGGCCCGTTCGTCCACGTCTCCACCGACGAGGTCTACGGCTCCATCGAGCACGGCTCCTGGCCCGAGAGCCACCCGCTCCAGCCCAACTCGCCGTACTCCGCCTCCAAGGCCTCCTCCGACCTGCTCGCCCTGGCCTACCACCGCACCCACGGCCTGGACGTCCGCGTCACCCGCTGCTCCAACAACTACGGGCACCACCAGTTCCCCGAGAAGGTCATCCCGCTCTTCATCACCAACCTGCTCGACGGCCTGAAGGTCCCCCTCTACGGCGACGGGCGCAACGTCCGCGACTGGCTGCACGTCGACGACCACTGCCAGGGCGTCGACCTGGTGCGCACCGGGGGCCGGGCCGGCGAGGTGTACAACATCGGCGGCGGCACCGAGCTCAGCAACAAGGAACTGACCGGGCTGCTCCTCGAAGCGAGCGGCGCCGACTGGGACATGGTCGAGTACGTCGAGGACCGCAAGGGCCACGACCTGCGCTACTCCGTCGACTGGACCAAGATCCACACCGAGCTCGGCTACCAACCGCGCCACGACTTCGCGACCGGTCTCGCCGAGACCGTCGCCTGGTACCGGGAGAACCGTTCCTGGTGGGAGCCGCTGAAGCGACGCGTCGCTCAGGAGCGCGCATGAGGTGGCTGGTCACCGGAGCCGGCGGCATGCTCGGCCGGGACACGGTCGAGGAGCTGACCCGCCGCGGCGAGCAGGTGATCGCCCTGGACCGCGCCGCGCTGGACATCACCGACCCCGACGCCGTCGACGCCGCCCTCGCCGGTCACCGTCCCGACCTCGTGGTCAACTGCGCGGCGTACACGGCCGTCGACGACGCCGAGAGCGACGAGAAGCAGGCCCTGCGTATCAACGGCGACGGACCGCGCAACCTCGCGCGCGCGTGTGCGGCCCAGGGGGCGAGGCTGGTCCACGTCTCCACCGACTACGTCTTCTCCGGCGACGCCCGCGACACCCCGTACGCCGAGGACCACCCCCCGGCCCCCCGCACCGCCTACGGCCGTACCAAGCTGGCCGGTGAGCAGGCCGTGCTGGAGGAACTGCCCGACACCGGCGCGGTCCTGCGTACCGCCTGGCTCTACGGCGCCCACGGCCGCAATTTCGTCAGCACCATGATCGCGCTGGAGGGCACCCGCGACACGCTCGACGTCGTCGACGACCAGCGCGGCCAGCCCACCTGGAGCGCCGACGTGGCGACCCGCATCGCCGACCTCGGCCCCCGGCTCGGCCGGGACGTCAGCGGGGTCTTCCACGCCACCAGCTCCGGCGAGACCACCTGGTACGCACTGGCCCGCGAGGTGTTCCGCCACCTCGGCGCCGACCCCGACCGGGTGCGGCCGGTGGACAGCGCGGCCTTCCCCCGGCCCGCCCCCCGCCCCGCCTACAGCGCGCTGGGCCACACGCGCTGGGAGCAGGCGGGCCTCGCCCCCATCCGAGACTGGCGGGAGGCGCTGACCGCGGCCTTCCCGTCCCTGGCGTGACCATCACAGAGGGAGATTTGGGAGCATGTCGATCAAGTCGGCCGTGAAGAAGGCCGTCAAACCCGTCGTCGGTGAGCGCGGCTGGGAGACCCTGCGCAAGGTCAAGCAGCGGACGGTCGGCCCCCAGCCGAAGCCCAGGCCGCAGGCCCCCACGGGTGTCGCCGCGATCTCCGACGACCTGTGCAAGCTGGCCGCGCACTACAAGACCGACAAGTGGGGCGCCCACAAGTACGCCAAGCACTACCAGCGCTACCTCCAGCACCTGAAGAACAAGGAGTTCAACCTGCTGGAGATCGGCATCGGCGGCTACGCCCGGGCCGGTCAGGGCGGGGCGTCGCTGCGGATGTGGAAGGCGTTCTTCCCCAACGCGCAGATCCACGGGGTCGACATCCAGGACAAGTCCTTCGTCGACGAGGACCGGATCACCACCTACATCGGCGACCAGTCCGACCCCGACTCGCTGCTCTCCATCGCCGGGAAGATCGGCAAGCTCGACGTCATCATCGACGACGGCAGCCACCGCAGCCCCCATGTCATCACCACGTTCAAGACCCTGTTCCCGCTGCTCAGCGACGGCGGCATCTACGTGGTCGAGGACACCCAGAGCTCCTACTGGCCGGAGTGGATGGGCAGCGAGGACCTCGACTCCCCGGACACCAGCATGGGCCTGCTCAAGCGGCTCACGGACGGGCTGAACTACGAGGAGTTCGTGGACGAGGACTACAAGCCCACGTACACCGACCGCAACATCGTGGGCATCCACTTCTTCCACAATCTCGTGATCATCGAGAAGGGCGTCAACGCCGAGGGCAGCAACAAGCGCCAGGCGCTCAAGGCCCGCTACGGCACCGAGGCCAAGGCGACCAAGACGTCGTCGTAGTACGCCGGTCGTGATCGCGGCACGACAGCAGGGGGCCCTGCCCTTCGGACGACCGAAGGGCAGGGCCCCCTGCTGTGTGCTCGGACGCTGTCAGTCTCCGGGCGTCCCGCTGCGCAGCCGCTCGTAGTAGGCGGAGCACTCCGCGTACGACGGGAGCAGCCCAGCCCGCTCCGCCTCGGCCAGGGAGGGCGCCTGCGCGTCCTTCTCCGACAGCACCGGCGCGATCCCCTCCGGCCAGGCGATGCCCAGCTGCGGGTCCAGCGGGTGCACGCCGTGCTCCCGGCCCGGCGCGTAGCCCGTCGAGCACAGGTACACCACGGTGGCGTCGTCGGTCAGCGCCATGAACGCGTGCCCGAGCCCCTCCGCGAGGAAGACGGCGTGCCGCGTGTCGTCGTCGAGCCGCACCGCCTCCCAGCTGCCGTACGTGGGCGAGCCGACGCGGATGTCGACCACCACGTCAAGGACGGCACCGCGCACACAGGTGACGTACTTGGCCTGGCTGGGCGGCACGTCGGCGAAGTGCACCCCGCGCAGCACGCCCCGCTTGGAGACCGAGCAGTTCGCCTGCGCCAGCGACAGGTCGTACCCGGTGGCCTCGCGGAACTCCTCGCCGCGGTACCACTCGTGGAAACTGCCCCGCTCGTCCGGGAACACCTTGGGCTCCAGCACCCAGGCGCCCTCTATACCCAGCGGTCGCACCCGCTACCTCCTGCCGTTCTTGATCCGGGATGCCGCACCGCGCAGCACCCTGCCGAGCTTGCGGCGCACCTTGCGGGCCAGCCGCTCCAGGCCGCCGGGCCTCGGCGCGCGCACCGCACGGACCGTTCCGCCCGTGACACGCAGGGCGAAGGGCAGCGCGAGGTGACGCGGTTCGGGCGCCTCCGGGACGGGGTTCAGCGCGACCCGCCAGGTGGTGCCCCGCAGTTCGGCGACCGGCAGCTCGGCCTCCAGCACCGCCCCTGTCCGGTCCGCGGCGGGGGAGAGGGTGCCGGGCACGTCCACGATCCGCGCGGAACCGAGCCGCAGCACGACCTTGGTCTCCCCGGGCACGTGCAGCGGTACCGCCGCTTCGATCCGGTCACCGGAGACGGTGACGGTACCGGGCGTGACGCGGTCCAGGCCGAGCCGCTGGGGCGCGCGGTCCACGGCGAGGGCGAGGTTGCCGTGCGGGTTGGTCCAGTACGGCAGGACCGTACGGCCGCCCGCGAGGGCCGCCTGCGGCACGGGACGGTTTTCGACCGGGGCCGGGCCCAGCCGGCACTCCTTGGTCCATCCGCCGAGCCGGACCCGGACGAAGGCGTCCCACAGCCCGCCGGCCGGCGCCACGCCGTCGGCCGCGGTGGCCGGGTCGACGGTGGCCGTGACCCGCAGCACCAGGCGGACGCGCTCGCCCTCGGGCACCGTCTCGCGGGTGACCTTGACGGGCTGGAAGTGCTGGGCGGCGCTGGCGCGTTCGCGCAGCAGCAGGTCGCCGGTGGTCGTGTCGAAGCGGGCGACGCAGTCGGCGGACACCCAGGCGATGGCCTCGGCGACGTCCAGCGGCGGACGGTCGGTGGCCGGGGCGCCCTGGGCGGGGAAGAGCATCGGCTCGCCGCCTGAGGTGAACTCGGTGCGCAGCGTCACCCGCAGGGTGCCGTCCTGCCACTCGACGCCCTCGGGGACGGCCCGCAGGCCGATGCCGGCCTCCCACTCGGCGAAGGCCACGGCGTCGTCGTAGCGGTCCGCGGCGATCAGCGCGGCCACGAGCCGCTGGGTCGGCGGGAGCCCGGCCGCGACACCGGGGCCGAAGCGCTCGACGACGGTGGCGTGGATCTCCGCGAACAGGGCGCGGCGGTAGTCCTCGGGCAGCGCCAGCATCCGCTTTCCGCGCAGCCGCTCGACCATCTCGTTGCGCAGCCAGCGGCGGAAGAGACGGTCCCTGAGCTCGCCCGGCTTGGTGTAGGTCTCGACGACGTCGAGGGCCTCGCGCAGGTTCTTGAAGTACCCCGCCGGGTCGAACTGCTGGAAGCCGGCGTTGGAGGCGTCGTCGCGGCGCACATGGTAGTAGCAGACGTAGTCGCTGAGCACGGAGACGTTGCCCGCGCGCAGATACGCCTCGGCGATGAAGACATGGTCCTCCAGGCGCCGACGGCCCTCCGGGAACCGCAGTCCGATGTCGTCGAGGAAGGCCCGGCGGAACATCTTGTGCGGGGTGAGGCTGTCGATGAGCGGCGCGTTCTCGACGGACGCGTGCGGGTGGTTGCGGCGGAACAGCTCGACGGGGACGGGACGCCCCTTGCCGGCCATCTTGCCCACGATCACGTCGGCGCCGTTGGCGACGCCGTAGTCGTACATCCGCTCCAGGGCTTCGTCGCCGAGGTAGTCGTCGTTGTCGACGAACATGACGAACTCGCCCCGGGCCTCGGCGATCCCCACATTGCGAGGCTTGCCCGACCATCCGGAGTTCTCCTGGTGGAAGACTCGGACGCGGGAATCCTCGGCAGCGAGCTCATCGAGCCGGGCTGGTGTTCCGTCGGTGGAACCGTCGTCGACGAAGATCACTTCGTACTCGTCCGGAGGCAGCGACTGCCTCTGCAGAGATGCGATGCAGTCCTCGATGTACACCCCGGGGTTGTACACGGGGACGACGACGCTGACCTTGACCGGCATGAGGCTCGGTCCCCCTTGGGTCGCTTGTCGTTTCTGTCATGGTGCGGTGCTTGTGGCCAGATGCTAACCCGCCGGCATCACGCTTCTCGCTTCGGCCACCGCCGCGATCGCGTACCGATCAGGTGAACGTTGACGAACTCCTGCCGATAGTCGGACTGCGTGAGGAACTCCTGTGAGCCGACATGGAGTTCCCCATTCCTCGATCTTTCTCCGCGGAATGCGAGAACCAGGGGCGGGGCCGGACGGTCATGGCGTGCAGGGTTCCGTCCAATTCGTTGGACGCCCCTTGGTGTCGCCCGCTGAGATGGACGGCGTGCTGATCGACACCACGCTCGTACGCCGCCTGCTCACCGCCCAGTTCCCGCGATGGGCCCACCTCCCCCTGGCGCCGGTTCAGCAGTCCGGCATGGACAACGCCACCTTCCGGCTCGGCGAGGACCTGTCCGTGCGGCTGCCCCGGTACGCGCACTGGGCGGGGCAGGTCGCGCGCGAGCACCGCTGGCTGCCGTACCTCGCCCCGCGGCTGCCACTCGCCGTGTCCGAGCCCCTGGAGATCGGCGCGCCCGGCGAGGGCTACCCCTACCCGTGGTCGGTGTACCGCTGGCTGGACGGCGAGACCGCCACCACCGAGGGCCTGGCCGACCCGGTCCGGGCCGCCCTCGACCTCGCGGGGTTCGTCACCGCGCTCCAGGACATCGACCCGACCGGCGGACCCGGCCCCGAGCAGAGCAACGCCTTCCGCGGCGTGCCCCTGGGCGATCCGCGCGACTCACTGGCCGCCGAGGCACGGGTGCGGCCCAAGCTGGAGGCGTTGCGCGCGACGGGACTCGTCGACGTCGACGCGGTGACGGAGGTGTGGGACGCGGCCCTCGCGGCGCCCGCCTGGGAGAAGCCGCCGGTGTGGATCCACGGCGACCTCGCCCCGGGCAACCTGCTGAGCAGGAACGGCCGACTGAGCGCCGTGATCGACTTCGGGACGCTGGCCGTCGCCGACCCCGCGGTCGACCTGGTGCCCGCCTTCACCTTCCTGCCTCCCCGGGCCCGGGACGCCTTCCGTGCAGCCGTCGCCGCCGACGACGCCACCTGGGCACGCGCGCGTGGCTGGGCCGTCGCGGGGTCCCTCCCGGTGCCCGACGACCCGTACTTCCAGCAGGACCCGGCCCGCGTCACCCGGGCCCTCGGCCACCTGGAACAGGTGATCGCGGACCACCGCCGGGGTTGACGCCGGCGCCGGCGCGAGGGCGGCGACCCATCCGTCGAGCACGCCGGGTCCTGCTCGTCTCGGCCGTGGAGGGAGTCCAGGCGCGGACCCGGGTCCTGACGCGGACCATCGCCGAGGTGGAGCGCGCCCTCGCGCGGCCGGCGGTTGCCCGCCCGGCGACCGGCGGTCCTGCCGCGCGGACCAGGTCGAGCGGTGGGGGAGATCAGCCGGCCGACAAGGGCCGGGACGCGGCTCGCCGGGCGTAAATCCGTTGGCGGCCCGGGGGCGGATCTGCTGCACTGCTGGGGACCGATCGGCAATCCGTGAAGGAGAGCAGCAGTGCGACTCGCATGCATGTCCAACCGAGAAGACATCACCCCCTCCTCAAAGGACATGACGCTTCGTGCACTTGCTCAACCTCGGGATCCTCGCCCATGTCGACGCCGGTAAGACCAGCCTGACCGAGCGGCTGCTGCACTCGGTCGGAGTCATCGACGAGATCGGCAGCGTCGACGCCGGCAGCACCCGGACCGACACGCTCGCGCTGGAGCGACAGCGCGGTATCACCATCAAGTCGGCCGTCGTCTCCTTCGCGGTCGACGACGTCACCGTCAACCTCATCGACACCCCCGGCCACCCGGACTTCATCGCCGAGGTGGAGCGCGTCCTCGGCGTGCTCGACGGCGCGGTGCTGGTCGTCTCGGCCGTGGAGGGGGTCCAGGCACAGACCCGGGTCCTGATGCGGACCCTTCAGCGGCTGCGCATCCCCACGCTGATCTTCGTCAACAAGATCGACCGGCGCGGGGCTCAGGACGAGGGTGTCCTGCGCGCCCTCGCCGAGCGGCTGACGCCCGCACTCGTCCCGATGGGGCGAGCCGTCGAACTCGGCACGCGTGACGCCGCCTTCGTGCCGGGGCCCGTGCCCGTCGATGTGCTCGCCGACCATGACGACGACCTGCTCGCCGCCTTTGTCGACGGCACGCTCGCGCCGAGGCGTACGCGCGCGGCGCTGGTCGCCCAGACCCGTCAGGCCCTCGTCCACCCCGTGTTCTTCGGCTCCGCCGTCACCGGGGCCGGTGTGCCCGAACTGATCGACGGGATCAAGGAGCTGCTGCCGCGCGCCGACGGCGACCCCGAGGGGCCGCTCTCCGCGACCGTGTTCAAGGTGGAGCGGGGACCGGCGGGGGAGAAGATCGCCTACGTGCGCATGTTCTCCGGAACGCTGCGCACCCGCGACCGGGTTCCCTTCGGGGGCGCCCGTACCGGCGACACCCGTGCCGGCGACACCCGTATGGGCGACACCCGTGCCGGGGAGGCCGGTGTCGGCGACGCCCGTTTCGGCGACGCCCGGGAAGCGGGCCGGGTCACCGCGGTCAGCGTCTTCGACCACGGCACGGACATCCGCCAGGACGCCGTCCCGGCCGGACGGATCGCGAGGCTCTGGGGGCTCGGTGAGGTCAGGATCGGGGACGCGATCGGTGAGCCCCGCAAGGCCCACGACCGCTTCTTCGCCCCGCCGACCCTGGAGACCGTCGTGGTCCCCGGGCCGGACACGGACCGGCGGGCGCTGCACCTCGCGCTCACCCGGCTCGCCGAACAGGACCCGCTGATCGGCCTGCGCCACGACGAGGTGCGCCAGGAGACCTCCGTGTCGCTGTACGGGGAGGTCCAGAAGGAGGTCATTCAAGCCACTCTCGCGGACGAGTTCGGGCTCGCCGTCGGGTTCCGCGAGACGACGCCGCTGTGCGTCGAGCGACCGGCCGGGTCCGGGGCGGCCGCGGAGTTCATCAAGAAGGACGCCAACCTCTTCCTCGCGACGGTCGGCCTGCGCGTGGACCCGGCTCCGGCCGGATCCGGCGTCGCCTTCCGGCTGGAGGTGGAGCTCGGGGCGATGCCGTACGCCTTCTTCAAGGCCGTCGAGGACACCGTCCGCGAGACCCTCGGGCAAGGCCTGAACGGCTGGCAGGTCACCGACTGCACGGTCACCATGACCCACTGCGGCTACTGGCCCCGTCAGAGCCACTCCCATCAGGGCTTCGACAAGAGCATGTCCAGCACGGGAGCGGACTTCCGCGGACTGACCCCGCTGGTGCTGACCGACGCGCTGCGCAGGGCGGGCACCCAGGTGTACGAGCCCATGCACCGGTTCCGGGTCGAGGCCCCGGCGGACACGCTGGGCGCGCTGCTCCCGGTGCTGGCGGCGCTGGGGGCGGTGCCGCGGACCACCGAGACGCGCGGTGCCGTCTGCGTTCTGGAGGGCGCGGTGCCGGCGGCCCGGGTGCACGCCCTGGAGCAGCGGCTGCCCGGGCTCACGCGTGGCGAGGGGGAGTGGGAGAGCGGGTTCGACCACTACGCGCCGGTCCTGCGCGGCGAGGTGCCGTGCCGGCCGCGCACCGATCACAACCCGCTGAACCGCAAGGAGTACCTGCTGAACGTGACGCGCAGAGTGGGCTCCTGAGTCGGCTGAGAAACAACGTGTGAAAAAACCTGAGACTTACTCATGAGTCACCAGTGTTGACGATGTCCGGAAAGCGCTTGACTGTAGTGGACATGCCGAATATCCGGGCTCGTCTGCTGGTTGTTCTGGTTGTCCTTCTCGGATCCCTGACGGTGGCGGGTGCCAAGCCCGCCACCGCCGCAGTCCCCCACTCCCTCTGGTTCGACGGCACGGCGCTGACCGTGTCGAACGGCCGCTTCGTCGACGGGCAGGGCCGCGAGGTCGTGCTGCGCGGCTACAACGTCTCCGGCGAGACCAAGCTGGACGAGAACCACGGACTGCCCTTCGCCTCCGTGGCCGACGCGAAGAAGTCCGCCGCCGCAATGAGAGCCCTCGGCGGCGGCAACTCCGTCCGCTTCCTGCTCTCCTGGGCGTACGCGGAGCCGGTGCGCGGTCAGCTGGACACGGCCTACCTGTCCGCCGCCACCGCGCAGATGGGCGCATTCCTGGACGCGGGCATCCGTGTCTACCCCGACTTCCACCAGGACCTCTACTCCCGCCACCTCTTCGACCCCGACAGCTGGTACACGGGCGACGGCGCGCCCAAATGGGCCGTGGACCTCGGGAACTACCCCGACGAGTCCTGCGGGATCTGCTTCCTGTGGGGCCAGAACATCACCCAGAACGGCGCGGTGAAGGCCGCCCAGTACGACTTCTGGCACAACGCCCACGGCCTCCAGGACTCCTTCCTGGGCATGGCCCAGCAGACCATGACCTACATCAGGCAGCACCTCACCGCGGAGCAGTTCGCGGGCGTCCTCGGCTTCGACCCCTACAACGAGCCGTACGCGGGCAGTTACGACTCCGGCCAGAACAGCCGCACGTGGGAACGCGACCTCCTGTGGCCCTTCTACGTGAAGTTCCGTGCCCGGATGGACACGGCGGGCTGGCAGGACAAGCCCGCCCTCGTCGAGCCCAACCTCTTCTGGAACGGCAACGTCAGCAAGGAGGAGGGCGGCCTCCTCGACGCGGGCACGATCGGCTCCCGATACGTCTTCAACACCCACTTCTACGACCAGAAGGCCATCTCCGGCATCCTCATGTGGGGCAACGCCTCCGACGGCCAGTACGTGACCGACTTCGGCACGGTCCGCGACCGGGCCTCGGCGCTCGGCACCACGGCCGTCGTCAGCGAGTTCGGCCACCCGCTCAACGGCAACACCGCAGGCAAGGCCCCCACCGTCCTCAAAGCGATGTACCAGGCCCTGGACTCCCGGGTGAAGGGCGCCAACTGGTGGGCCGCACCCGCCACTTCAGGACCGGTCCTGTCCGGTTCCCAGTGGCAGTGGGACATCTACCACGGCCGCCATCACGAGTTGATGAACGGCAACCCGGACAAGGTGCTCACCAGCGGCGACGCCTGGAACGACGAGGACCTGTCCGCCGTGCGGCTCGACGACTCCGGTACGGCGGTGCTGCGCCAGGACGCCCGGCTCCTGGACCGGATCTACCCGAGCGCCACCTCGGGCAGCACCCGCGCCTTCACCTACGAGGACCGCTCCCGCGACGGCTCCACGACCCTGACCTGGAACCCGGTCCCCAGCAGCCTGCCGAACGTGTCCTCGCTGGTCGGCTCCGGCCAGTACTCCCTGCTGGTCTGGCGCTCGGGCAGCGGCTCGGCACCCACCGAACTGCACCTCCCGGCCTCCTTTCCGAACGCCTCCACCACCGTGGTCTCCGACCTCGGCACGGCCTACGCCCCGCCGGCGTACACCTCGTCCACCCCGATCGGCACGGCCGCCGAGCCCGGCGGCACCGGCAGCCGCCGCCTGCTGCTCACCGACTCCGACAGCGGCGCCCTGCACTACGCGCTGGTCACCAACGGGGCCACCGCGCCCTCGGCCACCGTGCTGAACGCGGCCAGGTCCGAGCTGGCGGCCTGGATGGCGTCGAAGTTCGCTTGACCCTCTCCTTACGTCAGGGGTGAGCGGGACCCTGATGAAAGAGCAGGTGAATGAGCTACTCCGTGCGGCAGGTCGCAGTTGGGCGAGGAGATCGCCCGGTTGCGGCGGCTCTCGGCCGCTGGCCTCGGAACTGGAGGACTTCCTCGCGGCCGGACCGCGGCCGGTGTTCGTCGGGTTCGGCAGCATGGCCGCCGGGCAGGGGGAGCGGCTCGGCGGCATCGCCCTGGCAGCGCTGCGGTGGGCCGGCCCGCGCGGGATCCTCCCCGACGGTCAGGACGTCGTCGCCGTCGGCCGCGAGTCCGGCCGCGCCGGTCTGCAGGTCCACCACGCCGGCGCGGGCACCTCGGCGGCCGGACCGCGCGCCGGGGTGCCCGTGGTGCCGGTGCCGGTGACGGCGGACCAGCCGTTCTGGGCGGGGCGGCCGGCCGCGCTCGGAGCCGCCGCGGACCCGATCCCGTTCCGGTCGCTGACGGCCGAGGCGCTCGCCGGTGCGCTCGGCCGTGTCGTACGGCAGCAGTCCTGCAGCCGTGCCGCCATGGCCGCCGCGCGGCTCCTGGCCACCGAGGACGGGGCGGGCGAGGCGGTCAAGGCCGTGGAACGGTCGGCGGGCTGGAGCCTCAGGAGGCGGGGCTCGTCCAGTTCGCCGCGACATGGCCGAGGCGGACCCGCTGCGGGTGGTCGCCGACGGGGACGGACACCGTCTTCTGGCCGGTGGCGAAGTTGATCGCCGTGACCTGGTCGGTACCACTCTCGGAGACCACGCAGAGCTTGCCGTCGCCGCTGACCGTGGCCCAGTAGGGCTTGGAGGCGGTGACCAGCGGGCCCTCCTGGAGGGTGGTGCGGTTGACGACGGTCGCGTAGTCGTCCATGGTCCCGGCGACACAGAGCTTGGAGCCGTCGGGGCTCATCGAGATGCCGTGATGGCGTGAGTCGTTGACGTACGTGGTGCGGTCGTCGTTGGTCGCCGGGTTCTTCGGCAGGGTCTTCGTCCGGGTGATCTTGTCGGTGGCGAGGTCGTACTCGAAGAAGCCGTTGAAGAACGACACCTGGAAGTACAGCTTCGACTCGTCCGGGGAGAACACGGCCGGGCGGACCGCGTCGGAGTGGTCGGTCAGACCGATCGCGTCCAGCTTCGGGCGCATGTCGATGACCTTGACCTGCTGGTAGGTGGTGGCGTCGACGACCGTGATGCGCCGGTCACCCTTCGTCCAGTCCAGCCACGGGGCGTCGGTGGCGGTGTTCACGTCGCCGATCGCCATGTTGTAGATGTACTTGCCGTCCTTGGTGAAGATGTTCTCGTGCGGCTTGTCGCCGGTGGAGAACTTGCCGAGTTGCTTTCCGGTGTTGATGTCCAGCACGTGCACGGTGTTCGAGGTCGAGGCGGACACCGCCACCCGGGTGCCGTCGGGGGAGACCGCCATGTGGTCGGAGCGGTAACCCGATACGGGGAAACGCCAGTTGAGGGCCCCGGTGGCCAGGTTGATCGACACCACGTCGGCGAAGCTCGGCCGGGAGACGACGACCGACGCGCCGTCCGGCGTGGTGTACATGTCGTCGACGAACTGGTCGTGGCCCTCGCCGACACCGTTGCGGATCGCCATGAAGTAGATCCACCTGATCGGATCGGCGTTGATCTCCGCCATCCGCGCGTCCTTGTCGGGGATGACGTTGATCCGGCCGATCTTCGCGAGATCGCCGGTGGACCTGAGGACGTCGGCGGTGCCGTCCCAGTTGTTGCCGACGAACAGCACCTCGCGCAGGGCGGCGGCGTCCGCGGCGGAGGCGGTGGTGGCCGGGGCGGTGACGGCCAGGGCGACCGCGGCGGCCAGGGCGCCCAGATGTCGGGGCCTGAGAACAGGCATGACGGCTCTCTCCTCTGAGTGGGGTTCATGAGTAGGACATGCCAAGTCGGAGCGGATGAAACTGAACACAGGTACTTTCAGAGTCAACTTACTGCAAAGTAAGGAAGGGGCACCCTTCTCCACAAGACGTCGTGCACGACAAAATTGGCGAGCCAGTGGACGATCAACCTGGCGAGCCACTGGACGATCAACGGAGGTGACCGTGGCGGGCAGGCTCAAGGCGCCGACCGGCCGCTACGGCGGCAAGACCGCCGAGGAGCGCCAGGCGCTGCGGCGCCGGCGTTTCCTGGAGGCGGCGCTTCAGCTGTTCGGCGACACCCCCGGCTACCGGAACACGACGGTCGCCGCGCTCAGCGAGGCCGCCGGGCTGTCGACCCGCCAGTTCTACGAGGAGTTCCGCACGCTCGAGGACGTCCTCGCCGCCCTCCACCTCCAGGTCAACGGCTGGGCCGAGGAGGCGGTCCTGGCGGCGGTGGCCGACGCGGACGCCCTGCCACTGGCCGAGCGCGCCGCCGCGATCTTCCGGGCGTACTCCGCCAACGTCACCGCCGATCCGCGCCGTATCCGCATCACCTTCGTCGAGATCATCGGCGTCAGCCCCCGCATGGAGGAGCAGCGCCTCGCCCGCCGGGCCGGCTGGATCGACCTGCTGTGCGCCGAGGCGAACGCGGCCGTGGCGCGCGGGGAGGCGGCGCCCCGGGACTACCGGCTCCCGGCGGCGGCGTTCATCGGCGCCGTCAACGGGCTGCTGCACGACTGGAGCGCGGGGTGGGTGGACGCGACGCTGGACGAGGTCGTGGAGGAACTGGTCCGACAGCTGCTGGGGATCCTCCAGCCGACAGGATGGAGCCCGGCCCCCAGGTGAGCGGAGCGCAGCTTCCGGACCGGCGGTCGGCGGCCAGACGGCGCCCCGGGCTCCGGCAGGCCTGTCCCTTCGCGCCGCGCGTCTTTCCGGTGCGGGGGCGATGGCCGCGATGAGTGGCCGTGCGTAGCGGTCGGCCGTGTCCCTTCGCGCCCACCGGTGCGGGGAGCGGTGCCCGGCCGGATGGGGGCGATGAGTGGCCGTACGTGGCGGTCGGCCCTGCCCCTTCGCGTCGCGCGTCCTCCCCGTGCGGAGAGCGGCGGCCGGGGCCGGTGGCGGCGACGAGTGGCCGCACGTAGCGGAGTCCGTCAGCCTGCCAGGCGGTTCACCGCGGCCACCACCGGTGCGACGCCGTCCTCCGCGCGGATGCGGGTGCCCAGGGTCCGCGCGCGCTCCCGGTAGCCCGGATCACGGGTGGCCCGCGCCAGCGCCGAGGCGAGCGCGTCGGAGCTCAGCCGCCGCAGCGGGACCACGGTCGGTGCCACGCCCAGGGCGACCAGGCGGGCCGACCAGAAGCCCGCGTCGAACTGCACCGGCACCGGTACGGCCGGCACCCCCGCCCGCAGTCCGGCCGCGGTCGTGCCGGCGCCCGCGTGGTGGACGACCGCGGCCATGTGCGGGAAGAGCGCCGAGTGCGCGACCTCGTCGATGGTCAGCATGTCGTCGCCGTCCGCCGCGAGCCCGCCCCAGCCCCGCTGGATCACCCCGCGCAGTCCGGCCCGGCGCAGGGCGCGCACCAGGGCGGCACTGAGCCGTTCGGGGTGCGGCACGGTCGCGCTGCCCAGACCGACGAAGACCGGCGGCGGGCCGGCGTCGAGGAACGCGCGCAGCTCGGGCGGGAGTTCGCGCTTCACGTCGTACGGCCACCAGTAGCCCGTGACCTCCAGGCCCGCCCGCCAGTCGCGCGGCCGGGCCACCACGTGCGGGCTGAAGCCGTGGTGCACCGGCCAGCCCTGCCGCTCCCGGGCCCGGAACGCGGCGCCGGTCCCCAGCCGCGGCAGGCCCAGGCGCCGACGCAGCGCCGGGACGGTCGCTGAGAAGACCTGCTCGACGGCGAGGCCCACCCCGTGCCCCGCGATCCGGTTGCCGGCCGCGCCCCAGGAGCCGCCGCCCATCATGGGTGGCCAGAACTCCCTGGTGCCGGCGAGGGGTTGAAGGTAGACGCCCATGCTCGGCAGGGACAGGCCCTCGGCGACCGTGTGCCCGAGGGGTGCCAGCGAGGCGGACAGCAGCAGGACGTCGCTCGCGCGGGCGGCGGCCAGAACGTCGTCCGCCATCTCGCGGGCCAGGGTCCGCGCCATGCCGACCACCCGCACCAGCTTTCCGGCGCCGGTCGTGCTGCGGTGCAGGGCCTGACCGCGCGGGGACTCGAGTTCGGCCCTGGGGTCCACCGGCAGGGGGTGGAAGCCGAGCCCGGACCCCGCCACCAGCGGTGCGAAGGAGCCGTGCGTGACCAGGGTGACCTCGTGCCCGGCCCGCAGAAGGCCGTGCCCCAGACCGGTGAAGGGGGCGACGTCGCCCCGGGATCCCGCCGTCATGATCGCTACGCGCACGCCCGCCAGTATGGCGGGGCGGGTCCGCGCGGGGAGAATGACCGGGCGGATCCGGCTACTTCACGTCTGTCGCATCCGTTGACTTCCCCCTCGGGCGGTTCTACTTTCGGCGCGCGACACGTTCGAAGCTTCGATCTGTGTTCGATATATCGAATTCTCGTGTCGAGATACCGACACCGCTGTCAGGTGTTCCCCCTTGTCCCCCCACGAAGGAGCCGCGTGTACCCCCCACCGAGAGACGTCCGACGTGCCAGAGCGGCCGTCGTCCGCGCCCTGGTCCTCGCCCTGACCGCCACCGCGGCCCTGCTGTTCGCCCAGCCGACCACGGCACAGGCGGCGACGAGCCGTCAGATACCGGTGCCCACCGCCCCGATGGGGTGGGCCTCCTGGAACAGTTTCGCCGCCGTCATCGACCACGACGTCATCAAGCAGCAGGTCGACGCGTTCGTGGCGGCCGGCCTGCCGGCGGCCGGCTACAACCACATCAACATCGACGAGGGCTGGTGGCAGGGCACCCGTGACGCCGCCGGCAACATCACGGTCGACGAGTCCGAGTGGCCCGGCGGCATGAGCGCCATCGCCGACTACATCCACAGCAAGGGACTCAAGGCGGGTATCTACACGGACGCCGGCAACGACGGCTGCGGCTACTACTTCCCCACGGGCCGCCCCGCCGCGCCCGGCTCCGGCAGCGAGGGGCACTACGAGCAGGACATGCTCCAGTTCTCCCGGTGGGGCTTCGACTTCGTGAAGGTCGACTGGTGCGGCGGCGACGTCGAGGGGCTCGACGCGAAGAGCACCTACCAGGCGATCAGCGACGCGGCCGCGAAGGCCACGGCCACCACGGGCCGTCCGCTCACCCTGTCGATCTGCAACTGGGGCAAGCAGAACCCCTGGAACTGGGCCCCGGGGCAGGCCGCGATGTGGCGGACCAACACCGACATCATCTACTGGGGCGACAAGCCCTCCATGAGCAGCCTGCTGACCAACTACGACACCAACCTGCACCCCACCTCGCAGCACACCGGTTACTACAACGACCCCGACATGCTGATGGTCGGCATGGACGGCCTCACCGCCGCCCAGAACCGCACCCACATGAACCTCTGGGCCGTCTCCGGCGCCCCGCTCCTCGCCGGCAACAACCTCGCCACCATGACCACCGAGACCGCGAACATCCTCAAGAACCCCGAGGTCATCGCCGTCGACCAGGATCCGCGCGGCCTCCAGGGCGTCAAGGTCGCCGAGGACACCACCGGACTCCAGGTGTACGGCAAGGTCCTGTCGGGCGCCGGCAACCGCGCGGTCGTCCTGCTCAACCGCACCTCCACCGCCCAGAACATCACCGTCCGCTGGTCCGACCTCGGCCTGACCAACGCGAACGCCACCGTCCGTGACCTGTGGACACGGCAGAACATCGGCTCGTACGGCACGAGTTACACCACCTCCGTCCCGGCGGGCGGCTCGGTGATGCTCACCGTCAAGGGCGGCACGGAGGCCGCGAGCAGCACCTACACCGGCACGTCGAGCTTCTCCGGCGTGGCCGCCGGCAGCACCGGGGTGAAGACCGTCGACATCGCCTACACCAACACCACCGCGACCGCCCGCACCGCGACCCTCAAGGTCAACGGCCAGGGCACGACGGCGGTCTCCTTCCCGCCCACCGGCTCCTCCCAGGGCACGGTCTCCGTCCAGGTCGCCCTGTCGAAGGGCTCCTCCAACACCCTGACCTTCACCGGCGCGCCGACGCTCGCCGACATCACCGTCCGCCCGCTGCCCGGCGCCAACGCCGCCCTGGTCACCGGCGCCCAGTCCGGCCGCTGCCTCGACGTCTTCGACCACACCCTCACCAACGGCACCCAGGCCGAGCTGTGGGACTGCAACGGCGGCCAGAACCAGCAGTGGACGTACACCTCCCGCAAGGAACTCGTGGTGTACGGCAACAAGTGCCTGGACGCCTACGACCGCGGCACCGCCAACGGCACCAAGGTCGTGATCTGGGACTGCAACGGCCAGAGCAACCAGAAGTGGAACGTCAACGGCGACGGCACCCTCACCAACGTCAACGCCGGCATCTGCCTGGACGCCAACGGCGCGGGCACGGCGAACGGCACGAAGATGGTGCTGTGGTCGTGCAACGGGCAGAACAACCAGAAGTGGACCCTGAACTAGCCCACCCGCGCGGGCGAGGTCGCCTCCGGCACGGCCTCGCCCGCACCGCGCCCACTCGGGCAGGTGCTCCCCGCTCCTCAACCTCGCTTCCGGTCAGGGCCGCAGGTGCGGCGGCACGAGGCACAGCGCCAGGACCGCGGCGAGCCCCGCGCAGCCCAGCAGCCAACCGGCCAGCAGACGGCGGCGCAGCTCCCGGTACGCCGACTCGTACTCGTCGCGCAGCCGGCCGGCACGCAGCGCCGTGCCCTGCCAGGAGGCGCGGGCCAGCGCGAGGTACTCCGTCTCGAACCGGCGCTCCACCTCGGCGCGTTGGGTGTCGGTGAGCCAGGACAGCGGCGCGGTGAAACGCTCGGCGGCCGTGCGTCCCTCCTCCCGGGTGGCGGCGAGCAGCAGATGGCCCTCGACGTCGTTGAGGAACTCACTCACAGCGCCGTCAACTCCCGCTCCTGCGTGGCGGGGTGGTGCAGGTCGAACGCCGGGGACTCGCTGCGGATCCGCGGCAGCGCCACGAAGTTGTGCCGCGGCGGCGGGCACGAGGTCGCCCACTCCAGCGAGCGGCCGTAGCCCCAGGGATCGTCCGTCTCGACCTTCCTGCCGTACTTCGCCGTGCGCCAGACGTTGTAGAAGAAGGGCAGCATCGAGGCGCCGAGCACGAACGAGAAGACGCTGGACAGGGTGTTGAGCGGCGTCAGGCCCTCCACCGCGAGATAGTCCGGGATCCGGCGCTGCATACCGTTCACGCCGAGCCAGTGCTGCACCAGGAAGGTGCCGTGGAAGCCGATGAACAGCGTCCAGAAGGTGATCTTGCCGAGGCGCTCGTCGAGCATCCGGCCGGTGAACTTGGGCCACCAGAAGTGGAAGCCGGAGAACATCGCGAAGACGACGGTGCCGAAGATGACGTAGTGGAAGTGGGCGACCACGAAGTAGGTGTCCGAGGTCGGGAAGTCGAGTGGCGGCGAGGCGAGCATCACGCCGGTCAGACCGCCGAACACGAACGTGACGAGGAAGCCGGTGGCCCAGAGCATCGGTGTCTCGAAGGACAGCGAGCCCTTCCACATCGTGCCGATCCAGTTGAAGAACTTCACACCCGTCGGGACGGCGATGAGGAACGTCATGAACGAGAAGAAGGGGAGCAGTACACCGCCGGTGACGTACATGTGGTGCGCCCACACCGTCACGGACAGACCCGCGATCGCGATGGTCGCGCCGATCAGGCCCATGTAGCCGAACATCGGCTTGCGGGAGAAGACCGGGATGACCTCGGAGATGATGCCGAAGAACGGCAGGGCGATGATGTACACCTCTGGATGGCCGAAGAACCAGAACAGGTGCTGCCACAGAAGCGCGCCGCCGTTCGCCGCGTCGAAGATCTGCGCCCCGAACTTGCGGTCCGCCTCCAGCGCGAACAGCGCGGCGGCCAGCACGGGGAAGGCCAGGAGCACCAGGACGCCGGTCAGCAGCACGTTCCAGGTGAAGATCGGCATGCGGAACATGGTCATGCCCGGGGCGCGCATGCAGATGATGGTGGTGATGAAGTTGACCGCGCCGAGGATGGTGCCGAAGCCGGAGAAGGCCAGGCCCATGATCCACAGGTCGGCGCCGATACCGGGCGAGCGGACCGCGTCGGAGAGCGGGCTGT
>NZ_JBVISS010000019.1:145846-193231 GCF_055575395.1 Streptomyces sp. NPDC034103 | reverse complement strand
TCGTGACGATGCGGGTGACGCAATGCCGAAAAGTGCCATGGAACGCCGGGCTCCCCTTCCTCGACGTAACTCTACGTAATACGCGCGCAATAGAAGTTCATAGTTTCATCCTCGGGCAGCGCTATGCACAGCAGCTTTCAGAGGCCCTACAAGTCGCCTGTAGCAACGATTTTCGGTAATTAGCAAAACGCCCGAGACGCCTGAACGACCCTGGTCGGGTCCTGCGGATTCTCACAATGTGGACCGGGCGAATCCGCCTGAATTCCGCGGTTCCACCCACTCAGCACCGCTCTGCATTACGACGTGTCATAACAAGAGCGTCACAGCCTCCCCCAGACCCTCCTCCACGATCCCCGCACACGCTTAGAGTCACGGCCAGTCACCGCGCCACCGGATTGCCACGTCAGGACCCGCGCAGCGACTCGGCCGCTTCCAGGCGGGAGCGCCGCGCCAGTGAAAGGACGAATCGTGCGTCAACGTTCGCTCATCACCATCACCGCCGCGCTGGCGGCGGGAGCACTCACCCTCACCGCCTGCGGTTCGCGCGACGGCGACAGCGGTGACTCGGACTCCGGTGGGGGCACCAAGGTCGTCATCGGCGTCGACGCCCCTCTGACGGGTGACCTCTCCGCCCTCGGTCAGGGCATCAAGAACTCCGTGGACCTCGCCGCGAAGAACGCCAACAAGCAGAAGCTCGTGGACGGCGTCACCTTCGAGATCAAGGCCCTCGACGACCAGGCACAGCCCTCCTCGGGCCAGTCGAACGCCGTCCAGCTCGTCAGCGACAAGGCCGTTCTGGGCGCTGTCGGCCCGCTGAACTCCTCCGTCGCCGAGTCGATGCAGAAGGTCTTCGACGACGCCAAGCTCGTCCAGATCTCCCCGGCCAACACCGGTCCGGCGCTCACCCAGGGCGTCAACTGGCAGAAGGAGAAGACCCGGACGTACAAGTCGTACTTCCGCACCGCGACCACGGACGCCATCCAGGGCCCGTTCGCCGCGCAGTACGTCTTCAACGACGCCAAGAAGAAGAAGGTCTTCGTCATCGACGACAAGAAGACCTACGGCGCCGGTCTGGCCTCCACCTTCACCGCGGAGTTCAAGAAGCTCGGCGGCAAGGTCGTCGGCACCGACCACATCGACCCGGACACCAAGGACTTCTCCGCGGTCGCCACCAAGGTCAAGAACTCCGGCGCGGACGTCGTCTACTACGGCGGCGAGTACCCGCAGGCCGGCCCGCTGAGCAAGCAGATCAAGGCCTCCGGCGCCAAGATCCCGCTCGTCGGCGGCGACGGCATCTACGACCCGACCTTCATCGAGCTGGGCGGCGCGGGCAGCACCGGTGACCTCGCCACCTCTGTCGGTGCCCCGGTCGAGGAGCTCGACTCCGCCAAGCAGTTCGTCGCCGACTACAAGGCGGCCGGCTACAAGCAGGAGTACGCGGCCTACGGCGGTTACTCCTACGACGCCGCCTGGGCGATCATCCTCGCCGTGAAGAAGGTCGTCGAGGACAACGACGGCAAGCTCCCCTCGGACGCCCGCGCGAAGATCACCGCCGCCGTCCAGAACGTGTCGTTCGACGGTGTGACCGGCAAGGTCTCCTTCGACGAGTACGGTGACGCCACCAACAAGCAGCTCACCGTGTACGCGGTCGAGAACGGTGCCTGGAAGGCCGTGAAGTCCGGCACCTACACCGGCTGATAGAGACCCGCAGCACCACCTGAACGAGCCGCGCGGGGCGCTGTTCCACTGGCGCCCCGCGCGGACTCGCATCCGGCCTCAACTCGGCCACACACCCGGCCACACATCCGTCGAACATCCGAAGTCTCGGAGGACATGCGGTGAACGAACTGCCGCAGCAGCTGGTCAACGGCCTGCTACTAGGAGCCATGTACGGGCTCGTCGCCATCGGCTACACAATGGTCTACGGCATCGTCCAGCTCATCAACTTCGCCCACGGCGAGATCTTCATGATCGGAGGGTTCGGCGCCCTCACGGTCTACCTCTACGTACTGCCCGACGGCACCACCATGTGGATCGCACTGCCCCTGATGCTCCTCGGAGCCGTCATGGCCGCGGTCGTCGTCGCCGTGGGGGCGGAACGGTTCGCCTACCGACCCCTGCGCACCGCCCCACGCCTCGCACCCCTCATCACCGCCATCGGTCTCTCCCTCGCGCTCCAGCAGGCGGTGTGGGCCTGGTACCCCGGGGCCAAGGAGTCCATCAACTTCCCCGAGATCGCGGGCGGCCCCTTCGAGATCGGTAGCGTCACCATCCAGACCGGTGACGTGTTCCTGCTCGTCGCCGCACCCATCAGCATGGCGATCCTCGCCTACTTCGTCATGAAGACCCGCACCGGCCGAGGCATGCAAGCCACCGCCCAGGACCCCGACACCGCCAAGCTCATGGGCATCAACACCGACCGCATCATCGTGGTCGCCTTCGCCCTCGGCGCCGTCTTCGCCGCCGTCGGAGCCGTCGCCTACGGCCTCAAGTACGGCCAGGTCCAGTTCCGCATGGGCTTCATCCTCGGCCTCAAGGCCTTCACCGCAGCCGTCCTCGGCGGCATCGGCAACATCTACGGCGCCATGCTCGGCGGCCTCGTCCTCGGCCTCGCCGAAACCATGGCCACCGCCTACATCGCCGACGTCCCCGGCTTCGACCTCCTCGGCGGCCAGTCCTGGGCCAACGTCTGGGCCTTCGTACTCCTCATCCTCGTACTCCTCGTCAGGCCACAAGGCCTGCTCGGCGAGCGCGTCGCTGACAGGGCGTGACACCGATGACCACACAGACCACCGAAACCCCCGGCGCGCCGATCAAGAAGAGCGAGCCCACCGGCCTCATCGGCATCCCGGAGAACATCGG
Organism: Streptomyces sp. NPDC034103; assembly: GCF_055575395.1. NCBI lineage: Bacteria > Bacillati > Actinomycetota > Actinomycetes > Kitasatosporales > Streptomycetaceae > Streptomyces > Streptomyces sp. NPDC034103. Next base: position 190,369 of record NZ_JBVISS010000019.1, on the reverse strand, counting down.
CCGCGCCCTCGCCACCGGCGGCGGCATCCTCGCCATCATCTCCACCTTCCTCGCCTGGACCTGGACCAGCGAATTCCCCGGCGACCTCACCGTCACCGGCTACCCCGGCGGCCTCCAGGTCCTCGTCCTCATCGGCGGCGCCCTCACCACCCTCCTCGGCCTCGCCTCCTACCGCATCAAGGGCCTGCGCTGGCTCACCCCCGCAGGAGCCGACAGCGCCATCAAACTGGCCGCACTGGGCACCTTCGTCACCGCCTGGTACACCGTCATCGCGATCAGCGTCCAACTCGGCGGCGTCGTCAACCTCGAACCCGGCGGCTGGATCGCCGCGATCGTCACCCTCGCCACCGTCCTCGGCGCCTACGCACTGCCCTTCGAACGCCCCGAGCCCGAGCCCACCGACCCCGACGACACCGGATGGGAGCAGTTCCGGCACAAAGCGCGCCACAACTGGACCATCTTCAAGTCCGCCGTCGCCTCCGGAACCCCCAGCAAGGCACGCGAACTCCCCGCCTACGCCGAGATCCTCGTCATCGTCGCCGCCATGGCCGTCGGCCTGACCGTCTTCACCTACGGCATCGGCACCGAATACGACGAACTCTTCGTCGGCTTCCTCATCACCGTCGGCTTCGGCTTCGCCGCCCTCGCCAAGGCCGGGCTCGTGGCCCGGGTCTCGGCCATCACCGGCAAACACCGCACCATCACCATGTTCGGCGCCTTCATCGCCGCCGCACTCTTCCCCTTCACCCAGTCCGACGACCAGTACGCGACCATCGGCGTCTACATCCTGATCTTCGCCACCGTCGCCCTCGGCCTCAACATCGTCGTCGGCCTCGCCGGCCTCCTCGACCTCGGCTACGTCGCCTTCCTCGGCGTCGGCGCCTACACCGCGGCCATGGTCTCCGGCTCCCCCTCCTCACCGTTCGACCTCCACCTGCCGTTCTGGCTCTCCGCGATCCTCGGCGCCGCAGTCGCCATGGTCTTCGGCGTCCTCATCGGCGCCCCCACCCTCCGACTGCGCGGCGACTACCTCGCCATCGTCACCCTCGGCTTCGGAGAGATCTTCCGCATCACCGTCCTCAACATGGACGGCACCTCCGGACCCGACATCACCAACGGCTCCAACGGCATCTCCTCCATCCCGAACCTCAACATCCTCGGCTTCGACTTCGGCGCCGAACACACCATCCTCGGGTTCACCATCGCGCGATTCGCCAACTACTTCCTGCTCATGCTGCTCATCACGCTCGTCGTCGTCGTAGTCTTCCAGCGCAGCAGCGACTCCCGCATCGGCCGCGCCTGGATCGCCATCCGCGAAGACGAGACCGCCGCACTCGCCATGGGCATCAACGGCTTCCGCGTCAAACTCATCGCCTTCGCCCTCGGCGCCTCCCTCGCCGGCCTCGCCGGCGCCGTACAGGCCCACGTCACCTACACCGTGACACCCGAGCAATACCAGTTCGCCCACGTCGTACCACCCAACTCCGCCTTCCTCCTCGCCGCGGTCGTCCTCGGCGGCATGGGCACCATCGCCGGCCCCCTCGTCGGCGCGGCCCTGCTCTACCTGATCCCGGCCAAGCTCCAGTTCCTCGGCGACTACCAACTCTTCGCCTTCGGACTCGCGCTCGTCCTGCTGATGCGATTCCGCCCCGAGGGCCTCATCCCCAACCGGCGCCGCCAGCTCGAATTCCACGAAGAGGCCGCAGCGCCCGCAGTCCTCGGCAAGACAGGGGCCTGACACATGACCACCGACACCACCACCGTCACCGGGACGACCGTCCTCGACGCCCGCGGCGTCACCATGCGCTTCGGCGGCCTCACCGCCGTCCGCAACGTCGACCTCACCGTCAACAGCGGCGAGATCGTCGGACTCATCGGCCCCAACGGCGCCGGCAAGACCACCTTCTTCAACTGCCTCACCGGCCTCTACATCCCCACCGAGGGCGAGGTCCGCTACAAGGGCACGGTCCTGCCGCCGAAGTCCTTCAAGGTCACCGCCGCCGGCATCGCGCGCACCTTCCAGAACATCCGCCTCTTCGCCAACATGACGGTCCTGGAGAACGTGCTCGTCGGCCGCCACACCCGCACCAAGGAAGGCCTGTGGTCCGCACTGCTGCGCGGCCCCGGCTTCCACAAGGCCGAGCGGGCCTCACGCGAACGCGCCATGGAACTCCTGGAGTTCGTGGGCCTCGCCAACAAAGCCGAGCACCTCTCCCGCAACCTCCCCTACGGCGAACAGCGCAAGCTCGAGATCGCGCGCGCCCTGGCCAGCGAGCCGGGCCTGCTGCTCCTCGACGAGCCCACAGCCGGCATGAACCCGCAGGAGACACGGGCAACCGAGGAACTCGTCTTCGCCATCCGCGACAAGGGCATCGCCGTCCTCGTCATCGAGCACGACATGCGGTTCATCTTCAACCTCTGCGACCGCGTCGCCGTCCTGGTCCAGGGCGAGAAACTCGTCGAGGGCGACAGCGCCACCGTCCAGGGCGACGAGCGCGTCGTCGCCGCCTACCTCGGCGAGCCCTTCGAAAACGCCCCCGGCGACGAAGAAGCCGCAGAAGTCGAGACGGCGGAGGCCAACGCCCCCTCGGACGCCGCGCCCGGCAAGGAGAACGACCGATGACCGCACTGCTCGAAGTCGAGGACCTCCGAGTCGCCTACGGCAAGATCGAGGCCGTCAAGGGCATCTCGTTCAAGGTCGAGGCCGGCGAGGTCGTCACCCTCATCGGCACCAACGGCGCCGGCAAGACAACGACACTGCGCACGCTGTCGGGCCTGCTCAAGCCGGTCGGCGGCCAGATCAAGTTCGACGGCAAGTCACTGAAGAAGACCCCCGCCCACCAGATCGTCTCGCTCGGCCTCGCCCACTCCCCCGAGGGCCGGCACATCTTCCCCCGCATGACGATCGAGGACAACCTCCGGCTCGGAGCGTTCCTGCGCAACGACAAGCAGGGCATCGAGAAGGACATCCAGCGCGCCTACGACCTCTTCCCGATCCTGGGAGAGCGCCGCAAGCAGGCCGCCGGCACCCTCTCGGGCGGTGAGCAGCAGATGCTGGCCATGGGCCGTGCGCTCATGTCGCAGCCGAAGCTGCTGATGCTGGACGAACCGTCCATGGGCCTGTCCCCGATCATGATGCAGAAGATCATGGCGACGATCGCCGAGCTGAAGTCCCAGGGCACCACGATCCTGCTCGTCGAGCAGAACGCCCAGGCGGCCCTCTCACTGGCCGACCACGGTCACGTCATGGAGATCGGCAAGATCGTGCTGTCCGGCACCGGGCAGCACCTGCTGCACGACGAGTCGGTCCGCAAGGCCTACCTCGGCGAGGACTAGCTCCTCGCGGCGACATGACGAGGCCCGCATCCCCCCTGCCGGGGACGCGGGCCTCGCTTCGTCTCGCTCTGTCCCGCTCCGGGTCAGCCCTTGGACGCCTTCTTCTCCTCCGCGTCCTGGATGACGGCCTCGGCCACCTGCTGCATCGACATACGCCGGTCCATCGACGTCTTCTGGATCCAACGGAACGCGGCCGGCTCGGTCAGCCCGTACTCGGTCTGCAGAATCGACTTCGCCCGGTCGACCAGCTTGCGCGTCTCCAGACGCAGAGTCAGGTCGGCGACCTCCGCCTCCAGCTCCCTCAGCTCGGTGAACCGGGAGACGGCCATCTCGATCGCCGGTACGACGTCGCTCTTGCTGAAGGGCTTGACGAGGTAGGCCATGGCACCGGCATCACGGGCGCGCTCGACGAGGTCGCGCTGGGAGAACGCGGTGAGCATCAGGACCGGGGCGATGCGCTCCTCGGCGATCTTCTCGGCCGCGGAGATGCCGTCCATCTTGGGCATCTTCACATCGAGGATGACCAGGTCCGGCTTGTGCTCACGGGCCAGCTCGATGGCCTGCTCACCGTCACCGGCCTCACCGACGACGCTGTAACCCTCCTCCTCCAGCATCTCCTTGAGGTCGAGGCGGATCAGGGCCTCGTCCTCGGCGATGACGACACGGGTCGTCAGCGGAGGCACGTGCGACTTGTCGTCGTCGGGCGCGTCTACGGGCTGGGGCGACTCGGGGGCGGTCACGGGGGCTCCTTGATCGGGGCAGGGGTGCTGCTGACAAGAGCCTACCTAGCTGCGGTAAGGTGGGGGCACAGCGGGTGACCGCTGACCTTCACATTGAAGGGGGCCCCGGTAGCCCAGCGGTAGAGGCCATGGATTCAAAACCCATACAGCGTCGGTTCGAATCCGACTCGGGGCACTTTTCCTTCGAATCGAAGGTTGCCATCAGAAAGCGGATGTTCCCGTTCTCGTGAACATCCGCTTTTTGCTGCGTGTCGCCGTGAACACTCACACAGTGTGGTCGCATGGAAGAGCACAACCCTTCGATTCGCGCACACGCTGTCGCGCTCATGCGCCAGGGCATCCCGAACCGAGTAGTCGCCGCCCGCCTCAACATCCCGCGAGGGACGGTCGGCTGGTGGCGCAGCGAGGACCGCAAGCTACGCGACGAAACCTACGAGCAGCCCACAGACTGCCCCCAGTGCACTGGCCGCGAATTCGACGAGGTCGCGTATGCCTATCTCCTGGGCCTCTACCTCGGCGACGGCCACATCATCTCGAAGCCCAAGCAGCATCATTTGTCCGTCTTCTGCAACGCCACACAGACCGGCCTTATCAAGGCCGCCGAAGACGCCATGCGCAAGGTGATGCCCCTGCCACGCGTGAGCCAGCGCTTCAAGCCTGGCTGCATCGAAGTGAAGTCGTACACGAAGCACTGGACCTGCATGTTCCCCCAGCACGGCCCTGGCAAGAAGCACGAGCGGCCGATCGTCCTCCACCCCTGGCAACAGGAAATCGTCGACGCCCACCCCTGGGAATTCATCCGCGGTCTCATCCACTCAGACGGCTGCCGCATCACCAACTGGACCACCCGCCTCGTCGCCGGTGAGCGAAAGCGGTACGAATACCCCCGGTACTTCTTCACCAACGTCTCCGACGACATCAGGCAGCTCTACACAGACACCCTCGACAAGCTGGACATCGAGTGGACGCACTGCACCCGCCACGGAAACCCGTACAACATCTCGGTCGCCAAGAAGGCCTCAGTCGCCCTGCTCGACATCCACGTGGGCCCGAAACACTGACTACTTGGGGCTGTCGTCCTCGCCGATGTGGTGGACCCGGACGAGGTTCGTCGATCCGGCGACTCCGGGCGGTGAGCCGGCCGTGATCACGACCACGTCACCCTTCTCGCAGCGGCCGTACTTGAGCAGCAGCTCGTCCACCTGGTCGACCATCGCGTCGGTGGAGTCGACCTGGGGGCCCAGGAACGTCTCCACGCCCCACGTCAGGCTGAGTTGTGACCGAATCGCCGGTTCGGGGGTGAAGGCCAGCAGGGGGATCGGGGAGCGGTAGCGGGACAGGCGTCGCACGGTGTCCCCGGACTGGGTGAAGGCGACCAGGAACTTCGCGCCGAGGAAGTCGCCCATCTCCGCCGCGGCTCGCGCGACCGCTCCGCCCTGGGTGCGGGGTTTGTTGCGTTCGGTCAGGGGCGGGAGGCCCTTGGCGAGGATGTCCTCCTCGGCCGCCGTGACGATCCTGGCCATCGTCCGTACCGTCTCGATGGCGTATTTGCCGACGCTGGTCTCGCCGGACAGCATGACCGCGTCCGTGCCGTCGATGACGGCGTTCGCCACGTCGCTCGCCTCGGCCCTCGTCGGGCGGGAGTTGTCGATCATCGAGTCCAGCATCTGTGTCGCCACGATCACCGGTTTGGCGTTGCGTTTGGCGAGTTTGATCGCGCGCTTCTGGACGATCGGGACCTGTTCGAGGGGCATTTCGACGCCCAGGTCTCCGCGCGCGACCATGATGCCGTCGAAGGCGGCCACGATGTCGTCGATGGCGTCGACCGCCTGGGGCTTTTCCACCTTGGCGATGACCGGGAGGCGGCGGCCTTCCTCGTCCATGATGCGGTGGACGTCCTCGATGTCGCGGCCGCTGCGGACGAACGACAGGGCGATCACGTCGAAGCCGGTGCGCAGGGCCCAGCGCAGGTCTGCCTCGTCCTTTTCGGACAGGGCCGGCACGGATACGGCTACGCCGGGCAGGTTGAGGCCTTTGTTGTCGGAGACCATGCCGCCTTCGATGACGGTGGTGTGGACTCGGGGTCCGTCGACGGCGGTGACCTCCAGGCAGACCTTGCCGTCGTCGACGAGGATGCGCTCACCGGCGGTCACGTCGGCGGCGAGTCCGGTGTATGTGGTCCCGCAGTGCCGCTGGTCGCCTTGGGCGCCTTCTTCCACGGTGATGGTGAAGGTGTCGCCGCGTTCAAGGAGTACGGGGCCTTCGGTGAAGCGGCCGAGTCGGATCTTCGGGCCCTGAAGGTCGGCGAGGGTGCCGACGCTGCGGCCGGTTTCGTCGGAGGCCTTGCGGACGCGCTGGTAGCGCTCCTCGTGTTCGGCGTACGAGCCGTGGCTGAGGTTGAAGCGGGCTACGTCCATTCCGGCCTCGACCAGTGCCTTGATCTGGTCGTACGAGTCGGTGGCGGGGCCCAGGGTGCAGACGATTTTTGCTCGGCGCATGATCCGAGCCTAGGCCTTACCGGCGGGTAGGGATTTGGCGTGGGGTGACTACTCAACAACCTTTGAGTGAAAGGCTTTTGACAAGTGTTGAATTGTGCGGCGGGGTGCTCCGATGAGCGTTCCCGTTCGTGAATTCGGGCGGTTATTCGGGTGGGAATTCGAATGTGGACCGGGGCTCGGGTTCGGGCGCGGTCACAGTTGGGGCGGCGCCATGGTGAAGCGGGCGTTGACCTGGGCGTGGATGCGCTGGCGCTGGGGTTCGAGGTCCAGGGGGGCGGCGGCGGTGTCGTCGTCGGCGGCGTAGGCCATGGAGCGCATCCGTCCGCCGGCGGCGGGGGCGAGGGGTTGGGCGTTCTCGGCGCCGATGTCGGCGAGTTCCACCAGGGCGGCGAGGGAGGTGCCGAGTGCCTCCGCGTACTCCCGGGCGCGTTGGACGGCTTCTTTCACTGCCTGCTGGCGGGCTTGGCGGTGGGCTGGGGAGTCGGGGCGCAGTGCCCACCAGGGGCCGTCGACGCGGGTGAGTTCCAGGTCGGCGAGGCGGGTGGTGAGTTCGCCGAGGGCTGTGAAGTCGGTGAGTTCGGCGGTGATGTGGACGCGGCCGTGGTAGGCGTGGACGCGTTCGCCGCGGCTTTTCTCCTTGAGTTGGGGGGTGAGGGAGAAGGAGCCGGTTTCCAGTCGTTCGACGGCGTCGCCGTAGGACTTGACCAGGTCGAGGACGGTGGCGTTGCGGCGGGTGAGGTCGTCGAGGGCGGCGCGGCGGTCTTTGCCGCGGGCGGTGACGCTGATGCCGATGCGGGCGATCTCGGGGTCGACTTCGAGCTGTGCTTCGCCGCGGACGGCGATGCGGGGTGCGTCGGGGGTGCCGTAGGGCTGGAAGGGGTGGGGGTCGTCCGCGGTGGGTGTGGTCATACGCCCTACTCTGTCACTTCTTGACTGGTGGGTGGCGGCGAATGTCACAGGTTGGGTCATCAGATCGAAACCTGGAGGGGGTGTTGCCGCTTGCGGTGGCCGGGTCAGAATCTACGCGCGTCATTGACCGTTCCTCGAGGAGATCAAGACATGCCGTTGAACCGCAGGAAGTTCCTGGAGAAGTCCGCCGTGACCGGGGCGGGCGTCGCGCTGGCTGGTGCCGTCGGGGCTCCTGCTGCCGAGGCTGTGGAGGCGTCGGGTGTGAAGCGGCCGAAGCCCGCGAAGCGGTACTCCCTGACGGTGATGGGGACCACGGACCTGCACGGCAACATCTTCAACTGGGATTACTTCAAGGACGCGGAGTACACCGACGCCAAGGGCAACGCCAAGGGGCTGGCCCGGGTCTCGACGCTGGTGGACCAGGTCCGCGCGGAGAAGGGCCGGCGCAACACGCTGCTCATCGACGCGGGTGACACCATCCAGGGGACTCCGCTGACGTACTACTACGCGAAGGTCGACCCGATCACCGCTCCCGGTGGTCCGGTGCACCCGATGGCGGCGGCGATGAACGCGATCGGCTACGACGCCGTGGCGCTCGGCAATCACGAGTTCAACTACGGCATCGAGACGTTGCGCAAGTTCGAGGACCAGTGCGACTTTCCGCTGCTGGGTGCGAACGCGTTGGACGCCAAGACCCTGAAGCCGGCCTTCCCGCCCTACTTCATGAAGAAGTTCTGCCCGCCCGGTCTGCCGCCGGTCAAGGTCGCCGTCCTTGGTCTGACCAACCCGGGCATCGCGATCTGGGACAAGGCGTACGTCGACGGCAAGCTGGTGTTCCCGGGTCTGGAGGAGCAGGCGGCGAAGTGGGTGCCGAAGCTGCGGTCGATGGGTGCGGACGTGGTCGTCGTCTCGGCGCACTCCGGTTCCTCGGGCACCTCCTCCTACGGGGACCAGTTGCCGTACATCGAGAACTCCGCGGCGCTGGTGGCCCAGCAGGTGCCCGGCATCGACGCGATCCTGGTCGGGCACGCGCACACCGAGATCGCCGAGCTGCTGGTCACCAACGACAAGACGGGTAAGACGGTCGTGTTGTCGGAGCCGCTCTGCTACGCGCAGCGGCTGTCCTTGTTCGACTTCGAGCTGGTCTTCGCCAAGGGCCGCTGGACGGTGGAGTCGGTGAAGGCGACGGTGCGTGACTCCAGGACGGTCGCGGACGACCCGAAGATCACCAAGCTGCTCAAGGACGACCACGACATCGTCGTGGAGTACGTCAACCAGGTCGTCGGTACGGCTACCGCGACGCTGACGACGGTCGAGGCGCGGTACAAGGACGCCCCGATCATCGATCTGATCACCAGGGTCCAGGAGGATGTGGTCAAGGCGGCTCTGGCGGGCACCGAGCATGCCTCGCTGCCGGTCATCGCGCAGGCCTCGCCGTTCTCGCGCACCTCGGAGATCCCGGCGGGCGAGGTGACGATCCGGGACCTGTCGAGCCTGTACGTGTACGACAACACGCTGGTCGCGAAGTTGATGACGGGCGCGCAGCTCAAGGCGTATCTGGAGTATTCGGCGGAGTACTTCGTGCAGACCCCGGCGGGCGCCGCGGTCGACGTGGAGAAGCTGACGAACGCGAACAACCGCCCGGACTACAACTACGACTATGTGTCGGGTCTGGCGTACGAGATCGACATCGCGCAGGCGGCGGGTTCGCGGATCAAGAACCTGACGTACAACGGTGCCGCGCTGGACGAGACGCAGAAGTTCGTGTTCGCGGTGAACAACTACCGGGCGAACGGTGGTGGCGCGTTCCCGCATGTGGCGTCGGCGCCCGAGCTGTGGGCGGAGTCGACGGAGATCCGTACCCGGATCGCGGAGTGGGTGACGGCGAAGGGTGTGCTGGACCCGGCGGACTTCGCGTCGGTGGACTGGAAGCTCACGCGCAACGGGACGCCGGTCTTCTGAGGCTTCGGCAGCGTTTCGTACTCGGCGCCGGCGCGGATTTTCGCGCCGGCGCCGTGCGCGTTCAGTGGCTTTCGGTCAGCGGGGTGAGTGCGGGGGCCTGGCGGGCGGCGGGGATCTGGGGGCGCGGGTCGAGTCCGAAGGTGGTGAAGGCCGTTCGCGGGGGCAGCGGGTATGGGTCTTTCTGGGTGAGGGAGTTGAGGATGGTGGCGCTGCGCCAGGCGGCGAGGCCGAGGTCGGGGGTGCCGACGCCGTGGGTGTGGCGTTCGGCGTTCTGGACGTAGAGGGTGCCGGTGACGGACGGGTCGAGGACGAGTCTGAACTGTTCGTCGATGCGGGGGCGTTCGCGGCTGTCGCGGCGCAGGTAGGGGTCGAGTCCGGCGAGGATGCGGTCGAGGGGGCGTTCTCGGTAGCCGGTGGCGAGGACGACGGCGTCGGTGGTGAGGCGGGAGCGGGTGTTCTGCTCGGTGTGTTCGAGGTGCAGTTCGACTTTGGTGGTGGCGACTCGGCCCGCGGTGCGGACGCGGACGCCGGGGGTGAGGACGGCGTCGGGCCATCCGCCGTGCAGGGTGCGCCGGTAGAGCTCGTCGTGGATGGCGGCGATGGTGTCGGCGTCGATGCCTTTGTGGAGTTGCCATTGGGAGGTGACGAGCCGGTCGCGTTCGGCTTCGGGCAGGGCGTGGAAGTAGTGCGCGTAGTCGGGTGTGAAGTGTTCGAGGCCGAGCTTGGAGTACTCCATGGGGGCGAAGGCTTCGGTGCGGCCGAGCCAGTGCAGGCCCTCGCGGCCCGGGGGGCGGGTGCGTAGCAGGTCGAGGAAGATCTCGGCGCCCGACTGTCCGGTGCCGACGACGGTGACGTGTTCGGCGCGCTGGAAGGCGTCGCGGTGGGTGAGGTAGTCGGCGGCGTGGATGACGGGCACGCCGGTGGCCTCGACGAGGGGTTTGAGTGGTTCGGGGAGGTAGGGCTCGGTGCCCACGCCGAGGACGATGTTCCGCGTGTAGGTCCGTCCGAGGGCCTCGGCTTCCCCGTCGGTGTCGAGTTGGGTGAAGTCGACTTCGAACAGGTCGCGTTCGGGGTTCCAGCGGACGGCGTCGACCTGGTGTCCGAAGTGGAGTCCGGGGAGGTTGTCGGCGGTCCAGCGGCAGTAGGCGTCGTACTCGGCGCGTTGGATGTGGAAGCGCTCGGCGAAGTAGAAGGGGAAGAGTCTCTCGCGGCTTTTGAGGTAGTTGAGGAAGGTCCAGGGGCTGGTGGGGTCGACGAGGGTCACCAGGTCGGCGAGGAAGGGGACTTGGATGCGGGCGCCGTCGATGAGGAGGCCGGGGTGCCAGTCGAAGCCGGGGCGCTGTTCGTAGAAGACGGTGTCGAGTTCGGCGAGGGGGTGGGCGAGGGCGGCGAGGGAGAGGTTGAAGGGTCCGATGCCGATGCCGACCAGGTCGCGGGGTGCGTCGGGCTCGCGGTGGGGAGGGGTGGGGGTCATCGGTGGGGGGTTCCTTCCAGGGTCTTCAGGAGTGCGGCCAGGTCGTCGGGCCGGGTGTGGGGGTTGAGGAGGGTGGCTTTGAGCCAGAGCCGGCCGTCGAGGCGGGCGCGGCCGAGGACGGCGCGGCCGTTGGTGAGGAGGTGTCGGCGTGCGGCGGCGAGGTCGTCGTCGGTGGCGTGGACCGGTCGGAACAGGACTGTGCTGATGGTGGGCCGGTCGTGGAGTTCGAAGCCGGGGTGGGCTTGGACGAGGTCTGCGAACTGCGCTGCCTGTGCGCAGACTTGGTCGACGAGGTGGCCGAGTCCCGTGCGTCCGAGGGTCTGGAGGGTGACGGCGATCTTGAGGGCGTCGGGGCGGCGGGTGGTGCGCAGGGAGCGGCCGAGGAGGTCGGGCAGGCCGGCTTCGGTGTCGTCGTCGGCGTTGAGGTAGTCGGCGCGTTGCCGCAGTGCGGCGAGGTCGCGGGTGTCCTGGACGGCGAGGATTCCGGCGGCGGCGGGTTGCCAGCCGAGTTTGTGCAGGTCGAGTGTGACGGTGGCTGCGGCGCTCAGGCCGGTGAGCTTGTCCCGGTGCCGGGTGCTGAAGAGGAGTCCTCCGCCGTATGCCGCGTCGATGTGGAGGCGGGCGCCGTGGGTTCGGCAGAGCGCGGCGATCTCGGGGAGGGGGTCGATGAGGCCGGCGTCGGTGGTTCCCGCGGTGGCGGCGACGAGGTGGGGGCCGGGGAGGTCGGTGAGTGCGGCGTCCAGGGCGGTGGGGTCGAGGGTGCCTGCGGGGGCCGGCACGAGGACCGGATCGGGCGTGCCGAGGAGCCAGGTGGCGCGGGGCAGGGAGTGGTGGGCGTTGGTACCGCAGACCAGGCGGACGCCTGCGCCGAGGGCTTCCCGGGCCAGGAGAAGGGCCAGTTGGTTTGATTCGGTGCCGCCCGTGGTCACGAGGGCGTCGGGTGCGTTGTCGGCTGCGGGCCGGTGGGGGCTTGTCGCGCCCCGCGGCGGAGCCGCATGTCGGTACAGCCCCGCGCCCCTGGGTACGTCGGCGTAGACCTCGTTCGCGAGTGCCCGTGTCAGGAGGGACTCCAGCTCCGACGCTGCTGGTGCCTGGTCCCAGGAGTCCAGGGACGGGTTGAGGACTGATGCCGCGAGGTCTGCTGCCGCCGCTACGGCGAGGGGTGGGCAGTGCAGGTGGGCGGCGCACAGGGGGTCCGCCGGGTCGGCGGATCCTTCCGCCAGGGACCGGACCAGGTGCCGTAGGGCTTGCGGGTCGCCTTCGTCCGGGAGGAGGTCGCCCACCGCGTCCCGGACTCGTGCCGCGACTGTCTCCGGGCCGCCGGCCGGTAGTGGTCCCCCGCGCTTCCGCGTGCCGTCGCTGAGTGCGTCGAGGACGGTGGTGAGCAACGGGCGCAGGGCGCGGGGGCCTTCGGGTCCTGAGGCCAGTGGCGGGGTGCGCATGGTGCCAGCTTGTACGCGGTTGCGTGGGCGCGCCCGAGAGGTTCGGCGATTCAGACCCGAAAGGGGGTACTTCGGTGCGGGGGAGAGGTGGCGGGGGTCAGCCCCGGAAGTCCTCGGCGTGGTCGCGGGCCCACTGCTCGAAGGTGCGGGCGGGGGTGCCGGTGATCTTCTCGACGGTGTCGGTGATCTCCGGGGTCGTGCCGACGGTGGCGGCCCAGCTCTTCAGCAGGAACTGGAGGAGGTGGGGCGGCATGTGGGAGAAGAGTTCGGTGGCGGCCTGGTCCGGCGGGAGTTCGACGTACTCCAGGTCGCGTCCGAGGGCTCGGCCGATCGCGGCGATCTGGTCGGCGTTGCTGGTGGCCGCGGGTCCGGTGAGGATGTGGGCGGCGCCTTCGTGGCCGATGTCGAGGAGGGCGCGTTCGGCGACGGCGGCGATGTCGTCCTCGTGGATGGGTGCGCTCATCGCGTCGGCGAAGACGCCGCGGACGGTGTCGCCGGCGCGGATCTGTCCCGCCCAGGAGAGGGCGTTGACGGCGAAGGCGTGGGGGCGCAGGAAGGTCCATTCCAGGCCGCTGTCGCGGACCGCCTGTTCGGCGTCGGCGTGCATGATCCGCAGGGGGTTGTGGTCGTCGGCGCCCTCCTTGACGTATCCGGCGGACAGCAGCACGACGTGGCGGACGCCGGCTTCGCGGGCGGCCGTGAGGAGGTCGGCGTTCGCGGCCTGGACGTAGAGGAAGAGTTTGGTGGCGCCTTCGAAGGCGGCCGGGTCGGGGTGGAGGCGCATGACCTCCACCCCGTCGGGCAGTGCGGCCTTGTGGGGGTCGCGGGTGAGGGCGCGTACGGGTCGGCCTGCGGCGAGGAGGCGGTCGACGAGGGCACGGCCGACGTTTCCGGTGGCGCCGGTTACTAAGATCACGGGTCTGTCTCCCAGGGTTGATCGTCCTTGACTGTCCGTAGCCTAGAGCGGACGATCGCCTTCCCGCGTCGTCTCCCGGGAGCAACCGCGGCCTACGTCTGAGGTCCTAGGCCTGCCTCACTCGCCATGCGCGTGCCAGGTCGTCGAGTTGGTCGGCGAGCTTGCGGCGCAGGGCCGGGATGGGGTCGGCGTCGCGCAGGCAGGCCTCGCCCGCGCTGAGGGTTGCCGCGTCGACGGCGTACGCGGGGAACGCCCAGCGGCCGGCGGCGTCGGCGATGGCGGGGCCGCGGCGGGTGGCGAGGGCGACGGCGTCCTCGAAGTAGCGCGGGACGTACTCCTCCAGGAGTTCGGCCTGCTCGGGCTGCCAGAAGCCCTGGGCGGTGGCGATGAACAGGTAGTTGGACAGGTCGTCGCCGGTGAACATGGCCTCCCACGCGGTGCGCTTGGCGTCCGCGTCGGGCAGGGCGGCCCGGCAGCGGGTGGCGCCTTCCTGTCCGGTGGCGGACGGGTCGCGTTCCAACTCGGCGGCGATGGCGGCCTCGTCGGTGGCGTCGAGGACGGCGAGCCGGGCCAGGACGCGCCAGCGCAGTTCGGGGTCGAGTTCGGGGCCGCCGGGGACGGTGCCGTCGGCGAGCCAGGCGGCGATGGTGTCGGGGTGGGCGGCGACGTCGATGAAGTGGCGTACGGCGATCAGGCGCAGGCCGGGGTGGTCGCCGTCCTCGGTGCGGCGGATCAGGTCGCGGCACAGGTCGGTGAGGGTGGCGAGGGCGGCGGGGCGCTCCTCGGCGGTGACGTAGCGGCCGGCGACCTGGACGCAGGCGAAGGCGAGGACGCCCTGGACGAGGGCGAGGTCGGTCTCGTGCGGGAGGTGGGTGCGGGCGGCCTCCAGGTAGGCGGCGGGGGCCAGTTCGCCGTCGCGGACGCAGTCGCGCAGGGCGTTCCAGACGACGGCGCGGGTGAGCGGGTCGGGCAGCCCCGACAGGTTCGCGCGGACGGTGTCGAAGGAGGCGGTGTCGAAGCGGACCTTGGCGTAGCTGAGGTCGCCGTCGTTGAGCAGCAGGAGCGCGGGGCGTTTGCCGATGGGCTGCGGCGCGCTCTGCGGGATGTCGAGGTCGAGGCGTTCGCGCAGCACGAGGTGGCGGCCCTCGTCGGCGACGTCCTGGTCGTAGAGGCCGACGCGGATGCGGTGCGGGCGGCTGCCGAGGTGTTCGACGCGGAGGGTGTAGGTGCCCTCGTCGCCGGGGGTCACTTCGGGCTTGAGGGTGTCGACGCCGGTGGTGCGCAGCCAGGTCTCCGCCCAGGCGTGGACGTCGCGTTCGGTGCTGCTCGCGAGGGAGTCGATGAAGTCGGCGAGGGTGGCGTTGGCGAACTTGTGCCGGGCGAAGTGGGTGTTGATGCCGGCGAGGAAGTCCTTCTCGCCGAGCCAGGCCACCAGTTGCCGTAGTGCGGAGGCGCCCTTGGCGTAGGAGATGCCGTCGAAGTTGAGCATCGCGGAGGCGGTGTCCGGGACCAGTTCGGGGTCGGGGGCGACGGGGTGGGTCGAGGGGCGCTGGTCGGCCTCGTAGCCCCAGGCCTTGCGGGCGACGCCGAAGTCGGTCCAGGTGTCGGTGAATCGGGTGGCCTCGGTGAGGGTCTGGTAGCCCATGTACTCGGCGAAGGACTCGTTCAGCCAGATGTCGTCCCACCAGCGCAGGGTGACGAGGTCGCCGAACCACATGTGGGCCATCTCGTGGGCGATGACCATGGCGCGGGTCTGGCGTTCGGCGTCGGTGACGGCGGAGCGGTAGACGAACTCGTCGCGGAAGGTGACCAGTCCGGGGTTCTCCATGGCGCCGGCGTTGAACTCGGGGACGAACGCCTGGTCGTAGGAGTCGAAGGGGTAGGGCTCCTCGAACTTCTCGTGGTAGCGGTCGTAGCACTGCTTGGTGATCTCGAACAGTTCGTCGGCGTCCGGGTCGAGGTAGGGGGCCAGGGAGCGGCGGCAGTGCAGGCCGAAGGGCAGGCCGCGGTGTTCGGTGGTGACCGAGTGGTAGGGGCCGGCGGCGAGGGCGACGAGGTAGGTGGAGATCCGCGGGGTGGGGGTGGCCTGCCAGCGGCCGTCACCGAGGTGCTCGGCGCGGCCGTTGGCGAGGACGGTCCAGTTCTGGGGGGCCGTGACGGTCAGTTCGAAGACGGCCTTGAGGTCGGGCTGGTCGAAGGCGGCGAAGACGCGCGGGGCGTCGTCCATGCAGAGCTGGGTGTAGAGGTAGGTCTCGCCGTCGGTGGGGTCGGTGAAGCGGTGCATGCCCTCGCCGGTGCGGGAGTAGCGCATGCTGGCGTCGATGTGGAGTTCGTGTTCGCCGGCGGTGAGGTTCTTCAGGGGGAGCCGGTCGGCGTCCAGGGAGTCGGTGTCGAGGGGCTGTCCGTCGAGGGTGACGGAGCGCAGTTCGGCGGGCTTCAGCTCGACGAAGGTGTCCGCGTCGGTCGTCGCGGTGAAGCGGATGACGGTGCGGGAGTCGAAGGTGTCGTCCCCGGTGGTCAGATCGAGGTCGATCGTGTACCGGTGGACGTCGAGGAGCTTGGCACGGGTCTGCGCTTCGTCGCGCGTCAGTACGGACATGCACGACATGCTGCCTGATGGGAACGGCCGGGCACAGGGGCGGATCGGTACGCGGCCTATGTCCGTTCCTGCTCCAGGCTGCCGCCCCGCGCCCTGTCCGCGCGCTGGAACGGGACCCTGGTGTCCGGGTGGGGCGGGGCGGGTCTCGCGGGGCGGTCGCCGGCCTCGCCATGGCCCTTGACGAGGGCGCGCAGCTCGCGGATCTCCTCCTCCAGGAGGAGCTGGCGGCGGTAACTGTCGTAGAGGTGGCGGACCTTGGTGCGCAGCGCCCAGGGGTCGACGGGCTTCATGATCAGGTCGGCGACGCCGAGCCCGAAGGCGGTGGCGGCCAGTTCGTGGTCGGGTCCGAAGCCGGTGAGCAGGACGACGGGGATGTGCTGGGTCTGTTCCAGGCGGCGCATGTAGCGGACCACGTCGAGGCCGCTGACGCCGGGCATGCGGACGTCGAGGAGGAGCAGTCCGACCTTCCCGCGGAGCACCTGCTTGAGTGCCTCGTCGCCGCTGGTGGCCCGGCCGAGCCGGTACCCCAGCGGGGCGAGGGCGCTCTCCAGCGCGTACAGCGTGTCCTCGTGATCGTCGACGATGAGGATCCTGGCATCCGATGGCATGGCCCGACCGTCCCTCCCGCGTGGGACAACCACCTTGGGTCTAAGGCGCTGACGGGGAGTGCTCGTCAGCTGACAAGGAGTGCACAGCGCAGCATGCCTCCCGCGGGCCCGCCTGTCACGTCCTTGTGCCGTACGCCGGGGTCAGTTGCCTGGGGACGGGCTGCTGTCGGCCGTGCCGTCGGCGATCCGCTCGTGGTGCCTGATCACTTCGGCGATGATGAAGTTGAGGAACTTCTCGGCGAACGCCGGGTCGAGCCGGGCGTTCTCGGCGAGGCTGCGCAGCCGCTCGATCTGCCGGGCCTCGCGCGCCGGGTCGGCGGGCGGGAGCTGGTGCTTGGCCTTGAGGTGGCCGACCTGCTGGGTGGCCTTGAAGCGCTCGGCGAGCATGTGGACGACGGCGGCGTCGATGTTGTCGATGCTGTCGCGCAGCCGGCCGAGTTCCTCGCGCACGGCGGGGTCGACGTCACCGGTTCCGTTGTTGCTGGTGGTCATGGCGGACCAGCCTACGTGTCGCCGCGGCGGGAGACCTCGGGCGGATCACCGACGCCGGGCGCCTCACGGGGTGTCCGCGTCCGTCCCCGGCAGCCGTGGCGGGTCGGCGGGGTCGGGTGTCCGGTCGCTCCAGCCGCCGGGGACGGTGCGGCTCTGCTGGGCGCGGAAGCGGACGGGGGCGGTGCCGACGCGGCGGGTGAACAGGCGGGAGAAGTAGGCGGGGTCGTCGTAGCCGACGCGGCGGGCGACGGCGGCGACGGGGAGTTCGGTGGCGGCGAGGAGTTCCTTGGCGCGGCCGAGGCGGATGCCGAGCAGGTAGTCCTTGGGGCTGCGACCGGCGGCGCGGCGGACGGCGGTGCGCAGTTCGGCGAGGGTCATGCCGTGCCGGGCGGCGTGGTCGGCGACCGTCATCGGCGTGCAGGCGTCGCGGGCGAGGGCCTTGAGGACCTGGTGGCCGTCGGGGGCGAGGTCGGCGCGGGCCCGGCGCAGGGCGACGAGGAGTTCGTGGACGGCGGCGCCGGTCTCGACCTCCAGCAGCGGGTTGTCGCGGCGCGCGGCGCGGGCCATGCGGCCGATGACGGCACGCGGTCCTGCGGCGTCCAGGAGGGGCACGACGGGCCGGTCGGGCTCGATGTAGCCGAGTTCGGTGTAGGTGTCGGCGGCGGGCCCGGTGAAGTCGACGAAGCCCTCGTCCCAGCCGGAGTCCGGGTCGGGCGCGTAGTGGTGCGGGACGCCCGGGGTGAGCCACAGCAGCGCGGGCGCGGTCACGGTCGTACGCCGGCCGCGCGCGTCCTCGTACCAGCCGCCGCCGGTGCTGACGACGACGGCGACGTGGTGGTCCAGGGTGCGGGGTCCGACGGTCGGCAGGGCGCCGTGCTGGAGGCCGACCCCGAGGCAGACGAGGCCGAGGCGGTGGTGGGCGGGGCCGGGGGTGAGGAACCGCATCCAGGTCTGGTACATCGGCGCGGTCCCTCTCCTTCCGTCCAAGCTGCGCCGATCTTTGTCCATGGACCCCGGCCCGCGCCAGAGGTGAGGGTGGCGGCATGAGCGAGTTCACGGTGGGGGACACCGATTTCCTGCTGGGCGGGCGGCCGGTGCGGCTGCTGTCCGGTGCGTTGCACTACTTCCGGGTGCACGAGGCCCAGTGGGGGCACCGGCTGGCGATGCTGCGGGCGATGGGCCTGAACTGCGTGGAGACGTACGTGCCCTGGAACCTGCACGAGCCGCGGCCGGGCGCCTACGACGACGTGGAGGCCCTCGGTCGTTTCCTGGACGCGGCCCGGCAGGCGGGGCTGTGGGCGATCGTGCGGCCGGGCCCGTACATCTGCGCCGAGTGGGAGAACGGCGGCCTGCCGCACTGGCTGACGGGACGGCCCCGCACGGGTGACGAGGAGTACGTGGGGCACGTCGAGCGCTGGTTCCGCAGGCTGCTGCCCCAGGTGGTGGACCGGCAGTGGGACCGCGGCGGGCCGGTGATCATGGTGCAGGTGGAGAACGAGTACGGCAGTTACGGCTCGGACGCCGGGTACCTGCGGTGGCTCGCCGACCTGTTGCGGGCCGAGGGCGTCACGGTCCCGCTGTTCACCTCCGACGGACCCGAGGACCACATGCTGAGCGGCGGCTCGCTCCCCGGCGTCCTCGCCACGGTCAACTTCGGCTCCCACGCCCGCGCCGCCTTCGCGACCCTGCGCCGGCACCGCCCGGGCGGCCCGCTGATGTGCATGGAGTTCTGGTGCGGCTGGTTCGACCACTGGGGCGCCGAGCACGTCGTACGTGACCCTCGCGACGCGGCGGCGGCCCTGCGGGAGATCCTGGAGTGCGGGGCGTCGGTGAACCTCTACATGGCGCACGGCGGGACGAGCTTCGCCGGGTGGGCGGGGGCGAACCGGGGTGGCGATCTGCACGACGGCCCGCTGGAGCCGGACGTGACGTCGTACGACTACGACGCGCCGATCGACGAACTCGGCCTCCCGACCGAGAAGTTCTGGCGCTTCCGCGAGGTCCTCGCCGAGTACGCCGACGTCCCCCTGCCGGAACTCCCCCCGCAGCAGCCGCGGTTGGCCGCTCCCGCCGAGGTGACGCTCACCGACTGGGCGCCCCTGGGACGGGTGCTGGAGACCCTCGGCGGCCCCGAGACCCTCTCCCCCGTACCGCCCACCTTCGAGGAACTGGACGTGGACCGGGGTCTGGTGCGCTACGAGGTGACCGTCCCCGGGCCACGGCAGCCGTACCCGCTGACCGCGCGCGGACTGCGGGACCTGGCGGTGGTGTACGTCGACGGGCAGCCGGCCGGGACGCTCACCGAGGAGGACGAGCGGCTGAGGGAGCCGGTCGCCGGGCACGCGCGCGTGGAGCTGTGGGTGGAGTCCCTGGGCCGGGTCAGCTACGGACCGCGGACCGGTGAGGCGAAGGGGATCACCGGGGGGCTGCTGCACGAGCGGCAGTATCTGCACGGGGTACGCGCGCGTGGGCTGCGTCTGGACGCGCTGGACGCGCCGGCCGACGTCGAGCGGGTGCCCTTCCTGCCCCTCACCGAGCCCGGCGCTCCCGGCACCCACCGGGACACGCGCGGCGAACCCGGCGCCCCGGGGCTCTACCGCGGCACCCTCACCGTGCGCGGCGCGGGCGACGCGCTGCTCGAACTGCCGGGCTGGACGCGGGGGTTCGTCTGGATCAACGGCTTCAACCTGGGCCGCTACTGGTCCACCGGCCCCCAGCACACGCTGTTCGTCCCCGGCCCGGTGCTGCGGGAGGGCGGCAACGACGTGTGGCTGCTGGAACTGGCGGGGACGGCGGCGCGGGCGCCGTACGTCAGGAGCCGGTGACCCGGCCGGGACCGGGCCCGGGGGTGCGGCCGGGGACGGCTGGGAGCGCGACCGGGGAGAACCCGCTCGCATCCTCGTAGAGTGGAACCGGGTTCACGGCGTCTTGGGGGTACGGGCGTGGCGAACGACGGACCGGTCGAGCACGGCTACCCGCACCTGGAGACGGTGCGGGCCTCGATCACCGCGCTCTGGAAGCGGCTGTCGTACGACACCGTGCAGACGTTCTCGACCAGTGTGGCCCCCGCCGACGTGGCGTTCTGCGACACGGACGATCTCCATCTCGGGGCGCAGCGGGTGGCCCGCGAGCTGGTGCGGCACTACCGGCTCCCGGACGCCCGGATGATCGTCGGCTTCCGGGAGATGACCCACGCGGCCAATGTCGAACTGGCCGCCGGTCCCGAGTACTTCGTCGAGCTGAACGACCGTTTCCGGACTCATCGGCGGGACATCGGGGCGGCCCTCGCGCACGAGGTGATGCACGTCTACCTGCACCGGCTCGGGCTGTCGTTCCCCGGCCTCAGGGAGAACGAGATCCTCACGGACACGGCGACGACGTACCTGGGCGCCGGGTGGCTGCTTCTGGACGCGTACCGGGAGGACGCGGCGTCCTCGCAGAAGCTGGGGTATCTGACCCCGGAGGAGTTCGGGTACGTGCTGGCCAAGCGGGCGCTGGTGTTCGGTGAGGACCCGTCGGTGTGGTTCACCAGTCCGCAGGCCTACACGGCGTACGTGAAGGGCATGGGCCGGGCGCGGGAGGACGAGCAGCAGCCCCCGCTGACCGCCGCGGGGTGGGCGGGGCGGCGGCGGTACGCGCGGGACCGGCGGGCGCGTGCGCCGCATCCGGGGGCGCCGTACGCCTTCTCGCCGGAGTGTGAGGCAGGGGGGCTGCGTGTGTCCTTCCCCTGCCCGACCTGCCATCAGCGGATCAGGGTGCCGGTCCGGGGGCGGATGAGGGCGCGGTGTGCCTTGTGCCGGACCGTGCTGGAGTGCGACACGTAGGGGGTGCGTCGCCGGCTGCGGGCAGGGGGGCCCGGTCGCGCCCCTCACCGAGGGGGTGCGTCGCCGGCTGCGGGCAGTGGGGCCCGCTCACGAGGGGGTGCGCCGTCGGCTGCGGGCAGTGGGGCCGCCAGCGCCCCTCGCCCGCTGGGGGTGCGCCTCCAACTCCGGGCAGCGGGGCCCGGCCGGACCCCTCCCGAAGGCCTACGCCCCGTACACCGGCCCCGGTACCTCCGCCTCGACCAGCAGTTTCCGTGCCGCCTCTCCGGCCTCCGCCGGTGTCCACCTCGCCCCCTTGTCGGCGCTCGGGCCCGGTCTCCAGCCCTCCATCACCGTGATGCGGCCGCCCTCCGCCTCGAAGACCCTCCCCGTCACCCCCGCGCTCGCCGCCGATCCCAGCCAGACGACCAGCGGGGAGACGTTCTCCGGGGCCATCGCGTCGAAGCCCGCGTCCGGTGCCGCCATGGTCTCGGCGAAGGCGCGCTCCGTCATCCGGGTCCGGGCCGCCGGGGCGATCGCGTTGACCTGGACGCCGTAGCGCGCGAACTCGGCGGCGGCCACCAGCGTCAGGCCGACGATCCCCGCCTTCGCCGCGCTGTAGTTCCCCTGCCCGACCGAGCCCGACAGCCCCGCCCCGCTGCTGGTGTTGACGACCCGGGCCACCGGTGCGCGCCCCGCCTTGGTCTCCGCCCGCCAGTGCGCCGCCGCGTGCCTCAGGGGCAGGAAGTGCCCCTTGAGATGCACCCGCAGCACGGCGTCCCAGTCGTCCTCGTCCAGGTTGACCAGCATCCGGTCGCGCAGGAACCCGGCGTTGTTGACGAGGGTGTCGAGTCGGCCGTACGCCTCCAGGGCGGTGGCGATCAGGGAGCGGGCCCCGTCCGCCGTGGCGATGTCGCCGCCGTGGGCGATCGCCTGGCCGCCGGTCGCCCGGATCTCGGCGACCACCTGGGCGGCGGGGCTGTCGGCACCCGGCGAGCCGTCGAGGCCGACGCCGAGGTCGTTGACCACGACGCGCGCCCCCTCGGCGGCGAAGGCGAGCGCGTGCGCCCGGCCGAGTCCCCGGCCCGCCCCGGTGACGACGACGACCCTGCCGTCGCAGATTCCGCTCATCTCAGATGTCCTTGTGGGCGATCGCGTCATCTCGGCTCCCTTTGTGGGCGGTTGCGGCGTCCAGGTACAGCGGCCGCTCCCCGCCCCCGTGCACCGGCAGCGAGGCCCCGGTGATGTACGCGGCGGCGTCGGAGGCGAGGAAGACGGCGGCGGCGCCGATGTCCGAGGGTTCGGCGAGACGTCCGAGGGGGACGGTGGAGGCCACCGCGGCGATCCCGTCGTCGCCGCCGTAGTGGAG
The DNA here is from genome assembly GCF_055575395.1 of Streptomyces sp. NPDC034103. Classification (NCBI taxonomy): domain Bacteria; kingdom Bacillati; phylum Actinomycetota; class Actinomycetes; order Kitasatosporales; family Streptomycetaceae; genus Streptomyces; species Streptomyces sp. NPDC034103. The sequence continues at coordinate 168,224 of NZ_JBVISS010000019.1, read as the reverse complement.
GTGTGCCAGTTCGGTGCGCACCATGCCGACGACCAGCGTGTTCACCCGGACGTCCGGCGCCCACTCCACCGCCATCGACCGGGCCAGGTTCTCCAGCCCTGCCTTCGCGGCCCCGTACGCCGCCGAGCCGGGTGAGGGGCGGCCGCCGCTGACGCTGCCGATCATGACGACGCTGCCCTGGGACCGTCTCAGATGGTCGTACGCCGCGAGGGAGACCGCCAGCGGGGCGAGGAGGTTGAGCTCCACGACCCGGGCGTGCCGCTCGGCCCCCACGTCCGCCAGCAGCCGGTACGGTCCGCCGCCCGCGTTGTTGACGAGGACGTCGAGGCGGGACAGCCCGGCGAGGAAGGCGTGCACGGCGTCCGGGTCCCGTACGTCCAGGGGCGCGAACTCCACGCCGTCGAGCGGCACTTCGGGTGCCCTGCGGGCGCACGCCAGGACCGTCGCGCCCGCCTCCACGAACGCGCGCGCGATCCCGGCGCCCACTCCGCGCGTACCGCCCGTGACGACCGCGACCTTCCCCTTGAGCTCCATTCGCCGCTACCCTCCACCTAACAAACGTTTGGTGGAAAGGTAGCTGATGCTTCCATGGGTGTCTCCACCTCCGCCCCGGAAAAGGGGCCCGAAAAGGGCGGCGTCGCCGTCGTCACGGTCGACTTCCCGCCGGTGAACGCCCTGCCGGTGGACGGCTGGTTCGCCCTCGCCGACGCCGTGCGCACGGCAGGCCGCGACCCCGAGGTGCGGTGCGTGGTGCTGGCCGCCGAGGGCCGGGGGTTCAACGCGGGCGTCGACATCAAGGAGATCCAGGCCCACGGGCAGCGCGCGCTGGTGGGCGCCAACCGCGGCTGCCACGAGGCCTTCTCGGCGGTGTACGACTGCGAGGTCCCGGTGGTGGCGGCGGTGCAGGGCTTCTGCCTGGGCGGCGGCATCGGTCTCGTGGGCAACGCGGACGTGGTCGTGGCGAGCGAGGACGCCACCTTCGGGCTGCCCGAGCTGGACCGGGGCGCGCTGGGCGCGGCCACGCATCTGGCCCGGCTGGTCCCGCCCCACCTCATGCGGGCCCTGTACTTCACCTCGCGCACGGCTACCGCGGCCGAGCTGCACGCGCACGGGTCGGTGTGGCGCGTCGTCCCGCGTACCGAACTGCGTGGTGCGGCGCTGGAGTTGGCGGGCGAGATCGCCGCCAAGGACGGCGAGCTGCTGCGCCTGGCCAAGGCCGCCATCAACGGTATCGACCCCGTCGACGTACGCCGCAGCTACCGCTTCGAGCAGGGCTTCACCTATGAGGCGAGCGTCCTCGGGGTCGCCGACCGCGTCCGTGACCGGTTCGGGAAGGAGGGCCGTTAGATGAGCGACAAGACCATGAGTGCGGACGAGGCCGTGGCCCGGCTGTACAGCGGCATGACCCTCGGCATCGGCGGCTGGGGTTCCCGCCGCAAGCCGATGGCCCTGGTCAGGGCGCTGCTCCGGTCGGATGTCACCGACCTGACGATCGTCTCCTACGGCGGCCCGGACGTCGGCATGCTCGCCGCGGCCGGACGGATCCGTACCCTGGTGGCGGCCTTCGTCACCCTCGACTCGATCCCCCTGGACCCGCACTACCGGGCGGCCCGTGAGCGCGGCGACCTGGAACTGACGGAGATCGACGAGGCGATGTTTTTGTGGGGGCTGCACGCCGCCGCCAACCGCCTGCCCTTCCTGCCCGTGCGCGCGGGCCTCGGCTCGGACGTCATGCGGGTCAACCCCGGCCTGCGCACGGTGACTTCACCGTACGACGACGCGGAGACGTTCGTGGCGATGCCCGCCCTGCGCCTGGACGCGGCCCTGGTCCACGTCAACCGCGCCGACCGGTCGGGCAACGGGCAGTACCTGGGCCCGGACCCGTACTTCGACGACCTGTTCTGCGAGGCGGCGGACGCGGCCTACGTCTCGTGCGAACGGGTCGTCGACACCGCCGAGTTGACCAAGGAGGCGGCGCCGCAGTCGCTGCTGATCAAGCGGCACACCGTCACCGGTGTCGTGGAGGCGCCGAACGGGGCGCACTTCACGTCCTGCGCGCCCGACTACGGCCGGGACGAGTCCGCGCAGAAGGCGTACGCGACCACCCCGTGGCCGGAGTTCGCGGAGAGCTACCTGAAGGAGGGGCCGTGAACGGGGTCACCCGCGCCGAGTACTGCGTGATCGCCTGCGCCGAGGCCTGGCGGGGCGGCGGCGAGATCCTCGCGAGCCCCATGGGTCTGATCCCCTCCCTCGGTGCCCGGCTCGCCCGGCTGACCTTCGCACCGGAGCTGCTGCTGACCGACGGGGAGGCGATGCTGGTCCGCCCGGACGGCACCGTCGAGGGCTGGCTGCCCTACCGGCAGCATCTGGCCCTGGTCACGGGCGGCCGACGGCACGTGATGATGGGCGCGAGCCAGATCGACCGGTACGGCAACCAGAACATCTCCTGCATCGGCGACTGGGCGAAGCCGCGGCGGCAGCTGCTCGGGGTGCGGGGCGCGCCGGTCAACACCCTGAACAACCCGACGAGTTACTGGGTGCCCAGGCACTCCCGGCGGGTCTTCGTGGAGAAGGTCGACCTGGTGTGCGGGGTGGGGTACGACCATGCGGCGGGCGCCCGCTTCCACCGCGTCCCGCGTGTCGTCAGCGACCTCGGTGTCTTCGACTTCGCCACACCCGACCACTCCATGCGGCTGGCCTCGCTGCACCCCGGGGTGACCGTCGAGCAGGTGGCCGGGGCGACCGGGTTCGCCCTGAGCGTCCCGGACGACGTCCCGTACACGCGGGAACCGACCACCGACGAGCTGAGGTTGGTCCGGGAGGTGCTCGACCCCGCCGGTGGTCGCGCCCGGGAGGTCGCCGCCTGATGGACACGGCACTGACCCGGCTCGTCGGCGTCCGCCATCCCCTGGTGCAGACCGGCATGGGCTGGGTCGCGGGCCCCCGCCTGGTGTCGGCCGCGGCGAACGCGGGCGCCCTCGGCATCCTGGCCTCGGCGACCATGAGCCTGGACCGGCTGCGGGAGGCGGTGCGCGAGGTCAGGTCCCGCACGGACGCGCCCTTCGGGGTCAACCTCCGCGCGGACGCGGTGGACGCCGGCGACCGGGTGCGCCTGATGATCGAGGAGGGCGTCCGGGTGGCGTCCTTCGCCCTCGCGCCCTCCGCCGAGCTGATCGCGGAGCTGAAGGCGGCGGGCCTCGTCGTGATCCCGTCCGTCGGTGCCCGGCGGCACGCCGAGAAGGTCGCCGCCTGGGGTGCGGACGCGGTGATCGTGCAGGGCGGGGAGGGCGGCGGACACACCGGGGACGTGGCGACGACCGTGCTGCTGCCGCAGGTGGTGGACGCGGTGGACATCCCGGTCGTGGCGGCGGGGGGCTTCTTCGACGGGCGGGGGCTGGTCGCGGCGCTGGCGTATGGCGCGGCGGGCGTCGCGATGGGCACGCGGTTCCTGCTCACGTCGGACTCGACGGTGCCGCAGGCGGTGAAGGCGCGCTATCTCGCGGCCACGGTCAAGGACGTGACGGTGACACGGGCGGTGGACGGTCTGCCGCACCGCATGCTGCGTACGGACCTGGTGACCGGGCTGGAGAACTCGGGGCGCGCGCGGTCCCTGCTGCGGGCGATCCGGCACGCGGCCGGCTTCCGGCGCCTGTCCGGACTCACCTGGCGCCAGATGATCCAGGACGGCCTGGCGATGAAGCACGGCAAGGACCTGACGTGGAGCCGGCTCCTCCTCGCCGCGAACACCCCCATGCTGCTCAGGTCGGCGATGGTGGACGGCCGTACGGATCTCGGTGTCATGGCCTCCGGGCAGGTCGCCGGGGTGATCGACGACCTGCCCTCGTGCGCGGAGCTGGTGGAGCGGATCATGAAGGAGGCGGAGGAGGTGCTGGAGGGCCTGCCTCGGTGACGGCGCCGCGAAGGCTCACAGCCTCTCGATGATCGTCACGTTCGCCTGTCCCCCGCCCTCGCACATCGTCTGGAGCCCGAACCGCCCGCCCGTGCGCTCCAGTTCGTGCAGCAGGGTCGTCATCAGCTTCACTCCCGTGGCCCCCAGTGGATGCCCGAGCGCGATCGCGCCGCCGTTGACGTTGACCTTCTCGGGGTCCGCGCCCGTCTCCTTCAGCCAGGCCAGCACCACCGGGGCGAAGGCCTCGTTGATCTCGATGAGGTCGATGTCGGCGATGGAGAGGCCGGTCTTCTTCAGGGCGTGGGCGGTGGCGGGGATGGGCGCGGTGAGCATGCGGATGGGGTCCTCGCCGCGCACCGACAGGTGGTGGACCCGGGCGCGTGGCTGCAGGCCGTGTTCGCGTACCGCCCGTTCCGAGGCCAGCAGCATGGCCGCGGCCCCGTCGGAGACCTGGGAGGAGCAGGCGGCGGTGATGGTGCCGCCCTCCACGACCGGCTTCAGCGCGGCCATCTTCTCCAGCGAGGTGTCCCGGCGCGGGCCCTCGTCGACGGTGACGTCCCCGTGGGCCACGGTCTCCCGGGTGAAGCGCCCCTCGTCGATCGCCCGCAGCGCCCGCTGGTGGGACCGCAGCGCGAACTCCTCCTGGTCCTGACGGCTGATCCCCCACTTCGCGGCGATCATCTCGGCGCCGACGAACTGGTTGACCGGCTTGCCGCCGTACCGCGCCTGCCAGCCGGTGCTTCCGGCGAAGGGGCCCTGGGTGAGTCCGAGCGGCTCGGCGGCCTGCCGGGTCGCGAAGGCGATCGGGATCATGGACATGTTCTGCACCCCGCCCGCGACCACCAGGTCCTGCGTCCCGGACAGCACGCCCTGCGCCGCGAAGTGCACCGCCTGCTGCGAGGAGCCGCACTGCCGGTCCACGGTCACGCCCGGCACCTCCTCGGGCAGCCCCGCCGCCAGCCAGCAGGTCCGCGCGATGTCCCCGGCCTGCGGCCCCACGGCGTCGAGACAGCCGAACACGACGTCCTCCACGGCACCCGGGTCGACCCCCGCCCGCTCCATCAACGCGCCGAGCACATGCGCGCCCAGGTCGGCCGGATGGACCCCGCTCAGTCCTCCCCCGCGCCGCCCGACGGGCGTCCGGACCGCTTCGACGATGTAGGCCTCGGCCATGGCGACTCCCTGCCAGATAGGGGTTATGGGCGTACGGCGATCCCGTCCAGCACCATCGACAGGTACTGCCGGGCGATCTCCTCCGGGCTGTGCTGTCCGCCGGGCCGGTACCAGGACGCGGCGACCCAGACGGTGTCGCGCACGAAGCGGTAGGTGAGCCGGACGTCGAGGTCGGCCCGGAACACCTCGGCCGCGACCCCGCGCTCCAGCGTGGACAGCCACGCCTTCTCGAACGTGCGCTGCGACTCGGCGAGGAACCCGAACCGCTCCTGCGCGACCAGGTGCCTGCTCTCCTTCTGGTAGATCGCGACGGCGGCGCGGTGCCGGTCGATCTCCCGGAACGACTCGGTGACCAGGGCCTCCAGCGTCTCGCGGGGCCCGAGTTCGGCGGCGAGGACGGTGTCGTAGCCGTCCCAGAGCTCGTCGAGGAAGGTCCGCAGGATCTCCTCGAGCATCGACTCCTTGGAGTCGAAGTGGTAGTAGAGGCTGCCCGCGAGCATGCCCGCGTGGTCCGCGATCTTCCGTACGGTGGTGGCGTTGTAGCCCTGTTCGGCGAAGACCTCGGCGGCGGTGTCGAGGAGTTCCCGGCGGCGGGCGGGCGCGGCGGGGGTCACCTGCGGCTTCTTCTTGGTCGGCACATCGTCCATTGTCCTAGGCGTGTTGGCTGCTGACGGCGACGACCTCGCCCGTCATGTACGACGAGTAGCCGGACGCCAGGAACACGATCACGTTGGCCACCTCCCAGGGCTGCGCGTACCGTCCGAACGCCTCCCGCGCGGTCAGTTCCGCGAGCAGTTCCGCAGTGGTCACCTTCACGAGGTGCGGGTGCATCGCGAGGCTCGGCGCCACCGCGTTGACGCGCACGCCGTACGCGGCGGCCTCCATCGCCGCGCACCGGGTCAGTGCCATGACCCCGGCCTTCGCGGCGGCGTAGTGGGCCTGTCCCGCCTGGGCACGCCAGCCCATGACGGAGGCGTTGTTGACGATCACGCCGCCGCCGGTCCCCCGCATCGCCCGCAGGGCGGCCCGGGTGCACCGGAAGGTGCCGTTCAGCGTGACGTCGAGGACGCGGGACCACTGCTCGTCGGTCATGTCCACGAGGTCCGACGTCCCGCCGAGACCGGCGTTGTTGACGACGACGTCGAGCCGTCCGTGCACGTCCGCGGCGGCCTCGAACAGCGCCCGCACCTGGGCCTCGTCGGTCACGTCACACGGCGTCGCGGCCACCGAGCCCGCGCCGAACTCCGCCGCCAGCTCGGCCTCGTACTCCTTGAGCCGGCGCGGGTGCGCGTCGCTGATCAGCACCCGCGCGCCCTCCTCCAGGAACCGCCGCGCGGTGGCCCCGCCGATGCCGGCGCCGGCCGCCGCGGTGACGACGGCGGTGCGCCCGCTCAGCAGCCCGTGCCCTGGCTCGTACGCCGGAGTCTCGACGCCTGTCATAGGGCCACGCTAACCTACCAAACACTTGTTAGGGAAGCGTCGTCGAAGGGCTGCCGCCGATGGACCTCGACTTCACGCGGGACGAGGAGGCCTTCCGTGCCGAGGCCCGCGCCTGGCTCACCGCGCATGTGCCGTCCGAGCCGCTGCCCTCCCTGGAGACGGCGGAGGGCTTCGCCGCGCACCGCGCGTGGGAGGCCGAACTGGCCGCGGACCGCTGGTCGGTGGTCGACTGGCCGACGGTGTACGGCGGGCGGGCGGCGGGATTGGTCCGCTGGCTGCTCTTCGAGGAGGAGTACTACGCGGCGGGCGCCCCCGGCCGCGTCAACCAGAACGGGATCAGCCTGCTCGCCCCGACCCTCTTCGCCCACGGCACGCCCGAGCAGCGCGCGCGGGTGCTGCCGCCGATGGCCGCGGGCGAGGTGGTCTGGGCGCAGGCGTGGTCGGAGCCGGAGGCCGGGTCGGACCTGGCGTCGCTGCGCGCGAGGGCGGTCCGCGCGGACGGCGGCTGGGTGCTGAGCGGGCAGAAGACGTGGTCGTCGCGGGCGGCCTTCGCGGACCGCGCGTTCGGCCTGTTCCGCAGCGACCCGGACACCCCGAAGCCGCACCAGGGCCTGACGTACGTGATGTTCGACCTCCGCGCCCCGGGTGTCACCGTCCGCCCGATATCCCGCCTGGACGGCAGGCCGGCCTTCGCGGAGCTCTTCCTCGACGAGGTGTTCGTGCCGGACGCGGACGTGATCGGCGAGCCGGGGCAGGGCTGGCGGATCGCGATGGCGACGACGGGGAACGAACGGGGGTTGAAGCTGCGCTCCCCGGGCCGTTACCTGGCCGCCGCGGACCGGCTCCGCGCCCTCTGGCAGACCGAGGGCGCACCCGAGGGCGCACCCGGGGGCGCCGCGGACCGCGTGGCCGACGCCCTGATCGGCGCCCGCGCCTACGAGCTGTACACCTACGCCGCCGCCTCCCGCGTCCTGGACGGCGAGTCGCTCGGCCCGGAGTCCAGCCTGAACAAGGTCTTCTGGTCCGAGCTGGACCTGGCCCTGCACGAGACGGCCCTCGATCTCCTGGGCCCGGCGGGCGAGTTGGCTGACACACCCTGGTCCGAGGGCTACGTCTTCGCCCTCGCCGGCCCCATCTACGCGGGCACCAACGAGATCCAGCGCGACATCATCGCCGAGCGTCTGCTCGGCCTGCCGAAGGGACGCCGGTGATGCGCTTCCTCCTCGACACCGAGCAGCGCGCCTTCGTCACCTCGCTGGACGCCATGCTGACGGCCGCGGACACCCCGGCGGTGATACGGGACTGGAGCCGGGGGGTCCACACGAGCGGGCGCGCCCTGTGGTCCCGTATCGCCGAAGCCGGGGTGTTCGCACTGGCGGTACCGGAGGCCCACGAGGGCCTGGGCCCCCGCCCCGTGGAACTGGCCCTGGCCTTCATCGAACTGGGCCGCCACGCGGTACCCGGCCCCCTGGTGGAAACGGTCGCGGCGGCGACGCTCCTCGCCGGCCTGGACGACCCGGCCCCGGCGAAACGTCTGCTGCCCGCACTGGCCGCCGGGGAGACGATGGCCACGACGACGACAGGCCGGTACCTGCTGGACGCGAGCGTGTCCGACATCCGCCTCACAGCGCTCCGGGTGTCACCAGCCCGTCCGGCCCCAGCACCCACCGAACTCCGCCTCGCACCCCCACCCCCCAGCCCCCCGCACCCCTCCCTCGACCCCGCCCGTCGTCTCTCCCCCACCCCCCGTACCGGCGAACTCCTCGCCACCGACCCCCCGTCCCTCCCGCCCGCCCTCCTCCTCGCCCGCCTCGCCACCGCCGCCCAGGCCCTCGGGGTCGGCCTGGCGCTGCTCGACCGCACGGTCGCCCACGTCAGGCGGCGAACCCAGTTCGGCGCCCCCATCGGCTCCTTCCAGGCCGTCAAGCACCAACTGGCCGACGTGAGGATCGCGTTGGAGTTCGCCCGCCCCCTCGTCCTCGGCGCCGCGCTCACCCTGGCCGAGAGCGACGTCGCCGCCGCAAAGGTGAGCGCGTGCGAGGCGGCGTACGCGGCCGCCCGTACCGCGCTCCAACTGCACGGCGCCATCGGCTACACCGCGGAGGACGACCTGCACCTCTGGCTGACCAAGGCCCGCGCCCTGCGCACGGCCTGGGGCGGCCCGGACGAGTGCCGGGCCGTCGTCCTCAGTGGCGGTCGCCGCTGGTGATCTGCCGGTACTCCTCCACCGTCGGCTTGGGGATCCGGGTCTCCGGCCCGAACATCGCCCGCGCCAGCCGCGCCCGCACCCGCTCGGAGACCGTGACCGGCCGCCGCACCCCGTTGCCGTCGACCAGCGGCCCGATCTCGTACGGCGGGTTCTGCTCGTGCTGGGTGAGGGTGTGCAGCCGCTCCTGGGCGAGGGGCTGGTGGACCTCGACGTACTCCCCGTGCGGCAGCCGTTTGACGACGCCCGTCTCCCGGCCGTGCAGCACCTTGTCCCGGTCCCGGCGCTGGAGCCCCAGACAGATCCGCTTGGTCACCCAGAACGCGAGGGCCGGCACCACGAAGACGGAGATCCGCACGAACCAGGTGATGGCGTTGATGGACAGATGCAGGTGCAGGGCCACGATGTCGTTGCCGCCGCCGATCAGCAGCACCACGTACAGGCTCAGCCAGGCCACGCCGAGCCCCGTGCGCACGGGGACGTTGCGCGGCCGGTCCAGGATGTGGTGCTCGCGCTTGTCGCCGGTGATCCACGCCTCGACGAAGGGGTAGACGCCGATGGCGAGCAGGATCAGCGGGAAGAGCGAGAAGGGGATGAGGACGCCCAGCACCAGGGTGTGGCCGAGGGCGCTGATCTCCCATCCCGGCATCACCCGGATCAGCCCCTCGGAGAAGCCGAGGTACCAGTCGGGCTGTGCGCCCGTGGTGACCAGGTCCGGGCGGTAGGGGCCGAACGCCCACACGGGGTTGATCTGGGCGAGGCCGCCCATGAGGGCCAGCACCCCGAAGACGAGGAAGAAGAAGCCGCCCGCCTTGGCCGTGTAGACGGGCAGGAACGGCATCCCCACGACCGTCCGCTCGTCCCGTCCGGGCCCCGGGTACTGCGTGTGCTTGTGGTAGAAGACCAGGATCAGATGCGCGACCACCAGTCCCAGCATGATCCCGGGCAGCAGCAGGACATGCATCGGGAACAGCCTCGGGATGATGTCGTGGCCCGGGAACTCCCCGCCGAACAGGAAGAACGACAGATACGTCCCGAGGATCGGGACCGACAGGATCGCGCCCTGCGCGAAGCGGATGCCGGTGCCGGAGAGCAGGTCGTCGGGGAGCGAGTAGCCGGTCAGTCCGGTGAGGATGCCGAGCATCAGCAGGGTCCAGCCGAACACCCAGTTGGCCTCGCGCGGCTTGCGGAAGGCGCCGGTGAAGAACACCCGCATCATGTGCACCAGCATGCCGGTGACGAAGACCAGCGCCGCCCAGTGGTGGATCTGCCGGATCAGCAGCCCGCCGCGCACATCGAAGCTGATGTCGAGCGTGGACTCGAACGCCCGGGTCATGACGATGCCGTTGAGGGGCTCGTAGGAGCCGTGGTAGACGACCTCGACGCCGCTGGGCTCGAAGAACAGGGTGAGGTAGATGCCGGTGAGGATGACCACGAGGAAGCTGTAGAGACAGACCTCGCCGAGCATGAAGGACCAGTGGTCGGGAAAGACCTTGCGCATGTTGGCCTTGGCCAGCCCGAACAGGCCGAGCCGCCCGTCCGCCCAGTCGGCGAGTTTCTCGCCCTTCGCGGGCGTGCGCCCCCGCGTCTCGTTCACCGATCGTGCGCCGTCCATGGGCCGTCGCCTTTCGCCGGATCACTTTCAGAGTGGCACGACGGTGCGACTTAGCCAACGGGAGGAGCAGCTTCTGAGCCACGGGGACGGCCGGGCCGGACGAGCTCGGCCCCCTGCGGTGGGAGGGGGCCGTTCTCGGGCTGTGAAACCGGCGGTTCAGGCGCCCGGCGGGACGATCCCCTGGGCCCGCGCCGCCACCAGCCACTTCGGGAACTCCCCGACGATCCGGTCGTACAGCTCCGCGTCGGACACCTTCCGCGGCTGCGCTCCGGCGTGGAAGAACCCGGCGTTGTCGACCACCCGCTTGTCCGGCACGGACAGCTCGTCGAGCTTGCGCAGATAGTCGAACTGCTTGCTGCTCGTGTCCCCGAACCCGATGAACTGCCAGAACAGCGGGAGCCTGGCCGCCTTGCACAGGTACCGTTCCGCGGCGAGCTTGTTGATCGGGCCGCCGTCGGTCTGGAAGACGACCAGGGCCGGCTCCCGCGAGCCGCTGTCGAGATAGTGGTCGATGACCGCGTCCATGGCCAGGTGGTAACTGGTCTTGCCCATGTGCCCGAGCCCGGCCACGATCCGATCGATGCGCCCCTGGTGGTCGGCGAGCGCGATCTCCGTCTCGGCGTCCACGTCCGTCGAGAAGAACACCACCGGCACGCTGCCGTCGTCGTCGAGGTGCGCGGACAGCCCCAGCACCCGGTCGGCGAGCGCCTGCACACTGCCGTCCTTGTAGTACGGCTTCATGGACCCGGAGTAGTCGATCACCAGGTAGACCGCGGCGCGCAGCCCGTCCAGCCCGTGCTTGCGCAGCGACACACCGGCGCTCTTGTACAGGCTGACCAGCGCGGGTGCCGTCTCCTCGACCTTGCTGAGACTGATCGCCGCCATGTTCCCCCACTTTCGCTGCGTGCACAGCCATTGGCTATTTTGGTTCGCCGCCGACCCCACCGGCTCAGTGATCGTCCCGTCCCCGAGGAGCCGGCCGTGGAACCCGAGTCCACTCTCACCACCTGCTATCGCCACCCCACGGTGGAGTCCCACGTCCGCTGCACCCGCTGCGACCGGTACATCTGCCCGGACTGCATGCGGGAGGCGGCCGTCGGGCACCACTGCGTGGAGTGTGTGAAGGAGGGCGCGCGGTCGGTCCGCCAGGCCCGTACGGTCGTCGGCGGCCGGGTCTCGGCGGTGCCGGTCGTGACGTACGCCCTGATGGCGGTCAACATTCTGGCCTATGTCGGCGAGATCGTGCGCCCGCGGATCGTGGACCGTTTCTCGATGCTCACCGCCGGTCTGGTGGGCCCGGACGGCGGTCACTACGTCTACCAGTCCGCCCACCCGCCCGGCTTCCACGCCGAGGGCGTGCTGGCCGGAGAGTGGGAGCGGCTGCTGACCAGCGGGTTCCTGCACCTGGAGCCCACTGAGGGAACGTTTGGCCTGCTGCACATCGTGATGAACATGCTGTCGCTGTGGCAGCTCGGGCGGGCGGTGGAGCCGATGCTGGGCCGGGTCCGGTACCTGGCCCTCTACCTGCTCGCCACGGTCGGCGGTTCCGTGGCCGAACTGCTCCTCGCCGATCCCGGGACGCAGTCGCTGGGCGCGTCGGGGGCGATCTTCGGCCTGGGCGCGGCGTACTACGTCCTGGCCCGCCGGGTGGGCGCGGACATGCGGTCGGTCAACCGCTTCATGGGCTTCCTCCTCCTGTGGTTGCTGCTCTCCGCGGGCCTCACCTCCTGGCAGGGCCACCTCGGTGGCCTGCTCACGGGTGGTGCGGTGACGCTGGCGTACGCGTACGCTCCCCCGGGGCCCCGGCGCGCTCTGGTCCAGGTGAGCGCGTGTGTGGCGCTGCTGGCGCTGCTCGTGGCCCTGTCCATCCTGAGAATCTCGGAGCTGACCCAGTGAGACGACCGCGCGTCCTGCTCGTCGTGACCGCCCTACCCGTCGTCATCACCGCGGCGGCCTACCTCCTCGCCCCCACGAACTCAGGGGACGCCCCGGCGCGGCCGTCGGTGTCCGCCTCGCAGGCGGCGCTCCAGGAGGCCAAGGACCGGGCCGAACAGGAGCGGTCGGCGGACGACAAGGCGATCGCCGCGCTGCCGGCCGGGCTCGCCGCGCCCGCGAAGAAGGAGCTGGCCCAGCAGATCGTGGCGAGCGCCGAGAACTCCACCCTCGACTGGCGTTCCGCCTACGGCTACATCGAGGACATCGGGGACGGGCAGGGCTACACCGCCGGCATCATCGGCTTCTGCACCGGCACCCACGACCTGCTGACCCTGGTGGAGCGCTACACCGAGGCCCACCCCGGCAACGGCCTGGCCCGCTACCTCCCCGCCCTGCGCGAGGTCGACGGCACGGACTCCCACGAGGGCCTGGACCCCGGGTTCACGAAGGCCTGGAAGGCGGAGGCCGAGGTCAAGGCCTTCCGGGACGCGCAGGACGCCGAGCGCGACCGCGTCTACTTCGACCCCGCGGTCCGCCTCGCCAAGCTCGACGGCCTGGGCACGCTGGGCCAGTTCATCTATTACGACGCCATGGTCTTCCACGGCCCCGGCACCGGCGCCACCAGCTTCTACGGCCTGCGCGAACGCGCCCTGCACGAGGCCGACCTGCCCTCCGAGGGCGGCTCCGAGAAGGCCTACCTCGACATCTTCCTGGACATCCGCGTGAAGGCGATGCGCACCAGGAAGGCGGACATCGACACCAGCCGCGTCGACACCGCCCAGCGGCGCTTCCTGTACGACGGGAACCTGGACCTGAAGACGCCGCTGACGTGGCAGGTGTACGGGGAGACGTTCCGGGTGCCTTAGGGACGAGGGTGCCTTGGGGGACGCCTGCTGACCTGGCAGGCGTCCGGGGCGGTCCGAGCATGCGACGGCGCCCGCCCTCCGTCCGGTCGGGGACAGGGAGGGCGGGCGCCGTCAGTGTTCCGTACGCCTTTGTACGGGACGTCTGTGGTGCCGCCGGAGCGGATGCCGGGTCAGACCACCAGGGAGCGGTCCGTCGGACGGATCGGGGCCGGCAGGTCGCTGGCACCGGTCAGGAAGCGGTCGACACCACGGGCGGCCGAGCGACCCTCCGCGATCGCCCACACGATGAGCGACTGGCCACGGCCGGCGTCACCGGCGACGTACACGCCGGGGACGTTGGTCTGGAAGTCGGCGTCGCGGGCGACGTTGCCGCGCTCGTCGAGCTCCAGGCCGAACTGCTCGACCAGGCCGTTCTCCCGGTCGGTGCCGGTGAAGCCCATGGCGAGGGTGACCAGCTGGGCGGGGATCTTGCGCTCGCTGCCCGGCTTCGGGGTCAGCCGGCCGTCGATGAACTCGACCTCGGTGAGGTGCAGCCACTGGACGTTGCCGTCCTCGTCGCCCTCGAAGTGGGTCGTCGAGACGGAGTAGACCCGCTCGCCGCCCTCCTCGTGCGCGGAGGTGACCTTGTAGAGCATCGGGAAGGTCGGCCACGGCTGGTGCGGGGCACGGTCCGCGCTCGGCTGCGGCATGATCTCCAGCTGCGTGACCGAGGCCGCGCCCTGGCGGTGGGCGGTGCCCACGCAGTCGGCGCCGGTGTCGCCACCGCCGATGACCACGACGTGCTTGCCCTCGGCGGTGATGGGGGGCGCCACGAAGTCGCCCTCCTGCACCTTGTTGGCCAGCGGCAGGTACTCCATGGCCTGGTGGATGCCCTTGAGCTCACGGCCGGGGACCGGCAGGTCACGGGCGGTCGTGGCACCGGCGGCGATGACGATCGCGTCGTAGCGCTTCTTGAGGTCGGTCGCCTTGAGGTCGCGGCCGATCTCGATCCCGGTACGGAAGCGGGTGCCCTCCGCGCGCATCTGCTCGATACGGCGGTTGATGTGCCGCTTCTCCATCTTGAACTCGGGGATGCCGTACCGGAGGAGGCCGCCGACGCGGTCGGCGCGCTCGTAGACGGCGACGGTGTGACCGGCCCGGGTGAGCTGCTGGGCGGCGGCCAGGCCCGCCGGGCCCGAGCCGATGACCGCGACGGTCTTGCCGGACAGGCGCTCCGGGGCCTGCGGCTCGACGTCACCGCTGTCCCAGGCCTTGTCGATGATCGAGACCTCGACGTTCTTGATGGTCACGGCCGGCTGGTTGATGCCGAGCACACACGCCGACTCACAGGGAGCGGGGCACAACCGCCCGGTGAACTCCGGGAAGTTGTTGGTCGCGTGCAGCCGCTCGGAGGCGGCGGACCAGTCCTCGCGGTAGGCGAAGTCGTTCCACTCGGGGATGAGGTTCCCGAGCGGACAGCCGTTGTGGCAGAACGGGATGCCGCAGTCCATGCAGCGGCTGGCCTGCTTGCTGATGATCGGCAGCAGGGAGCCGGGGACGTAGACCTCGTTCCAGTCCTTCAGGCGCACGTCGACGGGGCGGGACTTGGCGACCTCACGGCCGTGGTTCAAAAAGCCCTTCGGGTCAGCCATTGATCGCCGCCTCCATCATCTTCTCGGTGATCTCGGTCTCGGAGAGACCTGCCTGCTCGGCGGCGACCTTGGCGGCGAGCACTGCCTTGTACGTGCTGGGGATGATCTTGCTGAAGCGCTGCACGGACGTGTCCCAGTCGACGAGCAGCTTCTCGGCGACCGTCGAACCGGTCTCCTCGGCGTGGCGGCGCACCACCTCGTGCAGCCACTGCCGGTCGCTGTCGTCCAGCTCCTCGACCGCGCCGACGTTGCCCACGTTGACGTTGTCGCGGTTCAGGTCGATGACGTAGGCGACACCGCCGGACATGCCGGCCGCGAAGTTGCGGCCCGTCTCGCCCAGGACCACCGCGTGACCGCCGGTCATGTACTCGCAGCCGTGGTCGCCCACGCCCTCCGAGACCACCAGCGCGCCGGAGTTGCGGACGCAGAACCGTTCGCCGGTACGGCCGCGCAGGAACAGCTCGCCGCCGGTCGCGCCGTAGGCGATGGTGTTGCCCGCGATCGTGGAGAACTCGGCGAGGTGGTCGGCGCCCCGGTCGGGACGGACGATCACCCGGCCGCCGGAGAGGCCCTTGCCGACGTAGTCGTTGGCGTCGCCCTCCAGGCGCAGCGTGACACCGCGCGGGAGGAAGGCGCCGAAGGACTGACCGGCCGAGCCGGTGAAGGTGATGTCGATGGTGTCGTCGGGCAGGCCCGCGCCACCGAACTTCTTGGTCACCTCGTGGCCGAGCATGGTGCCGACCGTGCGGTTGATGTTGCGGATGGCGACCTGGGCGCGCACCGGCTGGGCGTCGGTCGCCGAGTCGGCGGCGAGCGCGTCGGCGGCGAGCTTGATCAGCTCGTTGTCGAGCGCCTTCTCCAGGCCGTGGTCCTGCTCGATGACCTGGTGCAGCGGGGTGCCCTCGGGCAGCTCGGGCACGTAGAAGAGCGGGGACAGGTCCAGGCCCTGCGCCTTCCAGTGGTCGACCGCGCGGGTCACGTCGAGGGCCTCGGCGTGGCCGACGGCCTCCTCGATGGAGCGGAAGCCCAGCTCGGCGAGGATCTCGCGGACCTCTTCGGCGATGAACTGGAAGAAGTTCACGACGTACTCGGCCTTGCCGGCGAACCGGTCGCGCAGCGTCGGGTTCTGGGTGGCGATGCCGACCGGGCAGGTGTCCAGGTGGCAGACGCGCATCATGACGCAGCCGGAGACGACGAGCGGCGCGGTCGCGAAACCGAACTCCTCGGCGCCGAGCAGCGCGGCGATGACGACGTCACGGCCGGTCTTGAGCTGGCCGTCGGTCTGGACGACGATCCGGTCGCGCAGGCCGTTGAGCAGCAGGGTCTGCTGGGTCTCGGCGAGACCGAGCTCCCAGGGGCCACCGGCGTGCTTGAGCGAGGTGAGCGGGGAGGCACCGGTACCGCCGTCGTGGCCGGAGATGAGCACCACGTCCGCGTGGGCCTTGGACACACCCGCCGCGACCGTGCCGACGCCGACCTCGGAGACCAGCTTCACGTGGATCCGCGCCTGCGGGTTCGCGTTCTTCAGGTCGTGGATCAGCTGGGCCAGGTCCTCGATGGAGTAGATGTCGTGGTGCGGCGGCGGGGAGATCAGGCCGACACCCGGGGTGGAGTGCCGGGTCTTGGCGACCCACGGGTAGACCTTGTGGCCGGGCAGCTGGCCGCCCTCGCCGGGCTTGGCGCCCTGGGCCATCTTGATCTGGATGTCGTCCGCGTTGACCAGGTACTCGGAGGTCACACCGAAGCGGCCGGAGGCGACCTGCTTGATGGACGAACGCCGCGCCGGGTCGTACAGCCGGTCCGCGTCCTCGCCGCCCTCACCGGTGTTGGACTTGCCGCCCAGCTGGTTCATGGCGATGGCGAGGGTCTCGTGCGCCTCCTTGGAGATGGAGCCGTACGACATGGCGCCGGTGGAGAAGCGCTTGACGATCTCGCTGGCCGGCTCGACCTCGTCGAGGGGGATCGAGGGACGGTCCGACGTGAAGCCGAAGAGCCCGCGCAGGGTCATCAGCCGCTCGGACTGCTCGTTCACCCGGTCCGTGTACATCTTGAAGATGTCGAAGCGGCCGGTGCGCGTGGAGTGCTGGAGGCGGAAGACCGTCTCCGGGTCGAACAGGTGCGGCTCGCCCTCGCGGCGCCACTGGTACTCGCCGCCTATGTCCAGGGCGCGGTGGGCCGGCGCGATGCCGGAGGCCGGGTAGGCCTTGGCGTGCCGGGCGGCGACCTCCTTGGCGATGACGTCGATGCCGACGCCGCCGATCTTGGTGGCGGTGCCGTTGAAGTACTTCTCCACGAAGGCCGAGTCGAGACCGACGGCCTCGAAGACCTGGGCGCCGCGGTAGGAGGCGACGGTCGAGATGCCCATCTTGGACATGACCTTCAGCACGCCCTTGCCGAGCGCGTAGATCAGGTTGCGGATGGCCTGCTCGGGCTCCATGCCGTTCAGGAAGGTGCCCGCGCGCAGCAGGTCCTCCACCGACTCCATGGCGAGGTACGGGTTCACGGCCGCGGCGCCGAACCCGATGAGCAGCGCGACGTGGTGGACCTCGCGGACGTCACCGGCCTCGACCAGCAGTCCCACCTGGGTGCGCTGCTTGGTGCGGATGAGGTGGTGGTGGACGGCCGCGGTGAGCAGCAGCGAGGGGATCGGCGCGTGCTCGGCGTCGGAGTGCCGGTCCGACAGGACGATCAGACGGGCGCCGTTGTCGATGGCGGCGTCGGCCTCGGTGCAGATCTCGTCGATGCGGGCGGCGAGGGAGTCACCGCCGCCGGAGACCCGGTACAGACCGGAGAGGGTGGCGGCCTTGAAGCCGGGCATGTCGCCGTCGGCGTTGATGTGGATGAGCTTGGCGAGCTCGTCGTTGTCGATGACCGGGAAGGGCAGCACGACGGAGCGGCAGGAGGCGGCCGTCGGGTCGAGCAGGTTGCCCTGCGGACCGAGGGCGCTGCGCAGCGAGGTGACGAGCTCCTCGCGGATCGCGTCCAGCGGCGGGTTGGTGACCTGCGCGAACAGCTGGGTGAAGTAGTCGAAGAGCAGGCGCGGACGCTCGCTCAGCGCGGCGATCGGCGAGTCGGTGCCCATCGAACCGATCGGCTCGGCGGCCGCCTTGGCCATCGGCGCGAGGATGACGCGCAGCTCCTCCTCGGTGTAGCCGAAGGTCTGCTGGCGGCGGGTGACCGAGGCGTGGGTGTGGACGATGTGCTCGCGCTCGGGCAGGTCGGAGAGCTCGATCTCGCCGGCCTCCAGCCACTCCGCGTAGGGGGCCTCAGCGGCGAGCTGCGCCTTGATCTCGTCGTCCTCGATGATGCGGTGCTCGGCGGTGTCGACGAGGAACATCCGGCCGGGCTGGAGGCGGCCCTTGCGGACGACCTTGGCGGGGTCGATGTCGAGGACGCCGACCTCGGAGCCGAGGACGACGAGGCCGTCGTCGGTGACCCAGTAGCGGCCGGGACGCAGACCGTTGCGGTCGAGGACCGCGCCCACCTGGGTGCCGTCGGTGAAGGTGACACAGGCCGGGCCGTCCCAGGGCTCCATCAGGTTGGAGTGGAACTGGTAGAAGGCGCGCCGGTCCGGGTCCATGGAGTCGTGGTTCTCCCACGCCTCCGGGATCATCATCAGCACGGAGTGCGGCAGGGAGCGGCCACCGAGGTGGAGCAGCTCCAGCACCTCGTCGAAGGACGCCGAGTCGGAGGCGTCCGGCGTACACACCGGGAAGACGCGCTCGATCGCCTTGTCGTCGTTGCCGAACAGGTCCGACACGAGCTGCGACTCGCGGGCCGCCATCCAGTTGCGGTTGCCCTTGACGGTGTTGATCTCACCGTTGTGCGCGACGAAACGGTAGGGGTGTGCGAGCGGCCACGACGGGAAGGTGTTCGTGGAGAAGCGCGAGTGGACGAGGGCGACGGCCGAGGCGAAGCGGCGGTCGGACAGGTCCGGGAAGAACGGTTCGAGCTGGCCGGTGGTCAGCATGCCCTTGTGCACGATCGTGCGCGCGGAGAGCGAGGGGAAGTAGACGTCGACCTCGCGTTCGGCGCGCTTGCGCAGCACGAACGCCTTGCGGTCGAGGTCGATGCCGGTGCTGGCACCGTCGGCGACGAAGATCTCGCGGAAGGCCGGCATGGTCGACCGGGCGGTGGCGCCGAGCAGCTCGGGGGCGACCGGGACCTCGCGCCAGCCGAGGACGGTGAGGTTCTCCTCGGCGGCGATCGTCTCGATCCGTGAGACGGCCTCCGCGATCCCGTCCTCCGGGAGGAAGGCGATACCGACGGCGTACGCGCCGGCCTCGGGCAGCTCGAAGTCGGCCACCTCGCGGAAGAACGCGTCCGGGACCTGGGTCAGGATGCCCGCGCCGTCACCCGAGTCGGGCTCGGAACCGGTGGCACCGCGGTGCTCCAGGTTGCGCAGAACGGTGAGCGCCTGCTCGACCAGCGCATGGCTCGCCTCGCCGGTGAGGGTGGCCACGAAACCGACGCCGCAGGCGTCCTTTTCGTTGCGGGGGTCGTACATACCCTGCGCAGCAGGGCGAGCATCCATGAAGGACCAGTTCTGGCCATTCGCGGAGTGCTGGGACGGCTGGCGCGGCGTACGCATCGGCTCTCCCGTCGTCGTCTCAAGTGGCATATCTGCGTGCCGAGGGACGACGTTGGCCCTCTGCGTGTGCGCAAAATTTCGTGCAGATTACATGATGGAGCGAATCTCGGGAAGCGGATACCCCGTTCCAACATGCGGACGCCACGGGGGTGCGACGGGGGGTATCGCGCACGTGGCCTGAAGTGTGTGTGGGGGCCGTCAGGACAGATCGATGTCCGCCGACCCGAGGGGCGAGAGAGGCGTCGTCGCCCACCTCGCCGATGCACGGCAGGCGTCATTGCCCACAGCGCTTACGGCTCATGCCCAGTGGTTAAGCGTTCGAAACCAGTGAGTAACGACTACTTATGCGGCCCAACGCATAACATGCAGCCGCCCTATCCTACGGCGGTCCCGAAGAAGCTGCCCAGGGCGTACGTCACACCGGCCGCGGCACCGCCGAGCGCGAGCTGCCGCAGCCCGCTGAACCACCAGCTCCGCGCGGTCACCCTGGCCACCACGGCACCGCAGGTGAAGAGTCCGACCAGCGCCACCAGCACCGCCGGCCACAGCGCGCTCGCCCCGAGCAGGTACGGCAGCACGGGAAGCAGGGCCCCCAGCGCGAACGCCCCGAACGAGGACACGGCGGCCACCAGCGGCGAGGGCAGGTCCCCGGGGTCGATCCCGAGCTCCTCGCGGGCGTGTATCTCCAGGGCCTGCTCGGGGTCGCGCGACAGCTGCCTGGCCACCTCGCGGGAGAGCCGGGGCTCCACACCACGGGCCTCGTAGAGCGCCGCGAGCTCGGCCTCCTCGTCCTGCGGGTGCTTGCGCAGCTCCCGCCGCTCGACCTCCAGCTCGGCCTCGACGAGCTCGCGCTGCGAGGCGACGGAGGTGTACTCGCCCGCGGCCATGGAGAAGGCGCCGGCGGCCAACCCCGCGAGCCCGGTCAGCACGATGGCCTGCCGCCCGACGGACCCGCCGGCGACACCGGTCATCAGGGCGAGGTTGGAGACCAGCCCGTCCATGGCGCCGAAGACGGCGGGGCGGAGCCAGCCGCCGTTCACGTCCCGGTGGGTGTGGTTGTCACGGTGCGCCTCGTGCAGTGGCGCCTCGGTCTCGATGATGGCCATGCGGCTCCCCCAGATAGCTAAGCCAAAGCTAACTTTGGACTGGTTCTAATTATGGAAACCACACTGTACGTCGAGGCATTCCCCTTCCGCCAGAAAGGAAAGGCTGCGCTAACCTGCGGCTTTACCCTCGAATGCGCATACGATCAAGCAGCCGCTCAGATGTCGACCGGGTGATGCTGAGCCTCCCGATGCTCTGCCGCCGTGCGCCGGTGGGACACATCCGCAAAGGCCCCGCGCCCTGTGCGGAGCCCCCGTAGGAGAGGCCGCGTATGGCATCCATCGCCTGCATTCCCCCGGTCCCGGCGCCCGCGGACGCCGCCGGACTCCGCGACCGGGCCCGCGGGGCACTGCTGGGCCTGGCCGTCGGCGACGCCCTCGGCGCCCCCGCCGAGAACATGAAGCCCTCCGAGATCCGGGCCCGCTGGGGCCGCATCACGGGCTACGTGGCCGAGAGCCCCGCGGGCACGGACGACACCGAGTACGCGATCTTCTCCGGCCTCCTGCTGGCCCGCCACGGCTCGGCACTGACGCCGGCGGACGTGGGGGCGGCCTGGCACGAGTGGATCGCCGACCGGGACGAGGGTCCCTTCCGAGGCGCCGGCTTCAGCGAGCGCGGCACCCTGGAGAACCTCCGCCGGGGCCTTGCCGCCCCCATCTCGGCCCAGCACCGCCACGCCTGGAGCGACGGCCTGGCGATGCGGGCGGCCCCCTTCGGCGTCTTCGCCGCGGGCCGCCCCGCGGAGGCGGCCCGCCTGGTGGCGATCGACGGCTCGGTCAGCCACGAGGGCGAGGGCATCTACGGCGGCCAGGCGGTCGCGGCCGGCGTGGCCGCGGCGATGGCGGGCGCCCCCACGATCGCGGTGGTGGCGTCGGCCCTGGCGGTCATCCCCGACGACTCCTGGACGGCCCGGTCCCTGCGCCGTGCGGTGGCGGTGGCGCACCGGGGCGAACGAGCGGTCCGCTCGGCGGTGGTGATCGGCGGCTACCCGTGGACCGACCTGGCCCCCGAGGCGGTCGCCCTGGCCTTCGGCGCGTACGCCGCGGCCGACGGCGACTTCGTGGAGGCGGTCCTGACCGCGGTGAACATGGGCAGGGACGCCGACACCACGGCGGCGGTGGCGGGGGCCCTGGCGGGCGGGACACGGGGCGCCTCCTCGATCCCGGCGGACTGGGCGGCGGCCATCGGCCCGGCTCGCGGCAGCTGTCTCCCGGCGATGGCGGGCCATCACGTCCTGGACGTGGCGGACCGGCTGACCGAGGCGGTACGACAAACGGCTCCCGCACCCGAGAACCCCTGGCCGCCCCCGAACCCGACGGCGTACACACTGGCGGCGGGCGAAGAGCCGGGGGCGACCCGATGAACGCAGGTCTTTCAGCCTGTCCGGCATTCGAGGACGAGGCCCCTTCAGGGCCGACGGGGGTCCAGGAGGCGGAGTCCCCTGGCGGCGGGCGAAGAGCCGGGGGCGACCCGGTGAACGCATGCCTTTCAGCCTGTCCGGCGATTGAGGACGAGGCCCCTTCAGGGCCGACGGGGGTCCAGGGGGCGGAGCTCCCTGGAGGCGGGCGAAGAGCCGGGGGCGACCCGATGAACGCAGGTCTTTCAGCCTGTCCGGCATTCGAGGACGAGGCCCCTTCAGGGCCGACGGGGCTCCAGGAGGCGGAGTCCCCTGGAGGCGGGCGAAGAGCCGGGGGCGACCCGATGAACGCATGCCTTTCAGCCTGTCCGGCGATTGAGGACGAGGCCCCTTCAGGGCCGACGGGGGTCCAGGGGGCGGAGCTCCCTGGAGGCGGGGCCGAAGGGGCGGCAGCCCCTGGAGGCGGGGCCGAAGGGGCGGCAGCCCCTGGAGGCGGGGCCGAAGGGGCGGCAGCCCCTGGAGGCGGGGCCGAAGGGGCGGCAGCCCCTGG
>NZ_JBVISS010000019.1:0-145749 GCF_055575395.1 Streptomyces sp. NPDC034103 | reverse complement strand
TGGAGGACGGGAAGGCGTAGGGGCGGCGGGGGCGACCGCGTCCATCAGCGGCCCCGCCATGGGCCTGCGCCGCATCGAGGGCCTCCTCCTCGGCCTGGCCGCGGGCGACGCCGCCGGCTGGCCCGCCGCCCGCCACCGGGCCGCCCGCATGCCCGACTGGACCCGCCGCCTCACCCGCGAACTCGACACCTTCGCCGAACAGAACGCCACCACCACCCTCCCCGTCCCCATCGCCCTCAACCAACCCCCCGAACCCCTCCGCCTGGGGCCCTCTGACGACGCGGAATGGGCGGCCTTCGCAGCCGAGGCCCTCCTCCGCGCGGGCGACGACACCGCCCTGGGCGACCTGAGCCGAGCACGCAGAACCCGCGCCGCGATCGACCTCGCCTGGAACGGTCTGGCCGCCGAGGTGGCGGCGGCGGCCGAGCGCGCCCCCGAGGTCGAGTCCGCCGTGCTCCCCTTGCGTGCCCGCATCTCCGTCCGGGCGGGCCTCGGCAACCTCGCCACCGGCCTGCGCCCGCCCGCCACCGGCCACGACAACCCCCACTACTTCGACGACGCCGCCTGTGTCCGCGCCTGCGTCCTCGCCGCGGCCCACCCCGGCGACCCCCGACTCGCCGCGGAGCTGGCCGAGTTCGACGCCCGCTACACCCAGGACGGCGACGGCGTGCACGGCGCGCGGGCCATGGCCGCCGCCCTCTCCCTCGCCCTCGCCGGCGCGGACATCCACGCCTGTGTCACGGCCGCCCTCAGCGAACTCCCCGCGGAGACGGAGATCGGCCGCAACGCCCGCCACGCCCTGAAGCTGGCCCAGCACGCCGAGGGCGCCTTCGCGCTGATCCCCCTCCTCGAACACCAGATCGTCGACCACGTCTACAGCTACGGCATCGCGGCGGCCGAAACGGTCCCGGTGGCGCTGGCCCTGGCCACAGCCGCCGACGGCCGCGTCCGCGAGGCGATCCCGGCAGCCGCCTGCCTCTCCCGGGTCGCCGACTCCGCCCCCGCCCTGACCGGCGCCCTCACCGGCGCGCTGAGCGGCGGTGGCGCGATCCCCGCCACCTGGCGGGACGCCTGTCGCACCCTCTCCGGCTGCGCCCTCCCCCGCCTCACCGGCACCGACCTCGTGGAACTCGCCGGGCTCCTGGAAGCCACGCCACCGACCCCTCCAGGAGGATGATTCGGGCATGACGCCCAAAGAATCAGAAACCAGCCTGGACGACCGGATCTCCGGCGCCCTCGTGGGCGCGGCGGTCGGCGACGCCCTGGGCGGCCCGGTGGAGGGCTACTCCCCCGACCAGATCCTCGAACGCCACGCCGGCCGCGTCCACGGCGTCGTCGGCCCCTGGAACGGCGACGCCTGGCGCACCGCCCGCCCCATCGCCCCGTACCACAAGGGCGACGGCCACGTCACCGACGACACCTTGATGACCCACGCCCTGATCAGGGTCTACGCCCGGGTCCGCGACCACCTCGACGCGTACGCGATCGCCGAGCACCTGGTCCCGGACCTGATGACGACCCCCCGCTGGATCCCGGAACTCGAACAGGAGGCCCTCCCCCTGCACCGCGTCTTCCTGGCGGAGAAGTGGCTGGTGGCCCGGCTGCACTACGGCCATGTCGATCCCCGCGAGGCGGGCGTCGGCAACATCGTCAACTGCGGCGCGGCGATGTACATGGCCCCCGTCGGCCTGGTCAACGCGGCCAACCCCAGGGCCGCCTACACGGAGGCCCTGGACATCGCGGGCGCCCACCAGTCCTCGTACGGCCGCGAGGCGGCGGCGGTGTTCGCGGCGGCGGTGGCGGCGGCCTGCGCTCCCGACGCGACCCCGGAATCGGTCGTCACCACCTGCCTGTCCCTGGCGAAGGACGGCACCCGCACGGCGATCCAGAAGGTCTGCGAGACGGCCCACGCCCACACCGACTTCGAGTCCGCCCTCGGGCCCCTGCGGGAGGCGGTGGCCCCTTACGACACGGTGGGCCCGGACTACCGCTCCCCCTCCCTGGGCGCCCGCCGCCCCTCCCGCCTCCACACGATCGAGGAACTCCCCATCGCCCTGGGCATGTTGCTGGTGGCCGGCGGCGACTACCGCCACGCGGTGCTCGGTTCGGTCAACTACGGCCGCGACTGCGACTCGATCGCGACGATGGCGGGCGCGCTCGCGGGCGCCCTGGGCTCCCCGGTCCCGGACGACTGGTCGAAGACGGTCGCGGAGGCCAGCCGCCTGGACCTCTGGGAACCGGCGCGCACCCTCACCGAGGTGACCCGGGAGATCCACGAGCGGGACGTACGCCGCCGCAGGGCCCACGAGTCGGCCTTCGCCGGGATCGGAGGCCCACGATGCTCCGGCTGACCTGGGTCCAACCGGAGGACCTCCTGGGCCACGAACTGCGCCAGGCGGCCCTGGACGGCCGCGAGGCCGGGGCGATCGCCGCACGCTGGAGCGCGGCGGGCGGCAACGACGCCCCGCCGAGGGCCGGAGCCTCGCCGGACCGGTCCTCGGGATACCTGCGGCGACTGGCGAGAGACCTGCTGGACGAACTCGCGGACCTGCCCGGCACGTTGGCGGACCAGGAGCCGAGCGACCTGGAAAGGATCAAGGCCGCCTGCCCGGCCTGGCCCGCGCCCACCCCCGCAGCGCCCCCCACCCGCTCGGCCCTCGAAGCGGCCTGGCTGGGCCGGGCGGTGGGATGCCTCCTGGGCAAGCCCGTCGAGAAGCTCCCTCTGGAAACCATCCGCCAACGGGCCGCGGCCACCGGCAACTGGCCCCTGAACACCTACTTCACGGCACAGGGCGTCCCCGAACACCTGCTGCGCTCCCACCCCTGGAACCGCCGCTCGGCATCCACCTCGCTCGCCGAGAACATCGACGGCATGCCCGAGGACGACGACCTCAACTACCCCCTGCTCAACCTTCTCCTGCTCCAACGCCACGGCAGACGGTTCACGACCGCGGACGTCGCCGGCCTCTGGCTCGACGAACTCCCCGCCGGCCGCACCTTCACCGCCGAACGCATCGCCTACCGCAACCTCCTCCTCGGCCTGGACCCCCCGCACACGGCCCGCCACCGCAACCCCTTCCGCGAGTGGATCGGCGCCCTGATCCGAGCCGACGTGCACGGCTGGACCAACGCGGGCGACCCCGCGGCCGCGGCCGAGCAGGCCCACCGGGACGCCACCCTCACCCACACCGCCAACGGCGTCTACGCGGCGATGTTCACGGCGGCCACGATCGCCACCGCGGCGACCGGCACGCACGACATCCACGCCTGCCTTCGCACCGGCCTGACCGTGATCCCGCCGGCCTCCCGCCTCTCCCGGGCGATCCGGCACGCGATCGGGCTGGCGCGGTGGTGCGCCGACTTCGACACGGTCGTGGACGAACTCCACGCCACCTACGCCGACACCCACCACTGGGTCCACGCCGTCCCCAACACCGCCCTGATCGCCGCCGCCCTCACCCACGCGGACGGCGACTTCACCGCCTCCATCTGCAAGGCGGTGAGCGGCGGTTGGGACACCGACTCCAACGGCGCCACCGCGGGCAGCATCGCCGCTCTCCTCGCCGGCACCCCACGCCGGCTCCCCGACCGCTGGACCGCTCCCCTCAAGAACCGCCTCGCCACCTCCGTCGCCGACTTCGACGGCACCGGCTTCGACGCCCTCGCCCACCTCACCCACGTGGAGGCTTCCCGCCCATGACCCACATCGCCGTGCTCGGCAGCACCAACATGGACCTCGTCGCCTACGTCGGGAAGGCCCCGCAGCGCGGGGAGACCGTGACCGGACGGGAGTTCCGTACGATCCCCGGCGGCAAGGGCGCCAACCAGGCGATCGCCGCGGCCCGCGCCGGCGCCACCGTCTCGATGATCGGCGCGGTCGGCAACGACGCCTACGGCACCCAGCTGCGCTCCACCCTCGAACACTCCGGCGTCGACACCGACCACCTGCGCACCATCGAGGGGCCGTCCGGCACCGCCCATATCGTCGTCGACGACGAGGGCGGCAACGCGATCGTCGTGATCCCCGGCGCGAACGGCACCGTCGACCACCTCGCCCCCGGCGACGACGGCCTCATCGCCAGCGCCGACGCCCTGCTGCTCCAGCTGGAGATCCCGCTGGCCGCGGTCGTGGCGGGCGCCGAGGCGGCCCGCGCCCACGGCGTCCGGACGATCCTGACGCCCGCCCCCGCCCAGCCGCTGCCCATCGAACTCCTCGCCGCCACCGACCTGCTGGTCCCCAACGAGCACGAGGCGACCACCCTCACCGGCCGTATCGACCCCATGGCCGCGGCCACCGCCCTCCTCGAGGAGGTGCCGGAGGTGGTCGTCACCCTCGGTTCCGCGGGCAGTCTGTACCTGGCCCGCGACCGCGAACCGCTCACCGTCCCCGCCCCGCAGGTGACCGCCGTCGACTCGACCGGCGCCGGTGACACGTTCGTCGGCACCCTCGCGGTGGCGCTCGGCGAGGGCCGCCCCATGCGCGAGGCGCTCCAGTGGGCGGCCAGGGCGGCCGCCCTCTCGGTCCAGCGGGCCGGCGCGTCGGCGTCGATGCCGTACCGCCCGGAGATCGACAAGCAGGCCACGTCATGACGGCCGCACACCCCCGGGCGGCCCCCCTCTGCGGCCTCCGCGTCCTGGACCTCGCCACCCTCTTCGCCGGTCCCCTCGCCGCCACGATGCTCGGCGACTTCGGCGCGGAGGTCGTGAAGGTCGAGCACCCCACGAAACCGGACCCCTCCCGCGGTCACGGCCCCGCCAAGGACGGCATCGGCCTGTGGTGGAAGCTCCTCGGCCGCAACAAGCGCACGATCACCCTGGACCTGTCGAGGCCGGGCGGCCGCGCCACCCTGCTCCGCCTCGCGGCGAGCGCCGACGTCGTCATCGAGAACTTCCGCCCGGGCACCCTGGAGAAATGGGACCTCGGCTGGGAGGAGCTCTCGGCCGCCAACCCCCGTCTGATCCTCACCCGGGTCACCGCCTTCGGCCAGTTCGGCCCCTACGCCCACCGCCCCGGCTTCGGCACCCTCGCCGAGGCGATGAGCGGTTTCGCCGCGGTCACCGGCGAACCGGACGCGCCCCCGACGCTCCCGCCGTTCGGCCTCGCCGACTCCATCGCGGGCCTCGCGACGGCGTACGCGGTGCTGACGGCGCTGGCCGCCCGCGATCGCACCGGCCACGGCCAGGTCGTGGACATGGCGATCATCGAGCCCATCCTCAGCGTCCTCGGCCCCCAGCCGACCTGGTACGACCAGCTGGGCTACGTCCAGCAGCGCACCGGCAACCGCTCCGCCAACAACGCCCCGCGCAACACCTACCGCACCGCGGACGGTGGTTGGGTCGCCGTCTCCACCTCGGCCCAGTCGGTCGCCGAGCGGGTGATGCGCCTGGTCGGGCGCGAGGACCTGACCGCCGAGCCCTGGTTCACCACCGGTGCCGACCGCGCCCGCCACGCCGACGTCCTCGACGACGCGGTCGGCACCTGGATCGCCGCCCGCCCCCTGACCGAGGTCCTGGCGGCCTTCGAGAAGGCGGAGGCCGCGGCGGCCCCGGTCCAGGACGTCCGGGAGGTGATGACGGACCCCCAGTACCAGGCCCTCGACACGATCACCACCGTCGACGACCCGGAGCTGGGCCCCCTGCGCATGCAGAACGTCCTCTTCCGTCTCTCCGACACCCCCGGCGCGATCCGCTGGGCGGGCCGCCCGCACGGCGCGGACACCACGCAGGTCCTCACCGAACTGGGGCTGACAAAGGCCGAGGTGGCGGCCCTGCGCGCGGAAGGGGCGGTATGACCCCGCTGACCTGGCTGTACGTCCCCGGCGACCGCCCCCAGGTGGTGGCCAAGGCGCTGGCGGCCGGTGCCGACGTGGTGGTGATCGACCTGGAGGACGCGGTCACCCCCGACCGCAAGGCGTACGCCCGGGACGCCACCGCCGACCTCCTCTCGGCGCCGCAGCCGCGGCCCGTCCACGTCCGTGTGAACGCCCTGGAGACCCCTTGGGCGGCGGCGGACCTGGCGGCGGTGTCCGCCCTGCCCGGGCTCGGCGGCCTCCGCCTGCCCAAGGTGACCTCGCCCCGGCAGATCACCGCCGTCGCCGAGCGCACGCCCCCCGCCGACGGCGGCGCCCCCGCCCTGTACGCCCTCCTGGAAACGGCCCTCGGTGTGGAGCAGGCGTACCCGATCGCCGCGGCCCACCCCGCCCTGCGCGGCATCGCCCTCGGCGAGGCGGACCTCCGCGCCGACCTCGGCGTACGGGACGACGCGGGCCTCGACTGGGCCCGTTCCCGGGTCGTCGTGGCGGCGCGGGCGGCGGGCCTGCCTCCGCCGCCCCAGTCGGTCCACCCCGACATCCGCGACCTCGAAGGCCTGGCGGCCTCGTGTGCCCACGGCCGCGCCCTCGGCTTCCTGGGCCGGGCCGCCATCCACCCGTGCCAACTCCCGGTGATCGAGCGGGCCTACCTGCCGACACCGCTGGAGATCGAACGGGCGGAGACGATCGTGAGGGCGGCGGCGACGAGGCCGGGCGCCCAGGCACTGCCGGACGGCCGGTTCATCGACCCGGCGGTGGTGGCCGCGGCACACCGCACCCTGTCACTCACCCACCGCCCCTGACCGCCCCCCGCGGCGCGGCCCGGCGGTGCCAAACCCGGTGACGCGACCGCGACCGGCCGCACACGACGAGGGGCGCCCGGCAGATCCCGGGCGCCCCTCGTCCTCGTACGACCAGCAGTCGTCGTACGACCGGCTGTCAGCTCTTCTTGGCCGACTCGGCCTCGTCCGTCGACGCGGCCTTGTCCATGGAGACGGCCTCGTCCTTCACCTCGGTGGTCTCCGGGTCGGCCGCGTCCGCGTTGTCGCCGTCGCCGTCGGCCTCGACCTCCGCGGCCTCACCGTCGGGGTCGGCCGGCTCCACGACCTCTTCCCGGCCGGGCCGCTTCTTCGCCGACACCGCGATGTAGGCCACCGCGAGCAGGAAGACGACCAGCGCGGTCCAGTTGTTCAGGCGCAGGCCCAGGATGTGGTGGGCGTCGTCGACGCGGAGGTACTCGATCCAGAACCGGCCCACGCAGTACGCGGCGACATACAGCGCGAACGCCCGTCCGTGCCCGAGCTTGAAGCGGCGGTCGGCCCAGATGACGAGAAGGGCGACGCCGACGCACCACAGGGACTCGTACAGGAAGGTCGGGTGGTAGTAGCCCGGCACGCGGCCGTCCGTCGTGGACGTGATGTGCAGGGCCCACGGCAGGTCCGTCTCCCGCCCGTACAGCTCCTGGTTGAACCAGTTGCCCCAGCGTCCGATCGCCTGGGCGAGGGCGATGGCGGGAGCGATGGCGTCGGCGTAGGCCGGCAGCGGGATGCCCCGGCGGCGGCAGCCGATCCAGGCGCCCAGCGCGCCGAGCGCGATCGCGCCCCAGATGCCGAGGCCGCCCTCCCAGATCTTGAAGGCGTCCACCCAGTCGCGGCCCTCGCTGAAGTACAGCTCGTAGTCCGTGATCACGTGGTAGAGGCGGCCGCCGAGCAGACCGAACGGCACGGCCCAGACAGAGATGTCGGCCACCGTGCCGACCCGCCCGCCCCGGGCGACCCAGCGCTTGTTACCGAGCCAGACCGCGACGAAGACGCCGATGATGATGCAGAACGCATAGCCGCGCAGCGGAATGAGGCCGAAGAGGTGGTAAACCCCGTGCGACGGGCTGGGAATGTAGGCAAGTTCCATGGCAGGACCGACGCTACCGTGCCGGGCGCCGCGCACGGCAGGCAGCCCGGCTACGGCTCCATAACGGGAGGGTCGGAAAACTCTTACCCCTTGTTCGCCTCCCGCACCTGCTTCTTCAGCTTGGCCGGGGTCATCGTCTGGTCCTGGTAGATGTTCTTGCCGTCGAGGAGGACGGTCGGGGTGCCGCTGAAGCCGCCGTTGCGGAAGGCCGCGGCGGACTTGGCGACCCAGCTGTCGTGGGTGCCGTCCTCGACGCAGGTGCGGAACGTGGGGGTGTCCAGGCCGTCGACCTTCTTCGCCAGCTCGATGAGCTTGCTGTTCTCGGCGTAGGCGTCGTCGGTCTCCGCCGGCTGGTTCTCGTACAGCACGTCGTGGTACGCGGTGAAGTCGCCCGCGTCCTGGGCGCAGGCCGCCGCGTTGGCCGCCTTGCGGGAGCCGGTGCCGCCCATGTTGCCGTCGATGATGGTCGCGAGGTGGTAGTCGACCTTGAGCTGTCCGGAGTCCGTCAGCTCGTGGATCGTCGAGCGGTAGGCGTCCTCGAAGGACTTGCAGGCCGGGCAGCGGAAGTCCTCCCAGATGGTGAGCGAGGCCTTGGCGCTCGTCTTTCCGACCGGGATGGCGAGGTTGTCGTCGCCGTTGGCCCCCGAGGGCGCGACGACCGGGCCCGCGGAGTCGCTGCCGTCGTCCTTGCCCGCGTTGGCAGCGACCACTCCGATCACCGCCGCCAGGCCCAGCACACAGACCACGCTCGCGCCCACGATCAACGTCCGTCGACGCTTCTCCGCGGCCTTCTGCTTCTCACGCTCGACCGCCAGCCGCTCGCGGGCGGTGCGCTTTCCGTCACGGTTCTTCTCGCTCACACCCGCAGAACGAACCGGGGAGGCGCAGAGCGCCTCCCCGGCCCCAGGTCCACCCGTTCGAGTGAGCTGTACGACATGTCCCGACCGCGGCCGGGTCCTACGAGCGGTGCTACGCCTCTCCGCGCACGCCCTTCGCCAGCTCACCGGCGAGCTCGCGCACCGCCTCGACGCCGGCCTTGTCGTCCGGCGCGTCCAGCATCCGCTTCACGAAGGCCGAGCCGACGATCACGCCGTCGGCGAAGCCGGCGACCTCGGCGGCCTGATGGGCGTTCGAGACCCCGAGCCCGACACAGACGGGCAGGTCGGCCCGGGTGGCGCGGGTGCGCTCGACCAGGTCCTGGGCCTGCGCGCCCACCGACTCACGGGTGCCGGTGACCCCCATGAGCGAGGCGGCGTAGACGAAGCCGCTGCCCGCCGCGGTGATCTCGGCGAGGCGCGCGTCCTTGCTGCTGGGCGCCACCACGAAGACCGTGGCGAGCCCGTGCTTCTCGGCGTGCTCCCTCCACAGGGCCGCCTCCTGCACGGGCAGGTCGGGCAGGATGCAGCCCGCGCCGCCCGCCTCGGCGAGTTCGGCGGTGAAGCGCTCGACGCCGTAGCGGTCGATGGGGTTCCAGTACGTCATCACGAGCACCGGCTTCCCGGTGGCCTCGTAGGTCTCCCTGACCGTGCGCATCACGTCCGCGATCTTGACGCCGCCGCGCAGGGCGATGTCGTCGGCGGTCTGGATGACGGGGCCGTCGAGGACGGGGTCGCTGTGCGGCAGACCGACCTCGACGACGTCCGCGCCGCCGTCGAAGGCGGCCCTGATCGCCTCGATGCCGCCGTCCACGGTCGGGAACCCGGCCGGGAGGTAGGCGATGAGGGCGGAGCGGCCCTCGGCCTTGGCGCCGGCGAGGGTGTCCGACAGCAGTTGGATGTTCCCGCTCACTTGGCGTCCCCCTCGATCTCGGCGAGGTCGGCGGCGTCGGCCGCGACCTCGGCGTCGGTGTCGTACAGGCCGAAGTACCGCGCGGCCGTGTCCATGTCCTTGTCGCCGCGGCCCGACAGGTTGACGACGATGAGCCCGTCCTTGCCGAGTTCCTTGCCGACCTCCAGGGCACCGGCCAGCGCGTGCGCGCTCTCGATGGCCGGGATGATGCCCTCGGTGCGCGACAGCAGGCGCAGCGCCTGCATGGCCGCGTCGTCGGTGACCGCGCGGTACTCGCCGCGGCCGGAGTCCTTGAGGTAGGAGTGCTCCGGGCCGATGCCCGGGTAGTCCAGACCGGCCGAGATGGAGTACGGCTCGGTGATCTGGCCCTCCTCGTCCTGGAGGACGTAGGAGCGGGAGCCGTGCAGGATGCCGGGCTCGCCCGCGGTGAGGGTCGCCGCGTGCTCGCCGGTGTCCACCCCGTGCCCGGCGGGCTCGCAGCCGATGAGGCGTACGTCCGCGTCCGGGATGAAGGCGTGGAAGAGGCCGATGGCGTTGGAGCCGCCGCCGACGCAGGCGATGGCCGCGTCGGGGAGCCGGCCGGCCCGTTCCAGGAGCTGGCGGCGGGCCTCGACGCCGATCACGCGGTGGAAGTCGCGGACCATGGCCGGGAAGGGGTGCGGTCCCGCGACCGTGCCGAAGAGGTAGTGCGTGCGGTCGACGTTGGCGACCCAGTCACGGAACGCCTCGTTGATCGCGTCCTTCAGCGTGCGGCTGCCGGACTTCACGGCGACGACCTCGGCGCCCAGCATGCGCATCCGGGCCACGTTGAGGGCCTGGCGCTGGGTGTCGATCTCACCCATGTAGATCGTGCACTCGAGGCCGAACAGCGCGCAGGCGGTGGCCGTCGCGACACCGTGCTGACCGGCGCCGGTCTCGGCGATCACCCGGGTCTTGCCCATGCGCTTGGTGAGCAGGGCCTGGCCGAGCACGTTGTTGATCTTGTGCGAGCCGGTGTGGTTGAGGTCCTCCCGCTTGAGGAAGACCCGGGCGCCGCCCGCGTGCTCCGCGAAACGGGGGACCTCGGTGAGCGCCGACGGGCGGCCCGTGTAGTTGAGGAGCAGGTCGTCGAGCTCGCGGGCGAACTCGGGGTCGTGCTTGGCCTTGTCGTACTCGACGGCGACCTCGTCCACGGCGGCGACGAGGGCCTCCGGGATGAACTTGCCGCCGAAGTCGCCGAAGTAGCCTTCGGGACTCGGGACTTGACCCTCGGGGTCGGGGATGAAGAACTCGCTGGGCATGCGGAAACCTCACGGTGAGTTGGGGAAATACCTAATCGCCGTGGGGGCGGGGCTTGTTCGACGGCCTCAGGCCGCCGGTGGCTTGTCGCGCAGTTCCCCGCGCCCCTGAAGGGCGCGCTGCCATCGACAGCCGTTCACCTGCCCGGGTTCGTCCCCGATGACGTATCGCACTCGACGGCCGTGCACCCGGCGGGCGGGCGCGCGGCAGCCACGGGGGCGGCAGCCGCGCGCGAGGCGGGCGTACCGGTCCGTGGGTGTCATGGTGAGCGTCATCGGGGCAAGCCTATCGAATGATCAGCTGCGCCCGTGCCGCAGAGCCGGGTGCTCGCCCGCCGCGACCAGGTCGGAGACCGCGGACCTCGGGTCCTTGCCGGTGACCAGGGACTCGCCGACCAGGACCGCGTCGGCGCCGGCGTTGGCGTACGCGATGAGGTCGTGCGGGCCGCGGACGCCGGACTCGGCGATCTTGACGATGTGGTCGGGGATCTCGGGGGCGACGCGCTCGAAGGTGCCGCGGTCGACCTCGAGGGTCTTGAGGTTGCGGGCGTTGACGCCGATGACCTTGGCGCCGGCGTCGACCGCGCGCTCGACCTCGTCCTCGTCGTGGACCTCGACGATCGGGGTGAGTCCGATGGACACCGCGCGCTCGACGAGGGACTCCAGGGCGGGCTGGTCGAGGGCGGCCACGATCAGCAGGGCGAGGTCGGCGCCGTACGCGCGAGCCTCCCAGAGCTGGTACGACGTGACGATGAAGTCCTTGCGCAGGACGGGGATGTCCACGCGTGCGCGGACCGCCTCCAGGTCGGCCAGCGAGCCGCCGAAGCGGCGCTGCTCAGTGAGGACGGAGATGACGGCCGCGCCGCCCGCCTCGTAGTCCGCGGCGAGTCCGGCGGGGTCGGCGATCGCGGCCAGCGCGCCCTTGGAGGGGCTGGAGCGCTTGACCTCGCAGATGACCTTGACGCCGTCGCCGCGGAGGGCGGCCACACCGTCCTTGGCCGCGGGTGCCTTCGCCGCGCGCTCCTTGAGCTCGTCGAGGCTGACGCGCGCCTGCCGCTCCGCGAGGTCGGCACGGACTCCGTCGATGATCTCGTCGAGCACACTCACGCGAGCGGCCCCCTTCCAGACGGTTGACAGTTCCAGCGACCAGAGAACAGGTGGTCACTGCGATGGTATCCGGAGGAAGGCCA
The DNA here is from genome assembly GCF_055575395.1 of Streptomyces sp. NPDC034103. NCBI lineage: Bacteria > Bacillati > Actinomycetota > Actinomycetes > Kitasatosporales > Streptomycetaceae > Streptomyces > Streptomyces sp. NPDC034103. The sequence continues at coordinate 133,776 of NZ_JBVISS010000019.1, read as the reverse complement.
AGGCCTCACATCCGGTTGACGGCGGTCCCACTACCTGGACGTTCACCCATTGATCAAGGGTGCAGCCAGCCACCGAACGGCAGGTTCCGGACAACGGTGAAGACCAGCAGCAACGCGCCGACGGTCCAGAGGAGCACGGGTCCGGGGTCGAACCGCAGCGGCCGTCCGCGCGCGGTGCGGACCACCCAGACGGTCCACAGCACCGCGAACCCCAGATAGCCGAGTACGGCGGGCGCGTTGGCCTGGAGGGCCGTCAGGAAGTCCCCGTGCGCGAAGGCGTGTGCGCTGCGCAGTCCGCCGCAGCCGGGGCAGTACAGGCCGGTGAGGCGCAGGAGCGGGCAGACGGGGTAGTGGCCCGGTTCGTTGGGGTCCACGGCGGCGACGTACCCGAACGCCCCGGCGACGGCCGCGAGGACCCCCGCGGGCACGGCCAGGCGGCCCGCTCGCGCCGCGTACGGCGTCACTCTGTGGCTGTCGGCGTTCACGCCTTGCATTGTGCCCCCGCCGGGCCCCGGACGCGCGTGAGGGGCGGCACGGGCCGCCCCTCGATGGGTCGTACGCGACTGCCGTACGGCGATCAGCTCTTGGAGCCGGCCGTCTCCGGCGTCGAGGTGACCAGCGGCTTGTGAGCATCCTTCGGCATGCCCATGCCCATCGCGCTCATGATCCAGCCGACGATGCCGCCGAGGACCACGATCGCCATGCCCGCCCAGAAGCCGACCGGGCTGGCCAGGACCATGAAGGCGCCCGCGACGCAGAAACCGATGAAGGCGATAGTGACACCGGTCCAGGCGGCCGGGGTGTGACCGTGGCTGCTGCCCGCCATGACTTGCTCCTCGTTGCTGTAAACGTGTCTGAGCCGGACGCTCGCGACCATTGTCCCGTACGCGCGCGTGCGAAGTGATCGGGGGTGGCCCGACCGACCCGGGCGCGCCGGGCGCGCCGGCCGGCGGTCGGGGACCTGCCCTCAGGCGCCCGTGGGGTCCTCTCCTCGGTCCAGGGCCTTCCACATCTCCTCGGGCCGGTCGGGGTCCGCGGCCCTCGGCCTGCGAGCGGGACGCGGCGCGCCGTTGCGCTCGTACCGACCGGACATCGCGGGCCACAGCCGCCCGTACCGCAGGGCGAGCAACCCGGCCAGCAGGATCAGCGCCCCGCCGACGGCGGCGACGTAGGGCCAGGCGGTGTGGCTCAGGGCGCCGACCGTGGCCGACGCGTCGCCGGAGGCCTTCGCGGCCTGCTCGTCGAGCGCGGAACTGTCGGACGCGCCGAACAGGGACGCGGCGACGATGCCGGCGCCGGAGAGCGCGAGCAGTCCGGCGACGGCGAGGCGGCCGGCCCTGCGGACGGCGAAGACGGCGACGAGCGCGGCGAGGCCCACTATGGCGAGGGCGGCGGGGACGCCGGTGACGTCGCTGCCCTGGGCGGTCAGCGGGAAGTCGCCGCCGGCCACCGTGGCGGTGCCCTCCGACCACTGCTGGCGGGTCGCGAGCAGCGCCACGGCCGCGCCGAGCGCGCCGGACAGCAGGGCTACGGCGAGGCTGACGCGGCCGGCCCTGGCGGGGCCTGCGGCTTCGGAACGGGGGTGAGGTACGGCAGTCACGTACCCCACTATCGCCCGAACCCCGGGCGAACCGTCACCCGGGGTTGTATGAGAAGCGCCCCATTCGTCGCGGAGGCGCTCCCGCGTGGCTTATTTGCCGAGTCGGTTCGCCGTGTGCACCGCGCGCAGCACCGCCGCCGCCTTGTTGCGGCACTCGGTGTCCTCGGCGACCGGGTCGGAGTCGGCGACGATGCCGGCGCCGGCCTGGACGTAGGCGGTGCCGTCGCGCAGCAGGGCCGTGCGGATGGCGATGGCCGTGTCGGAGTCGCCCGCGAAGTCGAGGTAGCCGACGCAGCCGCCGTACAGCCCGCGCCGGGACGGTTCGAGTTCGTCGATGATCTGCATCGCGCGGGGCTTGGGGGCGCCGGAGAGGGTGCCCGCCGGGAAGCAGGCGGTGAGGACGTCGAAGGCGGTGCGGCCCCGCGCGACCCTGCCGGTCACCGTCGAGACGATGTGCATGACGTGGGAGTAGCGCTCGACGGACATGAAGTCCACGACCTCCACCGAGCCCGGCTCGCAGACCCGCCCCAGGTCGTTGCGGCCGAGGTCGACGAGCATCAGGTGCTCGGCGCGCTCCTTGGGGTCGGCGAGCAGTTCCTCGGCGAGGGCCTGGTCCTCCTGCGGGGTCGCCCCGCGCCACCGGGTGCCGGCGATGGGGTGGACCATGGCCCGTCCGTCCTCGACCTTGACCAGGGCCTCCGGGCTGGATCCGACGACGTCGAAGCCGTCGAAGCGGAACAGGTACATGTACGGGGAGGGGTTGGTGGCCCGCAGGACCCGGTACACGTCCAGCGCGCTCGCCGTGCACGGTGTCTCGAAGCGCTGCGAGGGGACGACCTGGAAGGCCTCGCCCGCGCGGATGCGCTCCTTGATGTCCTCGACGGCCTCCTGGAAGTCGGGGCCGCCCCACCGGGCCGTGTACTCGGGGAGCTCGGAGGGCGGGAGCACGGCGGGCGGCTGGGCCACCGCGCGGGAGAGGTCCGCCTCCATGGCGTCCAGGCGGGCCACCGCGTCGGCGTGGGCCTCGTCGACGCCGGTGTCGAGGTCGTTGTGGTTGATCGCGTTGGCGATCAGCAGGACCGAGCCCTCCCAGTGGTCCATCACCGCGAGGTCGCTGGTCAGGAGCATGGTCAGCTCGGGGAGCTCAAGGTCGTCACGCTCGCCGGGGCCGATCTTCTCCAGGCGGCGCACGATGTCGTAGCCGAGGTAGCCGACCATGCCGCCGGTGAAGGGCGGCAGGCCCTCCTGGTGGGGGGTGTGCAGGGCCTCGATGGTGGCGCGCAGGGCGGCCAGCGGGTCGCCGTCGACGGGGACGCCGACCGGTGGGGTGCCCAGCCAGTGGGCCTGGCCGTCACGCGCCGTCAGGGTGGCGGCCGAGCGCACGCCCACGAAGGAGTAGCGAGACCATCGAAAAGCCGTACGACCGTTCTCCGCGGACTCCAGCAGGAAGGTGCCGGGGCGCTCGGCGGCGAGCTTGCGGTAGAGCGCGACCGGGGTGTCGCCGTCGGCGAGGAGCTTGCGCGTGACCGGGATGACGCGCCGGTCGGTGGCGAGCTTGCGGAAGGTCTCGAGGTCCATGGCCGCTGACCTTACTGATCCGAGGCGGGTGCGCCGGAATCGGCGGCGCCCTGGTCGCCGGCGGGGCCGTCGTCGAGGAGCACGTCGGCGTCGAAGCAGGTGCGGGCGCCGGTGTGGCAGGCGGCGCCGATCTGGTCGACCTTGACCAGCACGGTGTCCGCGTCGCAGTCCAGCGCGACCGACTTCACCCACTGGAAGTGGCCGGAGGTGTCGCCCTTGACCCAGTACTCCTGGCGGCTGCGCGACCAGTAGGTGCAGCGGCCGGTGGTCAGCGTGCGGTGCAGCGCCTCGTCGTCCATCCAGCCGAGCATCAGCACCTCGCCGGTGTCGTACTGCTGGGCGACGGCTGGGAAGAGCCCGTCGGCGCCGCGCTTGAGGCGGGCGGCGATCTCGGGGTCGAGGCTGCTGGGCCGGGGCGTACCGGTCGTGCTGGTCATGGTTGCCATTGTGCCGCGCGCCACTGACAGGACCGGCGCGGTGTCCACTGTGCGGACCGCCCGCACAGTCGTAGGCTGACGGCATGTCGACTTTCGCCAAGCGTGAACGACTTCTGCTCGCCGACCTTCTGGAGACCGCCGGTCCGGAGGGGCCGACCCTGTGCGAGGGCTGGCGCACCCGTGACCTCGCCGCGCACGTGGTGGTGCGCGAGCGCCGCCCCGACGCCTCCGCGGGGCTGCTCATCAAGCAGCTCTCCGCCCGCCTGGACAAGGCGATGGAGGAGTTCGCGGCCAAGCCGTACGAGGAACTGATCCAGCTGATCCGTACCGGCCCGCCGCGTTTCTCCCCGTTCTCCCTCAAGCAGATCGACGAAGCGTCCAACACGGTCGAGTTCTACGTCCACACCGAGGACGTCCGCCGCGCCCAGCCCGACTGGACCCCGCGCGAACTCGACCCCGTCTTCCAGGACGCCCTGTGGAGCCGCCTGGAGCGCACCGCCCGCCTCATGGGCCGGGGCGTCCCCACCGGCCTCGTCCTGCGCCGCCCCGACGGCCAGACAGCGGTCGCCCACCGAGGCACCCCGGTCGTCACCGCCACCGGCGAACCCTCGGAACTGCTGCTGTTCCTGTACGGCCGCCACAGCGCCGCGAAGGTGGAACTGGACGGCGAGAAGGACGCGATCGCCCGGCTGTACGAGGCGAAGGAGCTGGGGATCTAGGGGCTACGTCGGGAGCTCGGCGCGGCGCAGGTCCCGTACGCACAGGGCCACGACCCCGCCGAGTCCGCAGACCGCCGCGCTCACGGCGAACACGGGGCCGGTCCCCCACGCCGAGATGGCCGCGGCGGACAGCGGCATGCTCAGCGGGGCGAGGCCCAGGCTCACCAGACTGGCCACGGCGGTGACCCGGCCCAGGTAGGCGGGGTCGGCCTGCGTCTGGAGCAGGGCCGCGCACATCGCGCCGCTGAGCCCGGCGAGCAGCCCGACCAGCAGGGCCGTGCCGACGGCGACGGCGATGCTCGGCGCCTGGGCGAGGGCCCCGATCGCGACCGAGCCCGCGATGATCGTGAACCCCGCCACCCGCCCCGCGTGCGGCAGCCGCCCGCGCACGGTCAGCAGCAGGGACGCGGCACCCGCGCCGACACCGAACCCGGCGAGCATCGACCCCATCGGCCGTCCGGTTCCACTCACGGCCCCAGTGGGCGCGTTCGTCGAGCCAGCGGCGGTACATGTCCATGCGCTGCTCGGCGAAGAGCCTGCTGGCCGCGGTGTGCGCGGCCGCTCCCTCGGGGGCGTCGCGGAAGTCCTCGTCGCGGATGCTCACGCCGTCCGAGGCGGGCTGCCACCATCTCTCCCGGCCGTCCGCGCTCTGCGGCCGGGCCTCTTCGATCAGGCCGTGCTCGGCGAGCTTGCGCAGGTGGTAGCTGACCAGCGAGACGGCCTCGTCGACCGCCTCGGCCAGCTGCGAGGCGGTGGCGACCCGGGCCAGGTTCAGGTGCCCGGGGCTTGCCTCAACGCCTCACGCACGTCACCGCACGGGGTGCCCGGCCCCCCGCAGCGCGTTCTTGACCTCGCCGATCCGCAGGTCACCGAAGTGGAAGACCGAGGCGGCGAGGACCGCGTCGGCGCCCGCCTCGATGGCCGGGGCGAAGTCGGGCAGACGGCCGGCGCCGCCGGAGGCGATCACCGGGACCGTCACGTGCTTGCGGACGGCGGCGATCATCTCCAGGTCGTAGCCGTCCTTCGTGCCGTCCGCGTCCATCGAGTTGAGCAGGATCTCGCCCGCGCCCAGCTCGGCGGCCCGGTGGGCCCACTCGACGGCGTCGATGCCGGTGCCCTTGCGGCCGCCGTGGGTGGTGACCTCGAAGGAACCCGACTCGGTGCGCCGCGCGTCCACCGACAGGACCAGGACCTGGCGGCCGAAGCGCTCGGCGATCTCGCGGATCAGGTCGGGGCGGGCGATGGCGGCGGTGTTGACGCCGACCTTGTCCGCGCCGGCCCGCAGCAGCTTGTCCACGTCCTCGGCGGTACGGACGCCACCGCCGACCGTCAGCGGGATGAAGACCTGCTCGGCGGTGCGGCGCACCACGTCGTACGTGGTCTCGCGGTTGCCCGACGAGGCGGTGATGTCCAGGAACGTCAGTTCGTCGGCGCCCTCGGCGTCGTAGACCTTGGCCATCTCGACGGGGTCGCCCGCGTCACGCAGGTTCTGGAAGTTGACGCCCTTGACGACCCGGCCGTTGTCCACGTCCAGGCAGGGGATGACTCGTACGGCGAGGGTCATGCGGGGGTGTCTCCTCGGAACGCCTCCACCTCGACCTCGACGACCAGGCTGGGGTCCACGAAGCCAGAGACGATGATCATGGATGCGGCGGGCCGGACGTCGTCGAACAGCTCCTTGTGAGCGCGTCCGATCTCGTCGACGTCCCGGGCGTGGGTGATGTACAGCCGCGTGCGCACCACGTCGTCCCGGCCGAGCCCCAGCTCCTTCAGCGCCGCGAACGCGACGTTGAAGGCGTTGACCGTCTGCTCGTACGGGTCGCCCGCGGCGATCTCGCCGTCCACCACCGAGGTGCAGCCGGAGACCAGCACCAGGCCGTTCGGCAGCTCGACCGCGCGGGAGTACCCGAAGGTGTCCTCCCAGGGCGCACCGGTCGTGACGCGTCGCAGATCACTCACTGAGCCACCGCCTCCAAAGCCTCTTCCAGGGTGAACGCCTTCGCGTACAGCGCCTTCCCGACGATGGAGCCCTCGACACCGAGCGGGACCAGCTCGGCGATGGCCCGCAGGTCGTCCAGCGAGGACACCCCGCCGGAGGCGACCACCGGACGGTCGGTCGCCGCGCAGACGTTGCGCAGCAGCTCCAGGTTGGGGCCCTGGAGCGTGCCGTCCTTGGCGATGTCGGTGACGACGTACCGCGCGCAGCCCTCCTTGTCGAGCCGCTCCAGCGCCTCGTAGAGGTCGCCGCCCTCACTGGTCCAGCCGCGGCCCTTGAGGGTCGTACCCCGGACGTCGAGGCCCACCGCGATCCTGTCGCCGTGCTCGGCGATGACCTTGGCGACCCACTCCGGGCTCTCCAGGGCGGCCGTGCCGAGGTTCACCCGGGTGCAGCCGGTGGCGAGAGCGGCCGCCAGGGAGGCGTCGTCGCGGATGCCACCGGACAGCTCGACCTTGATGTCCATCGCCTCGGTGACCTGGCGGACCAGGTCCCGGTTGTCGCCGGTGCCGAAGGCCGCGTCGAGGTCGACCAGGTGCAGCCACTCGGCGCCCGCCGACTGCCAGGCGAGCGCGGCCTGGAGCGGGGAGCCGTACGAGGTCTCGGTACCGGACTCGCCGTGCACGAGGCGGACGGCCTGGCCGTCGCGGACGTCGACGGCGGGGAGCAGTTCAAGCGTGGCGGGCATCAGAGGGTTCCGATCCAGTTGTTCAGCAGCTGCGCACCGGCGTCGCCGGACTTCTCGGGGTGGAACTGCGTGGCCCACAGGGTGCCGTTCTCCACGGCGGCCACGAACGGCTTGCCGTGCGTGGACCAGGTCACGAGCGGGGCCCGCATCGCGGGGTTCGCGGTCTCCAGGTTCCAGTCGTGGACGGCGTAGGAGTGCACGAAGTAGAAGCGGGCGTCCGCATCCAGGCCGGCGAACAGCTCGGAGCCGGCCGGCGCGTCCACGGTGTTCCAGCCCATGTGGGGCACGATGTCGGCCTGGAGCGGCTCGACCGAGCCGGGCCACTCGTCCAGGCCCTCGGTCTCCACGCCGTGCTCGATGCCGCGCGCGAACAGGATCTGCATGCCGACGCAGATGCCCAGGACCGGGCGCCCACCGGCGAGCCGGCGGTCGATGATCCAGTCGCCGCGCGCCTGCTTGAGGCCGTTCATGCAGGCGGCGAAGGCACCGACGCCCGGCACCAGCAGTCCGTCGGCGTTCATGGCCTTGTCGAAGTCACGCGTGATCTCGACGTCCGCGCCGGTACGGGCGAGGGCGCGTTCGGCGGACCGCACGTTCCCGAAGCCGTAGTCGAAGACGACGACCTTCTTGCCGGACGTCGCGCTCAATTCCACACCTCCAGCCTCATGACGCCGGCGACGAGACACATCGCGGCGCCGATGGAGAGCAGCACGATGAGCTGCTTGGGCATGCCCTGCTTGACGAAGGAGATGATCCCGCCGACCAGGAAGAGGCCGACGACGATCAGGACGGTCGAAAGGCCGTTCACAGCGCGCCCTTCGTGGACGGGAGGATGCCGGCCGCGCGCGGGTCGCGTTCGGAGGCGTACCTCAGGGCGCGGGCCAGGGCCTTGAACTGGCACTCCACGATGTGGTGGGCGTTGCGGCCGTAGGGCACGTGCACGTGCAGCGCGATCTGGGCCTGGGCGACGAAGGACTCCAGGATGTGCCGGGTCATCGTGGTGTCGTACTCGCCGATCATCGGCGCCATCTTCTCGGGCTCGGTGTGCACGAGGTAGGGGCGGCCGGACAGGTCCACGGTGACCTGGGCGAGGGACTCGTCCAGGGGGACCGTGCAGTTGCCGAAGCGGTAGATGCCGACCTTGTCGCCGAGCGCCTGCTTGAACGCGGCGCCGAGGGCGAGAGCGGTGTCCTCGATGGTGTGGTGCGAGTCGATGTGCAGGTCGCCCTCGGTCTTGACGGTGAGGTCGAACAGGCCGTGCCGGCCGAGCTGGTCGAGCATGTGGTCGTAGAAGCCGACTCCTGTCGACACGTCGACCTTGCCGCTGCCGTCGAGATCGATCTCGACGAGCACGGAGGTCTCCTTCGTGACTCGCTCCACGCGTCCTACGCGGCTCATGCGCTCTGCTCCTTCTTGATGTCACGGACCGCGTCGAGGAACGCGTCGTTCTCTTCGGGGGTTCCGGCGGTGACCCGCAGCCAGCCCGGGATGCCGTTGTCCCGGACCAGGACGCCCCGGTCGAGGATCTGCCGCCAGACGGCGTGGGAGTCCTCGAACAGCCCGAACTGCACGAAGTTCGCGTCGGACTCCACCACCGCGTAGCCGGTCTCCCGCAGCGCGGTGACCAACCGGTCCCGCTCCGACTTCAGCTGCTCGACGTACTTCAGCAGCGTGTCGGTGTGCTCCAGGGCGGCCAGCGCGGTCGCCTGGGTGATCGCGGAGAGGTGGTAGGGCAGCCGTACGAGCTGGACGGCGTCCACGACCGCCGGGTGCGCGGCGAGGTAGCCGAGGCGCAGGCCGGCCGCGCCGAACGCCTTCGACATGGTCCGGGAGACGACGAGGTTGGGCCGGCCCTCGATGAGCGGCAGCAGCGAGGCGCCGTGGCTGAACTCGATGTACGCCTCGTCGACCACGACCAGCGAGGGCTTCGCCGCCTGCGCGGCCTCGTACAGGGCGAGGACCGTCTCGGCCGGGACCGCGGTACCGGTGGGGTTGTTGGGGGTGGTCACGAAGACGACGTCCGGCCGCTCCTCGGCGATCGCCTTCTCGGCCGCGGGCAGGTCGATGGTGAAGTCCTCACCCCGCGGGCCGGAGATCCAGCCCGTGCCCGTGCCGCGCGAGAGGAGCGCGTGCATGGAGTACGACGGCTCGAAGCCGATCGCCCTGCGCCCCGGTCCGCCGAAGGTCTGGAGCAGCTGCTGGAGGACCTCGTTGGAGCCGTTCGCGGCCCACACGTTGGCGAGCCCGACCTGGTGACCGGTGGTGTCCGTCAGGTACTGGGCGAGCCGCGTGCGCAGTTCGACCGCGTCCCGGTCCGGGTAGCGGTTGAGCGTGCGGGCGGCCTCACGGACCCGTTCGGCGATCCGCTCGACCAGCGGCTCGGGCAGCGGGTAGGGGTTCTCGTTGGTGTTCAGCCGTACGGGGACGTCCAACTGGGGCGCGCCGTAGGGGGACTTGCCGCGCAGCTCGTCCCGTACGGGGAGATCGTCGATACCGAACGTCACTTGCCGGGCACCTTCCAACCGAACCGGGCCTTGATCGCCGCGCCGTGCGCCGGCAGGTCCTCCGCGTCCGCCAGCGTCACCACGTGGTGCGCGACGTCCGCCAGCGCGTCCTCGGTGTAGTCGACGATGTGGATGCCGCGCAGGAAGGACTGCACGGACAGCCCGGAGGAGTGGCAGGCGCAGCCGCCGGTGGGCAGGACGTGGTTGGACCCGGCGGCGTAGTCGCCGAGGGAGACCGGCGCCCAGGGGCCGATGAAGATCGCGCCGGCGTTGCGCACCCGGTCGGCCAGGGCGGCCGCGTCGGCCGTCTGGATCTCCAGGTGCTCGGCGCCGTAGGCGTTGACGACCCGCAGCCCCTCCTCGACGCCGTCGACCAGGACGATCGCGGACTGCCGGCCCGCGAGGGCGGGGCGGATCCGGTCCTCGATGTGCTTGCTGGCCGCGACCTGCGGCTCCAGTTCCTTCTCGACCGCGTCGGCGAGCGCCACGGAGTCGGTGACCAGGACGGCCGCCGCGAGCGGGTCGTGCTCGGCCTGGCTGATCAGGTCGGCGGCGACGTGCACCGGGTCGGCGGTGTCGTCGGCGAGGATCGCGATCTCGGTCGGGCCGGCCTCGGCGTCGATGCCGATCCTGCCGGTGAAGTAGCGCTTGGCGGCGGCGACCCAGATGTTGCCGGGGCCGGTGACCATGTCGGTGGGCGGGCAGGACTCGGTGCCGTACGCGAACATCGCGACGGCCGTCGCGCCACCGGCGGCGTACACCTCGTCCACGCCGAGCAGCGCGCAGGCGGCGAGGATCGTCGGGTGCGGCAGCCCGCCGAACTCGGCCTGCGCCGGGGAGGCGAGGGCGAGCGACTCGACGCCGGCCTCCTGGGCCGGGACGACGTTCATGATCACGGAGGACGGGTAGACGGCCCGACCGCCGGGCGCGTACAGCCCGACCCGGTCGACGGGGACCCACTTCTCGGTCACGGTCCCACCCGGCACGACCTGGGTCGTGTGGGTCGTACGGCGCTGTTCGCGGTGGACGAGACGGGCGCGCCGGATGGACTCCTCCAGGGCCGCGCGGACGGCCGGGTCGAGTTCCTCGAGCGCCTTGGCGATCGCCGGGGCCGGGACCCGTACGGATTCCAGCCGGACCCCGTCGAACTTCTCCGCGAAGTCGATCAGCGCCGCGTCGCCCCGATGATGCACGGCCTCGCAGATCGGACGCACCTTCTCCAGGGCGGCCGAGACGTCGAAGTCGGCTCGGGGCAGCAGGTCGCGCAGGGCGGGGCCCTCGGGGAGGGCGTCGCCGCGCAGGTCGATTCGGGAGATCACGAGGTCAATTCTCTCAGACCGCGGTTGGGCGTCGTTCGGGCATTCCAATGGCTGATACGCAACCTCGAAGATCCTGCTCACGTCTAGCGTTCAGGGCGCACCCAACGGGCATGAACAGTTGTGCGAAATGTGTGAGCGACCGAGGGGGATGGGAGAGCCGTGACCGACGAGGCCGGCACCCGCGACGGGGACCTGCCGGACGATCTGACCGCCGCCGAGGCCGGGATGTGGCAGGCCTTCCGCAACGGCAGCGCGTACGACCTGAGCAGCGGCGACATGCTCGTCGACGATCCGCACGGCGGGCACCCGTGGGGACCGGAGCGGACCGTGCGGGCCCGCATCGTGTGCTGGCTGCTCCTGGACGGTCCGCCCGCGCTCGCGGGCCGGGTGCCCGCCTTGAAGCTCAGCGGTGTGCAGATCAGCGGCACGCTGGAGCTGGCCGGCGGGAACGTGGTGCCGTACGTCGAGATGCGCGGCTGCCGCTTCGAGCGGGACGTGCTGCTGCCCGAGGCCCGTTTCGCGACCCTGCGGATGGTGGACTGCTCGGTGCCCCGCCTGGAGGCCGCCCGGATCCACACCGAGGGCGACCTGCACCTGCCCCGCTGCCGCTTCCACAACGGCGTCCGGCTGACCGACGCCCACATCGGCACCGACCTGATGCTCAACCAGGCGATCGTCCACCAGGACCGCAGCGGCCGCTCGATCGCCGCCGACGGCATGACCGTCGGGCAGGACCTCCAGGCCGAACTGCTGGAGTCGCACGGCGAGCTGAGCCTGCGCAGCGCCAAGGTCGGCGTCTCGCTGAGCCTGCGCGGCGCGAAGCTGGTCAACCCCTGCACCCGGCTCGCCCTGAACGCGCCGCAGCTGACCGTCGAGCGCTCGATGTACCTGACCCCGGCGGGCATCGGCAGCCCGCTGCTGAGCGGGGCCACCCCGGCGCACGGGACGCGCATCCAGCGCTTCAGCTGCGAGGGCGGGCTGCGCCTGGACGACGGGCGGTTCGGGGACGCGCTCGACTTCGAGCGGGCCCGGTTCACCCTCGCCGACGACCAGGAGGTGTCGCTGCGCCGCATCCAGACGCCCGAGCTGCGCTTCCTCGGGGAGCGCCCGGCGCGCGGGCGGGTGGTGCTGTCGGGGGCGCGGGTGGTGAACCTGATGGACCGCACGGACAGCTGGCCGGGCCCGGGGCGGCTGCACATGGGCGGCTTCTCCTACGAGAACCTGGTGCCGAGGGGCCCGTTCCCGCTGGACGAGCGGCTGGCGTGGGTCACGGCGGCGACCGCGGAGTACAACCCGGAGCCGTACGAGCGACTGGCGGCCGTGCTGCGGTCCGGCGGCGAGGACGAGGACGCGCGCGAGGTGCTGCTCGCCAAGCAGCGCCGACGCCGCGAGACGCTGCCGCCCGCGGCCAAGCTGTGGGGGTACGCGCAGGACTGGACGGTCGCCTACGGGTACCGGCCGGGACGGGCCCTGGTGTGGATGGCGGTGCTGTGGGCGGCGGGCTCACTGGCCTTCGCGCACGCCCACCACCCGCCGATCAAGAGCGGCGAGGCGCCGTACTGGAACCCGGCCCTGTTCGCCCTGGACCTGCTGCTGCCGGTCATCGACCTGGGGCAGGTGGGCTTCTTTCAACTCAGGGGCGGCTGGCAGTGGCTGGCGGCGACGATGATCCTGCTGGGCTGGGTGCTGGCCACGACGGTGGCGGCGGGGGCGTCCAGACTGCTGCGCCGGAGTTAGCCGCCGCGGGGCGAGGGGGCCACCGCGCGCGGACACTTGTTGAACAATAAACACTTTGCCCATTCTTGACCTCTGGCCGTACAACTTTCCGCCCTTTGCCCGGAACCTCTGGCGCATCCAGGACCCGCCGCTTTTCAATGGTCGACACCATGGCTCTGCTGCCCCCGTTCGTCCGCTCGTCCCGCGCGACCCGGACGACCCGGCCCCCCACCCAGCATCCCGCCGTCGCACTCCCGCCCGACGACGAGGTGCTCCTGGACGCGCCCGACGACCGGCTCGGCCCCGCCCTCGTCGCCGCGGGCCAGGGCACCTGGCGGACCGCCTCCGCCCTGCTCGCCGCCACCCGCGCGGACGCCGCCTGGGAGATGCGCGACCGGTACGTCGCACGCCTCGCGTCCTTCGCGCACTCGCGACCCGAGTGGTTCCAGGACTGGCGTACGGCCGCCCCGCACGACCCTGACCAGCTGCTGGTCGGCGCCCAGCTGGCGGTCAGCCGCGCCTGGGGCTCACCGGCCCGGGCGGAACTGCTGCGCGAGCTGAACCCGCTGATCACGGCCGCCGCGCGCGGCGACGACCGCGACCCGGTGCCGTGGCGGCTCGCCCTGGATCACGCGCACGGCTCCCAGGCCGGGCACAAGTACTTCGGGGAGCTCTGGGAGGCGGCGATCCGCCGCGCGCCGCACCACTACGGCTGCCACGCGGCCGCCCTGCGCTATCTCGCCGACTCCTGGAACGGCTCGCACCGCGAGTGCTTCGACTTCGCCGAGACCGCCGCGCAGGACTCCCCCGCCGACTCCCTCGTCCAGGCGCTGCCCACGCGCGCCGCCTTCGCCTATCTGGCCGACGGCTGCGGCCCGGCCGTACCGCGCGAGCGGCTGGACGCGGCGGCGGACCGGGCGATCACGCTGTCGGCCCGGTTCCCGGCGGCCGACCCGTGGCCGGCGGAGATGCGGAACAAGCTGGCCTACGTCCTGTCCCGCCTCGACCGCTGGACGGACGCGCTCGAGCAGATGAGGCTCGTCGGCCCGTACGCCACCTCGTTCCCCTGGGACCGGCTCTCGGACGATCCGCTGGGCGGCTTCCTGGAACTGCGCGAGGAGATCCGCCTCCGCGCGGCCGGCGGGCATCCACGAAGTGGGCACCCCGGACGCGCCCATCCCGGCGACCATTAGGCTTTTGCGTCGTGACCACCGTCCGTCTCCCGCTCTTCCCCCTGAACTCGGTGCTGTTCCCGGGGTTGGTGCTTCCGCTGAACGTCTTCGAGGAGCGCTATCGCGCCATGATGCGCGAGCTGCTGAAGACCCCCGAGGACGAACCGCGCCGTTTCGCCGTCGTGGCGATCCGCGACGGCCTCGAGGTCGCCTCGACCTCCCCCGGCATGCCCGATCCGACGGCCCTGCCCGACCGCGGGCCGGCGGCCGGCTTCGGCACGGACCCGATCAAGGCGTTCCACGGCACCGGGTGCGTGGCCGACGCGGCGACCATCCGGGAGCGGGAGGACGGCACCTTCGAGGTGCTGGCGACCGGCACCCGGCGGGTGCGCCTGCTGTCGGTGGACGCATCGGGCCCGTTCCTGACAGCGGAGCTCGAAGAGCTCGACGAGTCTCCGGGCGAGGAGGCGGGCGCCCTCGCGGAGGGGGTGCTGCGGGCCTTCCGGCAGTACCAGAAGCGGCTGGCCGGCGCCCGCGAACGCTCGCTGACCACCGGCTCGGAGCTGCCGGACGAACCCTCCGTCGTCTCCTACCTGGTCGCCGCCGCGATGATGCTGGACACCCCGACCAAGCAACGGCTGCTCCAGGCCCCCGACGCCGCGTCCCGCCTGCGCGACGAACTGAAGCTCCTGCGCTCGGAGACGTCGATCATCCGCAGCCTGCCCTCGTTGCCCGCGTCGGAGCTGACGCGCGGCCCGACGAGCCTGAACTGAGCCGGAGACCCTCGATGGCGAAGAAGTCCAAGAAGCAGCAGTCCGGAGGCACCCCCGCGACGGTGGCGCTGACCGCCGCGGGCGTCGAGTACACCGTCCACGCCTACGACCACGACCCCGCGCACCCCTCGTACGGCGAGGAGGCGGCCGAGGCCATGGGCGTCTCCCCGGAGCGGGTCTTCAAGACGCTGGTGGCGGACGTCGACGGCGCCCTGACGGTCGCGGTGGTCCCGGTCGCCGGCCAGCTGGACCTGAAGGCGCTGGCGACGGCGGTGGGCGGCAAGCGCGCCACCATGGCCGACCCAGCGCTGGCGGAACGCACCACGGGCTACGTCCGGGGCGGCATCTCCCCGCTCGGCCAGCGCAAGAAGCTCCCGACGGTCCTGGACGCCTCGGCGTCGTCCCACGCCACGATCTGCGTCTCGGCCGGCCGCCGGGGCCTGGAGGTCGAGCTCGCCCCCGAGGACCTGACGAAGCTGACCGACGCGGTGGTGGCCCCCGTCGGGCGTGCGTGACCTCTCGACGCGCCCGGGTTCCTCGGTCAAGCACGAGGGGCATGTCGAAGAAAACACGCAAGCGGAAGTGGCGCATGAAGAAGGGCCGCGCGAACCACGGCAGGCGACCGGCCCAGCGAGTGCTCCGGGCCGTCGCGGAGGTCTGGGGGCCCACGCTCCCAGACCTGCCCATAGGCCTCGGCCGACACCGACCCTGCCCGTACGCCTGGGCCGACGCCGACGGCGCCCCAGGGCGCGCACAGCCCGGCCCTGGCCCGGCCCTACGCCGACGGCGCCCCAGGAGGCCCGTACGGCCCCTGCTGCTGGTACGGGTCGGGGTCCCGGGGCCCGAACAGTCCGGTGAGTCCCAGGTGGACCACCAGCGCCGCCAGCGGCCACGCCAGCCAGGCCCCGTACGCCTCCAGCTTCAGCGGCGCCGAGAAGGTGACCCCCTTGCCCACGGACTTGGCGTGGGCGATCACGTCCTGTGCGGGACCGAGCCAGATCCCGACCCGCCACGCCAGCAGCGAGCCGAGCAGTCCGCCCGCACCGAGCGCCACCACCAGCGGGACACCGCCGCGCCGACGCAGCAGGAACACCACGAGCGCGCTGACCGCGCCGAACGCCAGTCCCAGCAGAGTGAACGTTCCGTCGACGCCGATCGCCTGCTCCCCCTCGCTGTCCCCGAGGTAGACGACCCACTTCTCGTCGACGATGTCCCCGACCAGCGGGACATGCGGAGCCAGCCACCACCACAGCACCCCGAGCAGCGCCCCGGCGAGCGCCATTGCGACGGTGACGACCGCGGCCTCACGCACCTCGGTCGCCATTCCGGGACCGTCGTACACGGTCTCGTGAGGCGCGGGAGCCACGTACGCCGCGGCAGGAGACTGCCACGCGGCGTGCGAGGACGGTTCGTGCGGGGGCGGGGGCGGAGTCAACGGTGCGGTCACCCTGACATCGTGCCAGGCGCCTGTGTGCGGCGCGTCACCGGACGGCCGCCCGACGGTACGCCCAGGTGGCCACGGCCAGCGACACGACCCCGACCACCGCGCACACGGCGAGGTCACCGAGCACGAACGCCCAGTCCGGATGCGGTCCGAAGGTCCGCGCGAAGGCCTCCACGCCGTACGTGGACGGCAGCAGGTCGCGCAGGAAGCGCAGCGCCTGCGGCATCCGGTCGGCGGGCAGCACCCCGAGCAGCAGCGCCGCGGACATGCCCAACTGACCGAGCACGGTCGCCAGTTCCGGCCGCGGCGCGAGCAGCCCGAAGGCCGCCCCGAGCCCGGCCAGTGCCGCGCCCGCCAGCGGGATCACCGCGACCAGCACCCACAGATGCGCCAGCGGAAGCCCGAACAGCGCGCACCCGAACACCGCGGTCACCACGGTCCCGGGCACGGTGAAGGAGGCGTAGGCCCCCGCCGCCCCGAGCACGACGGCGGCCGGCGGCACCGGCAGCGTGGCGTAGTGGTCCAGCCCTCCGTTGGCCCGCAGCTGCCCGAAGTACTGGGCGAGCAGGTTCAGCGCGACGAAGGCCACGACGAGCACCGACGAGCCCGCGACGACGGCCTGCGCCTCGGCCCCGCCGTCCACGACCCCGCGCATCAGGATCATGATCCCGACCGACTGGAAGGTCGCCACGAACAGCAGCGGGATCCGCGCGACCCGCGCCCGGGACAGCTGTGCCCGGTACACGGCCGCGAGCGACGGCCACAGCCGCGCGCGCGGCCCGAGCTCGGCCGCGCCGCGGGCCGTCTCCTCGACGGCCAGGGCGCCGCCCGGCAGAACCTCGGCGGGTACGACACTCACGTGGCGCTGCTCCCTCTCACAAACGGGTTCACTGCGGCGTTCGCCTTCCGTACGGATGCTACGGCCCGTGCGCTCAAGCCCGGCTCGAGGTCCCGCACAGCGTTCGAGCCCGGCTCGAGGTCCCGCGGCTCCCTCACGCCTTCACCAGCCCCTGCTGCGCCGCCCCGCCCAGCGCCAGATAGACGTCCTCCAGGCTCGGCGTGGCCAGCGTGAAGTCGTCCAGCGCGGCGAAGGCGGCCCCGCCGGTCACGGTCGCGACGACCGTGCGGGCCTCCTCGGGGGCGAGCCGCAGCGTCCAGCGGCGCCCGGAGGCGACGGCCCGGTCCTGGAGGGCCGCGACCTCGGGAACGTGCAGCGGCGCGGTCTCGCGCCACACCAGGTCGACCCGGACCTCCCCGGCGACCCGCTCCTTGAGCCCGACGGGGGTGTCACAGGCGATCACGCGGCCCTGGTCGAGGACGGCGACCCGGTCGAGGACGGTCTCGGCCTCGATGACGTTGTGGGTGACGAGCAGCACGGTCGCCCCGCGCTCCGCCCGCCGCCGGTCCACCGCGGACCAGACCGCCCGGCGCGCCACGGGGTCCATCGCGGTGGTCGGCTCGTCGAGGACCAGCAGCGGCCGCTCCCCGACCAGGGCGGCCGCGAAGCACGCCAGGCGCCGCTGACCGCCGGACAGCTTCCTGATCGCCCGCCCGGCGAGCGGGGTGAGCCCCAGTTCGTCGAGGACGGCGTCCCGCTCGGCCCGCGCGGCCCGCGCCTGAAGGCCGCGCAGCCGCCCGGTGGTCTCGGCGGCGAGGGAGACGGTGAGATCGTCGAGGGCGGTGGACTCCTGACCGAGATAGGCGAGGATCCGCGCGGCCCGCTCCGGGTGCCGCACGATGTCGTGGCCGAGGATCTCGACGCTGCCCCGGTCGGGCCGCATCAGGCCGGTGAGCTGGCGTACGAGGGTGGACTTGCCGGCGCCGTTCGGGCCGAGCAGTCCGAAGATCTCACCGCGCCGGATGTCGAGCCGTACGTCGTCGGTGGCCCGCACCTCGGGGGTGGCGGGGACCCCGCGCCGGCCGCGCACCGCCGGATAGGTCTTGGTCAGTCCGCGCACCGCGCACACGACATCGTCACCGTGCCGAAGTGCCTGTGCCGCGCGCGTACTCACAAGGGACGAGGGTACGGGGTCGGCCGGCCCCGCTCGCCCTTGGGGGCGGCGTATGTGCCGTTTCACTCCCCCACGGGCGCGTGCTGGGCGTCGGTGCGTACGTCGATCTCACGCCAGAACCCGGCACGGATGGCGTAACGGTCGTGCTCGTCGATCTGGTCGTCCTTGTGGGCGAGCAGACCGAAGCGGGCGGCGTAGCGCAGCAGCTCGCCGTCGATGCGGTGCGGCACGCGCGGATACATGCCGGACAGCTTCTGAAGGTGGCTCGGGTCGCCGAGCCGCTCCATCCAGCGCCGCGCGAAGACCTGCCCGACCTCGAAGGGGTCGCCGCCGACCGTGGTGATGTCCTCCTCGCGGTCCGCCCAGCGCTGTTCGGCGCTGGTCAGCTGGGCGAGGGTGGGCATGGAGGAGACCTCGGGGGGCTCGACGACACCGGGACGGTCGACCCAGCCCTTGTCGGAGGACCAGCGCAGGGTGGCGTTGGCGGGGTGCTGGGGCTGCTGGACACCGGGGGCGCGCAGCGCGGCGAGGTCCTTGGGGGTGGGCACGCCCTTGGGCGCGGGCACCCGCTCCTGGGTGCCGTTCTCCGAGGTGGCCGCGGTGGTGTGCTCGCCCTCCTCGCCGGATCGCTCGGCGGCCGCGGCGAGCGCGGACTCGGGCAGCGGCGCGGACAGGATCGCGGCGATCTCGGGCCGTGGCACGGGCTGCGGCGCGCAGATCCCGCCGAGCTCCTTGGCGCGTACGGCCTTGGTGATCCAGGTGCGGTCCAGCACGCGCCGTTCGTCGGCCTCGGCGACCAGGTCCTCGGACTGGTTGTAGTCCCCGTCGGCGGCCTGCACGGCCCACAGGTGTACGGCGACGCCGTGCTCCTTGGCCGCCATCATGCCCGGCAGCAGATCGCCGTCGCCGGTGACCAGGACGATGTCGGAGCAGGCGCGGTTGCGGGCCAGCTCGGTGAGCTCGGCGTGCATGGCCGCGTCCACGCCCTTCTGGGCCCAGCGGCCGTCGCTGCGGGTGAGGGCGCCGAGCCGGACGGTGACCCGGGGCATCACGCGCAGCCGGCGGTGCTCGGGCTGCGGGACGCGGTCGGGGGCGCCGTCGAACCAGTAGATGCGCAGCAGGGGCCGTTCGGTGTCCGACTCGGCGCGTTCGCGCAGGCCCTGGATCAGGGCGGGGTGGTCGACGGTGATCCTGGATCGGGAGGGCTCCCCGGCGAGGAGACTGGCGGCCGCCCCCAGCAGATACCCGGCGTCCACCAGGACGATGCAGCGGTCCACGCGACTCACCCTCTTCCGAGGCGGTTTGGTTCAGGCTTCCTTCGAGTCTGCCCGACCGCGCGGGGGTTAACGGCCGGAACTCGATCTTCGGCGTGGCGTTTCGGGGGCTTCGGGGGGCGACGAGCCCTGTCACAGACGGTAATTATCCGAAATGCGCTCATTGTCAGGCTATGTGAATCTGGTCCCGGCTCTGGCCCCTAGATCACCCACAGGAGGCAGATCACCATGGCCAAGAACAAGAACCGTGACCGTAAGCAGCCGCAGTCCGAGCGTGGTCAGCAGGCCCCGCAGTCCTCGATGGAGCCGCAGGGCGAGCAGCGCATGACCCAGGTGACTCCGGGCGACATGGCCCGCAAGGGCAAGCAGAAGCGCTTCGGTCACAACTGACATCTGCACAACGGGTTGTTGAGACCCAGGCACACAGAGAGGGCGCACCCGGTCCAGGGGCGCGCCCTCTCTTGCACGTGCGGGTGCGGCCGTCCGGCTTCCCGGGTCCGGCCGTCCGGCTTCCCGGTTGCGGTCGTCCGGCTTCCCGGGTGCGGCTATCCGGCGAGGCAGGACGGGCCGAGCAGCACCTTCAGGTCGCCGAAGAGCGCCGGGTCGGGCTTCACGCGGTGCCGGTCCAGGCGCAGGACGGTGGTCTTGGTCGGACCCTGGAGCTTGATCCGGACCTCGCTCTCGCCCTTGTGGTGGGTGAGGATCTCACCGAGGCGGCTGATCATCGGCGGGGTGACCCGCGTCGCCGGGATGGTGAGGACCACGGGGGCGTTGGTGCCCGCGTGGGACAGGTCGGGGACCTGGAGCTCCATCGCGACCAGCCGGGGGACGTCCTCGCGCTTGTCGAGGCGGCCCTTGACGAACACCACGGCGTCCTCGACGAGTTGGGTCGAGACGAGCTGGTAGGTCGCCGGGAAGAACATGCACTCGATGGACCCGGCGAGGTCCTCGACGGTGGCGATCGCCCAGGCGTTGCCCTGCTTGGTCATCTTGCGCTGCAGCCCCGAGATGATGCCGCCGATGGTGACGACCGCGCCGTCGGCGTGCTCACCGCCGGTGAGCTGGGCGATGCCCGCGTCGGCCTTGTCGGACAGCACGTGCTCCAGCCCGAAGAGCGGGTGGTCGGAGACGTACAGGCCGAGCATCTCCCGCTCCTGGGCGAGCAGATAGGTCTTGTCCCACTCGTCCTCGGTGAACTGCACGTCGAGTCCGAAGCCGGGCTCGGTGCTCTCCTCCTCGCCCATCCCGCCGAAGAGGTCGAACTGGCCCTCGGCCTCCTTGCGCTTGACCGCCACCACGTTGTCGATCATCGGCTCGAAGTGCGCGGTCAGGCCCTTGCGGGTGTGGCCGAGGCTGTCGAAGGCGCCCGCCTTGATCAGCGACTCGGTGGTGCGCTTGTTGCAGGCGGTGGCGTCGACCTTGTCGAGGTAGTCGGGGAAGGAGGCGTACTTCCCCTTGGCCTTGCGGGACTTGATGATCGACTCGACGACGTTGGAACCGACGTTCCGGACGGCCTCCAGGCCGAAGAGGATCACGTCGTCGCCCTGCGCGGCGAAGTTGTGCACCGACTCGTTGACGTTCGGCGGGAGCACCTTGATGCCCATGCGCCGGCACTCGTTGAGGTAGACGGCCGACTTGTCCTTGTCGTCCTTGACCGAGGTCAGCAGGGCGGCCATGTACTCGGCCGGGTAGTTGGCCTTCAGATAGGCGGTCCAGTACGACACCAGTCCGTACGCGGCGGAGTGCGCCTTGTTGAACGCGTATCCGGCGAAGGGGACCAGCACGTCCCAGAGGGCCTTGATCGCCTCTTCGCTGTAGCCGTTCTTCTGGGCGCCGGCCTGGAAGATGGTGAAGTTCTTCGCCAGTTCGTCGGGCTTCTTCTTGCCCATCACGCGGCGCAGGATGTCGGCCTCGCCGAGCGAGTAACCGGCGATGATCTGGGCGGCCTTCTGCACCTGCTCCTGGTAGACGATCAGGCCGTAGGTGACGTCCAGGACCTCCCGGAGGGGCTCTTCGAGCTCCGGGTGGATGGGGGTGATCTCCTGGAGCTTGTTCTTGCGCAGCGCGTAGTTGGTGTGCGAGTCCATGCCCATCGGGCCGGGACGGTAGAGCGCGGAGACGGCGGAGATGTCCTCGAAGTTGTCGGGCTTCATCAGGCGCAGCAGGGAGCGCATGGGGCCGCCGTCGAACTGGAAGACGCCGAGGGTCTCACCGCGCTGGAGCAGTTCGAAGGTCGTCGGGTCGTCCAGCGGGAGGCTCAGCAGCTCCAGGTCGACGCCCTTGTTGGACTTCACCATCTTGACGGCGTCGTCCATGATCGTCAGGTTGCGCAGGCCGAGGAAGTCCATCTTCAGCAGGCCGAGCGACTCACAGCTCGGGTAGTCCCACTGCGTGATGGTCACGCCGTCGGTGTGCCGGACCCAGACGGGCACGTGCTCGGTGATGGTCTCGCTGGACATGATCACGCCGGCGGCGTGCACGCCCATCTGCCGGACCAGGCCCTCGACGCCCTTGGCGGTGTCGATGACCTTCTTCACGTCGGGTTCGTTCTCGTACATCCCGCGGACCTCGCCGGCCTCCGAGTAGCGGGGGTGCGAGGGGTCGGTGATGCCGTTGAGGTCGATGCCCTTGCCGAGGACGTCGGCGGGCATCGCCTTGGTGATGCGGTCGCCCATCGCGTACGGGTAGCCCAGCACGCGCGCGGAGTCCTTGATCGCGTTCTTGGCCTTGATCTTGCCGTAGGTGCCGATCATGGCGACCTTGTCGGCGCCGTACTTCTCCGTCACGTACCGGATCACCTCGACGCGCCGGCGCTCGTCGAAGTCGATGTCGACATCGGGCATGGAGACGCGCTCGGGGTTGAGGAACCGCTCGAAGATCAGGCCGTGCGGGATCGGGTCGAGGTCGGTGATGCCCATGGCGTAGGCGACGATCGAACCGGCCGCGGAGCCTCGGCCGGGGCCGACCGCGATGCCGTTGTTCTTGGCCCACATGATGAAGTCGGCGACGACGAGGAAGTAGCCCGGGAACCCCATCTGGATGATGACGTCCATCTCGTACTCGACCTGGCGCTGGCGGTCCTCGGGGATGCCGCCCGGGAAGCGGCGCTCCATGCCGCGGCGGACCTCCTCCTTGAACCAGGTGACCTCGGTGTAGCCCTCGGGGATGTCGAACTTCGGCATGAGGTTCTTGGCCTCGAACATGCCGGTGGTGTCGACCTGCTCGGCCACCAGGAGGGTGTTGCGGCAGCCCTCCTGCCAGGCGTCCGAGGAGTCGATGGCGTACATCTCGTCCGTGGACTTCAGGTAGTAGCCGGTGCCGTCGAACTTGAAGCGGTCGGGGTCGGAGAGGTTCTTGCCGGTCTGGATGCACAGCAGCGCGTCGTGCGCCGTCGCCTCGTGCGCGTACGTGTAGTGCGAGTCGTTGGTCACCAGCGGCGGGATGCCGAGCTTCTTGCCGATGTCGAGCAGGCCCTCGCGGACCCGGCGCTCGATCTCGATGCCGTGGTCCATCAGCTCCAGGAAGTAACGGTCCTTGCCGAAGATGTCCTGGTACTCGGCGGCCGACTTCAGCGCCTCGTCGTACTGGCCGAGGCGCAGCCGGGTCTGGAGCTCGCCCGAGGGGCAGCCGGTGGAGGCGATGAGCCCCTCGGACCACTGGGAGATGGTCTCCTTGTCCATCCGGGGCCACTTCTGCAGCCAGCCCTCGGCGTACGCGTCCGAGGAGAGCCGGAAGAGGTTGTGCAGGCCCGTGGAGTTCGCCGCCCAGATCGTCTTGTGCGTGTAACCACCCGAACCGGAGACGTCGTCCCGCTTCTGGTGCGGCTGGCCCCACTGGATCTTGCGCTTGTTGCGCCGGGACTCGGGGGCCACATAGGCCTCGATGCCGATGATCGGGGTGACGCCTGCCTTCTTCGCGGAGTGGAAGAAGTCGTACGCCCCGTGCAGGTTGCCGTGGTCCGACATGGCGATGTGGGTCATGCCCATCTCGTTGCACGCGTCGAACATGTCCTTCAGCCGCGCGGCACCGTCCAGCAGGGAGTACTGGGTGTGGACGTGCAGGTGCGTGAACGGCGGCTTTGACACGTTCGACCTCCTAGGAAAACAGTCGGCGGCAGGCTGTCGGACAGTCTGGGGACAGCGTCGAAGTCTATGCCTCGGCAGTGACACTCCGGGGGCCGCCCCGCGTACCTTCACACCGAGGGTCGCGGGCACTTATCCCGGGGCCCGCCCGTTGGACGAACGACAGAAACGCTGTCGTACACATGCACCAGGAGGCACCCCGCGATGTCGGTTCCGCAGCTCAACGACGAGCCTCGCGGCGAGGAGATTCTCGCCGTCTTCGACACCGCCTTCGGCGAGCTCCTGGCCGCCGACCCGGCCGCGTTCCGCGTCAAGTTCCGCAAGATGGCGGCCTCCGCGTTCGCGTTCTACCGCGGGACGGCGTGCCTCTTCTACCACGACCTCGACGCGGAGAACGTCGGACGGGCGGGCGGGGACATACTGAGCGGCCCCTACCTGGACGAGCGCACCTCGCGCGTGTGGATCCACGGCGACCTGCACGCCGAGAACTTCGGCACGTACATGGATTCCACCGGCCGGCTGATCTTCAACGTCAACGACTTCGACGAGGCCTATGTCGGCCCCTTCACCTGGGACCTCAAGCGCTTCTCCGCCTCCATCGCGCTGATCGGGTACGCCAAGGCCCTCAGCGACGAGCAGATCACCGAGCTGGTGCGGGTGTACGGGGCCGCCTACCGCGAGCGGATCCGCGCCCTGGCCACCGGCGCCAAGAGCGACGAGGTGCCGCCCTTCACCCTGGACACCGCCGAGGGCCCGCTGCTGGACGCGCTGCGCGACGCCCGCGCGCTGACCCGCTTCGGCCTGCTGGACTCGATGACCGAGATCCGCGACTTCGAGCGCCGCTTCGCGCCCGGCGGCGGCTCCATCGAGCTGGACGCGGCCACCCGCTACAAGGTCCTCGCGGCCTTCGACGGCTACCTGGAGACCCTGCCGGAGACCTCGCTGACCCGCCCTGACTCCTACCGCGTCAAGGACGTCGTCGGCCGTCGCGGCATCGGTATCGGCTCGGCGGGGCTGCCCTCGTACAACATCCTGCTCGAGGGCCACAGCGACGCCCTGGAGAACGACGTGGTGATCTACATCAAGCAGGCCCAGACCCCGGCGGTCTCCCGGCACATCACCGACCCGGCGATCCGCGACTACTTCCAGCACGAGGGCCACCGCACGGTGCTGTCCCAGCGCGCTCTCCAGCAGCACGCCGACCCGTGGCTGGGCTGGACCGAGCTGGACGGCTCGGGCCAGCTGGTCGCCGAGGTCTCGCCGTACGCGGTCGACCTGAACTGGGGCGACATCGACGACCCGGAGGAGATCGCGGCGGTCGTCGCCGACCTCGGCCGCGCCACGGCCACCATGCACGGGGCGGCGGACGACCAGTCCGGGGAGTCCCTGGTGCCCTTCTCCACCGAGCGGGCCATCGACGCGGCGATCGCCGCCGACGAGGACGGCTTCGGCGAGCTGCTGGTCTCCTTCGCGCACGACTACGGCGCACGCGCGCGTGCCGACCACCAGATCTTCGTGGACCTGTTCCGCAACGGCCGCATCCCGGGCCTGTAGACGGCGGGGATCGATGACGACAGGGCCGCTCACAGGGACCCTTTAGGGGTCCCTTACCGGCCCGCGTGACACACTCTCTGCGCTATGGACATATCCGGGACCCGACTGCGAGCGCTGCGCGCGGCACTGTTCACGGCACTCGTCGTGACGCTCAGCACCGCGTCGCACGTGCTGCTGTCCCGGGTCCCGCTCCCGCTGACCACGGTGGCCCTGGTGGCGGCCGTCGTGTTCGTCCTCGCCTACGCCCTGGCCGGCCGCGAGCGGGGCTTCGGGCGGATCGCCGCCCTGCTCGTCCCGCTGGAGCTGGCCGCCGACACCGTCTTCACCGCCGGCCAGCACGTCTGCTACGGCGCCGCGGGCGGCCCGGTCACGGGCCCCCTGCGCTCGGTCGGCTGGGACGTGTTCTGCGGCGACGGCGCCAGCGTCGGCAGCCCGCTGGCCCGGGTGACCGGCACCGACACCGACCACCTCGCGGGCGCCCTCGCCCACCTCGACCCGTGGGCCGCCTGGCTGCTGCTGGGCGCGCACCTCGGCGTCGGCCTCCTCGCCGCCGGGTGGCTGCGCCGCGGCGAACGGGCCCTGGCCCAGCTGCTCGGCGCGGCGGCGGCGACCACGTTCCGCCCGCTCCTGCTGGCCGTGGCCGCGGTGACGGTACGGCGGACCCCGGCGGCCCGCGTCCCGCGGCACCCCGGTCGCCGTACCCATCTGGTCCGGGACCGGGTCCTCGTGCACTCCCTGGGACGGCGTGGACCGCCGTGCCCGGCCGCTGTCGCCTGACCGGACAGCCCCCCGAGCACCACCAGTTCCCCTCTTCCGCATCCCCGCGCACCAGGTGCGCACCCCAGGCATCCCGCACACGAGGTGTGCGCGTCCCCTTACGGAGATCCCCCATGAGCAAGCGGAACAGCCAGACGGCGAAGACGGCGGCCCGCGAGCGGCTGCGCCAGGAGCGCGAGCGCCAGGCCAAGCGCGACAAGGTCAAGCGGCAGGTCATCGTCGCCTGTTCGATCGTCGGCGTCCTCGCGATAGCCGGCGGCATCGGCTACGCGGTCGTCCAGGGCAACAAGCCGGACTACTGGGAGGCCGCCAAGAAGGACAAGCTCGTCAAGCCGGCCCACACCAGCGGCGCGAACGGCACGACCGTCACCATCGGCAAGAGCACCGCCAAGAAGACCCTCGTCATGTACGAGGACCCGCGCTGCCCCGTCTGCGCCCAGTTCGAGCAGACCGTCGGCGCCACGGTGGACAAGGGCGTCGAGGACGGCACGTACAAGATCGAGTTCGTCGGTGCCAGCTTCCTCGACAACGGCCTGGGCGGCGAGGGGTCCAAGAACGGCCTGAGCGCGCTCGGCGCGGCGCTCAACGTCAGTCCCGAGGCGTTCCTCGAGTACAAGACCGCGATGTACTCGGCGAAGTGGCACCCCAAGGAGTCCGACGACAAGTTCAAGGACGACGCCTACCTCATCGAGATCGCGAACACGGTCGACGCCCTGAAGGACAACAAGACGTTCCAGAACGCCGTGAAGAACGGCACCTACGACAAGTGGGCGCTGGAGATGTCCGAGAAGTTCGACGACAGCGGCGTCCAGGGCACCCCGACCCTGAAGATGGACGGCAAGGCGCTGACCGGCCCCGACGGCAAGAACGCCCCGATGACGGTGGCCGACTTCAACACGGCGATCACGGCGGCCCTCAAGGCCTGACCGTCCGTCCGACAAAGAGCGGGCGAACTTTTGCCGGTTCGCCCGCTCTCGCTCATACCGCTCAGTAACCTGATCGGTCGTGACCAGAAGACTCAGAGCCTCCGAGCATCTCAACTCCCTGTCACCGCGCCGCCGTACGGTCGTCAAGGCCGCGGCGGCCGGCGCTGTTCTGGCCGGTCCGCTCGCCGCCGCGCTGCCGGCCCGGGCCGCCTCCGACACCCCCGCCTTCCTGCACGGGATCGCCTCCGGGGACCCGCTGCCCGACGGGGTCCTGCTGTGGACCCGGGTGACGCCCACCGCCGAGGCGATACCCGGCTCCGGGCTCGGCCCGGACACCGAGGTGGGCTGGGTCGTCGCCCGGGACAAGGCGTTCACCGACGTCGTCGCCAAGGGCTCCGTCACGGCGACCGCCGCCTCCGACCACACCGTCAAGGCCGACGTCCGCGGCCTGGAACCGGCCACCGACTACTGGTTCCGGTTCTCCGCCGGCGGCACCGACTCCCCGGCGGCGCGCACCCGCACCGCGCCGGCGGTGGACGCGGCCGTCGCGGGCCTCCGCTTCGGCGTGGTCTCCTGCGCCAACTGGGAGGCGGGGTACTTCTCCGCGTACCGCCATCTCGCGGCCCGCGGCGACCTGGATGCCTGGCTGCACCTGGGCGACTACGTCTACGAGTACGGCACCGGCGAGTACGGCACCCGCGACACCGTCGTACGCCCGCACGCGCCCACCCACGAGATCCTCACGCTGGCCGACTACCGCACCCGGCACGGCAGGTACAAGACCGACCCCGACCTCCAGGCCCTGCACGCGGTGGCGCCCGTCGTCGCGATCTGGGACGACCACGAGTTCGCCAACGACGCCTGGTCGGGCGGGGCGGAGAACCACACCGAGGGCGCGGAGGGTGCCTGGGCCGCCCGTCAGGCCGCCGCCAGGCAGGCCTACTTCGAGTGGATGCCGGTGCGCACCGCGGTCGCCGGCACCACCTACCGACGGCTGCGCTTCGGCAAGCTGGCGGATCTGTCGCTGCTGGACCTGCGCTCGTACCGCTCCCAGCAGGTGGCCGTCGGCAACGGCTCGGTCGACGACCCGGACCGTACGATCACCGGCCGCGCCCAGCTCGACTGGCTGAAGGCGGGGCTGGCGTCGTCGGACACCACCTGGCGGTTGGTCGGCAACTCGGTGATGATCTCGCCGTTCGCCATCGGCTCGCTGTCCGCGGACCTCCTGAGGCCGCTCGCCGAGCTGCTGGGCCTGCCGAAGGAGGGGCTCGCCCTCAACACCGACCAGTGGGACGGCTACACCGACGACCGCCGGGAGCTCCTCGCCCATCTGCGCGCCAACGCGATCCGCAACACCGTGTTCCTGACCGGCGACATCCACATGGCGTGGGCCAACGACGTGCCGGTCGACGCCGGCACCTACCCGCTGTCCGCCTCGGCCGCCACGGAGTTCGTCGTCACCTCGGTCACCTCCGACAACCTCGACGACATCCTCAAGGTCCCCGAGGGCGCGGTCTCCGCGCTCGCCGCACCGGTCATCAGGGCCGCCAACCGGCATGTGCACTGGGTCGACACGGACCGGCACGGCTACGGCGTCCTGGACATCACGGCCGAGCGGGCGCAGATGGACTACTACGTGCTGTCCGACAAGACGCAGGCGAACGCGACCTCCTCCTGGGCCCGTTCGTACCGCACGCGCAGCGGCACCCAGAAGGTCGAGCGGACCTACCGGCCCGTGTGAGTCGAATTCCGGCCAACGGCGGGTGGTGCGGCCCGTGTCCCGAATCCGGACACACCACCCGCCTGGTCGGCGAGGTGGCCGATTTCAGGCCTGCCTGTTCGAGATCCCTCTTGGCCGAATCGTTTCTCCACGCCTTTGACCATGTACACGTAATGTCCGGGCGGTGGCCAGGAAAGACCCCTGCGCCGCTCCTCCCCAACGCATCAGCTAGGAGTCAGCATGCGTGCGCTCGCCCGGATAACCCCCTCTACGCGCAGACGCCTTCTCGGCACGGCCGTCATGGCCGGAACCTTGCTGCTCACCCCCCTGTCGGCACCCACCGGTGTCGCGGCGGCCCAGGCTCCGGCCGCCGACTGCGCCGACACCGACACCCACGCCGCGGCCCGCGAGGCCCACCCCAGTCACGGGGGCGGAAACGTCGCCGAACCCAACGAGATCAGCGCCGCCAAGGCCCAGTCGATGGACGCCGCGCTGCGCGCCAAGCTCGACAAGCTGCCCTCCTCCGGCAGCCGCAGCCTCGCCGCGGCCGCCTCGACGACCATCCCGGTGTACTTCCACGTCGTTCACAACGGCACGACCGGCAAGCTCACCTCGACCGACATCTCCGCCCAGCTGA
The DNA here is from genome assembly GCF_055575395.1 of Streptomyces sp. NPDC034103. Classification (NCBI taxonomy): domain Bacteria; kingdom Bacillati; phylum Actinomycetota; class Actinomycetes; order Kitasatosporales; family Streptomycetaceae; genus Streptomyces; species Streptomyces sp. NPDC034103. The sequence continues at coordinate 104,848 of NZ_JBVISS010000019.1, read as the reverse complement.
ACGTCCTGAACGCGGCCTACGCCGGCCAGGGCACCGGAAACGTCGACTCCGGCTACCAGTTCACCCTGGCCGGCACCGACTACACCGACAACGCGGCCTGGTACAACGTCGGTTACGGCTCCGCGGAGGAGAAGGCGATGAAGTCCGCCCTGCGCAAGGGCGGCGCGAACGCGCTCAACGTCTACACCGCCAACCTCGGCGACGACCTCCTCGGCTGGGCCACCTTCCCCAGCTCCTACAAGTCCAGCCCGAGCATGGACGGCGTCGTCCTCCTCGACACGTCCCTGCCCGGCGGCTCGGCCACCAACTACAACAAGGGCGACACCGCCACCCACGAGGTCGGCCACTGGATGGGGCTCTACCACACCTTCCAGGGCGGCTGCAGCGGCAAGGGCGACTACGTCGACGACACCCCGGCCGAGAAGAGCGCCGCCTACGAGTGCCCGACCGGCCGCGACACCTGCACCACCAAGGCGGGCGTCGACCCGATCCACAACTTCATGGACTACACCTACGACGACTGCATGTACCAGTTCACCTCCGGCCAGGTGACCCGCATGCAGCAGAACTGGGCCGCCTACCGCGCCGCGGGCTGAGCCTAGAGGGACTCCAGGAAGCCGAGCGCCACCCGCCAGGTGGCCTCGGCGGCCTCCTCGTCCCAGTCCGGCAGCTCGGGGTCGGTGTAGAGATGACCGGCCCCGGCGTACCGGTACACCTCCACGTCGGCGCCCGCCCGGCCCATCTGCAGATACCAGGAGCTCAGCCAGTCGTCCGTCTCGAACTGGTCCGGCTCGGCGACATGCAGCTGCACCGGCAGGTCGTCCACGGCGCCGTTGGCGGCGATGTCCGAGGTGCCGTGCAGAAGCAGCAGACCGCGCGCCCGCTCGTCGCCGAGGGCGAGGGTCTGCGCGACGGAGGCGCCGAACGAGAACCCGGCGTAGACGAGCCCCCGCTCCGAGTAGGGCGCGGCGGCCAGCACGGCCCGCTTGAGCAGTTCGTCCTTGCCGACGCTCTCCTTGAACTCCATGCCGTCCTCGACCGTCTCGAACGTGCGCCCCTCGAAGAGGTCCGGCGTCCACACCTCGTGTCCGGCGGCACGCAGCCGGTCGGCGGCCTGGCGCACGGCGGGCCTCAGACCGTAGGTCGAGTGAAAGAGCATGATGTTCATGAGGCCATGGTGCCAGCAGGGACCGACAACGCCGGTCCGCGGCCGTACCCACTTCCACGCCGAAGTCACATGTTCATGACCGCCCGGGGCCGGTTAGGTTCGGGGTCATGGAGAACGTACTCCGCCCCCTGATCGTGATCGGTGGCTCGGTCCTGCTCACCCTGGTGATCGGCTGGGCCACAGACCTGTTGCTGCGCAAGATCGACGCCCGGCAGAGCGACACACCGTTGTGGGACCTGCTGCGCCGCGGCCGGATCCCCTACCAACTCGTCATCTGCGCGGCCCTGCTCAGAGGGGCGTATGACAGCGCCAAGGTCCTGGAGAGGCACCGGGTCGGCGTCGGGCAGACCCTGACGCTGGTCCTGATCGGGTCGGTGGCCTGGCTGGTGGTCCGCATCGTCTCGGCGATAGTCGAGGCCTCCTACAGGCGCTACTCGCGGGCCCAGCGCGACCTCGCCCGGGTCCGGCGGGTCCGCACCCAGGTGACGTTGATCACACGGGTGGTCACCGCGATCGTCGGTGTGGTGGCGGTGGCGGCGATGCTGCTGACGTTCCCGGCGATGCGCGCGGCCGGTGCCTCGCTGCTGGCCTCGGCCGGCATCCTCGGCATCGTCGCCGGTGTCGCGGCGCAGTCCACGCTGAGCAACATGTTCGCCGGGTTCCAGATCGCGTTCGGCGACATGGTGCGCATCGGGGACACGGTCGTGGTGGACGGCGAGTGGGGCACGGTCGAGGAGATCACCCTGACCTTCCTGACCGTGCGGACCTGGGACGAGCGCCGGATCACGATGCCCGTCTCCTACTTCACCTCCAAGCCGTTCGAGAACTGGTCGCGCGGCGGCGCCCAGATGACCGGCATCGTCTACTGGCATCTCGACCACTCGGCGCCGATGGACGCGATGCGCCAGCAGCTGCGCGACATCCTGCGCGACTGCCCGGCCTGGGACGGCCGCGCCTGCGACCTGACCGTCACCGACTCCACCCCGAACACCATGCAGGTGCGTGCCCTGGTGACCGCCAAGGACGCGGACGACATCTGGACGGTCCGGGTCACGGTCCGCGAGCGCATGCTGCGCTGGCTCTCCGAGCAGCACCCGTACGCCCTGCCCCGCGTCAACACCGCGGACGCGGCCCTGCCGCACAGCTTCAACGGCAACCGCCTGTCCCACGACCGCGCCCACCGCCGGGCCTACGAGCCCCCGAGGACGAGCCGCTGACCGACCCCGGCGCCCCGGTGGATCTGCGCGAGCCGTGAAGTACCGCACATCCCGGCGATGCGGCAGGCCACCGGGGGCGCCGGGGACACCCGCCTCGGCCGCTCACCACCCCGACGTCAACGCCCCCGCTGCGCGCCCCCGTTGACAACAGCACCCGCCCGCCGGGCTCGGCGGGGTTCGGGATGCCCGGCACCGCCGGCCCCGTGCACCAGCACGTCCATGGTCCCCACCTCCCGGGCCACGAAAGCCGCGACCCCGCGCACCTCCCCCGCGTCGCTCAGATCGCGATGGTCAGACGACGGCCGGATCACCGCAGACTGCGCACATCCAGGTGCCGCAGCACCCGGTCCACGACCTCGGGGTCCGCCCCCGGTTCACTGCGCGCCGCGAGCACCTCGTGCCGGGCCGCGCTCAGCATCTCGCCCTGGATCCGCCGCACCCGCTTCAGCCGGCGCACCCGCTGCTCGTGCGCCTCCCGCCGTTCCTCGTCCCCCATGTCCGGACTGATCCGCACGCCGATCTCGAAGGCCCGCCGCAGCATCTGCTCGGACAGCTCCTCCGGCAGCTCCTCGACCTCCTCGATCTCCCGCAGCCTGCGCTTGGCCGCCTTGGCCGCCCGGGTCGCCAGCGTCTTCTCGAACTCCTTCTCCCGCTCGGTGTCGGCCTTCACCCCGAGCTTGCGCACGAGCCACGGCAGGGTCAGGCCCTGCAGCACGAGGGTCGCCATGATGACGCCGAACGCGATGAACACGATCTCGTCCCGGTCCGGGAAGGCGGACCCGTCCTCGGTCTTCAGCGGGATCGCCAGCGCCAGCGCCACGGACGCCACCCCGCGCATCCCGGACCACCACATCACGACGGTCTCCCGCCAGCTCATCGGGACCTCCTCGGCGTAGTCCTGCTTGGCGTGCAGCCGCTTGGCGACCCAGGTCGCGGGCAGCAGCCACACCAGCCGGACGAGGATGACGACCCCGACGATCGCGGCCGCCCAGCCGAGCAGCTCGCCCCACCGACCGGACGCGGTCCGGACCGCGTTGTGCAGCTCCAGACCGATCAGCCCGAACGCCACCCCGGTCACCAGCGTGTCGACGATGTCCCAGAAGGTGTGCCCGGCGAGCCGGGTGAGCACGTCGTCGGCGTCGGTGGCGTACTCGGCGAGGAAGAGGGCGGTGGCGAGCACGGCCAGCACCCCTGAGCCGTGCAGCTCCTCGGCCGCCACATAGGAGGCGTACGGCACGAGGAGGGTCAGGCCGATCTGGAGGGTCGGGTCGTCGAGCAGATCCATGAGCCTGTTGGCACCCCAGCCGAGTCCGACCCCGACGGCGATGGCGACGACCGCGGAGAGCACCAGCTCCAGCGCGGCCTCCCCGACCGCGAACGAGCCACTGACGGCCGCCGCGATCGCCACGTGGTACAGCACGATCGCCGTGACGTCGTTGAAGAGCCCCTCGCCCTCCAGGATCGACACCAGCCGGCGCGGCAGCCCGAGCTGCCCGGCGACGGCGGTCGCCGCGACCGGGTCGGGCGGCGCCACCAGCGCGCCCAGCGCCACGGCGGCGGCGATCGGCAGGCCCGGCACGACCGCGTGGGCGACGAGGGCCACGCACAGGGTGGTGACGAACACCAGGGCCACGGCCAGCAGGAAGATCGGCCTGACGTTGGCCGTGAACTGCCGCCACGAGGTCCGCCGCACGGCCGCGTAGAGCAGCGGTGGCAGCAGCAGCGGAAGGATCAGGTCCGGCGGGACCTCGACGTTCGGCACGAACGCGAGCAGGGCCAGCACGATCCCGAGCAGGGTCATCAGCACCGGCGCCGGCAACTTCAACCGGTCGCCGACCGGGACACTGACCACGGCCCCGAGCAACAGCACGAACAACAGGGCCAACTGATCCACGATCAGCACTCCGATGGGGTTCTCGGCGTTCGGACGACAGGCCTCAAGCCTGCCACGCCGCCGTTCCCACCAGCGCTTTCGGCCCCCGCGCTACAGCGCGCGCCGCATTCCGCGGTGCGGGATCCCGGCCTCCGGGTACTCCGGCCCGTAGGCCTCGTAGCCCAGTCGCTCGTAGAACCCCAGCGCGTGCGTCTGGGCGTGCAGCTCCACCGCGGCGAGCCCCCGCGCGCGTGCCGCCTCCTCGATGGCCCGCACGAGCGCGACGCCGACCCCGAGCCCGCGGGCGTCCTTGGTGACGGCGAGCCGCCCGAGCAACCCGAGCGTCAGATCGCCGCCGACCTTCTCCGCGGCCTCGGAGCCGGACAGCAGCCGCCCCGTGCCCAGCGGCGCCCCGTCCTCCCGCACGGCCAGGACATGCACCGCGACGGCGTCGTACGCGTCGTACTCCAGGTCCGCCGGCACCCCCTGCTCGGCGACGAAGACCTCCTTGCGCACCGCGAAGCACAGCTCGCGGTCGGCGGGGTCCTCGGCGACGCGCACGGTGTACGACGGCAGGCTCATCCGTACGTCTCCTCGCGGACCTGGTCCAGGGCCTGCTGGAGGTCGGCCGGGTAGTCGCTCGCGAACTCCGCCCACTCCCCGTCCCCGGGGTGCTCGAAGCCGAGGCGGACGGCGTGCAGCCACTGCCGGGTCAGCCGCAGCCGCTTGGCGAGCGTCGGGTCGGCGCCGTAGGTGAGGTCGCCGACGCAGGGGTGGCGGTGGGCGGCCATGTGGACGCGGATCTGGTGGGTGCGGCCGGTCTCCAGCTTCACGTCGAGCAGGGAGGCCGCGCGGAACGCCTCGATGAGGTCGTAGTGGGTGACCGACGCCTTGCCCTCGGCAGTGACCGCCCACTTGTAGTCGTGCTGCGGGTGGCGGCCGATGGGGGCGTCGATGGTGCCGCTCGTCGGGTCCGGGTGGCCCTGCACCAGGGTGTGGTAGCGCTTGTCGACCGTGCGCTCCTTGAACTGGCGCTTGAGCGAGGTGTACGCGCGCTCGGACTTCGCGACCACCATCAGGCCCGAGGTGCCGACGTCGAGGCGGTGCACGATGCCCTGGCGCTCGGCGGCGCCGGAGGTCGAGATACGGTACCCGGCCGCGGCGAGGCCGCCGATGACGGTCGGGCCGGTCCAGCCGGGGCTGGGGTGCGCGGCGACGCCGACCGGCTTGACGATCACGACCACGTCGTCGTCGTCGTGCACGATCTCCATGCCCTCGACCGGCTCGGCGACGACCCGCACGGGCGCGGGCGCCTGCGGCATCTCCACCTCTAGCCAGGCGCCGCCGTGCACCCGCTCGGACTTCCCGACCACCGAGCCGTCGACCGTGACCTTCCCCGCCGCGGCGAGCTCGGCGGCCTTGGTACGGGAGAAGCCGAACATGCGGGAGATGGCGGCGTCGACGCGCTCGCCCTCCAGGCCGTCGGGCACGGGCAGGGTACGGATCTCGGGAATCGTGCTCACCCGTCGAGTATGCCGGACGGCACCGGCGGCCCCGACCGCGCCTGTGGATCAGTCCCGCGGACCGGCCCCTGGGGATCAGTCCTTGTGGACCGTGCCGTCCGGGTCCAGGCCCTTGAAGGACAGCAGCACGATCAGGATGCCGCCGCACACGATCGCCGAGTCCGCCAGGTTGAACACCGCGAAGTGCTTGGGCGCGATGAAGTCGACGACCGCTCCCTTGAAGACACCCGGCGAGCGGAAGACCCGGTCGGTGAGGTTGCCGAGCGCGCCGCCGAGGAGCAGGCCGAGCGCGATCGCCCAGGGCAGGCTGTAGAGCTTGCGGGCGAGCCGGGCGATCACCACGATCACGGCCGCCGCGATCACCGTGAAGATCACGGTGAAGGCCTCGCCGAAGCCGAAGGCCGCGCCCGCGTTGCGGATCGCCTCGAACTTCAGCCAGTCCCCGATGATCTCGATCGACGCGTGGTGCTCCAGCTTGGCGACCACGATCATCTTGCTGACCAGGTCGAGGGCGTACGCGAACGTGGCGACCGCGAACAGCACGGCGATCCGCCGCCTGCCCCTGGGCGGCGCCTCGGCGCTCTGCTGCCCCTCCGCACCGGCTGACTGCTCCGGCTCGGCCTCCGCCCCCTCCGGGGAGTCCGGCGTACCGATGATGCGCTCCGCCTCTGCCACGTGAGTCCCTCGACTAGGTACCTGACTGAGCACGAGGGTACGTCACGTCCCCTGGCACCCTCAGTACCGGCGTTCCTGCTTCTGCTTGCACTCCACGCAGAGGGTGGCCCGCGGGAACGCCTGCATGCGCGCCTTGCCGATGGGGTTGCCACAGTTCTCGCACAGACCGTAGGTGCCCGCGTCGAGCCGCTCCAGGGCGCGCTCGGTCTGGAGCAGCATCTCGCGCGCGTTGGCCGCGAGGGCCATCTCGTGCTCGCGCGTGATGTTCTTGGTGCCGGTGTCCGCCTGGTCGTCGCCGGCGCCGTCCCCGGAGTCCCGCATCAGACCCGCGAGGGACTCCTCGGAGGACGTGATCTCGGTGCGCAGCCGCAGCGCCTCGGACTGGAGCTCGGCGCGCGCCTCCTCGACCTCCTCCGGCGTCCAGGGGTCCTCGCCGGGGCGGACCGCGAGTTCGCCCGGCTCCACCGCCGCGGCGAGGCGTGCCTTGGGGACCGCGGTCTTCGCCGCCGTGGCCGTGCCAGGAGTCTTCTTCGCAACCACCGTCGTGGCTCCCGTCTGCTTCGCGGCCTCGGCCGCGCCCGCCTTCTTGGCCGTGCTCTCGGTACCGGCCGCGCTCTTCGTGCCGGTCGTGCTCTTCGTGGAGGTGCTCCGCGCGGTGGCCGTCTTCTTCACGGCCGCCTTCTTCGCCGCGGCGGTCGTCTTCTTGGCCGCGGCGGTCGTCCTCGACGCCACTGCCGTGTTCTTCGCCGCCGCTGCCGTCTTCTTCACCGCCGTGGTCCTCGACGCCGTCTTCCCCGCGGTCTTCTTCCCCGCGGTCTTCTTCGCGGCGGTCTTCTTCGCGGCGGCCTTCCCGGCCCCCTCTCTCCCGGGCCCCTCCTGCTCCACGGCCTTCCGCGCGGGAGCCGCCTTGGACGCCGCGGCCTTCTTGGCCGCGGTCTTCTTCGCGGGGCTCTTGGCCGCCGTCTTCCTCACGGCCTCGCCCACCGCCTTCACCGCCTTGGTCACCTTGGCGGCACGCCCTTCCGCACCCCCCTGTGCGCTCTTCTTCCCGCCCACGTCCTTGGCCGCACCGACGGAGGCCTTGGCAGCCCCCGAGCTGCCCGACGCCGACTGCTGTACGGCGGTCTTCTTCGCCACCATGGCCGCGGCCCCTTCACATATTGTGATCTTGCACGCGAATCGTGCTGGGACGATAAATCGACTTGAGTCCCACGGCAACGGGGCACACCGCCCGATTCGCCCGGCTCACGCAGGGGCGCGCCGAGCCTGCATGCGTTGTGCCCAGCTCCCCGCCGGGTAATCCGCCGCGCCGCGCCTCCCAGAACCCGAACGCGCGCACCGCCCCATTCGGGTCACCCCCACCACCCGCCACCCCCGCACCCCGGACCCGGAAATCCGGTCGGCCGCTGTCGGTGCGGCGCCGTACACTGGGCGGAGCGAAAAGCGTGGATGGGGACGAGTAGCGGCGTACGCAGCCAAGAGCGACCCGGGGACGGTGGGAGCCCGGGGGCGAGCGCGACGCGAAGATCACCCCGGAGCCGCCGGAAGAAACCCCGCGAGGGGCGGTAGACCCGGCATCGCGACCCCAATGAGGGGGCTCATCGGTGTGGAAGGCACACCGGGGAGCCAAGGAGGGTGGTACCGCGGGAGCGCGCCGACGACGGCGTACAGCATTCGGCTCTCGTCCCTCCGGACGGAAGGCAGCAAGTCCGCCGGAGGAAGCTCGCTGATGACAACGCCGATGTACCGCCAGGTGCCCGCCCAGGTCGACCTGCCCGCCCTCGAGCACGCCGTGCTCGAGTTCTGGCGCGAGCAGAAGATCTTCGCCAAGACCCTGGAGCAGTCCGAGGGCCGCCCCGAGTGGGTGTTCTACGAGGGCCCGCCCACCGCCAACGGCATGCCCGGCGCCCACCACATCGAGGCGCGCGTCTTCAAGGACGTCTTCCCCCGCTTCCGCACCATGCGCGGCTACCACGTGGCCCGCAAGGCCGGCTGGGACTGCCACGGCCTGCCGGTGGAGCTGGCGGTCGAGAAGGAGCTCGGCTTCTCCGGCAAGCAGGACATCGAGGCGTACGGCATCGCCGAGTTCAACGCCAAGTGCCGCGAGTCGGTGACCCGCCACACCGACGCCTTCGAGGCGCTGACGACGCGCATGGGGTACTGGACCGACCTCCAGGACCCGTACCGCACGATGGACCCCGAGTACATCGAGTCGGTCTGGTGGTCGCTGAAGACGATCTTCGACAAGGGTCTGCTGGTCCAGGACCACCGCGTCGCCCCCTGGTGCCCGCGTTGCGGCACCGGCCTCTCGGACCACGAGCTGGCGCAGGGCTACGAGACGGTCGTCGACCCGTCCGTGTACGTCCGTTTCCCGCTCACCTCCGGTCCGCTCGCCGGCGAGGCCGCGCTCCTGGTGTGGACGACCACCCCCTGGACCCTGGTGTCCAACACGGCGGTCGCCGCGCACCCGGAGGTCACCTACGTCGTCGCCACCGACGGCGAGGAGAAGCTCGTGGTCGCCGAGCCGCTGCTCGCCAAGGCGCTCGGCGAGGGCTGGCAGACCACCGGCCAGTCCTTCACCGGCGCCGAGATGGAGCGCTGGACCTATCAACGTCCGTTCGAGCTCGTGGAGTTCCCGGAGGCGGCGCACTTCGTCGTCAACGCCGAGTACGTCACGACCGAGGACGGTACGGGTCTGGTCCACCAGTCCCCCGCCTTCGGTGAGGACGACCTCAAGGTCTGCCGCGCCTACGGCCTGCCCGTGGTCAACCCGGTCCGCCCGGACGGCACGTTCGAGGAAGACGTCCCCCTGGTAGGCGGCGTCTTCTTCAAGAAGGCGGACGAACAGCTCACCGAGGACCTCCAGCAGCGCGGCCTCCTCTTCAAGCACATCCCGTACGAGCACAGCTACCCGCACTGCTGGCGCTGTCACACCGCGCTCCTCTACTACGCGCAGCCGTCCTGGTACATCCGCACCACCGCGCTGAAGGACCGCCTCCTCCAGGAGAACGAGAACACCAACTGGTTCCCGGAGACGGTCAAGCACGGCCGCTTCGGCGACTGGCTCCAGAACAACATCGACTGGGCGCTGTCCCGCAACCGCTACTGGGGCACCCCGCTGCCGATCTGGCGCTGCGAGGACGACCACCTCACGGTCGTCGGCTCCCGCGCGGAGCTCACCGAGCTGACCGGCACGGACCACTCCGAACTGGACCCGCACCGCCCGTTCATCGACGACGTCACCTTCGCGTGCCCGCAGTGCGAGAAGACGGCCACGCGCGTGCCGGAGGTCATCGACGCCTGGTACGACTCGGGTTCGATGCCGTTCGCGCAGTGGGGCTACCCGTACAAGAACAAGGAACTGTTCGAGTCCCGTTACCCGGCGCAGTTCATCTCCGAGGCCATCGACCAGACGCGCGGCTGGTTCTACACGCTGATGGCCGTCGGCACCCTGGTCTTCGACAAGTCCTCGTACGAGAACGTGGTCTGCCTCGGCCACATCCTCGCCGAGGACGGCCGCAAGATGTCCAAGCACCTGGGCAACACCCTGGAGCCGATCCCGCTGATGGACCGGCACGGGGCGGACGCGGTGCGCTGGTTCATGGCGGCCGGCGGTTCCCCCTGGGCGGCCCGCCGCGTCGGCCACGGCACCATCCAGGAGGTGGTGCGGAAGACCCTCCTCACCTACTGGAACACGGTCGCCTTCCAGGCCCTGTACGCCCGTACGTCGAACTGGGCGCCCAGCGAGGCCGACCCGGCCCCGGCCGACCGCCCGGTCCTGGACCGCTGGCTGCTGTCCGAACTCCACGCCCTCACCGACCAGGTGACCCAGGCCCTGGAGGCGTACGACACCCAGCGCGCCGGCAAGCTCCTGTCGGCGTTCGTCGACGACCTCTCCAACTGGTACGTCCGCCGCTCCCGGCGCCGCTTCTGGCAGGGCGACAAGGCCGCGCTGCGCACCCTGCACGAGGTCGTCGAGACGGTCACCAAGCTGATGGCCCCGCTGACCCCGTTCATCACCGAGCGGGTCTGGCAGGACCTGGTCGCCCCGGTCACCCCGGGCGCCCCGGAGTCGGTGCACCTGGCGTCGTGGCCGGAGGCCGACCTCGGCGCCATCGACCCGGAACTGTCGAAGCAGATGGTCCTGGTGCGCCGGCTCGTCGAGCTGGGCCGGGCCACGCGCGCGGAGTCGGGTGTGAAGACCCGCCAGCCGCTGTCCCGGGCGCTCATCGCGGCGACCGGTTTCGACGCCCTCGACCGCGAACTGCACGCGCAGATCACGGAGGAGCTGAACGTGAGCGCGCTCGCGTCCCTCTCCGAGGTCGGCGGCAGCCTGGTGGACACCACCGCGAAGGCCAACTTCCGCGCCCTGGGCAAGCGTTTCGGCAAGCGCGTCCAGGACGTGGCCAAGGCCGTCGCGCACGCGGACGCCGCCGCGCTCTCCCTCGCCCTGCGCGAGGGCACGGCATCGGTGGAGGTCGACGGCGAGACGGTCACGCTCGCCCCCGATGAGGTGATCATCACGGAGACCCCGCGCGAGGGCTGGTCGGTCGCCTCCGACTCCGGTGCCACGGTCGCCCTGGACCTGGAGATCACGGAGGAGCTCCGCCAGGCCGGCCTCGCCCGTGACGCGATCCGCCTGATCCAGGAGGCCCGCAAGAACAGCGGCCTCGACGTGGCCGACCGCATCGCGCTGCGCTGGACCTCCACCGACCCGGCGGTGGTCGAGGCCCTGACCGAGCACACGGGCCTGATCTCCGACGAGGTCCTGGCGACGGACTTCGGCCAGGGAGAGGCGGACGACACCTACGGCGAGGCCTTCACCGACGAGGGCCTGTCGCTGACGTTCCGCCTGCGCAAGGCGTAACCGGCACGGCGCCCGAGGGGCCCGGACTCCCCAGCGGAGCCGGGCCCTTCCCCATGCCACCACCCCACCCCCGCCCAAGCGCCGCGGCGAACCGCACACCCCCGGACACCACCGGCCCACCCCCGCGAGGAACCCCACCACGGCCAGAGCGTGCCCCGCCCCTGCCAGGCGACGCGAGGACCTACGCCACGGCCACGACCACCTCACCCCCGCCCAAGGGACATGACAAACCACACGACCGGGCAACGCCGCCCCGCCCCGCGAGGGACGCGACGAACCCCACACGACCGGCCAACGCCGCCCCAAGCACCGCGAAGCACCGCACGGCCAGCCACAACCACCGCACCCCGCCCCGCCCAAGCGCCGCGACGAACCGCACGCCCCCGGACACCACCGCCCCGCCCCCGCGAGGGACGCGACGAACCCCACACGACCGGGCAACGCCGCCCCAAGCGCCGCGAAGCACCGCACGACTGGCCGCCGTCGCCCCCACCCGCCCAACAGCCCCACCACCGCGCCCCGTAGCGGCGCCCCGCACCGGTGACCCCATGCGAAAGGGCGAGGCCCCGGGTCAAAACCCGGGGCCTCGCCCTGAACGCTGCCGACGCCTGAGGCGTACTACCTCTCGTCAGTTGTCGTCCTCGTCGATGAGGAAGCCGCGCATCGGCGACGGAGCCTGGCCCATCGGGCCGGGGCCCTGCGGCCGGACCGGAGCCATCGGCTGGGTCATCGCGGGCGACATCTGCTGCTGGCCGCCGTAGGACGGGCCCGCCGGGGACGGGCCGCCGCCCATGCCGCCCGGGTTGCCGCCGTACGACGGGGCGCTCGCGCCGGCCGGGGCCATGGAGGGCGCCGGGGACGGCGGCAGCGACGCGGTCGCCGGGGTGCGCGGCGGGGCCAGCGAGTCGTCGGCCTGGGTCTCCAACTGACGCAGCTGCGACTCGAGGTAGGACTTCAGGCGGGTGCGGTACTCGCGCTCGAAGCCACGCAGATCCTCGACCTTGCGCTCCAGCGTGGCGCGGGCGGACTCCAGGGAGCCCATCGCGACGCGGTGCTTCTCCTGCGCGTCCCGCTCCAGGGCGTCGGCCTTGGCACGGGCGTCACGCTCGAGACCCTCGGCACGCGAACGCGCCTCGCCGACGATCTTGTTGGCCTCGGAACGGGCCTCGGCGATCGCCTGGTCGGCGGTCTGCTGGGCCAGCGACAGGACTCGCGCGGCGCTGTCGCCACCGGGGCCCTGACCGGGGCCACCCATGCCGCCCATGGGGCCGCCCATCGGGCCACCCATCTGCTGCTGCATGGGGGGCTGGCCGCCCATCGGGCCCTGACCCATGGGCCCCTGGCCCATCGGACCGTGCCCCTGGCCCATCGGGCCGGGACCCTGCGGGCCACCCTGACCGCTGGGACCGGCAGGCAGCTGCGGCGCACCGCTCGGCAGCTGGGGCGGACCGCCCATGGGGCCGCCCATCTGCTGCTGCGGCGGGCCCGATATGCCGGCCGGCACGGGGCCGCCGGGCCCACGCATGCCCTGCTGCGGCATCCCACCCTGCTGGGGCATACCCTGCTGCGGCATACCCTGCTGTTGCATCCCGCCCTGCTGCTGATCCTGGGGGCCGCCGGGGCCCTCCGGAGGCTTGCGCATGTTCTGCTGGTTCTGGGCAGCGGCACGCGTCGCCGCGGCCAGCTTGGCGCGCAGATCCTCGTTCTCGCGCAGCAGGCGCGTCAGTTCGGCTTCGACCTCATCGAGGAAGGCATCGACCTCGTCCTCGTCATAGCCTTCTCGGAGGCGGACGGTCGTGAACTGCTTGTTCCGCACGTCCTCGGGGGTCAACGGCATCTCTTCACCTCAACGTAGTCATCGGCAGTCGGCAGGACCGTATCGTCCACTGTCACCTCGCGAGATTGCCCACGATAGAGATCAAGATGTAGACGATGATCATCAGTACGAAGAAGGACAGGTCGAGCGCCACGCCCCCGAGACGCAGCGGCGGAATGAACCGCCGCAGAAGCTTCAGCGGTGGATCGGTGACAGTGTAGGTGGCCTCCAGAACGACCACCATCGCCTTGCCAGGTTGCCACGAGCGGGCGAACTGGAAGACGTAGTCCATGACCAACCGGAAGATGAGCACGATGAGGAACACCATCAGCGCGATGTAGATCACCTGCGCGAACACGCCCATGGTCTGTGTTTCCCTCTCCCCTGCTCGTACGTCTTACCGGTCGTCTGTCTCAGCTCTGATTGAAGAACCCGCCCTCTGCGATACGGGCCTTGTCCTCCGCCGTGACATCGACGTTAGCAGGCGACAACAGGAACACCTTCTGCGTCACCCGCTCGATGCTGCCGTGAAGACCAAACACCAAACCGGCCGCAAAGTCGACAAGTCGCTTGGCGTCTGTGTCATCCATCTCAGTCAGATTCATGATCACCGGGGTGCCCTCACGGAAGTGTTCCCCGATGGTACGGGCCTCGTTGTAGGTCCGCGGGTGAAGCGTGGTGATCCGGTAAGGCTCTCGTTCCGACACGACCTTGGGCATGATCACCGGTGCGTTCTTCTCCAGGCTTGCGCGTTCTTGTGTGATGGACGCCACGGGCGCGATCCGCGCCGGACGCCCGGATTCAGCGGTGAGCGAAGCGGAACGGGCGACCGGCTCGCGCGTCACCGGCGGCTGCACGATTCGCACCTCTTCGTCCCTTTGGGACTGATGTGCACTGTGCGCCTGGTGTACCGGTTCATGCCTCCGGTGGTCCCGCTCGGGCTCCGGGTCCAGTTCGGGTTCGAAGTCGTCGTCGGGGTCGAATCCGCGGCCGTCGTACCCATCGTCCTCCACGAGGCCGAGGTAGACCGCCATCTTGCGCATCGCGCCGGCCATTCTCTGAGTCCTCCGCTCTGTGGTGGATCGGCTGACGACTGCCAAGTGCCCGCGATCCACGTGGTCGTTACACCCGCCTTCCGGCGGTAATGACCATATTTTCTGCTGTGGTCCGACTTCCTGGCGACGTTACCCGAGCCTCGGGCGGACTCCGAGTACCGCCGTACCGACGCGCACATGTGTCGCTCCGGCCGCCACGGCCTGTTCGAGGTCCGCACTCATCCCTGCCGAGACCATGTTCGCAGCCGGATGACTTCGGCGCAGGTCAGTCGACAAATCCATCAACCGCTCGAACGCCGCCTGTTGGCGACCCGCGTACTCCCCGGTGAGCGGCGCGACGGTCATCAGCCCGGCGAGCCGAAGCCCCGGAGCACCGGCGACCAGATCGGCCAACTCCCCGATCCCGCCCGGCGCGACACCGCCGCGCTCCCCCCGCTCGCTCTCCCCGGCGTCGAGCGCGACCTGGAGCAGACACCCCACCTCGCGCTCGGCCCGTACGGCCTCCTTCGACAGGGCCGTCACCAGCTTCGAACGATCGACGGACTGCACGAGATCCGCGTAACCGACCACGGAACGCACCTTGTTGGTCTGAAGCTGTCCGACGAAATGCCACTCAAGGGGCAGATCCGAGCATTCGGCCGCCTTGGGTGCCGCGTCCTGGTCCTTGTTCTCGGCGACGGCGCGCACGCCGAGTGCGGACAGGATCCGCACATCACTCGCGGGGTAGGTCTTGGTGACCACGATCAGGGTCACTTCCTCGCGCTTGCGGCCCGCGGCCGCGCACGCGGCGACGATCCGCTCCTCCACCTTCGCCAGATTCGCGGCGAGTTCGTCCTTACGGTCCGTCATGCTCTCTCAGCCCAGCCAGACATATCCCGCGAGTCGCCCCGTGGTGCGATCGCGTCGGTAGGAGAAGTGGTCGCCCGATTCGAGCGTGCACACCGGCGACCGCTCCCGGTCGCGCACCCCGAGCCGTTCGAGCTGCGCGTGCACCCCGGCGGTCACGTCCACCGCGGGTGTGCCCCAACTCGTCTCGGCGTACGCCGCCGGCTCGTTCGCGGCGACGTCGGCGCGCATCGCGTCCGGCACCTCGTAGCACCGGCCGCAGACGGCGGGTCCGGTGCGGGCGACGATCCGGACGGGGTCGGCGCCGAGTTCGGCCATGGCCCGCACGGCGGCGGGGACGACCCCGGCGATCATGCCGGGCCGTCCCGCGTGCACCGCGCCGACGACTCCGGCGACCGGGTCGGCGAGCAGTACGGGCGTGCAGTCCGCGGTGAGGACGGCGAGGGCGAGACCCCGCTCGGCGGTGACGATCGCGTCCACCTCCGGCACCGGCCGGTCGCCCCAGGGCTCCGCGACCACGGCCACGTCCGCCCCGTGCACCTGGTTCATCCAGACCACCCGGCCGGGGTCGAGCCCCAGCGACTTGGCGGCCAGTTCACGGTTGGTGCGTACGGCGTCGGCGTCGTCCCCGACCGCCCCGCCGAGGTTGAGCTCCTCGTACGGAACGGCGCTCACCCCGCCCCACCGGTCGGTGAAGGCGAAGTGGGCGCCGCTCGCAGTGCTCGTTGCGGAGCGCTGTCCTATCACTTCAGGAAGTCCGGCACGTCCAGTTCCTCGGCCGCGCTGTCCGAGTAGGACCGCGACGGCGGGACCGGCGGGGCGACCGGGAGGTCGGCCACCGGCTCGGGCGCGGGCTCCGGGTCCTCCTTCGGCGTGACGCTGCCGAGCGAGCCGAAGGACGGGCGGGACTCGGTCTGCCGTACCGGGGTGGGCTCCTCCCGGCGGGCCGGGGAGGAGGAGGTCGAGCCGAGGACGGTGTCCCGGCGGGTCGGCGGCTGGCCGCCGTCGAAGCCGGCGGCGATGACCGTGACGCGCACCTCGTCGCCGAGGGCGTCGTCGATGACCGCGCCGAAGATGATGTTCGCCTCGGGGTGGGCGGCCTCGGAGACCAGTTGGGCGGCCTCGTTGATCTCGAACAGGCCGAGGTCGGAGCCACCGGAGATGGAGAGCAGCACACCGCGGGCGCCGTCGATGGACGCCTCCAGCAGCGGCGAGGAGATCGCCATCTCGGCGGCGGCCACCGCGCGGTCGTCGCCGCGGGCCGAGCCGATGCCCATGAGGGCCGAACCGGCCTCGGACATGACCGACTTGACGTCGGCGAAGTCGAGGTTGATCAGGCCGGGCGTGGTGATGAGGTCGGTGATGCCCTGGACACCGGAGAGCAGGACCTGGTCTGCCGACTTGAAGGCGTCGAGCACCGAGACCTGGCGGTCCGAGATGGACAGCAGTCGGTCGTTGGGGATGACGATGAGGGTGTCGACCTCTTCGCGGAGTTCCGCGATGCCGTCCTCGGCCTGGTTGGCGCGGCGCCGGCCCTCGAAGGTGAACGGGCGGGTGACCACGCCGATCGTGAGGGCGCCCAGGTTGCGTGCGATGTTGGCCACGACGGGTGCGCCGCCGGTGCCGGTGCCGCCGCCTTCACCGGCCGTCACGAAGACCATGTCGGCCCCCTTGAGGACCTCCTCGATCTCCTCGCGGTGATCCTCGGCGGCCTTGCGTCCGACGGCCGGGTTGGCGCCGGCGCCGAGTCCGCGGGTGAGTTCACGGCCGACGTCGAGCTTGACGTCGGCGTCGCTCATCAACAGCGCCTGCGCGTCGGTGTTGATGGCGATGAACTCGACGCCCTTGAGACCGACCTCGATCATCCGGTTGATGGCATTGACACCACCGCCGCCGACACCGATGACTTTGATGACTGCGAGGTAGTTCTGCGGTGCTGCCACGTCGAAGGCCTCTCGCCTCGAGTTACGTGTCGTCGTATCGCGGGTGTTGCGATGCGACGACGGATGCCGAATGGGACGGTCCATAGCGCCGACCCGAACCCTAACGTTGAAGTTTAGGGTTACCAGTGTGTCTGTTCCCTGGAGTCTTCTGAACAGGACACTAAGTCGACAAGTGGCGCACGTTCAACGAACACGCCGAACCTCCCGTTTTTCTTTTCACCCTATGTGATCAGCCGTAGCGGTAGCCAACCAGGGTGCTGGCCTGCGCGGATGGACGTCAACTCCCTGATGACGCAGGGGCGGTGGGAACGGAGACGTCGAAGTGCCGCGCGTCCGGCACCGCTTTCATGAGAGCGTCGAGCGTACGGGCCTTCTCGGCCCCCTTCTCGCCACTCCCCCACGCGACGGTGCGACCGTCGCTCAACTCCAGCGAGATGTCGTCGTAGGAACGCACCTTGACGGTCCGGGTGCTCTTCGCCACGGCGGCCGGGATGTGACCGGCGACCCGCACCGCCTCGCGCACCAGCCGTTCCTCGCCGAAGCGGCGCAGGCTCGCGGCGGCGGAACCCGACTCGGAGACCGTCAATTCCAGCGCGGGAACGCCTTTCGGGGCCCGGGAAACCGTGGCAAAACGGACGCCGTCGTCGTCCACTTCGGCAAACTTTCCGCCCTTTTCGACAATCAGAACCGGAGTGCGCTCAACCACTTTCAGATCGATTCCGTGGGGCCAGGAACGAGCCACATCAACCGCGTCAATTCGGGGCAATTTCCGGAGCAACCGTGCCTCGATCGCGTCGGTGTCCACGGAAATCAGCGGCGCCCCGGTCGGCACATCGGCGGCCTCGCGCACCTGTGCGGGCGTCAGAACGCCGGTGCCCGAGACCGCCACGCGCTCCACGCGCAGCCACTGCGAGCCGTACAGGGCCCACAGGGAGCCCGCGCCGAGCAGGACCAGCGCGACGGCGAGGACGACGACCGTCCGGGGCCGAGGCGCCCGCAACCGGCGGACGGGCGGCGGGCCGGACGACTCCTGCTGGCGTTCACCGCGCTCGGCGGTCGTCGTTCCGGCCACGCTGCCTGCCCTTCGCTCTACATGGAAACGCCGTGCCTAGCGGTGTGCTCGGCTGGCGGCGATCGCCTCGTACACCATGCCGACGAGCAGCTCGTCGGCGTCCCGGCGGCCGAACTCGGCGGCGGCGCGGGACATCTCGTACAGCCGGTGCGGGTCGGCGAGGACGGGCAGGACCTGCTGCTGCACCCACTCGGGGGTCAGCTCCGCGTCGTCGACCAGCAGACCGCCGCCCGCCTTGACCACCGGCTGGGCGTTGAGCCGCTGTTCGCCGTTGCCGATGGGCAGCGGGACATAGGCGGCCGGGAGCCCGACGGCGGAGAGTTCGGCGACGGTCATCGCGCCCGCGCGGCAGAGCATCATGTCGGCCGCGGCGTACGCGAGATCCATCCGGTCCACGTACGGTACCGGGATGTACGGGGGCATCCCCGGCATCTGCTGCACGTGCGGCAGTTCGTTCTTCGGGCCGACCGCGTGCAGGATCTGGATGCCGGCCTGCTGGAGCCAGGGCGCGACCTGCTGCACGACCTCGTTGAGGCGGCGGGCGCCCTGCGAGCCGCCGGAGACCAGCAGGGTCGGCAGGTTCGGGTCCAGGCCGAACATCGCGCGGGCCTCGGGACGGGCGGCGGCCCGGTCCAGGGTGGCGATGGTCCGGCGCAGCGGGATGCCGATGTAGCGGGCGTCGCGGAGCTTGCTGTCCGGGGTGGAGACGGCGACCCTGGCGGCGTAGCGGGAGCCGATCTTGTTGGCGAGGCCGGGGCGGGCGTTCGCCTCGTGCACCACGATCGGCACGCCGAGCCGCTTGGCGGCGAGGTAGGCGGGCAGGGCCACGTACCCGCCGAAGCCGACCACGGCGTCCGCCTTGGTGCGCTCCAGGATCTGCTCGGCGGCCTTGATGGTGCCGCGCAGCCGGCCCGGGACGGTGATCAGCTCGGGGGTGGGCTTGCGTGGCAGGGGCACGGCCGGGATCAGCGCGAGTTCGTAGCCGCGCTCGGGAACGAGACGAGTCTCAAGGCCGCGCTCCGTGCCCAGGGCCGTGATCCCCACGGTGGGGTCCTGCCTGCGCAGGGCGTCCGCGAGGGCGAGCGCGGGCTCGATGTGGCCGGCGGTCCCCCCACCGGCGAGTACGACATGCACCGAAATTCACCGCTCTCCGGACGAACGCGCCGAGGCGCGCCGTCGCATCGTGTTCCATCTCCGAGGCCCCGAGAGACCCCCGCCTCCCCGCTTTCTACCAAAGCGGGGCTGCCGCATCGACAGCGCGGCCCGCGCAGCGGGCTCGTCACGCGCGAAGGCGATCAGCAGCCCGATGGCGAACATGGTCGGCAGCAGGGCGGATCCTCCGTAGGAGAACAGCGGGAGGGGGACACCGGCGATCGGCAGCAGACCGAGCACCGCACCGATGTTGATCACCGCCTGCGCGGTGATCCAGGTGGTCACGCCTCCCGCGGCATACCTGACGAAGGGGTCCTCCGTACGACCGGCCACGCGGATACCCGCATAGCCTAGAGCCGCGAAGAGGGCCAGCACCGACAGCGTCCCCGCGAGGCCCAGTTCCTCACCGGTGACGGCGAAGATGAAGTCCGTGTGCGCTTCCGGGAGTTGGCCCCATTTTTCCACACTCGCGCCGAGCCCGGAGCCGAAGATCCCGCCGGAGGCGAGGGCGTAGATGCCGTGCACGGCCTGCCAGCAGGTGTCGCCCGGGCCGGGGTCGGTGGCGCCGATGCACTGGAGCCGGGCCATCCGGTTGGGGCTGGTCTTGATGAGGATCAGACCGATCGCGGCGGCCACCGACAACACCCCGACGAACAGCCGGGTCGGTGCCCCCGCGAGCCACAACAGGCCGAAAAGGATCGCCGTGAGGATGATCGCGGTGCCCATGTCGCCGCCGAGCATGATCAGCCCGAGCAGCATGAAGGCGACCGGGACGAGCGGCACCAGCATGTGTTTCCACTGCGTGAGCAGCTTCTTGTCCTGCTTGCGGGCGAGCAGGTCGGCACCCCACAGCACCAGGGCGAGCTTGCCGAACTCGCTGGGCTGGATCTGGAAGGAACCGCCGAGCGAGATCCAGTTCTGGTTGCCGTTGACCGCCATCCCTATCCCCGGCACCTGCACCAGCGCCATCAGGAAGACGGCGCCCGCGAGGATCGGGTAGGCCAGCGCCCGGTGCAGCTTCACCGGCATCCGCGAGGCGAGCAGCATCAGCCCGGCGCCGATCGAGGCGGCGAGGAGCT
Source organism: Streptomyces sp. NPDC034103 (assembly GCF_055575395.1). Taxonomy (NCBI): domain Bacteria; kingdom Bacillati; phylum Actinomycetota; class Actinomycetes; order Kitasatosporales; family Streptomycetaceae; genus Streptomyces; species Streptomyces sp. NPDC034103. The sequence continues at coordinate 84,562 of NZ_JBVISS010000019.1, read as the reverse complement.
GCTTGCGGAAGAAGTAGGACCCCGGCAGCGACATCTGCAACGCCTTGATCTGGGAGGCCGAGTAGACCATCACCAGACCCAGCACGGTGATCAGCAGACTGCCGCCGAGGATCAGGTAGTACGCGGTCAGGGGCCGGTCCCACGCCTTGCGCGCGCGGGTGACGAGCTGTTGGACGGGGTTCTCCCGCGGTGCCCGGGAAGCCGCGGGACGTCTGACGGCCCGCTGCACGGGCGGTCGGCCGGTACGGCTAGTGGGCATCAGAGCCTCCGCTACGTCGGTCAGGAGCCGAGTTCGCGAACCGCCTCCGCGAACGCGTCACCGCGCTTGTTGTAGTTGGTGAACATGTCCATGGAGGCGCAGGCCGGGGCCAGCAGCACCGTGTCGCCGGGCCGAGCGAGCCGCTTCGCCTCCGTCACCGCCTGGAGCATCGCCCCAGTGTCGGTCCGGTCGAGGTCGACGACGGGTACTTCCGGGGCGTGTCGCGCGAGGGCTTCACGGATCAGCTCGCGGTCCTGTCCGATGAGCACGGCACCGCGCAACCGTTGTGCCGACCGGGCGACCAGTTCGTCGAAGGTGGCGCCCTTGGCGAGGCCGCCCGCGATCCACACGATCGACTCGTACGCCGCCAACGAGGCTTGTGCCGCATGGGTGTTGGTGGCCTTGGAGTCGTCGACGTAGGAGACGCCGTCCAGGTCGGCCACGTGCGCGATGCGGTGCGCGTCCGGCGTGAAGGCCCGCAGACCGTCGCGTACGGCCTTGGCGGGCACCCCGAAGGCGCGCGCGAGGGCCGCCGCCGCAAGGGCGTTGGCGATGTTGTGCGGGGCCGGCGGGGTGACGTCGGAGATCTCGGCGAGCTCCTGCGCGTTCTTCTGCCGGTTCTCGACGAAGGCGCGGTCGACCAGGATGCCGTCCACGACGCCGAGTTGGGAGGGGCCCGGGGAGCCGAGGGTGAAGCCGATGGCCCGGCAGCCCTCCTCCACGTCCGCCTCACGCACCAGGTCCTCGGTGGCCTTGTCGGCCACGTTGTAGACGCAGGCCACGCGATTGCCCTCGTAGACGCGGCCCTTGTCGCGCGCGTACGCCTCCATGGAGCCGTGCCAGTCCAGGTGGTCCGGCGCGAGGTTGAGCACGGCGGCGGAGTGGGCGCGCAGGGAGGGCGCCCAGTGCAGCTGGTAGCTGGACAACTCCACGGCGAGGACGTCGTAGCGCTCCTCGCCGAGCACCGCGTCCAGCAGGGAGACGCCGATGTTGCCGACGGCGGCGGTGCGCAGCCCGGCGGCCGTCAGGATCGACGCCAGCATCTGGGTGGTGGTCGTCTTGCCGTTGGTGCCGGTGATGGCGAGCCAGGGGGCCGCGTCGGGGCCGCGCAGCCGCCAGGCGAGCTCCACGTCCCCCCAGATGTCGACGCCGGCCTCGCGGGCCGCCGTGAACAGTGGCTTGTCGGGCTGCCAGCCGGGGGCGGTGACGACGAGCTCGGTGCCCTCGGGCAGGGTCGCGCCGTCGCCGAGGCGGACGGTGATGCCGAGCGCCTGAAGTTCGGCGGCCTGCTCACGCGCGCGTGCGTCGTCGCCGTCGTTGACGACCGTGACGACGGCTCCGCGCGCGTGCAGGGCCTTGGCCGCCGGGAGGCCGGAGACGCCGAGGCCGGCGACGGTGACGTGCTTGCCCTGCCAGTCGGCAGACTCCGAGGAGGTCACTTTTCCGCTGCCCATCCCGCGTAGAAGAGGCCCAGGCCGACGATCACGCAGATGCCCTGGATGATCCAGAAACGGACCACCACAAGGACCTCGGACCAGCCTTTGAGCTCGAAGTGGTGCTGGAGCGGCGCCATCCGGAAGACGCGCTTGCCGGTGAGCTTGAAGGAGCCGACCTGGATGACCACGGACATGGTGATGAGGACGAACAGGCCGCCCATGATGGCCACCAGCAGCTCCGTGCGGGAGAGGATGGCCAGGCCGGTGAGGACGCCGCCGAGCGCGAGCGAACCCGTGTCGCCCATGAAGATCTTGGCCGGCGAGGTGTTCCACCACAGGAAGCCGAGGCAGGCACCCATCAGCGCCGAGGCGATGACCGCCAGGTCGAGGGGATCCCGTACCTCGTAGCAGGCACCCGGGTTGGTCAGGGTGCCCGCGTTGGCGCAGGACTCCTGGAACTGCCAGACGCCGATGAAGGTGTAGGCGCCGAAGACGAGTACGGAGGCGCCGGTGGCCAGGCCGTCCAGACCGTCCGTCAGGTTCACGCCGTTGGACATGGCGAGGATCATGAACAGCGCCCAGATCACGAACAGCACCGGGCCGATCTTCCAGCCGAAGTCCGTGATGAACGACAGCCGGTCGGAGGCGGGGGTGTTGTTGCGGGCGTCCGGGAACATCAGGGCGAGCACCGCGAAGCTGATGCCGACGATCAGCTGGCCGGCCATCTTGGCCTTGGCCCGCAGACCGAGCGAACGCCGCTTGACGATCTTGATGTAGTCGTCGAGGAAGCCGACCAGGCCCATGCCGACCATCAGGCCGAGCACCAGCAGACCCGAGTAGGTCGGGGGGTAGCCGGTGATGACCTTGGACAGGAAGTAGGCGACAACCGTCGCCAGGATGAAGGCGATACCACCCATGGTCGGCGTACCGCGCTTGCTGGCGTGCTCGCGCGGGCCGTCGTCTCGGATGTACTGACCGTAGCCCTTGCGCGCGAGCAGTTTGATCAGCAGCGGGGTGCCGACCAGGGTCAGGAACAGACCAATGACTCCTGCGAACAGGATCTGCTTCATCATCGGGCGGCAACCTCACCCTCGGCGCCGAGCAGCGCCGCGGCGACACTCTCCAGGCCGACCGAACGGGACGCCTTCACGAGTACGACGTCTCCCGGACGCAGCTCGCTGCGCAACAGGTCGACCGCCGACTGTGCGTCGGACACGTGCACCGACTCCTCACCCCACGAACCCTCGTTATATGCGCCCAGTTGCAGCCAGGACGCTTCCCTGCCCCCGACCGCGACGAGCTTGCTGACGTTGAGCCGGACGGCGAGCCGTCCGACCGCGTCGTGCTCGGCGAGCGCCTCGTCCCCGAGCTCGGCCATCTTGCCGAGCACCGCCCAGGTCCGCCGCCCCTTGCCCATGGCCGCGAGCGCGCGCAAAGCCGCTCGCATGGACTCGGGGTTCGCGTTGTAGGCGTCGTTGACGACCGTCACGCCGTCCGGGCGCTCGGTGACCTCCATACGCCAGCGGGAGAGGGAGCCCGCCTCGGAGAGCGCGGTGGCGATCTCAGCTGCGGACATGCCCAGCTCATGGGCGACGGCGGCCGCGGCGAGCGCGTTCGACACGTGGTGCTCACCGTACAGGCGCATGGTCACGTCGCTGTCACCGGAGGGTGTGCGAAGCCTGAAGGCGGGCTGTCCGGTGTCCGTGAGTCGCACGTTCTCGGCACGTACGTCCGCTTCGTCGGACTCTCCGAAAAGGACCACCTTCGCCTTCGTACGGGATGCCATGGCCCGTACGAGGGGGTCGTCGGCGTTGAGGATCGCGGCGCCGTCCTCGGGCAGGGACTCCACCAGTTCGCCCTTGGCCTGGGCGATCTGCTCCCGGCCGCCGAACTCGCCGATGTGGGCGGTGCCGACGTTCAGGACGAGACCGATCCTCGGAGGCGTCAGGTCCGCGAGGTAGCGGATGTGGCCGATACCGCGGGCGCCCATCTCCAGGACCAGGAACCTGGTCTCGTCGGTGGCGCTGAGGGCGGTCAGCGGCAGCCCGATCTCGTTGTTGAGCGAGCCCGGGGTCCACACCGTCGGCGCCTTGCGCTGGAGCACCTGGGCGATCAGGTCCTTGGTGCTGGTCTTGCCCGCGGAGCCGGTGAGGGCCACGAGGGTCGCGCCGAGCCGTTGCACGACGTGGCGGGCGAGCGCGCCCAGCGCCGTCTGGACGTCCTCGACGACGATGGCGGGCACGCCGACGGGCCGCGAGGCGAGGACGGCGACCGCGCCCGCCCCGACGACCTGCGCCGCGAAGTCGTGGCCGTCCACGCGCTCGCCGACGAAGGCGACGAAGAGGCTGCCGGGCCCCGCCTCCCGGGAGTCCCGGACGACGGGTCCGGTGACCTGGACGGACGGATCCGGTATGTCGTGCGTCTGCCCGCCGACGACTGAGGCGATCTCGGCGAGAGAGAGGGCGATCACAAGTTCATCCCTGGGTCTTCTGAATGGCTTCTCGAAGCACCTGGCGGTCGTCGAAGGGACGGACCACTCCGGCGATGTCCTGGCCCTGCTCGTGGCCCTTGCCGGCGACCAGCACGGTGTCCCCCGGCCGGGCGCGGGCGACGGCGGCGGCGATCGCGGCGGCCCGGTCCTCGAAGACCTGGACCTCACCGCGCTCGTGCGACGGTACGGACGCGGCACCGTCGAGCATGGTGGCGAGGATGGCGAGGGGGTCCTCGGAGCGGGGGTTGTCGGAGGTCAGTACGGCGGTGTCGGCGAGCCGGGCCGCGGCGGCTCCCATGGGCCCGCGCTTGGTCCTGTCACGGTCGCCGCCGCAACCGAGCACGATGTGCAGCCTGCCCTCGGTGACCTTGCGCAGGGCGCGCAGGACCGATTCGACGGCGTCGGTCTTGTGGGCGTAGTCCACGACCGCGAGATACGGCTGCCCGGCGTCCACCCGCTCCAGGCGCCCCGGCACGCCCGGCACCGCGGCGATGCCGTCGGCGGCGGTCTGCGGGTCGAGGCCCGCGAGGGCGAGGGCGGTGATGGCGGCCAGGGTGTTGGCCACGTTGAAGGGTCCGGCGATCGGCGACCTGGCGGAGATCCGCTCGCCCTTGGGGCCGATCACGGTGAACGTGGAGTCCATCGGGCCGACCTGGACGTCCTCGGCCCGCCAGTCGGCGTCGGGGTGGCCCTCGGCGGAGAAGGTGACGATCGGGACCCCGGCCTCCTTGACCAGCCTGCGGCCGTACTCGTCGTCGAGGTTGACGATGCCGAGTCTGCTGCGTCGGGGCGTGAACAGCTGGGCCTTCGCCTGGAAGTAGTCCTCCATGTCGGAGTGGAACTCCATGTGCTCCGGGCTCAGGTTGTTGAACACCGCGATGTCGAAGACGGTGCCGTCGACGCGGCCGAGCACCAGCGCGTGGCTGGAGACCTCCATCGCGACCGCCTCGACGCCGCGTTCGCGCATGACCGCGAACAGGGCCTGGAGGTCGGTGGCCTCGGGGGTGGTGCGCTCGGACTTGATGCGCTCGTCACCGATCCGCATCTCCACGGTGCCGATGAGTCCGGTGCTGCGGACCGTCTTCAGACCGCCTTCCACCAGGTAGGCGGTGGTGGTCTTGCCGGAGGTGCCGGTGATGCCGATCTGGAGCAGATCGCGGCCCGGGTGACCGTAGATGGTGGCCGCGAGTTCGCCCATCAGCGCGCGCGGGTCGTCGACGACCAGCACGGGCAGCCCGCTCGCGGCGGCGCGGTCGGCGCCGGTCGGGTCGGTCAGCACGGCGGCCGCGCCGAGGCCGGTGGCCTGGGTGACGAAGTCGGCGCCGTGCAGCCGGGCGCCCGGGAGGGCGGCGTACAGGTCGCCGGGGCGGACGGCACGGGAGTCATGGGTGATGCCCGTGATCCGCGCGTCGTTCTCCGGGCGTGCGACACCCAGTTGGTCGGCGAGTTCCGCGAGGGGTGCGGCGGAGACCTGAACCGGCCTGGGCGGCCCGGGGTATGTCACGGGATGCCCCTTCTGGGTGGTTTGGGACTGATCAGCGTGTGGCACGGCGGTGAGCGTACCGGGCGCACCCACTTCCGAGCGAAGTGAGGGCAGGGGCGTGGCCTGGTTCCCGGGGTCGGGAGTGATCGTTGTCACGAGCTGGTTCCTGGGTGGTTCCGTGCTGAGGCGTGCGGGTCAGGGGGTGAAGGTGACGGGGAGGCTGGCGGACTTGGCGCCGGTCGGCGGGACCTGGAGGGACTTCAGGGCGAACTCCATGACCTGCTTGTAGACCGGGCCGCAGATCTGGCCGCCGAAGTAACTGCCCTTGGTGGCGTTCTGGATGGCGCAGTACACGGTGATCCGGGGCTTGTCGGCGGGCGCGAATCCGGCGAACGAGGAGGTGTAGCCGTGGTACTTGCCGGTGGCCGGATCCACGCGGTTGGCCGTACCCGTCTTGCCCGCGACCCGGTAGCCGGGGATACGCGCCTTGGTGCCGGTACCGTCCCGGTCGTCCACCACCGACTCCAGCATCCGGGCGAGGGTCTTCGCCGTCTTCTCGCTGATCACCCTGGTCTTCTCGGGCTTCGCGGCGGGCGTGAAGCGTCCGTCGGGACCCTTCGTGCCGCGTACGAGCGTGGGTTCGACGCGTACGCCGCCGTTGGCGATCGTCGAGTAGACGGACGCGGCCTGCATCGCGTTGAGCGAGACGCCCTGGCCGAAAGGAATCGTGTACTGCTGCGAGGTCGACCAGTCCTGCGGTGCCGCGAGGATGCCCTTGGTCTCGCCGGGGAAGCCCAGGCCGCTGTAACTGCCGAGGCCGAACTTGCGCAGGTAGGAGTAGAGGGTCCGGTTGATCTGCGCCTGCGTGCGGCCCAGCTGACCGGTCGCCAGGATGGTACCGATGTTGCTGGACTTGGCGAGCACGCCGTTGAGCGTGAGGTACCAGGTCTCGTGGTCGATGTCGTCCTTGAAGAGCCGGTCGCCGCGGTGCAGCCGGTTCGGCACGACGACCTGCGTCAGCGGCGTCGCGACGTTCTCCTCCAGCGCGGCGGCCATCGACATGACCTTGGCGGTGGAGCCGGGCTCGTAGGCGTCCTCCAGAGCCCAGTTGTGCAGGGTGTTCGGGTCGGCCCGGGAGAGGTCGCCCGGGTCGAAGCCGGGCGAGTTGGCCATGGCGAGGATCTCCCCGGTCCGGGTGTCCTGCACCATCACGTACCCGCGGTCCGCCCCGGACTTGCGCACCTGCTCGCTGATGGCGTCCTGCGCCGCCCACTGGATGTCGCGGTCGATGGTGAGCTCGACGTCGCTGCCGGGCACCGCGGGGGTCTCGGTGGAACCGGCGGTGGGGACCTGCCGGCCACCGGACTGGGCGTAGCGGATCTTGCCGTCCTTGCCGGACAGCAGGGTGTTCAGCTTCTGCTCGACCCCGCCGCCGCCCTTGCCGTCGGCGTTGACCCAGCCCAGTATCCCGGCGGCGAGGTCGCCGTTGGGGTACACGCGCTTGCTGGTGGCGACGGCGAAGACCCCGGCGAGGACGTTGACGGTGGTGTGGTCCTCCCCCGCCTTCGTAGCCAGCGCGCTCTTGAGGTCCTTGATCTGCCGCCAGACCTGCGGCGTCTGCCGCCCGGCGAGCTTGACGTACTGCCCCTTGGCGCGCAGCTTCCCGGTCAGCTCGGCCTGGTCCTTGCCGAGGATCGGTGCGAGGAGGGCGGCCGCCTGCTCGGGACCGTCGGCGACCTTCAGCTGCTTCTTGCCGAAGAGCGTGGGGTCGGCCGTGATGTCGTACGCGTCGACGCTGGTCGCCAGGGCCACTCCGGCGCGGTCGGTGATCTGGCCGCGCTCGGCGGCCAGGGTGTAGCCGACGTACCGGTTCTGCTGGGCCTTGGCGGCGTAGGTGCTCGCGTCGACGGCCTGCACCTGGAGCAGCCGTACGGCGAAGGTGATCAGGACGAGGGTCAGGGCGAGGCTGACCATGCGCAGCCGGGGCCGGGGGCTGCCGAGCCGGATGACGCGCGGACCCGTGGGCCGGGGCGCGGCGGGGCGGCGGGCCGGGCGGGCGCCGGGTCCGGGCCGGGGCCGCCGCCGGGCGTCGGAGGCGGGCCTGGCGGGGCCGGGTACGCGGCGGCGCGGCGGTTCCCTGTCGGACACTTCCGTCACCTGCCGGGAGTCGGGGTCGCGGAGGACACGGTGGGGGCGGGGCTCGGCGTGGGGGTGGCCGCCGGGCCGGGGGTGGGGGTCGGCGGCACCGAGGTCGCCGTCAGCGGCACCACCGCCTCGGGTGGCGGTACGACCTGCGTATAGGCCTGCTGGGTCGCCTCTCCCGGGACGCCCTTGACTCTGCCGTCGGGGTCGAGGAAGGCGGGGTCGCCGCCGGGGACCATGCCGAGCTCGCGGGCGCGCCGCTGGAGGGCGTCCGGGGCGGAGTAGGAGTCGATGTCCCGTTGCAGGGCCTGCTCCTGGTCGGTGAGGCTCTTCGTCTCCTTCTCGAGGTCGTCGAGCTTGAACGACCCTTCGGAGAGCGCGGAGTTCAGCACGAGGAGCCCGATGAGGCCCCCGCCGAGGAGCAGGACGACGAGCAGGACGAACGGGGTGCGGGCCGCCTGTCCGCGGCCCCCGGCCGTCGGGAAGAGCCGCGCGAGACGGGCGGCCCGCCCTTTCAGTTCGGGTTTCCTACTCACTCCGCCTCCAGTGAGTCCGGTTTCCCAACTCGCTCACGCTCCCCATTCCCCTCGTTCCCCTCATTCCAGGGACTCCCTGATGCGCTCGGCGCCACGCAACCGCGCGGGCGCCGCCCGCCGGTTCTCGGCGACCTCTTCCTCCGTGGGAAGTTCGGCACCGCGCGTCAGCAGCTTGAGCCTCGGCTGGTACTGCTCGGGGACGACCGGCAGTCCGGGGGGCGCGGTGGTGGCGGCACCGGCCGCGAACACCTGCTTGACCAGACGGTCCTCGAGCGAGTGGTACGACAGGACGGCGATCCGCCCGCCCACCGCGAGCGCCGCCACGGCGGCCGGGATCGCCCGTTCCAGGACGGCGAGTTCCCCGTTGACCTCGATGCGCAGCGCCTGGAAAGTGCGCTTGGCGGGGTTTCCGCCGGTGCGCTTGGCGGCCTGCGGCAGGGAGTCGCGGATCAGCTCGACGAGCCGCGCGCTGTGGGAGAACGGCTCCTTGTCGCGTTCGCGCACGATCGCGCTCACGATCCGCTTGGCCTGCTTCTCCTCGCCGTACGCGCGAAGGATCCGGACGAGCTCACCGGGCGGGTAGGTGTTGAGGACCTCGGCGGCGCTGACGCCGGTCGTCTGGTCCATGCGCATGTCGAGCGGGGCGTCCTGGGCGTAGGCGAAACCGCGGTCGGCCTCGTCGAGCTGCATGGAGGAGACGCCGAGGTCGAACAGGACGCCCTGCACGCGTGGGAGGCCGAGTCGGTCGAGGACCTCGGGGAGCTCGTCGTAGACCGCGTGGACGAGGGTGGCGCGTTCGCCGTAGGGCGCGAGGCGCTCGCCGGACAGGCGCAGGGCCTCCTTGTCGCGGTCGAGGGCGACGAGCCGGGCCTCGGGGAACCGCTGGAGCAGGGCCTCGCTGTGGCCGCCGAGCCCGAGGGTGCAGTCGACGACGACGGCGCCGGGGGCCTGGAGGGCGGGGGCCAACATGTCCAGGCACCGCTGGAGCATCACCGGGACGTGTCGACTGTTGCTCAAGGGGCCCTCTCAGATCCGGCGGGCCGTACGCACCGCCGGGTCCCCGCCTTCCCCCGAACAACCGGGGAAACCCCCGGTGAAGGGGAGGCCCGCCGGCGCCGGGAGCGTCAGCCGGCCGGGAGCGGGAGGAGGCCGAGCCGTACGTGCGCGCCGCGCACGTGGGGAGATCCGGCTGCTTGGCCGGTGTCTCCGTGGGAATTCAGTCCAGCAGGGAGACCTCGCCTCCCGCTTCGCGTCACTTTAGTCCACGGTGTCTCGCGGTCAATCAACCGGCCTGCGCGGCGCGGCCCGGCTCCGGCCCGAAGCGCCCGGCCCGGCGAAATCACCCGCTCGGACGCACCACCACCCCCTTGTGGCTTACCTCACAGAGAGGGCGTGATGGCACTCTTTTTCCGCTCTCACGACAGGACCGGAACCCCTGTGACCAGTACCGTCGTGCCTATGACGACTTCCGCATCCGCCGCCGCCGCGCCCGAAGACGCCATACGGGACACCGCGGTCACCGACCGTCTCGTCCAGGCCAACGCACGATATGCCGCCTCGTTCGCCGACCCCGGCATGGACGCCCGTCCCGTCCTGCGCGTCGCCGTCGTGGCCTGCATGGACGCCCGCCTCGACCTGCACGAGGCGCTCGGCCTGGAGCTCGGCGACTGCCACACCATCCGCAACGCGGGAGGCGTGGTCACCGATGACGTGATCCGCTCGCTCACCATCAGCCAGCGCAAGCTCGGCACCCGCAGCGTCGTCCTGATCCACCACACCGGCTGCGGTCTGGAGCAGATCACCGAGGACTTCCGCACCGACCTGGAGATGGAGGTCGGCCAGCGCCCGGCCTGGGCCGTGGAGTCCTTCCGGGACGTCGACCAGGACGTACGGCAGTCCATGCAGCGGGTGCGCACCAACCCGTTCCTGCTGCATACCGACGACGTGCGCGGCTTCGTGTTCGACGTGAAGACGGGTCTGCTGCGCGAGGTCGACCCGGTCTGACGCCCACCGAAGCTGTCGTTCTGCTGTTGATTTCCGGTTCGGGGCCGCCGAAAAGGCAGTAAGGCCGACATATCGCGGTCAGTTGTCCACAGGCGAGTGACACGAATCGGTAACGGCAGCAAGAATGCGGGGATGGACGTCGCGCGGAACCATTTCCGTGCGGTGTCCGTGATTCGGGGTGGGCCGGTCCGCAACGCAGAGCGTCGGCCCGGGAAAGAACGGGCCGAGGAGGGCCGGGTGACGACCTATGACGATCGAGCGAGCCTCACTGATCTGACCGCCACTGTGGAGCGTGTCCGCAGTTCGGTGGAGGGTGTGATCGAGGGCAAGCCCGAGGTCGTACGGCTTTCGCTGACCGTACTGCTCGCCGAGGGGCATCTTCTGATCGAGGATGTCCCCGGCGTCGGCAAGACCATGCTGGCGAAGGCACTGGCGCGGTCCATCGACTGCTCGGTGCGGCGTATTCAGTTCACGCCCGACCTGCTGCCCTCGGACATCACCGGTGTGTCCATCTGGGACCAGCAGCGCCGGGACTTCGAGTTCAAGCCGGGTGCGATCTTCGCGCAGATCGTGATCGGCGACGAGATCAACCGCGCCTCGCCCAAGACCCAGTCCGCGCTCCTCGAGTCCATGGAGGAGCGGCAGGTCACCATCGACGGGCAGACCTACGAGCTGCCGAGCCCCTTCATGGTGGTGGCCACCCAGAACCCGGTCGAGATGGAGGGCACCTACCCGCTGCCCGAGGCCCAGCGCGACCGCTTCATGGCCCGGGTCTCCATCGGCTACCCCAGCGCGGAGGCCGAGCTGCAGATGCTCGACATCCACGGCGGGGTGAACCCCTTGGACGACCTCCAGCCGGTGGCCCACGCCCACGAGATCGTCAAGCTGGTCGACGCCGTCCGCGGCGTCCACGTCGCCGACGCGGTCCGGCGCTACGCGGTGGACCTGGTCGCCGCCACGCGCACCCACCCCGACCTCAGACTCGGCGCCTCCCCGCGCGCGACGCTGCATCTGCTGCGCGCGGCGAAGGCGTCCGCCGCCCTCAGCGGCCGGGAGTACGCGCTGCCGGACGACATCCAGGCACTCGCCGTCGCCGTCCTGGCCCACCGCCTGCTGCCCACCGCCCAGGCCCAGCTCAACCGGCGCACGGCCGAGCAGGTGGTGCAGGAGATCCTCCAGCGCACCCCGGTGCCCCAGCAGCAGAGCGGCATGGGTCTCGGGCACGGCACTCAGGCGTTCGGTCAGCAGCCGCCGCGGAGGCTGTGATGACCACCGCCGCGGGGCCGGGCCACGGGGAGCCCGACCGGGGCGACAAGGGCGGGATACGCACGGCGCTCGCCGGGCTGACCACCCGCGGCCGCTCCTTCCTGGCCGCCGGGATCGCCGCCGCCATCTGCGCGTACGTCCTGGGGCAGAGCGATCTGCTCCGGGTCGGACTGCTGCTGGCGCTGCTGCCGCTGGTCTGCGCGACCGTGCTCTACCGCACCCGCTACCGGGTGGCCGGCAGCCGCCGGCTCTCCCCCGCGCGCGTGCCCGCCGGCAGCGAGGCCCGGGTCCACCTGCGCATGGACAACGTCTCGCGGCTGCCCACCGGCCTGCTGATGCTCCAGGACCGGGTGCCCTACGTCCTCGGCCCGCGCCCGCGCTTCGTGCTGGACCGGGTGGAGGCGGGCGGCCGCCGCGAGGTGTCCTACCGCGTCCGCTCCGACCTGCGCGGCCGCTACCCGCTGGGACCGCTCCAGCTGCGCCTGACCGACCCGTTCGGCATGTGCGAGCTGACCCGGTCCTTCTCGTCGTTCGACACCCTGACGGTGATCCCGCGCGTGGAGCCGCTGCCACCGGTGCGGTTCAGCGGCGAGGCCAAGGGGTACGGCGACGGGCGGCACCGCTCGCTGGCGCTGGCCGGCGAGGACGACGTGATCCCGCGCGGGTACCGCTACGGCGACGACCTGCGCCGGGTGCACTGGCGGTCCACCGCGCGCTACGGCGAGCTGATGGTGCGCCGCGAGGAGCAGCCGCAGCGCGCCCGCTGCACCGTGCTGCTCGACACCCGGGGCCTCGCCTTCCGCGGCGCGGGCCCCGACTCGGCCTTCGAGTGGGCCGTGTCGGGCACCGCGTCAACGCTGGTGCACATGCTCGAACGGGGCTTTTCGGTACGGCTGTTGACGGACACCGGCAGCTCCGTGCCCGGCGAGGGGGCGGACGGGTTCGCGGGCGCCAACCAGGAGTCGGCGGACGCCGCCGGGCTGATGATGGACACCCTCGCGGTCGTCGACCACTCCGACGGCACCGGCCTGTCCCGGGCCTATGACGTGCTGCGCGGGGGCAACGAAGGGCTGCTGGTGGCCTTCTTCGGCGACCTCGACGAGGAGCAGGCCGCGGTGGCCGCCAAGATGCGCCAGCGCAGCGGAGGCGCGGTCGCCTTCCTGCTGGACAGCCAGAGCTGGGTGCGGGAACCCACCGATGTGGCCCGGCCGTTGGACAGGAGCGAGGAGCGGTTGCGGATGCTGCGCGAGGCGGGCTGGACGGCGCTGCGCGTGCCACGCGGCTCCTCCTTGACCGAGCTGTGGCGCCAGGCGGACCGCGAGCGCACCGGCTTCGGAGCGCCGAACGGGCCGGGAGCCGAGGGGGCACGCGCATGAGCGGGCGGGCACGACTGGCACTGTGCGCCTGGGCGGCCACCCTGATGACGTCCTGCGCCCTGCTGCCCCTGGTGGAACCGGCCTCGTGGATCCTTCAGGCGGCCTTCCTGCTCGGCGTCCAGTCGCTGGTGGGCGCGGCGACCCGGCGGGTGCCGCTGGCCCGGCCGCTGACCGTCGCCGCGCAGGCCCTGGTCACCCTGATGCTGCTGACCGTGGTCTTCGCCCGGGAGCAGGCCCTGGCAGGCGTCATCCCGACTCCGGGGGTGTTCCAGCGCTTCGCCGATCTGCTCCAGCAGGGCGGCGACGACATCGCGCGGTACGCGATCCCGGCGCCGCTGGACTCCGCCGGCATCCGGCTGATGATCATCGGCGGGGTGCTGATCATCGGGCTCGCGGTGGACACCCTCGCGGTCACCTTCCGCGGCGCGGCGCCCGCCGGGTTGCCGCTGCTCGCGCTGTACTCCGTCGCCGCGGGGCTGTCCGACGGCGGCGCCGACTGGCTGTGGTTCCTGGTCGCGGCGGCCGGCTATCTGATGCTGCTGCTGGCCGAGGGACGCGAGCGGCTCTCCCAGTGGGGGCGGGTCTTCGGCGGGGCGCCGCGCACCCCCGGCGGGGACTCCGGCGTGGTGGCCCCGGTCCGCACCGGGCGGCGCATCGGCGCGGTCGCGCTGGGCCTCGCCCTGGTGGTGCCGGTCGCGCTGCCGGCCATGGACGGCGGCCTCCTGGATGGCACCGGCACGGGTGTGGGCGGCGGCAGCGGGAACGGCGGCACGATCGCCGCGGTGAACCCGCTGGTGTCCCTGCGCGACAACCTCAACGTGGACGAGGACCGCCAGGTCCTGACCCTGCGCACCGAGCCCGAGGACCAGGGCAGCCTGTACTTGCGGATCGTGTCGCTGGACGACTTCGACGGCCGCACCTGGAGGCCGTCCAAGCGCAACATCGAGAAGGTGCCGGACGAGTTCCCCACCCCGGTCGGGCTCGGCGCCGACATCCGGCGCGCCGAGATCACGACCCGGGTCGTGGCCGCCGAGGACTACCGGCAGGACTGGCTGCCGATGCCCTACCCGCCCAGCGGCGTGGAGGTCGAGGGGGACTGGCGCTACGAGCCGGAGGGCATGACCCTCGTCGGCGACCACGACCAGAACACGGGCGGGGCGACGTACGAGGTCAAGAGTCTCGTGGTGCAGCCGACGGCGGAACAGCTGGCGGCGGCCACGGCACCGCCGGCGGGTCTGCGGCGCGAGTACACCAAGGTGCCCGACTCGCTGCCGGCGGTCGTGACCCGGACGGCCCGTGAGGTCACCCAGGGCTCGGCGAACCACTACGAGCAGGCGGTCAAGCTCCAGGAGTACTTCTCACTGACCGGCGGCTTCCAGTACGACACCCAGGTGCAGGTGGGCTCCGGCTCCGAGGCGATCGCCCGGTTCCTGAAGGACAAGCAGGGCTTCTGCGTCCACTTCTCCTTCGCCATGGCGGCGATGGCCCGCACGCTGGGCATCCCGGCCCGCGTCGCGGTCGGTTTCGCGCCGGGCACACCGCAGGTCGACGGCACCGTGTCGGTGGGGCTGCGGGACGCGCACGCCTGGCCGGAGCTGTACTTCGAGGGCGTGGGCTGGACCCGCTTCGAGCCGACGCCGACGCGGGGCACCCAGCCGGAGTACACCCAGACGGACAGCCCGAGCAACAGCCTGCCCGACCCGGGCCTGCCCTCACGGTCGGCGAGCGCCGCGCCCTCCACCGCCCCCTCGGCGAGCGAGAGCTGCACGGCGGAGCAGAAGAAGCTGGAGGCCTGTCCGAGCGAGTCCGCGGCGATCGCGACGCCCACGGACGACGACGGCCCGAAGTGGTACGTCGCCCTGGCCTGGGCGTTCGGTGGTCTCGCCGCCCTGGCGATCCCCCTGGCGCCGATGATGTGGCGCCGGCGCGTCCGGGCGGTACGACTGGGGGCGCACGGCCGTGGTGAGGCGGACGTGGTGCCGCACACCCTGGCGGTCTGGCTGGAACTGACCGACACGGCGTGGGACTTCGGCATTCCGCCGGACGAGTCGCAGACCCCGCGCAAGGCGGCGGCCAGGATCGTCAGACTCGGGCATCTCGACCCGGAGGCCGCGACCGCGGTGCACCGGGTGGCGGACGCCGTGGAGCAGGTCCTCTACGCACCGCGGCCCCGTCTGACGGCAGGACTCGCGGAGGATGCCCGCCGGGCGGTCGCCGGACTGGCCGGTCCGGTGCCGCGGCGTACGCGGCTGCGGGCGCTCCTCGCCCCGCGTTCCGCCGTACGAGTGGTGTGGGCCGTCTCGCAGTGGTGGGCCCGGGTGACGGCCCGCGCGGCTGCGGCCAGGCCGACGCTGCGCAAGCCGTCGGGTCAGGAGGGCTGAGCGGTCTGAGCCCTCGGGGCAAGGGGTGAGGCCCCGAACCGTGTGAACGGTTCGGGGCCTCACTCGTCGGCCCCCGTCGGCACTTGTCGACACTCGTCGGCCGGGCGGCTGTCTCTGCGGCGATCACTCACGCACGGGGTGCTCCGTGCCGTCCAGCGGGCGTGCGTGAGGGGGTGACCGCCTGCGGGCGGTCACCCCCTCACGCTCAGCTGCTGGGCCGGCTAGTGGCCGCCCTGCTCGTCGCGGCGCTTCTGCCAGCGTTGCTCGATGCGGTCCATCATGGAGCGCTTCTGCCGAACCGGGCGGTGGGCCTGCGGGGCCCCGGCAATGGGCTGCTCGCCCGGCTTGGGGGCCTTGCGCCAGCCGGTCACGGCCAGCACCGCACAGCCCAGCATGACGAGGAAGCCCATCACACTGAGCCAGACCTGCTTGGCGACCATTCCTGCCATGAGGAGCGCGATACCGACGAGGAAGCCCGCGACCGCCTGGTAGACCCGTCGCCGGGTGTACGTGCGCAGCCCGCTTCCCTCAAGCGCTGTCGCGAACTTGGGATCTTCGGCGTACAGCGCTCGCTCCATCTGCTCGAGCATGCGCTGCTCGTGCTCCGAGAGCGGCACGGAGTCCTCCTCATCGTGCAGTCGCCGGGGCGACCCGGGGGGTCCCTTCAGGATAGGCAGGGAATCGCCCCCGTGAAACCCGCCCCTCTACGCCAATTGGCCAACCGGGATTCCGCCATGAACGTCCCGGCCCGCTAGATCCTGCATTCCCCAGCGGCCGACACGTCATGCCGGACGGTCTCCCTCGATCATACGGCTCTGGACGCCCGATCGGGGGGCCTGTGGCGTACTCCATGCGCACCCAAGTACCTGATCAGCGCCGCCCGAGGAGAGCCGGGTCAGCCCCCGCTGGTCCCCCGTGTCTCACCGAGCACATGGAGCTGCGTGGCCACGGAGTGGAAGGCGGTCAGTTCGGCCGCCGCCTCCTCCAGCTTGAGCAGGGCCTCCAGCGCTCCGGGCTCGGTGTCGACCAGCACGCCGGGGACCAGGTCGGCGAAGACCCGCACCCCGTGCACGGCACCGACCGCGAGGCCCGCGCCCTCGACCAGCTCGGTGAGCTGCTCGGCGGTGAACCGCCGCGGCACGGGGTCGCCGGTGCCCCAGCGGCCGTTCGGGTCTTCGAGGGCCTGTCGAGCCTCCTTGAAGTGGCCTGCGAGGGCGCGGGCGAGCACGGCGCCGCCGAGGCCCGCGGCGAGCAGGCTGAGGACACCCTCGGCGCGCAGGGCGGCCACCACGTTGCGCACGCCCTCGGCGGCGTCGTCCACGTACTCCAGCACGCCGTGGCACAGCACCGCGTCGTAGGCTCCGCGCTCGACCACGTCGAAGAGGCCGTGGGCGTCGCCCTGCACGCCCCGCACCCGGTCGGCGACGCCGGCCTCGGCGGCGCGGCGCTCCAGGGCGAAGAGCGCGTTGGGGCTGGGGTCGACGACGGTGACCCGGTGACCGAGACGGGCGACGGGCACGGCGAAGTTGCCACTGCCGCCTCCGGTGTCGAGGACGTCCAGCGCGTCGCGGCCCGTGGCCTTGACCCGTCGGTCGAGGGCGTCCTGGAGGACCTCCCAGACCACGGCGGTACGGAGAGAGGCGCGGGGTCGCAGCGGGTCCGACACGGCAGTTGACTCCTCGGCGCGGCACCGCCTCTTGCGCGGCGGGGCGAACGGGCTGCCGTCCCCGCCGGACGTGCGGACGGAGAAGGCTTCAGGCGCCCTCCACCCTATTGCCTCCGCCACCTCGTCCGGCCACCGCGAGGGGCGGCCCCGGCCGGCGTCTCACACCGCGGACCTCGCCGTACGCACCCGAGTCGGCTGTTCGCGGCGCCCGGGCCGTGAGCGGTCCGTCCCCGGTGTGCGGCCCCTCCCCCGGTGGTGCTCACCCCGGCCGCCGCTCACCCCGCGTCCGGCATGTCGCGCCCCGTGGTGTGGTCGTCGGGTGCCGGATGGTCCGCGTCCGGGCGGGGCTGGGGCAGGACCGGCTGGAGGACCAGCATCCGCTCGACCAGGCGCAGGAACATCGCCACGTCGCGTATCAGGTCGTCGGCGTCCCGGCGGCTGGCCGCGCCCTGGATGCCGGCCTCGGCGCGGGCGCGACGCCGGGCACCGGCGGCGAACAGGGCGCTCCACTCGGCGAGCTCGGGCGCTATCTCGGGGAGCACTTCCCAGGCGCTCCGGATCTTGGCCCGGCGTCGCGGCGTGGGTTCGGGGCGTCCGCGCGCGGCGAGCACGGCGGCGGCGGTGCGCAGGGCGGCGAGGTGCGCCGTGGCGTACCGCTCGTTGGGGGTCTCCAGGACAGCGGCCTCGTCGAGTCCGGCACGGGCCTGGGCGAGCAGGTCGAGGGCGGCGGGCGGGGCCGTGGTCCGGCGGAGCACGGGGTGTACGTCGCTCGCCGGGCCGGTCAGTGAGGGGGCAGGGCCGGTGGCACGGCGCCGGCGGGCGGCTGCTGCGTGATAGCTGGCCATGACGAACCTCCTGTCGTCTGTGTGACGGCACGTCCCGATACGGGATGCCGTATGGGCCCATCGTGAGGTATGGCACTGACAATCCGTTCCGACCTGCGCTTTTGCCTCGATCGAAGGTTCGGGCTAGTTTTTGCACTGACCAGTCAGTTCAAAAACAGGGGCAGTTGGGGAAGAGGGGGGTGGGGCCGTGCACGGAGTCGCCGTCACAGCCGAGGGCTTCGGGCTCAGGGGGCCGCGCGGCTGGGCCTTTCGCGGGGTCGAACTCGACGCGGAGCCCGGTGCGCTGATCGCCGTCCAGGGGGCGTCGGGGTCGGGCCGTACGTGTCTGCTGCTGGCGCTCACCGGGCGCATGAAGGCCTCCGAGGGAACTGCGGCCGTGGGCGGGGCACGGCTGCCCAAGCAGTTGGGGGCGGTGCGGCGGATGAGCGCCGTGGCCAATGTCGCCGGTGTCACCGACCTCGACCCCGCCCTGACCGTCGGGGAGCACCTGCGGGAACGGGCGCTGCTCCAGCGCCGGTTCGGCGGCTCCCTGCGGGGGCTGCTGCGGCCGCGCGCCGAGCGCGCCGCGGAGGCGAGGCTGCGGATCGACACCGCCCTGACCGCCGCCGGACTCGACCCGGAGTCCCTGCCCAAGGGCCCGCGGACCGCCGTACGCGATCTGGAGCGGCTGGAGGCGCTGCGGCTGTCCGTGGCGCTGGCCCTGGTCGGGCGGCCCCGGTTGCTCGGCGTGGACGACGCCGATCTGAAGCTGTCCGAGGCGGAGCGGGCGGAGGTCTGGGCGCTGCTGAAGTCCCTCACCGAGGCGGGGACCACGGTCCTGGCGGTGTGCGGCCAGGCCCCGGACGACGCGCTGACGGTCTCCACGGACCAGGAGTCCGCCCAGGCGCAGTCCACCGGGCACAGGTCGACCGAGTCGAAGGAGGACGCCGATGCGCTCGCCACGCCTGGCCGCGCTTGAGCTGCGCCGTTTCGGGCGGGGGAAGCTGCCGCGGGCCGCGCTGGTCGCGCTGCTGGTCCTGCCCCTGCTGTACGGCGCGCTGTACCTGTGGTCGTTCTGGGACCCGTACGGGCGCCTGGACCGCATCCCCGTCGCGCTCGTCAACGACGACAAGGGGGCGAGTGCCGACGGCAGGAAGCTCGCCGCGGGCGACGACATCACCCGTGGGCTGCGTGACAGCGACGTCTTCGAGTGGCACGAGGTCAGCTCCGCCGAGGCACGCGCGGGCGTGGAGGACGGCAGGTACTACCTGTCGCTGACCGTGCCGACCGACTTCAGCGAGCGGATCGCGTCCAGCGCGGGTGACTCCCCGGAGACGGGCGCCCTCCAGGTGCGCACCAACGACGCGAACAACTACATCGTCGGGCAGATCTCCCGCACCGTCTTCAGCGAGGTGCGCCGGGCCGCGTCCACGAAGGCGTCGCGGTCCTTCCTGGACCGGATCTTCATCTCCTTCTCCGACATCCACGGCGCGACGGTCAAGGCCGCCAAGGGCGCCGACAAGCTGGAGGGCGGGCTCGGGAAGGCCGAGAAGGGCTCCAAGGACCTCGCCGACGGGCTGAAGGACGCCAAGAGCGGAAGCGGCAAGCTGGCCAAGGGGCTGAAGAAGCTCGACAAGGGCGCCGGCGACCTCCAGGACGGCTCGCGGCAGGTCGCGGACGGCACCCAGACGCTCGCCGACAAGGTCAACGGGGTCGCGTCGAAGGTGGGCCCGTTCCTGGAGGACAACGAGCGGACGATCGGCGACACCGCCCAGCTCGTCGCCGACTCGAGCAAGGCGATCCGCAAGCATCTGGACACCCTGGCGGAGACCGCCCCCGCTGCCGCCGAGGGTGCCCGGGGCGCCTCCGACACCCTGGACAAGGTCTACCGGGCCCGCTGCGAGAAGCCCCTCCTGCCCGACGCGGCCTGCGCCGACCTGGAGAAGGCCAAGGACGCGGCCGCCGACGTGTCGACGATCGCCGACGACATCGACACCCTGGTGGACGACCAGGACGGCGATCTGAAGAAGCTCGACAAGAACCTGGCGGCCCTGCAGAAGCAGGCACAGGCTCTGGCCGACCGCGCTCCGCACCTCTCGGAGGACCTCGACGACGCCGTGTCCAAGATCAACAAGCTGAACAAGGGCGCGGGGAAGGTCGCCGCGGGCGCCGAGAAGCTGCACACGGGGCTCGGTACCGCCCGGACCGGAGCCGGCGACCTGGACGAAGGACTCGGCAAGCTCAAGACCGGCGCCTTCGATCTGAACGGCGGCCTGTACAAGCTCGTCGACGGCTCCGGGAAGCTCTCCGACGGGCTGCACGACGGCGCCGACCAGATCCCCGACTACGACAAGAGCGACCGCGACGAGCGCACCGGTGTCATGGCCGACCCGGTCCAGCTGGTCTCCCGGGACCTGCACAAGGCGCCCAACTACGGCACCGGCTTCGCCCCGTACTTCATCCCGCTGTCCCTGTGGGTGGGCGCGATGGTGGCGTACATGCTGATCGCGCCGATGAACCGGCGCGCGCTCGCCGCGGGCGCCCCCGCGTGGCGGATCGCGCTGGCGGGCTGGTTGCCGGTGGTGGCGATCGGGGTGCTCCAGACCGTGGCCCTGATGTCGGTGCTGCACTGGGCGATCGGCCTGCAGATGGCACGGGCGGCCGGGACGGTGGGCTTCCTGTTCCTGGTGACGGCGTGCTTCGCGGCGATCGTGCAGTGGCTGAACGCCCGCTTCGGAGCCGCGGGACGGATCCTCGTCCTGGCCTTCCTGATGCTCCAGTTGACGTCCGCGGGCGGCACCTACCCCGTGCAGACCAGCCCCGGCTTCTTCAACGCCCTCCACCCGTTCCTGCCGATGAGCTACGTCGTCGACGCGCTCCGCCGGCTCATCACGGGCGGCGGTCTCGGTCCGGTGTGGCACGCGTGCGTGGTGCTCACGGCGTTCACCGCGGGCGCGCTCGCGCTCACCGCGCTGTCGGCCCGTCGCCGTCAGGTGTGGACGCTCGACCGGCTGCACCCGGAGCTGAGCCTGTGACCTCGGCGACCGCCGGGCCCCCGGCAGCTGTGAGAATCGGGTCCATGGAAAGCAGCAGCGGCAGCACGCGCCGCGAGGCCACCCGGCAGAAGCTCTACGAGGCGGCCGTGACGCTCATCGCGGAGCAGGGCTTCTCCGCCACCACCGTCGACGAGATCGCCGAGCGCGCCGGGGTGGCGAAGGGCACGGTCTACTACAACTTCGCGAGCAAGTCCGTCCTCTTCGAGGAGCTGCTGCGGCACGGTGTGGGCCTGCTCACCGCCTCCCTGCGGGAGGCCGCGGAGCGGACGGCGGCGGAGGGCGGCAGCAAGACGGACGCCCTGGACGCGATGATCCGGGCCGGCCTGGTCTTCATCGACCGCTATCCGGCCTTCACCCAGCTGTACGTGGCCGAGCTGTGGCGTACCAACCGGGCCTGGCAGTCCACGCTCATGGTGGTCCGGCAGCAGGCGGTCGCGGTCGTCGAGGACGTGCTGCGCGAGGGCGTCGAGGGCGGCGAGTTCCACGAGGCGATCGACATCCCGCTGACCGCGCCCGCGCTGGTCGGCATGGTGCTGGTGGCGGCGCTGGACTGGAAGGCGTTCCAGGCGGAGCGTTCCCTGGACGACGTGCACGCGGCGCTGTCGCGGCTGCTGCAGGGACGGGTGAGCGGGCGGGGCTGAGCGCGCCCCGCGCGGGGACGGACGAAGGCGCCGGTCCGATGTGGCCGCGTCCCCCGCGGGCCACCTCGAACCGGCGCCTTCTCGTGCTCCCCCGTGTCCCCCGTCGGACCCCCGTTTCGGTCGTTCCCCCGGGCCCCCGTGCCTCGCTCCCGCCGACCTCCGCCGGCGGAAGGAGCGGATCCGGGCCGGCTCCGTTCCGGCGCCCCGTGTCGCCGGTACCGGAGCCGTTCCCTTCTCCGTGCCTCCACTCTCTCGTTCCCGCAGGTCGGGCCCCATCCGCGCGCGTACTCATCTCGCCGACTAGGTACGGATACTCAGTACTGGGTGCGCGGGCCCAGGACCCCGCGTCGGCGAGTGGCTACGATCGCGTCCGTGTCGGTACTCCCTCTCGTCTTCACCAGCGGCTGGGCCAGCGGAATCAACGCCTACGCCGTCGTGCTGCTGCTCGGCGTCTTCGGCGCGACCGGGCTGAGCGACGACGTCCCCGAGACGCTCCAGCGCCCCGAGGTGCTCGTCGTGGCCGGCGTGCTCTTCCTGTGCGAGGCGGTCGCGGACAAGATCCCGTACGTCGACTCGGCGTGGGACTCGGTGCACACCCTGATCCGTCCGGCCGCCGGTGCCTGGGTCGGCGCGGTGCTCGCCGGGCAGAGCGGCTCGCTCAACGACGCGGTCGCGGGCCTGGTCGGCGGTTCGACGGCGCTGGCCAGCCACGCCGTCAAGGCCGGGACGCGGATGGCGGTGAACACCTCGCCGGAGCCGATGAGCAACGTGATCGTGAGCCTGGCCGAGGACCTCGGCGTCGGCGCTCTCGTCACCTTCGCCATGTTCCATCCGGAGGCGGCGGCGATCATCGCGGCGGTGCTGCTGATCGGCGGGCTGGTGATACTCGTCTTCCTGATCTCCCGGATCCGCCGGTTCCTGCGGCGCCGGGCGCAACGCCGGGAGGAGAAGCGGCTCGCGGGCCGCACCGGGCCCCCGCCGCACTGGTGACCCCCGACAGCCCGCCGGCACCGCCCGCGGCCGGGGCTGTCAGTGGCGGCCGATAAAGTCGCGGGCATGGCACGGATTGCGGTGATCGGCGCCGGGATGGGCGCGATGGCGGCCGCTGCCCGGCTGGCCGTCGCGGGCCACCGGGTGGCGGTGTACGAGCGTACGGAGACCTACGGCGGTGCGGTGCGCCGCCTCGAGCGCGACGGGTTCGCCTTCGACACCGGTCCCGGACTGCTGCCGCTGCCCGCGGTCTACCGCGACCTGTTCGTCAAGACCGGCAAGGAGCCGCTGGAGTCGGTCGTCGAGCTGGTCCAGGTCGACCCGTCCGCACGCCACCTCTTCGCGGACGGCACCGAGGCCTCGCTGCCCAACGCCTCGCGCGCGGGCGTCGTCGCGGCGCTGGACGAGGCGCTCGGCTCGGGCGCGGGCGCCCGCTGGGGCGACTTCCTGGTCCGGGCCCGCGAGGCCTGGGACCGCACCCGCAGACCGCTGCTGGAGGAGCCGCTCTGGCCGAACTGGTCGGTGCTGGCCGACCGCGAGCCCTATCCGTCGGTCCCCCACAAGAAGCTGCTGCGCACCCGCCGGGCCGGCACGCTCGCCGAGGTGGGCGCCTGGGAGCTGCGCGACGCCAGGCTCACCGCGCTCCTGGAGAGCCACGCCCTCGCGTACGGGCTGGACCCGCGGGTCGCCCCGGCGAGCGCGGCGGTGCTGCCGTACATGGAGCACGCCTTCGGTACCTGGTATGTGCGCGGCGGCATCAGGGAGTTGGCGCGCGCGGTGTACGAGAGGTGTGTGGCGCGCCGGGTGGAGTTCCACTTCGGTGCCGAGGTCACCGGGGTGCTGGAGAAGGACGGCCGGGCGGCGGGTGTCGAGCTGGCCGACGGGACGCCGGTGGAGGCGGAGTTCGTGGTCGCCGGCGTCGCCCCCGAGGTGCTGGACCGCTGTGTGCGGGGCGCCGGCGCGCGCGGGAGCGGTGACGTCCCCGCGGTGCCCGGGTCGCCGAGCCGTATGACGGTGCTGCTGGCGCTGCGGGGCGGGCGCCCGGCGGGGGCGGCGCACCGGACGGTCGTCCACGCGGAGGACCGGGAGCGCGAGCTGGATCTGCTGTTCGGGCCGACGCGGGGGCTGGACGCGCGCCCCACGCTCACCGTGCTGCGCCCCGACGACCCCGCTCTCGTCCCCGACGCGGACCATGAGGCGATCACCCTCACCGCGACCGTGCCCGCCTTCCCGGGCCGGAAGTGGCCGGAGTCCGAGGTCTTCGGTGATCACGCACAGAAGCTGATCACCGCCGCGGAACGGGCCGTCCCGGACCTCCGCGAGCGCCTCCTCTGGCACGAGGTCCGCGTACCGGCCGACATCGCGGAGGCGACCGGCGCGGCGGGCGGCGCGGTTCCGGCCCCGGCGCTGGCGGCGGCCGAGGGGCGTCTGCTGCACCCGGCGAACACCACGGCGCTCGACGGGCTGTTCGCCGTCGGCGGCTGGTCGCACCCCGGCGGGGGGCTGCCCCACGCGGGCATGTCGGGCGCGCTGGTCGCCGGACTGATCGTGGAGGGCCCGGACTTCCGGGGTTCGCAGTGACCGCCGGCCGACGGCGGACCTCTGCGTGACCGTCGGTCAGAAGCGGTGCCCCGGAGCCGCCGGCCGGTAGCGGTCCGCTGCGTGACCGTCGGTCAGAAGCGGTACTGCTCGTCGTAGCCGTTCCCCTGCCGGCTGTTGTCCTGGTGGGGGTACTGCTGCTGTTCCGGCGGGAGTTCGCCGCCGTACGTCTCGTCGGTGCGCTGCTGCGGGACCCAGACGCCGCCGGCCGGGGTCTCCCCGCCGTAGGTGGGGTTGCCGTACTGGTCCTGGCCGTAGGCCTGTTGGCCGTAGCTCTGCTGGCCGCCGTAGGAGGTGTCGTAGCCGCCGTAGGTCTGGGTGCCGATGTACGGGTCGGAGTAGGCGGCGTACTGCTGCTGGCCGGCCATGTCGTAGCCGTAGTTCTGCTGGTCGTAACCGGTGTAGCCGTCGTAGCCGTAGGGCTGGTCGGCGCCCTGGGCGGCCGTCGCGTACTGGTCCTGGTCCTGGCCCTGGGGCTGGCTCTGGCCGGCGTAGGAGCCGTCGCGGTACACGCCGTAGGAGCCGGTGTCGTCGGGCAGGGGCTGGGGCTCGTAGACCGCGGTGGTCTCGGCGGCCGGGGCGGCGACGGGACGGGCGGGCGTGAAGACGTCGTCGCGGTCGTAGTCGTCGTGGCCGTAACCGGACGTGTCCGAGGCGTAGGTGGCGGCGTCGCCGTAACCGGTGTCGGTCGCCTGGAGGTCGGAGACCTCCAGGGTGGGCTCCGCGCGGCCTCGCTCGCGGCGGCCGGCGCGCTTGCCGCCGACCAGGCCGCCCAGGGCCTCCGGCGGGTTGACCGCCCAGCCCTGCTCGAAGCCGCGGCGGAAGGAGAGGGTGACGTAGGTCTGGCCGACCGCGAAGGCGGCCGCGCCCAGGCCGATGACGATCACCGAGGGGATCAGGACGCCGAGCACCACGCCCACGAAGCCCGCGAAGGCGAGCAGTCGCCAGCGCAGACGCGCCTTGTACTGCAGCAGCACCTCGCCGAGCAGCCACAGCGCGACGCCTCCGAACGCGATGTAGAGGACCGTCCAGCCCATGTACGCCCCTCTCCCAGTAGCCGCTACGCAGTGTGTCGTATGTCCGTGCGGCCGGTCTAGGCCTGCGGTGGGTGGTGCAGGCCCAGGTTCTCGTAGATCTCCAGCGTCGCCGTGGAGTTGTTCAGCGTGATGAAGTGCAGTCCCGGCACTCCCTCGGCCAGCAGCCGCGCGCAGAACTCCGTGGCGAATTCGATGCCAATGGAGCGTACAGCGGCCGGATCGTCTTGTGCTGTGAGGATCCGCTCTTTCAGGACGGAGGGGATGGCCGCGTTGCTGAGCTGCGGCAGCCGCTCCAGCATCCGCACGCTGGTCACCGGCATGACCTCGGGGATGACGGGGGTCGCGCAACCGGCCGCCACGACCCGGTCGCGCAGCCGCAGATAGGACTCCGGCTGGAAGAACATCTGCGTGATGGCGTAGTCGGCGCCGGCCCGGCACTTGTCGACGAAGTGCGTGACGTCGGCGTCCCAGTCCGCGGAGCGCGGGTGCATCTCCGGGAAGGCCGCGACGCCGACACAGAAGTCACCCGACTCCTTGATGAGCCGGACGAGGTCGGCCGCGTAGGTCAGGCCCTGCGGATGCGCCACCCACTCGCCCATGGGGTCGCCGGGCGGGTCGCCGCGCACGGCCAGCATGTTGCGGATCCCGGCGTCGGCGTACTGGCCGATGATGTTGCGCAGTTCCGCGATGGAGTGGTTGACCGCGGTGAGGTGGGCGACCGGCGTCAGCGTGGTGTCGGCGACGATCTGCTGGGTCTCCTTGACCGTGCCGGCGCGCGTGGAACCGCCGGCGCCGTACGTCACCGAGACGAAGTCCGGGGCGACCGCCTCGACCCTCCTGAGCGCGCTCCACAGGTTCCGCTCGCCCTTGGGGGTCTTCGGCGCCGAGAACTCGAAGGAGTACGTCGTCTTGCCCGTGGCGAGCATGTCGCGCACGGTGCGTGCGCGGTCCGTCCTGGTGGATGCGGTTCCGAGGGCCATACCGGCAGGTTAGCCAGGGGGTGACGGTCACCCAACCGGATCGGGGAAATTTGCCCTTTTTGTCGACTTGTTGTCCACCCCTCGGACACCCGGGCCGTCCACCCCCGGGCTCACGCCGGACCGCCCGCCCGCCTCACACCCCCTCACACCGCCTCCCGAAGCCGCTTGGCGAACTCCGCCGCCGCCGCGCCCGGGTCGTCCGCGTCCGTGATGGCCCGCACGACCACGACCCGCCGGGCCCCGGCCGCCAGTACCTCGTCCAGGTTGCCCAGGTCGATGCCACCGATGGCGAACCAGGGACGGTCGGTGCCGAGGGCGGCGGTGTACCGGACCAGGTCCAGCCCGGGGGCGTGCCGGCCGGGCTTGGTGGGCGTGGGCCAGCACGGGCCGGTGCAGAAGTAGTCGACGCCCTCCTGGACGGCGGCCGCGGCGGCCTCGGTCTCGGAGTGCGTGGAGCGGCCCACCAGGATGTCGTCGCCGAGGATCGCGCGGGCCGCGGGGACCGGGAGGTCACCCTGGCCCAGGTGCAGGATCGCGGGGGGCCAGGGGTGGGCGGCCCGGGCGGCGTGCGCCACGTCGGCGCGGTCGTTCACCGACAGGGTCCTGCCGTGCTCCCGGCACTTGTCGGCGAACAGCGCGAGCAGGCCCAGTTCCTCGTCCGCCTCCAGCGTCTTGTCGCGCAGCTGGACGAAGTCGACGCCGTTGGCCAGGACGGCGTCCAGGAACTCGGGAAGGTCGCCCTGCTTCTTGCGGGCGTCCGTGCACAGATAGAGCCGGGCGTCGGCGAGCTGGGCGCGGGCGGCGGTGTCGGACGTGACGGGCATGGGTGTCCCCCGGTGTGGATGGCGTACGGGCCGCGGACCGCTGCGGTCGGCCTCGGCGGACCGGGCGTAGTGAACCACAGGCGCACAGCCGCGGCGGTGCGCGCCGGTTCTCGTGCGGTCGGCCCGCCCCGACGGGACCGGCCGCCACTCCATCGCCGCCGCGCCACGGCCGCAGTCTCCCGCGACCGTGGCCCGCGGGGCCCCGCCCGTACGTCAGACGGTGTTCGGTTCTCTCCGCGCCCGGATCAGACGGCGAGCGCCTGGGCCCGGCGCTTCACCTCCGTGCCGCGGTTCTCGCTGAGTGCCTGCGCGGGGGTGCCGGGCAGGCTGTCGTCGGGGGTGAAGAGCCACTCCAGCATCTCTTCGTCGCTGAAGCCGTCGTCCCGCAGGAGCGTCAGGGTCCCGGTGAGGCCCTTGACGACCTTCTGCTCGGCCCCGTCGATGAAGGCGGCGGGGACGTGCAGCGCGCGGTTCTCACCCCGGCGTACGGCGATGAGCTGGCCCTCCCTGACCAGCTGCCGCACACGCGTCACCTCGACATCGAGGATTTCCGCGATGTCGGGGAGGGTGAGCCAGGCGGGCACGAGAGCATCGATCTTTGCGTCAATCTCGGTCACGACATCAAGCCTGCCATCCCGCACTGACAGGAGGAAGCCGGACCCCTCCGACCAGGGCGTTCCGACTCCCCCGCGGTCCGCCTCCCCGCGCCCCCTCCGGCCGCCTCGCCTCCGCGCCCTACGCCGTCGCCGCCTTCAACGGCCGCGCCGGGTCGAGCAGCAGCTCCGGGTCCAGTTCCGTGCCCGCCTCGATCAGCTTCCGCCCCTGGGCCAGGTCCCGGGGCCGGCCGACCGCGAGGAGGGCGACCAGGCGGTTCTCGCGCAGCCAGCACACCGACCAGGCCGGCCCGGCCGGGTCGCCGCGCCACAGGGTCGCGTCGGCGCAGGCGTGGTGCCCGGCGTACTGGACGAAGCGGCCGAACTGCTCGGACCAGAAGTACGGCACCGGGTCGTAGACCGCGGGCGTCTCGCCGATGATGTTGGCCGCGACCGTGCGCGGCCCCTGGAGGGCGTTGTCCCAGTGGTGGACCAGCAGGCGCTCGCCGTACCTGCCCGAGGGGAAGGACGCGCAGTCGCCGACCGCGTACACGTCCGGCACGGAGGTGCGCAGCCCGTCGTCGGCCACCACCTCGCCGTGCGCGCCGAGCTCGACGCCCGAGCCGGCCAGCCAGGCCGTGGCGGGGCGGGCGCCGATGCCGACCACCACGGCGCCCGCGGGCAGCCGGGTGCCGTCGTCGAGGACGACCGTGCCGGGCTCGACACGCGCCACGCGCGCGTGGGTGCGCAGCTCGGCGCCCGCGTCGGCGTACCAGGCGCCCATCGGCGCCGCCACCTCCGCGGGCAGCGCCCCCGCGAGCGGCCGTTCGGCGGCCTCCACGACGGTGACCGAGCAGCCCGCCTCACGCGCGGCGGTCGCGAACTCGGCGCCGATCCAGCCCGCGCCGACCACCACGATGTCGTGCTGCCGGGCGAGCACCGGCCGCAGCCGGTCGGCGTCGTCGAGGGTGCGCAGCAGATGGACGCCGGGGACGCCCTCCGCGCCGGGCAGCGGGATCGGTTCGGCACCGGTGGCGAGGACCAGGACGTCGTACGGCACGGGCCCGGACTCGGTGTCCAGGGTGTGCTCGGCGGGGCGGACGCCCAGGACCTCACGGCCGAGTTCGAGTCCGATGCCGAGCGCCTCGAAGTCGACGTCGAAGGCGGAGCCCTCGGCCTTGCCGAGCAGTACCGCCTTGGACAGCGGCGGCCGGTCGTACGGCTGGTGCGGTTCCGCGCCGATCAGGGTCACGGTGCCGGTGAAGCCCTGTTCGCGCAGCGCCACCGCGGTCTGCACGCCGGCCATGCCCGCGCCGACCACCACGACCCGCCGTTGCGCCTGTGCCTGCGTCTGCGTGTCCTCGCTCACCTGATCACCATAGACAACTGACAATTTGTCAGTCAGGAGTCGTGCGCAGTGACCTGCTCCACACCTGCCGCGATCTGCTCCACGACGCTCGTCCCGCTGCCGGGCCGTGACTCCCACTCCCAGGTCTCCTCCAGGCGCACGCGCCCGTCCGGGAGTTCGACCACCGTGGACGCGCAGTGCCCGGACGCGGTCGTCCCGTCCTGCCTCAGCTGGACGTACCGGAAGTCGAGCCGGTCCCCCTCCCGGGTGCCCACCAGATGCCCCCGCACGACGTCCCCGCCCGCGTACTCGGCCCAGATCTCGCCGTCCTTCTCGTGGTACGTGAAGCGGGTGCGCGTGCCCACCTGACCTGGGTCCTGGTCGGCGACGGGGGCGAGGACGAGGCCGTCCAGCGAGCGGGGCATGACCGTGGGCTCCCTTACAAAGGCGATGCTCGGCGGGCTAGGGTGGCCAACGTAGAGCACTCGCGGGAGCCCGGACGCACCGGGCTGAGAGGGAGGCTGGGCGGCCTCCGACCGTACGAACCTGATCCGGGTCATGCCGGCGAAGGGAGGGGCTGGACGCCCATGTCCTCACGTACGTCAGACGTCCTCGTCGTCGGGGGCGGCATCATCGGCCTGGTCACGGCCTGGCGGGCCGCGCAGCGCGGTCTCGCCACGGCCGTCGTGGACCCCGAACCCGGCGGCGGGGCCGCCCAGGTGGCCGCCGGGATGCTGGCCGCCGTCACGGAACTGCACTACGGCGAGCAGACCCTGCTGGGCCTGAACCTCGCCTCGGCCCGCCGCTATCCGGGGTTCGCGGCCGAGCTGACCGAGCTGACCGGCCAGGACCTCGGCTACCGCCGCTGCGGCACGCTCGCCGTCGCCCTGGACGCCGACGACCGCGCCCACCTGCGCGAACTGCACGCCCTCCAGCGGGAGTCGGGCCTGGAGTCGGAGTGGCTGTCCGGGCGCGAGTGCCGGCGTCTGGAGCCGATGCTCGCGCCGGGGGTGCGCGGCGGTCTGCGGGTCGACGGCGACCACCAGATCGACCCGCGGCGGCTGGTCAAGGCGCTGCTGGCCGCCTGTGAGCGCGCGGGCGTGGTCTTCCACCGCGCCTGGGCCGAGCGCCTGGAGGTCGTACGGGACCGGGCCGCCGGCCTCACGACGACGGACGGCACACGGCTGGACGCGGGACAGGTCGTACTGGCGGCCGGCAGCCTCAGCGGGCGGCTGGCCGGGGTCCCGGACGCCGTACTGCCGCCGGTGCGGCCGGTGAAGGGACAGGTGCTGCGGCTGACCGTGCCGCCGAGGTACGCGCCCTTCCTGAACCGGACCGTGCGGGCCGTGGTCCGCGGCAGCCAGGTCTACCTGGTGCCGCGCGAGAACGGCGAGCTGGTGGTCGGAGCGACCAGCGAGGAGCTGGGCTGGGACACGACGGTGACCGCGGGCGGGGTGTACGAGCTGCTGCGCGACGCCCATGAGCTGGTCCCCGGCATCACCGAGCTGCCGCTGACGGAGACCCGCGCGGGGCTGCGTCCCGGCTCGCCGGACAACGCGCCGCTGCTCGGGCCGACCGAGCTGCCCGGGCTGCTCCTGGCGACCGGCCACTACCGCAACGGCGTGCTGCTCACACCCGTCACCGGTGACGCGCTGGCCGACGTCCTGACCACGGGCGAACTCCCCGACGAGGTGCGCCCGTTCACCCCCAGGCGATTCAGGGAACTCGTGGAGCAGCCCGCATGAACATCTCCCTCAACGGCGAGCCGCGCGAGTTCGCTCCCGGCACGGCTCTCGACACCGTCGTACGGGCCCTCACCCCGGCGCCCTCCGGCGTGGCGGCCGCCCTCAACGAAACCGTCGTCCCGCGCGGACAGTGGTCCTCGACGCCCCTCGCCGAGGGAGACCGCGTCGAGGTCCTCACCGCCGTCCAGGGAGGCTGACCCATGGCCGACGATCCCTTCCTCCTGGGCGGTACGACGTACTCGTCCCGTCTGATCATGGGCACCGGTGGGGCGCCGAGCCTGGACGTGCTGGAGCGGGCGCTGGTCGCCTCCGGGACCGAGCTGACCACGGTCGCGATGCGCCGCGTGGACCCGAACGTGCACGGCTCGGTGCTGTCGGTGCTGAACCGGCTCGGCATCGGGGTGCTGCCCAACACCGCGGGCTGCTTCACCGCGGGCGAGGCCGTGCTGACGGCCCGTCTCGCGCGCGAGGCGCTCGGCACCGACCTGGTCAAGCTGGAGGTCATCGCCGACGAGCGCACCCTGCTGCCGGACCCGATCGAGCTGCTGGACGCGGCGGAGACGCTGGTCGACGACGGTTTCACGGTGCTGCCGTACACCAACGACGACCCGGTGCTGGCCCGGAAGCTTCAGGACGTGGGCTGTGCGGCGATCATGCCGCTCGGCTCCCCGATCGGCTCCGGGCTCGGCATCCGCAACCCGCACAACTTCCAGCTGATCGTCGAGCACGCGCGCGTGCCGGTGATCCTGGACGCGGGCGCCGGGACGGCGTCGGACGTCGCGCTCGCGATGGAGCTGGGGTGCGCGGGTGTGATGCTCGCCTCGGCGGTGACGCGGGCGCGGGAGCCGGAGCTGATGGCCCACGCGATGCGGCACGGGGTGGAGGCGGGTCGGCTGGCGCACCGCGCGGGGCGCATCCCGCGGCGGCACTTCGCCGAAGCCTCGTCGCCCGCCGAGGGGTTGGCGCGCCTCGATCCGGAACGCCCCGCGTTCTGAACGTACGTTCGAGAAGGGCCGGAAGTCGTTGCGGCGTCCGTCACAGGACGGCTTCAGTCCCGCCCCGATCTCGCCCGAACCGGCGGCCCTGTCAGTCGCGGCTCGTACACTCACCTGCGTGGATACGACCCTTCAGGACCCTTTGGTCGGGCAGGTGCTCGACGGGCGTTATCGCGTGGACGCGCGGATCGCGGTCGGCGGGATGGCCACGGTCTACCGGGCCGTGGACACCCGCCTCGACCGCGTGCTCGCGCTGAAGGTGATGCACCCGGGCCTCGCGGCCGACGGCACCTTCGTGGACCGGTTCATCCGCGAGGCCAAGTCCGTCGCCCGGCTCGCCCACCCCAACGTGGTGCAGGTCTTCGACCAGGGCACCGACGGGTCGTACGTCTACCTGGCCATGGAGTACGTGGCCGGCTGCACCCTGCGTGACGTGCTGCGCGATCGCGGGGCGCTGCAGCCGCGGGCCGCGCTCGACATCCTGGAGCCGGTGCTGGCCGCGCTCGGCGCCGCGCACCGCGCGGGCTTCGTGCACCGGGACATGAAGCCGGAGAACGTCCTGATAGGGGACGACGGCCGGGTCAAGGTCGCCGACTTCGGGCTGGTGCGGTCCGTCGACACCGTCACCAGCACCAGCGGTGCCGTGCTCGGCACCGTCTCCTATCTCGCGCCCGAGCAGATCGAGCAGCCGGGTGCCACCGACGCCCGCGTGGACGTCTACGCGTGCGGTGTCGTGCTGTACGAGATGCTGACCGGCGAGAAGCCGCACGACGGGGAGTCCCCCGCCATCGTGCTCTACAAGCACCTCCACGAGGACGTCCCGCCGCCCTCGGCCGTCGTGCCGGGCCTGCCGTTCGCGCTGGACGAGCTGGTCGCCTCCGCGACCGCCCGCACCCCGGACCTTCGCCCGTACGACGCGGTGGCCCTGCTCGCGCACGCCATCGAGGCCCGCTCCGCGCTCAGCGAGGGCCAGCTGGACCTGATGCCGCCGCAGGCGCTGACCGCCCAGCACAGCAACGCCGAGAACCGCACCAGCGTGATCCCGCGGTCGCTGACCGTGCCGCGCCCCCTGCCGGTCGACGAGGACGCGGAGCCCGCGCTCAACCGCACGAGCCGCCTCCAGTCGCCCCCGCCCCCGCCGCCCCGGCGCCGTTCGGGCCGCCCGCGCGGTCCGCTCGCGATCGTGGCCGCCCTGTTGCTGATCCTCGGGGTCGGCGCCGGCGTCTGGTACATCAACTCCGGCCAGTTCACCAAGGTCCCGCCGCTGGTGGAGAAGACCGAGGCGCAGGCCCGGGACCGGCTGGAGGAGGCCGGGCTCGAGGCCGGGAAGGTGAAGCGGGAGTACAGCGACACCGTCAAGCGCGGCCGGGTCATCAGCTCGGACCCGACGGTCGGCACCCGCATACGGAGCAACGACTCGGTGACGCTGACCATCTCCAAGGGGCCCGACACCGTCGACCTGGCCGACCTGAAGGGCTACCGGCTCGACAAGGCGAAGACCCGGCTGGAGAACGACGGCCTCGAACCGGGCATGGTGACCCGGGAGTTCAGCGAGGACGTCATCAAGGGCTTCGTCATCGGCACTGACCCGGCGGCGGGGACCACGCTCCGCGCGGGCACGGCGGTCGCGCTGGTCGTCAGCAAGGGCAGCCCGGTGGACGTCCCCGACGTCACCGGCGAGAGCCTGGAGGACGCCAAGGCGGACCTGGCGGAGGCGGGCCTGAAGGTGAAGGTCGCCTCCCGGCAGGTCACCTCGGAGTACGACAAGGGCCTGGTCGCCGCGCAGACCCCGAAGGACGGCAGCGAGGCCACCGAGGGTGACACAGTGACGCTGACGATCTCCAAGGGCCCCGAGATGGTCGAGGTCCCGGACGTGGTCGGCGACAGCGTCGACGACGCCAAGGCCGAGCTGGAGGGCGCCGGATTCGAGGTCGACGAGGACCGCGGCCTCCTCGGCCTGTTCGGCGACACGGTCAAGAACCAGTCGGTGGAGGGCGGCCAGACGGCCCCCAAGGGCTCGACGATCACGATCGAGATCCGCTGACACGGCCGCCGCGGGGACCGGGGGCCGGAGGGACCCGGGGGGACCGCGCGGACCGGGGGCCGCTCACATCGGCACCCTCGCCCCTCTGCCACCAGCACCCCCGACAGCGCCCCCGAGCTCGCATGACACCCTGAGCGGGTGATGACTCAGCGCAACCCCGTCGGCGGGCACGTCCCCGTGGCCGGCGGTCTGAACTCCGTCGGTCTGTCCTATGCCCGTGATCTCCAGGCGGAGACCGTGCAGGTCTTCGTCGCCAACCCGCGCGGCTGGGCCACACCCGCCGGCAACCCGCGGCAGGACGAGGAGTTCCGCGCGGCCTGCGCGGCGGAGTCGATCCCGGCGTACGTGCACGCCCCGTACCTGATCAACTTCGGCTCGCACACCGAGGCGACGGTGGAGAGGTCCGTGGAGAGCCTGCGGCACTCACTGCGCCGCGGCCGGGAGATCGGGGCGCTCGGCGTGGTCGTGCACACGGGCAGCGCGACCGGCGGTCGGGACCGGTCCGTCGCGCTCAAGCAGGTCCGCGAGTACATGCTGCCGCTGCTCGACGAGCTCACCCACGACGACGACCCGTTCCTGCTGCTGGAGTCGACCGCCGGACAGGGGTCCTCGCTCTGTTCGCGGACCTGGGACTTCGGGCCGTACTTCGAGGCCCTGGACGCCCACCCCAGGCTCGGGATCTGCCTCGACACCTGCCACGTCTTCGCGGCGGGCCACGACCTGACCGGCCCCTCCGGCATGCACCGGACCCTCGACCTGCTGGTGGACACCGTCGGCGAGGGCCGCCTGAAGCTGATCCACGCCAATGACTCCAAGGACGTGGTGGGCGCCCACAAGGACCGGCACGCCAACATCGGCGCCGGCCACATCGGCGAGGACCCGTTCCGGGCGCTGATGACCCACCCCGCCACCGAGGGCGTACCGCTGATCATCGAGACCCCCGGCGGCAAGGAGGGGCACGCCGCGGACGTGGAGCGGCTGAAGAAACTCCGCGACGGGTAAGTCCTTGGGGAATACCCCTGGGGGGTATACGGTTCCGCTCAATGCAGGAACCGTTACCTGACGCTGGGGGCAGTCATGCAGCAAAACGCGCACACAGAGCACGCTCACCACGGGAACCACGGGAACCACGGCAACCACGGACACGAGGGCCATCAGGCCGGCAGCAGCTGGTCCATGGCGGTGCGGGCCACCCTGCACTGCCTCACCGGGTGCGCCATCGGCGAGGTGCTCGGCATGGTCATCGGCACCGCGCTCGGCTGGGGCAACACCCCGACCCTGATCCTGGCGATCATCCTGGCCTTCTTCTTCGGCTACGCGCTCACCCTGCGCGGCGTCATGAAAGCGGGTGTCGACCTGCGCGCCGCACTGAAGGTGGCGCTGGCCGCGGACACCCTGTCGATCGCGGTGATGGAGCTGGTCGACAACGGCGTGATCGTGCTGTGGCCGGGCGCCATGGACGCCGAGCTCGCCGACCCGCTGTTCTGGGGCGCCCTGGCGATCGCGCTGGCCATCGCCTTCGTCCTGACCACGCCGGTCAACAAGTGGATGATCGGCCGCGGCAAGGGGCACGCGGTGGTGCACCAGTACCACCACTGAGCCCCGGCACGTGGAGTCAGAGCTCGGGGCCGTCCCCGGGCTCCTCCTGGTAGGAGTAGCGCTGTTCCTTCCAGGGGTCGCCGATGTTGTGGTAGCCGCGCTCCTCCCAGAAGCCGCGGCGATCGGCGGTCATGTACTCGACGCCGCGGACCCATTTGGGCCCCTTCCAGGCGTACAGATGAGGGACGACCAGCCGCAGCGGGAAGCCGTGCTCGGCGGTGAGCAGCTCGCCGTCCTTGTGGGTGGCGAAGATCGTGGACTCGGCGGCGAAGTCCGCGAGGCGCAGGTTGGAGCTGAAGCCGTACTCCGCCCACACCATCACATGGGTGACGGCCGGGGCGGGCGGGGCGATCTCGAGGATGGACCGGGCGGGGACGCCGCCCCACTCGGCGCCGAGCATGCTGAACTTCGTCACGCAGTGCAGGTCGGCCACGACGGTGGTGTGCGGCAGCGCCGTGAACTCCTCGTGGGTCCAGCACTCCTTGCCGCCGTCCGCCGTGGCACCGAAGACGCGGAACTCCCAGCGCTCGGGCCGGAACTTGGGGACGGGTCCGTAGTGCGTGACCGGCCAGCCGCGCTGCTTGCGCTGCCCCGGCGGAAGCTCGGAGTGTGCCGCTTCTCCTGACTCGCGTTCCACCGACTGACCCATGACTCCATCCTGACAGACCCCGGGCGGTGCGCGGGACCAGCCCCGGGCCGATTCGCCGCAAACCGGACTAAGCATGCCCTTACTTACTAAGTGAAGACTTACTGGACGATCTTCGATACCGGTGCAAGGATGCGGCGCAACCTGCCAGTTCCCCCCGGTTGGAAGGAGCCTCTGCGATGCAGGGCGACCCCGAGGTCATCGAATTCCTCAACGAGCAGCTCACCGGCGAGCTCACCGCGATCAACCAGTACTTCCTGCACGCGAAGATGCAGGAGAACTTCGGCTGGACGAAGCTCGCGAAGTACACGCGCCACGAGTCGTTCGACGAGATGAAGCACGCCGAGGTGCTCACCGACCGGATCCTGTTCCTGGACGGGTTGCCGAACTACCAGCGGCTGTTCCATGTCCGGGTCGGACAGACGGTCAAGGAGATGTTCGAGGCCGACCGGCAGATCGAGGTCGAGGCGATCGACCGCCTCAAGCGCGGTATCGAGGTGATGCGCGCCAAGGGCGACATCACGTCCGCGAACATCTTCGAGTCGATCCTCGAGGACGAGGAGCACCACATCGACTACCTCGACACCCAGCTGGAGCTTCTGGAGAAGCTCGGCGAGGCGCTCTACATCGCCCAGCTGATCGAGCAGCCGGAGAGCTGAGCCGGAAGGCGATCGGGCAGCCGAACGGGAGGGCGAGCGGGGCGGATCAAGCGGCTTCGTCGAGCTCGGCGAGGACCGGCTGGCCCTGATCGACCAGCTCACGGCGGGGGCACGCGCCCCTGCCCAGGATCGCCTGGATCCGGCGTACGCAGGAACCGCAGTCGGTGCCCGCCTTGCAGGCCGAGGCGATCTGGCGGGGGGTGCAGGCACCGTCCTCCGCGTGCTTCCTCACCTGCTGCTCGGTGACCCCGAAGCAACTACAGACGTACACGCGGGCCACCTCCCGACGGGATTGATCGGTCTCGCCATCCCCGTTGATCGGTGAGGCTAACCTAACCTTACCCGTCGTGCGGGAGCCAGAAAAGTGGAGTGGGGCGCGGATCGTGTGTGATCCGCGCCCCACCTCGTGCTCCGGTAACAGGCGCACGCCCTGCTGATCTGCTACTAGTCGCGGTACAGCTCCGCGACGAGGAACGCCAGGTCCAGGGACTGGCTGCGGTTCAGGCGCGGGTCGCAGGCGGTCTCGTAGCGCTGGTGCAGATCGTCGACGAAGATCTCGTCGCCGCCGCCCACGCACTCGGTGACGTCGTCACCGGTGAGCTCCACGTGGATGCCGCCCGGGTGGGTGCCCAGCGACTTGTGGACCTCGAAGAAGCCCTTGACCTCGTCGAGCACGTCGTCGAAGCGGCGGGTCTTGTGGCCCGAGGCCGCCTCGAAGGTGTTGCCGTGCATCGGGTCGGTCACCCAGGCCACGGTCGCGCCGGAGGCGGTGACCTTCTCGACCAGCTCGGGCAGCTTGTCGCGGACCTTGTCCGCGCCCATGCGCACGATGAAGGTGAGCCGGCCAGGCTCGCGGTCCGGGTCGAGGCGCTCGATGTACTGGAGCGCGTCCTCGGCCGTCGTGGTCGGGCCGAGCTTGATCCCGATCGGGTTGCGGATCTGGGAGGCGAACTCGATGTGCGCGCCGTCCAGCTGGCGGGTGCGCTCACCGATCCAGACCATGTGGCCCGAGACGTCGTACAGGTGGCCCGTACGCGAGTCGACCCGGGTCAGCGCCGACTCGTAGTCGAGCAGCAGCGCCTCGTGGGAGGCGTAGAACTCGACCGTCTTGAACTCCTCCGGGTCGGTGCCGCAGGCCCGCATGAAGTTCAGCGCGTTGTCGATCTCCCGGGCGAGCTGCTCGTAGCGCTGGCCGGACGGGGAGGACTTCACGAAGTCCTGGTTCCAGGCGTGCACCTGGCGCAGGTCGGCGTAGCCGCCGGTGGTGAAGGCGCGCACCAGGTTGAGCGTGGAGGCGGAGGCGTTGTACATCCGCTTCAGGCGCTCGGGGTCCGGGATGCGGGCCTCTTCGGTGAAGTCGAAGCCGTTGACGGAGTCGCCGCGGTAGGTCGGCAGGGTCACGCCGTCGCGGGTCTCGGTCGGCTTGGAGCGCGGCTTGGAGTACTGGCCGGCGATACGGCCGACCTTCACGACCGGGACCGAGGCGGCGTACGTCAGCACGGCGCCCATCTGGAGCAGGGTCTTGAGCTTGTTGCGGATGTGGTCGGCGCTCACCGCGTCGAAGGCCTCGGCGCAGTCGCCACCCTGGAGGAGGAACGCCTCTCCCTTGGCGACAGCCGCCAACCGGGCGCGCAGCTGGTCGCACTCGCCCGCGAAGACGAGCGGCGGATACGACTCGAGGTCCGCAACGACTGCGCGCAGAGCCTCGGTGTCGGGGTACTCGGGCTGCTGCGCCGCGGGCAGGTCTCGCCAGGTGTTGCCAGCGCTCGCGCTGGTCTTAGCGTTCACGGTCACGGCCTCAACATTACGGGGTGATGTCGCGCGTCCCGCCCCATGCCCAGCAAATGAGACACGGGGTACACGGTGTGGACATGGGATAGGGTGCGTCGCATGTACGCGCCGACGAACCAGAAGACGAACCAGAACTGGTGGTGGACCGCTCATC
Organism: Streptomyces sp. NPDC034103; assembly: GCF_055575395.1. Classification (NCBI taxonomy): domain Bacteria; kingdom Bacillati; phylum Actinomycetota; class Actinomycetes; order Kitasatosporales; family Streptomycetaceae; genus Streptomyces; species Streptomyces sp. NPDC034103. The sequence continues at coordinate 45,997 of NZ_JBVISS010000019.1, read as the reverse complement.
CGGCGGCCCACTGACTGCGCGTAGGCAAGACTTCGCGAAGGCCGCCCGAGGGGCGGCCTTCGGCGTTTGTCGGGGTCCGTTCCTCTCCACAAGATTCCTGTGAGTGAGAAGGACACGGACCATGCGTCTGCCCGACCTGATCGACGATTCCCGCCCGTTCGCCCTGCTGCGCCGCCGCACACCCGGCCATGACGGGCAGAGCGTGGAGCTGCTCCTCGGCCCGGTCGCCACGTACGACCGGCTCGCCGACCTGCCCGACGAGGGCCTCGCCCTGGTGCCGTTCCGGCAGATCCGCGAGCGCGGCTTCGACGTCCGCGACGACGGGACGCCGCTGACGGTGCTGACCCCCGAGGAGACGCACACCCTGCCGCTGGCCGAAGCCCTCGCCCAGCTCCCGGGGCACGACGTGCGGGTGGGGCGCGGCGGCTTCGACGTCGCCGACGAGGAGTACGCCCGGATCGTCGGACGGGTGCTGCGGGAGGAGATCGGGCAGGGCGAGGGCGCGAACTTCGTGATCCGGCGCACGTACGAGGGACAGATCCCGGGATTCGGCCGCGCCGACGCCCTCGCCCTGTTCCGGCGGCTCCTCGAGGGCGAGCGGGGCGCGTACTGGACGTTCGTGGTGCACACCGGCGAGCGGACCCTGGTCGGGGCCAGCCCCGAGGTGCACGTGCGGATGTCCGGCGGGACGGTCGTGATGAACCCGATCAGTGGGACGTACCGCTATCCGGCCGACGGGCCCACCGCCGAGCACCTGCTCGGCTTCCTCGCCGACGGCAAGGAGATCGAGGAGCTGTCGATGGTCGTCGACGAGGAGCTCAAGATGATGTGCACCGTCGGCGACATGGGCGGGGTCGTCGTCGGGCCGCGCCTGAAGGAGATGGCCCACCTCGCGCACACCGAGTACGAGCTGCGCGGGAAGTCCTCGCTGGATGTGCGGGAGGTCCTGAAGCAGACCATGTTCGCGGCGACGGTCACCGGCTCGCCGGTGCAGAACGCCTGCCGGGTCATCGAGCGGCACGAGGTCGGCGGGCGTGGGTACTACGCCGGGGCGCTGGCGCTGCTCGGGAAGGACTCCGGCGGAGCCCAGACGCTGGACTCCCCCATCCTCATCCGTACCGCGGACATCGACGCGGACGGGCGGCTGCGGGTGCCGGTCGGCGCCACGCTCGTGCGCGGGTCCGACCCGGCGGGCGAGGTCGCCGAGACGCACGCCAAGGCCGCGGGCGTGCTGGCCGCGCTGGGGGTCGTTCAGCGGGCGCCGCGCACCGAGCACGCGCGCGTGCATCTCGCCGACGACCCACGCGTGCGTGCCGCGCTGGACGGGCGCCGGTCCTCCCTCGCCCCCTTCTGGCTGCGGATGCAGGAGCGGTCGGCGGAGCTGACCGGGCACGCCCTGGTCGTCGACGGGGAGGACACCTTCACGGCGATGCTCGCGCACGTCCTGCGCTCCAGCGGTCTGGAGGTCACCGTCCGGCGCTACGACGAGCCCGGGCTGCGCGAGGCGGTCCTCGCCCACCCGGGTCCGGTGGTGCTCGGGCCCGGCCCGGGCGACCCCGGCGACCTGACCGACCCGAAGATGAGCTTCCTGCGCGACCTGGCCGCGCGCGTCGTCCGTGCGCACCCGCACGGCGTGCTCGGCGTCTGCCTCGGCCACGAACTGCTCGCGACGGAGCTGGGGCTGGAGATCGTCCGCAAGGACGTGCCGTACCAGGGGGCGCAGACGACGGTCGACCTGTTCGGGCGGGAGGAGACCGTCGGCTTCTACAACAGCTTCGTGGCCCGCTGCGACGACGAGACGGCGGCGGAGCTCGCCGCGCACGGGGTGGAGGTGAGCCGGAGCGCGTCGGGTGAGGTGCACGCTGTGCGCGGACCCGGGTTCGCGGGGGTGCAGTTCCACCCGGAGTCGGTGCTCACGCTGAACGGGGCCGCGGTCGTGCGGGAGCTGCTGGGTCAGCTGCGCGGGACGAGCACGTCCCCCGAGCGGCGGCCGGCCCTGTAGTCCACGACGTTCCCGACGTGGGGCGCGTGATTCACAGCCCCCTGCGGAGGCGCTCCGTCAGCGCCCGCCCCTGCTGCGGGGACGGCCGGGGTTCGGCGAGGCGGGTGTGGAGGCGGTCCAGGTGCAGGTCGACGGTGGCCTCGACGAGTTCGGCGTAGGCCGCGGCGGCGAGCTCGGCACGGCGCCGGGAGACGAGGGCGGTGAGGAGGGCGATCAGCACGGCCGGCCACCAGTACAGGGCGAGCGGCAGATACAGCAGCGCCCAGCCGCCCAGCGCGAACGCGGCATCCAGCCGGGACCGGGTCGCGGTGAGGGTCTCGCGGGTGGGGGTGGGCAGCAGGAGCCAGAGGCGGGGCCAGATGGTGGCGAGGTCGATGCCGTACTCCTGGCCCAGACGCACGGCGGGGGCGCGGAGGCGGTCGCCGAGCCGGGTGGGGTGCTCGGGACGGATCAGGGCGACGGCGTTGCGGCGGGCGGCGTGGCCGGCGGCGCCCTGCTCGTGGTGGGCCGCGATGGCGGCGTACCGGGCGGCGCGGGTGGCGTGGTGGCGGGCGGCCTGGACGCCGGAGGGGTCGGGGGACGACGGGGTCACGCCGGGGGTTCCCGACCCGGCGGCCGGACCGGGGGTTCCCGACCCGCCGACTGGATCCGGCGTTCCCAACCCGCCGGCTGGATCCGGCGTTCCCAACCCGGCGGCCGGACCCGGCGTTCCCGACCCGACAGCCGGACCCGGGGTTCCCGACCCGACAGCCGGACCCGGGGTTCCCGATCCGGCAACCGGACCCGGCGTTCCCGCCCCGGCCGGGTCGGTCGTCCGTGCCGTCCGCGTGCCTGCGCGGCGGGCCGCTCGGGCCAGGACGGCCTGTCTGCGGTGGGCGGCCTCGGCCAGGGCGCGCTGTCTGCGGTGGGCGGCGTCGGCTGTGGCCCAGAGGGTCTGTCGGCGTGTGGTCAGGCGGGCCGAGACGCTGCCAAGAGGGCGGGGCCAGGGACCGCACAGGGCGCGCTCGACCGGACCGGCGAGGGCCTGGGCCAGGGCGCCGACGGCGGCGGAGACCGGGACCGCGGTGAGGACCAGCAGGACGGCCCGGGCGACGAGGCTGTCCTGCCCGCCCGCCTCGCCCTCGGTGAGCGCGGTGAACCCGTCCCACAGAGCGTGCCAGTCGTGCCAGCCGCGCTGTCCGAGCCGTACGGCGACCGCCGCGACCAGCAGATAGGCGAGGCCCGGCAGCACGAGCAGGGTGAACCAGCGCTCGGCCAGCTTGCGGCCCAGCTCGGCGAGGAATCCCGTCACCGGCCGGACCTCACGCGTCCGGCACGAAGGTCAACACCCGCTCGTGGAGCAGGCACTCCGGTGGCCCCTCCCCCGCGCTCCGCTGCTCCACGCGGTCGCAGGCGCCGGCCGGGCAGAGGTACTGGCCGGGGACGGGTGCCCCCGGACCGCCGACCGGGGGCGGGGCCGCGCCCGGACTGCCGACCGGCGTGACGTGACGGGAGGTGGACAACGAGGCGGTGACGGTGACGTCGAGCGAGCGGAACACCTCGGCGAAGTCCGCGCCCTCGCGCAACCGTCGTACGGCCTGTTCCAGCGCGGCCCGTCGGGCGCCGCGCTGGAACGCCCGCAAGAACGCCAACTCCCGGCAGAATTCGGCATGCAGCTCGCCGTAGGGGGTGTCGCCGTCCGCAGAGGTCATGCCCCGATCGTAGGACCCCACGCTCCTCCCCCGCCCCCTCACGCCCCCGAATGCACATGGGCCGCCCAGCTCAACGGCCGGTCCGGGTGCCGTTCTCGCAGTCGTCGTACGGCGTGCCACAGGGCCACCGCGGCGGGCGGCGCCCCGGGTCCGGCCGCCGCCAACTCGCCGTAGACGCCCTCCGCAATCTCCGCCGAGGCCTCGTCGTCCGCCCTCCACAGCGTCCCAATCACCTGGGAGAACCCGGCGAGTTGGAGAGAGCCCGCCAGGTGCAGCGCCTCGTCCGGCAGCCGTGCCCCGCCCACCGCCGTCTCGCACGCCGAGAGATACGCGAACTCGGCGTCGGGCAGGTGGAGTCGGGCCATGTCCAGCACCGAGAGCGTGCCCTCGGACAGCAGCAGCCGTCCCTGTGAGGGGTGTTGAGGGTCCTGGACGCCGTGACACGCGAAGTGCACCCACGCGTGACCGGCGAGTGCGGAACGTACGGCGTCGGCGTGGGCCGGGCCGCCCGACAGCAGCGTGCCGCCCACCGCGCGGTGGGCCAGCTCGGCCTCGCGCAGGGCGCCCGGCAGCGGAGCCTGCCCCGGGGTCTCCGGTACGGCGACGATCAGCGGCTCCCGACCGGCGGGGGCCGTGCGGCTCCTGGCCCGCAGCAGGGCCGTGAGACTCGGTGTGTAGGAGGAGACGACCCGGTCGGGCACCGCGCCGGCGGCGTGCAGCGGGAGGAAGGTCAGCGGGCCCGAGGGGCACCACCACAGCCGGGGCGGCCGCTCACCGGGGAGGGGCGGGCCGGTGATGTCGAGGGCGGTCAGGACCGGTTCGGCGATCGTGGTCCACAGCCAGTCCAGGAGGTCCCCGACGAACTGTTCGGCGAAGGCGCGGGCCAGGCCCGAGCGGCCCGCCGCGGCGACCGCCTGGACGAGCAGTTCGCCGCGTTCCCGGGCCTCGGCGTGGGTGAGGCCGGGCAGCGGGCGGACCCGTACGCCGGTGCCGTCGAGCAGCAGGGCGTGGCCGGGGCCTTCCCGGTCGACGGTGACCACCACGACCGGCCCCTGGTCACCCGCGGACAGCAACCGCCCCGCCCGGGGCGGCCGCAGGAAGTCCCGGAAGTCGTCGCGGGCGCGGATCGTGTCGAGGGTCTCCTGCCACTCGCGGGCCAGCCGGTGGCGGCGGTCGGCCCCGGACGCGGACAGGTCGTCGGCGGCCCGTTCCAGCTCCCCACGCACCCGCGTGAAGCGAGCGGCGAGTTCGGGGTCGGCCGCCGCCAGGTCCTCGGCGTCGGTGCGCAGTTCGAGGGCCTGGGCGGCGAGGACGCCACGGCTCGCCTCCAGCAGCTCCAGCGCGTCCCCGGCCCTCCCGGCGGCGAGCGCGACCTTCGCCGCGAACGACCCCAACTCCTCGTCGCTGAGCACCTGTTCCTGGTCGGAGCGGTCGACACCGCGCCACACCACCAGCGGCAGCTCGTCGACCGCGTCCCGTACCGCGGCCAGCGCCCGTTCCCCGTCGCCGACGGCGTGCGCCACACCGGCCACCCGCACCGAGGCGGCGAGGCGGTGCGCGGGAGGCTGCGCCGGGTCGGCGGCCAGTTCGGTGTTGACGTCGAGCGCCTGGTCCCGGATGCCGTCGAAGCCGCCGTCCGCGCGGGCGATGTCCTCAAGGGCCCAGGAGACGGCGCCCAGTGCGCTGCCGCGCAGCGGATGCCCGGACGGCGCCAGGCGCACGCACTTGCGGGCGGCCGCCAGCGCGATGTCGAGATCCTCCCGGTCGCCGCCGTGCCGGTACCGCTCACGCAGGGCGTGGGACAGGTTGCGGTAGAGGCTCAGGCGGCGCAGCGGGTCGGCGGGCGGGTCCAGCAGGGCCGTCTCGAAGTGGCGTACGGCGGCCTCGGCGTCCTCGGTTCCCGCTCCGGGCAGCCGGAAGCGGGCGAGCAGGACGCCGCCGAGCGCGGTGACCAGGCTGTGCCGCATGTGGTGGCCGGGCCGGGTGGTGGCCAGGGCGCGTTCGACGAGCTGGCGCGCGCGGTCGAGTTGGGCGCCGTCCCGGGTCCGGCGGGCGTGGTCGGCCAGCAGGGTGGTGACGTTGCCGAGGAGCACCGGCGTCTCGGCCTCGAACGCCGGTATGTGGGAGGCCAGTTCCTCGCCCACGGTGACCGCCTCCCGCAGCGAGGCGAGGTGGCCGGTCCGGGTGTGGCGTTCGGCGAGGGCCATGATCAGGGCGCCCCGCAACGAGTTGACCACCTCGATGTCCTCGTCCTCGGCCGCCCCGGCGAGGCCCTCGCGACAGCGGGCCGTCGCCTCGTCGAGCAGGGAGAGGTCGTGGTCGAACCGGTAGTGGTGCACGAGCACGGTGGCGAGGACGGACAGCGCGAGGGCCCGTTCGACGTCGGAGCGGGCGTGGGCGAGGCTGCGGCGGGCGGCCTCCTCGGCGGGGCCGTGGTCGGGCGCGGACTCGCTCTCCGTGCGGGCGAGGTGCAGAAGGCAGAGCGCGCGCAGGGCCGGGGCGTCGCCCGCGTGCGCCCCGCCCGGCGCGGTCAGCGGGGTCACGACGGCCAGGGCGCGGGTGATCACCTCGGGGTCGCCGGTCTCGCGATACGCGTGCACGGCGGCGATGCCGTACGAGGACACCGCCGCGCGCGAGGTGTCCGGTCCCGTGAGGCCCTCGCCCATGAGGTCCAGCGCGCGCCGCCGGTCCACCCGGTCGCCGCGCAGCTGGTAGCGGTACTGGAGGTGCCGGCCCAGATCGGCCGCGTACCTCGACGGCCGGGCGGCGTACAGCTCCTCGAAGGCCTCGATCGCCTCCGCGAGGGTCTCCGGGTCCCGGCGCCGGGCGAAGCGCTGGGCCAGCAGGCCCGCGGCGACCGGTTCCATGCGGTCCCTGACCCGGCCGTAGTGCGGATGCCGGCGGAGCGCGCGCTGCAACCGCAGTGCCTCGTCGAGCAGGTGGACGTCCTTCGGCTCATGGGCGGTCGCGGTGACGAAGGCGCCGCAGGCCGTCACCGCGTAGGCCAGCCACTCGACGCCGCGGGGGTCCATGGCGGCGAGGGCGGTCCGGACGAGGGCGGGCACGTCGCGCATGGGCGAGGCGTCCCGCAGCCTGGCGCAGCGGTTCGCCAGCAGCTCGGCGAGCCGGACGGCCGTGTCGGCGCCCGGTGTCCCGGCCGGTCGGTGCTCGTACGCCGCGCGGGTGTGCGCGATCGCCGTCTCCTCGTCGGCCGGGTCGCCGGTGTCGCGGTGGCGCGACTTGGCGATGTGCGAGAGGAGTTGGTGCAGCGTGGCTCGGCGGGGGTCGGCGGACGTGGAACCGCGCAGACAGCGGGTGCCGCAGAGCAGGGCGGCGTCAAGGCACCAGCGGCGGAGGTGCTCCGGCGTGCCCTCGTCCCTGGCGTGGTCGAAGAAGGCGACGGTCATGTTCGCGGCCGTGTTCAGCGTCTCCGCGTCGAGGTGTGCCGCCGGGTCGACCAGGGGGCGCAGTGCGGCGGGCGTGGCCGCGGGGTGCACGCGGTGCCGCAGGGCGAGCGCCAGCAGGACCGGCGCGGTCTCGGGCGGTTGGTTGCCCCGCGCACCTCGGTCCTCGGCCGATCGCCCGGCCACCCGGAACAGTTCGACGAGCCCGGCCGACCGCTGCGGCGAGGGCGTGGGGGGCACCCCGCCGTCCCGTACGGCGGGCCAGACCGCGGCGAGTTCCTCCTGGTGCCGCTCCAGCAGCGCCCGCAGCTCGCGCCCGCTGAACCACCCGACCACGCCGCCTCCCCCGTGCCACGCCCTCCGGTGCCCCATACACCGAACGCCGCCACGGTAACCGCGGCGGCGCCCGGCTGTCGCACAACTCACCTCACGCAGAGGGAAGTTGTCTCGCTCCCGTGCTCGGCTTCAGCCTCAGCCGAAGAACACCCCGACCTCCTCGTACAGCTTGGGGTCGACCGTCTTCAGCTTCGCCGTGGCCTCCGCGATCGGCACCCGCACGATGTCCGTGCCGCGCAGCGCGACCATCTTGCCGAAGTCGCCGTCCCGTACCGCCTCGATGGCGTGCAGGCCGAACCGGGTGGCGAGCCACCGGTCGAAGGCGCTGGGGGTGCCCCCGCGCTGGATGTGCCCGAGGACGGTCGTGCGGGCCTCCTTGCCCGTGCGCCTCTCGATCTCCCTGCCCAGCCACTCGCCGACGCCGGAGAGCCGGACGTGCCCGAAGGAGTCGAGCGACGCGTCCTTGAGGACCACGTCGCCGTCCTTGGGCATGGCCCCCTCGGCGACGACCACGATCGGGGCGTAGGAGGCCTTGAAGCGGGAGGTGATCCAGGCGCACACCTGGTCGACGTCGAAGCGCTGCTCGGGGATGAGGATGACGTTGGCGCCGCCCGCGAGTCCCGAGTGCAGGGCGATCCAGCCGGCGTGGCGGCCCATCACCTCGCAGACCAGGACGCGCATATGGGACTCGGCGGTGGTGTGCAGCCGGTCGATGGCCTCCGTCGCGATGCCGACGGCGGTGTCGAAGCCGAAGGTGTAGTCGGTGGCGGACAGGTCGTTGTCGATGGTCTTCGGTACGCCGACGACGGGGACGCCGTACTCGTCGGTGAGCTGTGCCGCCACACCCAGGGTGTCCTCGCCGCCGATGGCGATGAGCGCCTCGACCTCCTGCTTGGCGAGGTTCTCCTTGATCCGGCGGATGCCACCCTCGATCTTCAGGGGGTTGGTGCGCGAGGAGCCGAGGATGGTGCCGCCGCGGGGCAGGATGCCGCGCACGGCGGGGATGTCGAGGCGGACGGTGTCGTTCTCCAGTGGTCCTCGCCAGCCGTCCCGGAAGCCGACGAAGTCGTAGCCGTACTCCTGCACGCCCTTGCGGACGACGCCCCGGATGACGGCGTTGAGCCCGGGGCAGTCGCCGCCTCCGGTCAGTACTCCGACGCGCATGGAAAAGTCCCTTCGCCGCGGTTGCCTGTGAGGGTCACGCTAATGGTGATCCAGGTCACACAGGGATGGGCGGGAAGGGCAATTCCGGTGAATCAGCGGATGGTTCGTTTACGCGTCGTCAAACGCACGCGCGCCTGTCGTCGTCACGCGCGCCTGTCCTCGTCACGCGCCTGTCGTCGTCACGCGCACTGCACGTCGTCCCGCGCCCTACTCGTCATCGCGCGCCCGACTCGTCGTCCCGCCCGCCTACTCGTCGTCCAGCCCGCGCTCTATGGCGTACCGGACGAGTTCCACCCGGTTGTGCAGCTGGAGCTTGCCGAGGGTGTTCTGGACGTGGTTCTGGACCGTGCGGTGCGAGATGACCAGGCGCTCGGCGATCTGCTTGTAGCTCAGGCCCTTGGCGACCAGCCGCAACACCTCGGTCTCCCGGTCGGTGAGCTGCGGTGCCCTGGGCTGGTCGGGGTCCGCGGCGGGCGCGGGCTCGGAGGCGAGCCGGCGGTACTCGCCGAGCACGAGACCGGCGAGGCCGGGCGTGAAGACGGGGTCGCCGACGGCCGTGCGGCGCACCGCGTCCAGCAGTTCCTCGGTGGACGCCGACTTCAGCAGATAGCCGGTCGCGCCCGACTTCACGGCCTCCAGCACGTCCGCGTGCTCCCCGCTCGCCGACAGCACCAGGACCCGCAGCGCAGGGTTGTGGCCGACGAGCTCCTTGCAGACCTGGACGCCGGGCTTGAGCGGCAGGTTCAGGTCGAGCACGAGCACATCGGGCCCGGCGGCCCTGGCCCGGCGTACGGCCTGGTCGCCGTCGCCCGCGGTGGCCACCACGTCGAAGCCGGCCTCGGCCAGGTCGCGGGCGACCGCGTCGCGCCACATGGGGTGGTCGTCGACCACCATCACCTTGATCGGGCCCTTGTCGCTCATCGCTGTCCTGCCTTCCCCCGGGAGACCTTCGGTACCTTCAGCTCGACCTCCGTGCCCTGTCCGGGCACCGAGATCAGATCGGCGCTGCCGCCGAGTTCACGCAACCGCCCCCGGATCGACAGGGCGACCCCCATCCGCCCCTCCCCCTCGGCCTGCGCGAGCCGCCCCTCGGGGATGCCGGGCCCGTCGTCCCGCACGGTCACCACGACCTCGTCGGGCTCGTCCTCGACCAGGATCCAGGCACGCGCGTCCTGCCCGGCGTGCCTGCGTACGTTGTCCAGGGCCGCGCCCACCGCGGCGGCCAGCTCCCTCGCGGCGGCCGCGTCCAGCTCCACCGGGGCGCCGGGGTCGGCCAGGCTGACCCTGGCGGCGGCGAACGGGGCGAGCAGGGCGCGCAGATCGACGGGGCCGTCGGTGTCCGGCTCGTCGACGGCGCGTACGACCGCCCCCTTCGCCCCGTCCTCCGACGCCCAGGACACACGGGTGAGGCCGCCGGAGACCAGCGTGCGCAGCGCGACCTCCTGCTCGCCGGCCATCCGGCCCAGCTCGGCCGCCTCGCCGCCGAGGACGGCACCGCGCCGCTGCACCATGGCGAGCACCTGGAGCACGCTGTCGTGGATGTCCCGCGCGAGCCGCTCCCGCTCCCGGGTCGCGGCCTCGATCTCCAGGGCCCGGGCGAGGGTGCGCTCGGAGGCGCGGGCGACCTCGACGACGTAGCCGATGGCGATGGAGGCGACCCAGACCAGGATCACGTTGTGGACGGTGTCCCGGGCCGGCTGACCGCGCTCGATCAGGTTGGCGACGGCGACCGGCGTGGAGGCGAGCGCGGCCCAGCGCCAGCCGCCCTTGATGGCGAACGCGAGGACCGAGCCGGCGGTCCATATCGACGGCAGGGTGGGACCGCTGGTGTCGATGTGGTGCTCGCTGACGGCCAGCGGGGTGAGCAGGATGCCGACGAGCGCGATACCGAGGTCGACGGCGAGGAAGCGCCGGGTGCAGGCGGCCTCGTTCTGGACCCGGGGCAGGGTGGCCAGCGTCCAGACGCACAGGACGGCGTAGTAGGCGAGGGCGATGCCGGGACGGTCGTAGTTCTCGTGGTTGGTCACGAACAGGCCGACCGCGTACAGCATGGTCAGCACCCGGTAGCCGGTGAGCGCGCGCCACAGCGGCAGCTCCACCGACATCCTCATCACACGCTCACGCCTGGCCATGAATGAACCCCACCCCGCCCCCGTAGCCCCGTCTAGGACTCGGAGCGTTCCTTCTCCGCCTTGGCGAGGGCGGCCTTCGCCGCCTTCTCCGCTTCCTTCTCGGCCTTCGCCGCCTCCGCGATCTGCCGCTTGGCGGCGGTCGCGTACATGTCGACGTACTCCTGGCCGGAGAGCTTCATGATCTCGTACATGACCTCGTCGGTCACCGCGCGCAGCACGAAACGGTCCTGCTCCATGCCCTGGTACCGGCTGAAGTCCAGCGGGGCGCCGATCCGGATGCCCGGCCGCATCAGCTTGGGCATGACCTGGCCGGGCGGCTGGATCTTCTCGGTGTCGATCATGGCGACCGGGATGACGGGCGCGCCGGTGGCGAGCGCCACGCGCGCGAGGCCGCCCGGCTTGCCCCGGTAGAGGCGGCCGTCGGGTGAGCGGGTGCCCTCCGGGTAGATCCCGAACAGCTCACCGCGCTCCAGTACCTCCACCCCGCTCCTGATCGCCGCCTCGCCCGCGCCGCGCCCCCCGGAGCGGTCCACGGGGAGCTGGCCGACGCCCTTGAAGAAGGCGGCCGTCAGACGGCCCTTGACGCCGGGGGTGGTGAAGTACTCCGCCTTGGCGATGAAGGTGACCTTCCGGTCGAGCACCGCGGGCAGGAAGAAGGAGTCCGAGAAGGACAGGTGGTTGCTCGCCAGGATCGCGGGGCCCTCGGCCGGGATGTTCTCCAGGCCTTCCACCCAGGGCCTGAAGGCGACCTTCAGCGGCCCGCCGATGGCGACCTTCATGGTTCCGTACAACAACCCCGTGCCTCCTGTGTGTGTCGATGAGACCTTAACCCGGAGCACTGTCAAAGGCCCCGACGGCCCTGGTCGGTGTCAGTGCGGTCGCGTACGGTGAACCCCACCTGGACACGTTCACACCCTTCTCATGAACAGGAGACCGAAGGTGCCGGTCCTCCCTGGAGCCGAGCCGTTCCGCCACGAGGGCGGCGAGACGGCGGTCCTCCTCTGTCACGGCTTCACCGGTTCCCCGCAGTCGCTGCGCCCCTGGGCGGAGTACCTCGCCGAGCGGGGTCTGACCGTGTCGCTGCCCCTCCTTCCGGGACACGGCACCCGCTGGGAGGACATGGCGCTCACCGGCTGGCAGGACTGGTACGCCGAGGTGGACCGCGAGCTGCGTGCCCTGCGCGAGCGCTGCACCAGGGTCTTCGTGGCGGGGCTGTCCATGGGCGGTGCCCTGGCCCTGCGGCTGGCCGCCAAGCACGGCGACGCGGTGAGCGGTGTGGTGGTCGTCAACCCGGCGAACCGGATGCACGGCCTCGCGCCGTACGCCCTTCCGGTGGTCCGGCATCTGCTGCGGACGACGCCGGGGATCGCCGACGACATCGCCAAGGAAGGCGCCCACGAGCTGGGGTACACCCGGGTGCCGCTGCACGCCGCGCACTCGCTGCGGCAGTTCTTCCGGCTGGTCGACGGTGAGCTCCCGCAGGTCACCCAGCCGCTGCTGGTCCTGCGCAGCGCGACGGACCATGTGGTGCCCGCGGCCGACTCCGCGCGCGTGCTGAGCCGGGTGTCCTCGACGGACGTATCGGAGATCGTGCTGGAACAGAGCTACCACGTGGCGACGTTGGACCATGACGCGGAGCGCGTCTTCGAGGAGAGCTTCGCCTTCATCGGCCGGCTCGCGACCGGTATCGGCAAGGAAGGGACGGCCGCACGTGGCTGAGCACGACTCCGACCGCGAGGACCGTGAGCCCGAAGAGCGGGGCGTCCCCTTCGACGAGGCGGCGGCCTGGGCGGCGATCGTCGCCGGGTACGGCGAGGAGCCGCCGGACCCGCCGGGTGCGAAGCCGTTCAAGTCGGTGGAGGACCTGGCGCTCCTGGAGCCGGAGACCAACGACGAGAAGCCGGAGCAGGAGGACGAGCAGGAGAAGCCCGCCTCGGCCAAGCCGCTGGGCAGCTCGGTCTCCTTCGCGCCCGGTGTCGGCCCGCGTGACTACGCGCCCGCCGAGCCGGCCGAGGAGGACTTCGACGAGGAGGACGAGGGCCACTTCGTCCCGCCGGAGCCGCCGCCGCTGCCGACCGCGGACACCACCGCGAAGTTCGCCTGGCTCGCGGTGCTGGGCGGCCCGTTGCTGCTCCTGCTGGCGATACTGCTGCGCTGGGACATGACCTGGTGGCTGGCGACCGTCGGCATCGGCGGCTTCCTCGGCGGGTTCGCGACGCTGGTGGCGCGGATGCGGACGGACGACGAGGACGAGGACGACCCGGGCCGCGGGGCGGTCGTCTGAGGCTCAGCTCGCGGGGATTCTGAGGGTGGCCAGGACCGGCAGATGGTCGGTGGCCGCCCTCAGCTGTGTCTCGGGGACGTCCTGCGGGACACCGCAGCGCAGCACCTCGATGCCTTTCGTGGCGAAGATCGCGTCGATCCGGCGAGGGGGCTCGGTGTGCGTCCAGGTGTGCTCGCCGCCCCAGGGGGCCGTGGCCCAGCAGTCCTGGAGGTTGTCCGAGAGCCGGCGGAAGGTGCGGCCGCCGGGGCCCTCGTTGAGGTCGCCGCCCGCGACGGCGTGCTCGACTCCCATGCCGGCCAGCCGGTCGAGGAGCATGCCGCCCTGTTCGTGGCGCTCGTCCTTGTGGAGGCTGAGGTGGCAGCTCAGGACGCCGAGCCGGGCACGGCCGAAGCGGACGACCGCGGTGGCGAAGCCGCGGCGGTGCTGTCCGGGCGTGAGCGGCAGCAGGACGTCCTCGGTGCGTTCGACCGTGGCCCGCAGGTCGCACAGGATCGCGGGTCCGGCCGCCGTGGCGCCGCCGGAGAGGATCACGAGGTCCGCCGCGCCGGCCAGGCGGGCGAGTTTCTTGCGCCAGCGGAAGAAGCGGGGGGCTTCCTGGACGAGGACGAGGTCCGGTGCGCAGGCGCGGATGACCTCGGCCAGTGCGTCGGTGTCGTCCCGCATGGAGCGGATGTTGTAGCTGAGGACGCGGACGAGGGAGGAATCGTCGGGTGCCATGGGGTGATTTTTGCGCCTCAGCGCTCGGGGCGCGAGGTGTGCGCGCGACGGCCGGTGCGTTGCGGCCGGTCGCGCGGTTCCCCGCGCCCCTGGGTGGGTCGAAGTGCCCCGTGCTCACATGATCGGGTCGGGTTCCCTCGCCAGGTCCGCCGCGCCCACCAGGCCCGCCTTGTTGCCCAGCCGGGCGGCGATCACGTCGGCCACGGGGCGCCAGTTGCCGCCGACCAGCCAGCGCTTGTAGGACTTGCGGATCGGGTCCAGGACCAGCTCGCCCTCGTCCGAGAGACCGCCGCCGACGATGAAGGCGGACGGGTCGAAGAGGGAGGCGAGGTCGGCGAGGCCGGCACCGGCCCAGCGGGCGAGCTCGCGGTAGGAGTCCACGGCGACCGGGTCGCCCTGGCGGGCGGCCATGGAGATGTGCTTGCCCTCGATGCCGTCCGGGGAGCCGTCGCCGAGGCTCAGCAGGAGCTCGGCGTTCTCCGGGGTGGCGTTGGCGCGCTGCTTGGCGTACCGCACCAGGGCCCGCCCCGAGGCGTACTGCTCCCAGCAGCCCTGGGAGCCGCAGCCGCACAGCAGGCCGTCCGGCACCATGCGGATGTGGCCGAACTCGGCGGCGACACCGAAGTGCCCGCGGCGCAGCTTGTTGCCGATGATGATGCCGCCGCCGAGGCCGGTGCCGAGGGTGATGCAGATGACGTTGCGGTGGCCCTTGCCGGCGCCGAACTTGTACTCGCCCCACGCGGCCGCGTTGGCGTCGTTCTCGACGATGACGGGAAGGTCGACGCGGGCCTCGACCTTGTCCTTCAGCGGTTCGTTGCGCCAGTCGATGTTCGGCGCGAAGTACACCTCGGAGCGCTGCCGGTTGACGTAACCGGCCGCGCCGATGCCCACGCCCACGATCTCGTGCCCGGCGCGCGCCCCGTCCACCGCGGAGGCGATGGCGTCCACGATGCCCTCGGGCGTACCCGGGGTCGGCACCTTGTGGGTCGAGAGGATGTTGCCTTCCTCATCGACCACGCCGGCCGCGATCTTCGTGCCGCCGATGTCGACGCCGATGGTGAGTCCCATGAATCCCTCAGTTTCGGTCGAGCCCCGCTACGGCCCACCGTACCGGAGGGGGCTCTAGTCCAGGTCGATCCGCTCCCCGGGGCCGGGGTCCTCGCCCCGGTCCTCCGGGTCGCGGGACGGCTTGTCCCGGGTCGTCCAGCGCTGTTCCTGGGCCTGGACCGCGGAGCGGTACGCGGCGAGCAGTTCGTTGCCCGCCGCCGCGAGGTGGTCGAAGACGTCCGGGTTGCGTTCGATGACGGGTTCGACGGCGGCCCTGGCCTGCTGGACGACCTGGTGGACCACCTGCTGGGCGGCGGGCCCGGCGACCGCGCCGAACAGGGGTGACTGGATCGACGACAGTTTGTCGGTGACGGCGTCGACGAGCTTGCGCAGTTCCTCGGCGGCCGAGCCCGGGGGCGGGCCGTTCTCGGTGCGGCGGCGGGCCTTCTCCGCCGCGAGGTCTTCGGCACACGCCGTCGCCCAGGCGTCGGCGTCGGTCGCCCGCACCTCGTCGGCAGCCTCACGACGGGCGGCCTCTGACGGGGGGAGCTCTTCGCTCATGACGGACTCCTGACTGCGGTTCGTCTCTACGACGTTACCCGAACGGGCGCACCGGGTTCACCGGGTCCGTGGCCAGAGATCCGGGTCCGGCGTGAACCGGACACGCAGCTGTCCGTCGCGCAGGCCCGCACCGGCGACGGTGCAGCGCCGCAGGGCGGACGGGAGGGGCACGACCCGACGGAACCGCCCGGCGGTGAGCACGAGTTCGTCGCCGCGCCGGATCAGGTCCAGCTCGTCGCGCAGCGCGCCGGGCAGGGGGATGTGCCAGACGAGGACGCCGTCGTCGGCGAGCTGGTCCCGCACCGGCCACTCGTTACGGGAGGACCCGGTCGGCGCCCCCGGCACGGCGAGCGCGGCGAGGTCGTCGGTGCCCCGCGGGTCCCGGCCGAGATGGGCGACGGGTACGACGTCGTACGTCTCGGTCCACTCCTCCAGTGTCTTGCGCTGCTGGGCGACGAGGCCGGCGAGCCAGGTGTCGGCGACGGCCTCGGGCAGGACGCGGTTGGCGACGACGTGGTCGGGGCGCAGTCCGCGCAGGGCGAGGGCGAGGGACGCGGCGCGCACGGCGTCGGCGCCGCCGGGTCCGGGCTCCGCGACCAGCCGTACGACGGTGTCGCGGTCCGTGACGACGGCCTCGACGGCGGCCAGTTCCCTGTCCCAGCGGGCGGCGGTCTCGTACAGCCACTCCGAGGGCATCGGCACCCCGGCGAGCCGGCCGAGGACGGGGCGCAGGGCGCGGGCCGCCTGCCGTTCGGCCGGGAGCAGCCGTCGCAGGTACCGGCGGAGCTCCTCGGGCAGGGCGAGCAGGGCGAGCGCCTGCGGCGTGGGCGGGAGGTCGACGACGAGCAGGTCGTGGCGCTCGGAGAGGGCGGCGTCGCGCAGGGCGCGCAGCAGTGTGAGCTCCTCGGCGCCGGGGAGGGGGGTGACCTCCTCCGGGTCCAGCCGGGAGGCCCCCAGGAGGTCGAGCACGGAGGACGCGCGCTGCTGGAAGGCGGTGAGGTCGTCCCGGAATCCGGCGGCGGCGTCGGGACGCCAGGCGGTGAGCTGGTCCCGGACCTCCACGGGCACCGGTCCGGTGGCCGCGCCCAGTACCGCGCCGAGGGTGTCGGTGCGGTCGGCACTCAGGACGAGAGTGCGGACGCCGTCACGGGCGGCGGTGAGGGCGGTGGCGGCGGCGAGGGTCGTACGACCGGCACCGCCGGGACCGGTGATCAGGAGGGTGCGCATAGGAGTGAACGGTAACTCTCCGCGTCGCCCTCCGGCGCCGTCGCCGCCTCGCTCCCGGCCCCCGCGCGCCGGTTCGGCCACCTCGGCCCCGGCCCCGGGTGCCGCTCGGTTACTTCGGCCCCGACTCCACGCGCTTCTTCAGCCCGGCCAGCGCCCGGTCGATGATGACCTTCTCGGCCTTCCGCTTGATCATGCCGAGCATCGGGATCTTGACGTCCACGGTCAGGACGTAGGTCACCTCGGTGGCCCCGGCGCCGGCCGGCTTCAGGATGTAGGAGCCGTCGAGCGAGCGCAGCATCTGGGACTTCACCAGCGTCCAGGAGACCTCGTTGTCACCGGTCCAGGTGTAGCCGAGAACCTGGTCGTCCTTGATGGCCCCGGCGTCCATGACGAGCCGCACCTGTTCCGCACGCCCCTGGGCGTCGGTCGAGAGGATCTCCGCCTCCTTCACCTCGCCGGTCCAGTCCGGGTAGCGGGCGAAGTCGGCGATCACCGCCATGACGTCGGCCGGTGCCGCCTCGATCGTGATGCTCGAGCTGGTGTGTTCCGCCATCGCGGTGGCTCCTCCAGATGCGGGCCGGTAGGGCAAGTCGTCCTGCCCACGTGTGTGCAGCGTGAAGGCTACCGCGCACGTGAGCACCCGACTTCACCGCCCGCTCACCATTCCAGGGCCCACGGCCTGCCGCTCCCGGCGAAGTGGCCGACGTTGACGCACTCGGTCGCACCGATCCGCATCCGGCGCGCGAGCGGCTGGTGGACGTGGCCGAACAGCGCGTAGCGCGGCCGGGTGCGGTGGATCGCCGCCAGCAGCGCCCGGCTGCCGCGCTCGAAGCGGCGCGCGACGGTGTCGTAGACCAGCTCCGGGACCTCCGGCGGGATGTGGGTGCACAGCACGTCGACCTCGCCTACGGCCTCGATCTTCGCCGCGTACTCCTCGTCGCTGATCTCGTACGGGGTGCGCATGGGCGTGCGCAGGCCGCCGCCGACGAAGCCGAAGGTCCGGCCCCCGATCTCCACCCGCTCCCCGTCCAGCACGGTCGTGCCCGGTCCGGCGTACTCGGACCACAGAGACGGCATGTCGACATTGCCGTAGGTGGCGTACGTCGGGGTCGGGAACGCGGCGAACAGCTCGGCGTACTGGCTGCGCACCGCCTTCTCGATGGCCGCCGCCCGGTCGGTGCCGATGCCCGCCCACAGCCGGGCGCCGAACTCCCGGGCCTCCTCGTAGCGGCGGGCGGTGCGCAGTTCCACGATGCGGTCGGCGTTCTCCACCCCGAACAGGTCGGGGAAGATGCCGCGCGAGTGGTCGGCGTAGTCGAGGAAGAGGACCAGGTCCCCCAGGCAGATCAGGGCGTCCGCGCCCTCGCCGGCTCTGGCCAGGTCACGGGCGTTGCCGTGTACGTCGCTGACCACATGTACGCGTGTCCTCCGGTTACCGGCCGGTGTGGGTGCCATGGCGATCAAGGGTAGGCCCGTGCGGCATACGTGAACAGTGGCGGCGGGACCTGCGGTTACTGGCTAGTCATCAAATGCGTGGACTACTGTGCGCGAGAAAGACCCCAAATCTGTGTGACGCAGCGAACATCTCGCCGGGCCCCCCTGTCGGAGACGCCATACCGGCGGGTAACGTCCGGGCAGTCCAGTCGTGCTCAGGATTTCAACCAGTGGTCGCAACCGCTGGGCCCCGAGCACCTGCCCGAGCCTTGGACCGCACCGTCGCATCGCACAACGTCGTGGCGCCGGCGCCCTATGAGGAGCAGCAGTCTTGCGCGAGTTCAGCCTTCCGGCTTTGTACGAGGTCCCTGCGGACGGCAACCTCACGGACATCGTCCGTAGAAACGCCGCGCAGCATCCCGACGTCGCCGTGATCGCCCGCAAGGTGGGCGGCGCCTGGCAGGACGTGACCGCCACGACCTTCCTGGCCGAGGTGCACGCCGCCGCCAAGGGGCTGATCGCCTCCGGTGTCCAGCCCGGCGACCGCGTCGGCCTGATGTCCCGCACCCGCTACGAGTGGACGCTGCTCGACTTCGCGATCTGGTGCGCGGGCGCCGTCACCGTGCCGGTGTACGAGACCAGCTCGCCGGAGCAGGTCCAGTGGATCCTGTCCGACTCGGGCGCCACCGCCATGATCGTCGAGCTGGACGGCCACGCCGCCGCCGTCGAGTCGGTGCGCGCCACCCTGCCGGCCCTCAAGCACGTCTGGCAGATCGAGGCCGGGGGCGTGGAGGAGCTGGGCCGCCTCGGCGCCGACATCACCGACGCCGCCGTCGAGGAGCGCGGCTCGCTCGCCAAGGCCGACGACCCGGCGACCATCGTCTACACCTCCGGGACCACCGGCCGCCCCAAGGGCTGTGTGCTCACCCACCGCAGCTTCTTCGCGGAGTGCGGCAACGTCGTGGAGCGCCTGCGGCCGCTGTTCCGCACCGGCGAGTGCTCGGTGCTGCTCTTCCTCCCGCTCGCCCACGTCTTCGGCCGGCTCGTCCAGGTCGCGCCCATGATGGCGCCGATCAAGCTGGGCACCGTCCCGGACATCAAGAACCTCACCGACGAGCTGGCCTCCTTCCGGCCGACCCTGATCCTGGGCGTCCCGCGCGTCTTCGAGAAGGTCTACAACTCGGCGCGCGCCAAGGCGCAGGCGGACGGCAAGGGCAAGATCTTCGACAAGGCCGCGGACACCGCCATCGCCTACAGCAAGGCCCTGGACACCCCCTCGGGCCCGTCCCTCGGCCTGAAGATCAAGCACAAGACCTTCGACAAGCTGGTCTACAGCAAGCTGCGCGCGGTCCTCGGCGGCAAGGGCGAGTACGCCATCTCCGGCGGTGCCCCGCTCGGTGAGCGCCTCGGTCACTTCTTCCGCGGCATCGGCTTCACGGTCCTGGAGGGCTACGGCCTGACCGAGTCCTGTGCGGCGACCGCCTTCAACCCCTGGGACCGGCAGAAGATCGGCACGGTCGGTCAGCCGCTGCCGGGTTCGGTGGTCCGCATCGCCGACGACGGCGAGGTCCTGCTGCACGGCGAGCACCTGTTCACCGGCTACTGGAACAACCCGGGCGCCACCGAGGAGGCGCTGGCCGACGGCTGGTTCCACACCGGTGACATCGGCACCCTCGACGAGGACGGCTACCTCAGGATCACCGGCCGCAAGAAGGAGATCATCGTCACCGCGGGCGGCAAGAACGTCGCCCCGGCGGTCATCGAGGACCGCATCCGCGCGCACGCGCTGGTCGCGGAGTGCATGGTGGTGGGCGACGGGCGGCCGTTCGTGGGCGCGCTGGTCACCATCGACGAGGAGTTCCTGGGCCGGTGGGCCGCCGAGCACGGCAAGCCGGCGGGTGTCACCGCGGCGTCGCTGGTCGACGACCCGGACCTGAACGCGGCGGTCCAGGCCGCGATCGACGACGGCAACGCCGCGGTGTCGAAAGCGGAATCGGTGCGGAAGTTCCGCATTCTCTCCTCCCAGTTCACGGAGGACTCGGGCCACCTGACGCCGTCGCTGAAGCTCAAGCGGAACGTGGTGGCGAAGGACTACGCGGACGAGATCGAGGCGATCTACCAGAAGTAGCAGGCTCCCTGACGGAGTGTCATGGCGCGGTGTCCTCCACGAGGACCCGCGCCATCGTCCGTTCGGCGAGCGCGGTGATCGTGACGAACGGGTTCACACCGATCGACCCGGGCACGAGCGAGCCGTCGGTGACGTACAGCTTCGAATACCCCTTCACCCTCCCGTAGTTGTCGGTCGCCCTGCCCAGCACACAGCCGCCCAGCGGGTGGTAGGTGAAGTCGTCGGCGAAGACCTTGTCGGACGAGCCGAACAGGTCGTAGCGGTAGATCGTGGCGTTCGCCGCGTTGACCCGGTCGAACAACTTCTTGGCCATGCCCGACGACACGGCGCTCTGCGCGGCGGTCCAGCCGAGCTTCACCCCATCGGTGGCGCTGTCGTACGAGAAGGTCGCGCGCGAGGGGTTCTTGGTGATCGCCAGGTAGAGGCTGACCCAGTGCTCCAGTCCCATGGGCAGGGGAGCGATCTCGGCGAAGACGGGGTTGGCGGTGTTCGCCCAGTCGTCGATGCCCATGACCGGCATGGTCGACTGGTTCGCCCCGACGGTGTCCCACAGGTGGTTGGCCCGGCCGAGCATGGTGTTGCCGTTGGGCCCCCAGCCGGCGCCGACGCTCGCGTCCAGGGCGGGCAGGGTGCCCGTCTCCCGGGCCCGGACGAGGAGTTCGGTGGTACCGAGGCTGCCTGCGCCGAGGAAGAGGTAGGTGCACTGGTACTGCTTGGTCTCGACGACCGTGCCGGTGACGTCGACGCGGTCGGCGGTCAGGACGTAGGTCCCGTCGCTCGCCCGGCTGACGGCCCGCACCCGCTCCATCGTGTGGATGGTGACGTTGCCGGTGCCGAGCGCCGAGGCGAGGTAGGTCTTGTCGAGGCTGCGCTTGCCGTGGTTGTTGCCGTAGATGACCTCCTGGGCGAGCGCGGACCTGGTGGCGGTGCCGGCGGCCTCCTTCTGCATGTAGGCGAAGTCGTAGGTGCTGGGCACGAACGTGGTCCGCAGGCCGGTGTTCTGGGCGTGCTTGCGGGAGATTCGCGAGAAGCGGTACCACTCCGTCGACTCGAACCAGGCGGGGTCGACGGTGTTGACGCCGAGCATGGAGTTGGCGCGCGGGAACCAGGTGCCGTACATCTCGTCGGCGTCGACGGCGGGGAACTGCTCGGCGAAGTACGACTTCCGCGGGGTCACCGCCATGCCGCCGTTCACCAGGGAGCCGCCGCCGACGCCGCGGCCGACGAAGACCGACATGTTGGCGAAGCGCACCCGGTCCAGGACGCCGGGGTAGGGGCTGATGTCCTTGTTGACGATGTCCAGCCACAGGAAGGTGGCCAGCGGTGCCTCGGTGCGGGTGCGGAACCACATGGAGCGCTGGTCCGGACGGGCGGTGGAGCAGAAGACCTTGCCGTCGGGGCCGGGGGTGTTCCAGAGCCGGCCCATCTCGATCATGATGGTGCGGATGCCGGCCTGGCCGAGACGGAGGGCGGCGACGGCGGCGCCGTAGCCCGAACCGACCACGATGGCGGGCGCGTTGTCGACGGCGGCCGGTTCGACGGCCTGTGCCGACTGGAGACCGATGCGGGTGAGACCCGAGGCGGCGGCCGTCTGGAGGGCGGCCATGCCCAGGATTTGACGTCTCGTCAGCTGACGCTGCATCAGTTGTGCTGTCATGGACGCAGCATCGGCGGATTATCCGCGTCCGGCTATAGCAACGCCTTCAGCTTTTCCGCCAACAGGTCCCACCGCCACTTCTCCTCGACCCACTCCCGCCCCCGCTGCCCCATCCGGCTCCGCAGTTCCGCGTCGCCGAGAAGGACGACGACCCGCTCGGCCGTCTCCGCCACCGAGCCGCCCCGCACCACCCAGCCGGTCTCCCCGTCCAGCACCGCGTCCGGGGCGCCACCGGAGTCCCCGGCGACGACGGGCAGCCCGGTCGCGGAGGCCTCCAGGTACACGATGCCGAGCCCCTCAACGTCCAGCCCGCCCCGACGGGTCCGGCAGGGCATGGCGAAGACGTCCCCGGCGCCGTAGTGCGCGGGCAGCTCGGACCACGGCACGGAACCGGTGAAGCGGACGGAGGCGGCGACACCGGTCTCCCGCGCCAGCTTGCGCAGCTCCTTCTCGTACGGGCCGCCGCCGACGATCAGCAGCACCGCGTCCGGCTCGGCGGCGAGAACGCGCGGCATCGCCAGGATCAGCGTGTCCTGCCCCTTGCGCGGCACCAGCCGCGAGACGCACACCACCACCGGACGGTCGGTCAGCCCGAGCCGCGCCCGTACCGCCTCGCCGCCCGACCCCGGGTGGAAGGTCTTCTCGTCCACCCCCGGCGGCAGCTGCACCATCCGCGACGCCGCCTCGGGCGTCAGCGCGGCGGCGATCCGCGACCGCGTGTACTCCCCGAGGTAGGTGATCGTGTCCGTGCCCTCCCCGATCCGGCGCAGCAGCTGCCGGGCCGCGGGCAGCTGAGCCCACCCCGCCTCGTGCCCGTGGGTCGTGGCCACCAGCCGCTTCGCCCCGGCCCTGCGCAGGGCCGGCGCCATCAGCCCGAGCGGCGCGGCCGCCCCGAACCACACCGACGTACAGCCGTGCTCCCTGAGCAGTCCGACGGCCGTACGCGTGGCCGCGGGCGTCGGCAGCAGCATCGTCGTACGGTCGCGTACGACCGTGAAGGGCTGTTCGGCGTCGAAGGCCGCCGTAGCCTCGGCGCCCTCGCGGCCGCGCTTCCAGGTGGACGCGTAGACGACGAGCCGCTCCGGGTCCAGCCGCAGCGCCATGTTGTGCAGGAACGCCTGGATGCCACCCGGCCTCGGCGGGAAGTCGTTCGTCACGATCAGGGTCTTGTGCATCGCCGCCGACCCTATCCAAAGCGCCCGCCCCACCCGTCGGACGGCCCGCCCACGGCCTCGCCCGGCCGCGTTTAATGGCCAGCACACAGGTGGCCGGGACATCATGGCCATCTCAAGACGGGCGACACGCGAACAGGGGCTCCGGTGGACATTGCGGGTGCGAGGCGGTCTCCGGCCGGGCTGCTGGTGACCTGGGGGCTGACGAGGCTGGTGCTGCTCCTGTTCGTGCTCAAGGTGTTCGTCTTCCCCGGCCCGGACGTCACGAGCGACGTCTCGGTGATCTACCGGGGCTGGTACGAGGTCCTGGGCACCGGAACGTTCCCGCAGGACGACGTCACCTGGCAGTACCCGCCCGCCGCCGCCCTCGCGATCCTCTCCCCCGCGCTGCTGCCCTTCCTCCCGTACGCGACCGCGTTCTTCGTCCTCGCCTGCCTGGCCGACCTGGTCGTGCTGTCCCTGCTCCTGCACGCGGGCCTGCGCCCCGACCGCTCGCTGCGCGGCGCCTGGGTGTGGGTGGGCGGCGTCCCCCTCCTCGGGCCCACCGTGTACGCCCGCTACGACGTGATGGTCACCGCCGTCGCGGTCGCCGCGCTGCTCGCGGGCGCCCGGCATCCGCGGGTGGCGGGCGTCCTCGTGGGGTTCGGGGCGATGCTCAAGGTGTGGCCGGTGCTGCTGCTGGTGGCCGTGCGCAGGCGGAGCACCTGGACGGCGGCGGCGGTGACCGCGGCCGGCCTCGCGGCGCTGTTCGCGGTGACCATGCCCGGCGCCTTCGCCTTCCTGACCTTCCAGGCCGACCGCGGCACCGAGGTGGAGTCGCTGGGCGCCCTCGTCTTCCATGTGGCCCGGCGGTACGGCTGGGACGGACAGGTGCTGCTCAACTACGGGTCGGTGGAGTTCCTCGGCCCCTGGGTGAACGTCGTCAGCACGGCCGCCCTCGCCCTGACCGGCCTGGTCTTCGGCTGGCTGCTGCTGTGGCGGCTGACGGCGACCCGGTTCCAGGCGCACACCGCGGCCGACGCGGCCTTCGTGGCGGTGCTGATGTTCACCACGACCAGCCGGGTGATCAGCCCGCAGTACATGGTGTGGCTGATCGGTCTCGCGGCCGTCTGTCTGTGCTTCCGGGCCAGCCGGATGGGGGCGCCGGCCCTGATCGTGCTGCTGGCGTCCTTCGTGACGGTCCTGGAGTTCCCGGTCTACTTCGGCAACGTCGTCGCGAGCGACAGGCTCGGCGTCACCCTGCTGTTCCTCCGCAACGGCCTGCTGGTCACCGCCACCGTCCTCGGGGCGCTCCAGCTGTGGCGCTCCACGGTGGCGGCCAGGGCCGAGACGCCGTCGCCACCTCAGGCGGCCCGCACCACGGAGACCTCGGTCACCTCCTGACGCCGGGCCGCCACCCGGAGGATCACCGCGCACTGCACCGCCATGGACAGGGCCAGCGCGAGACACACCCCCGGCAGCCCGAACCCCGACAGCGCGTACGCCAGCGGCAGCTGGACCGCCGTGCCGAGCAGCGTCACCCGCAGCAGCACCGGTGCGCCGCCGCTGCCCTCGAAGACCCCGCCGAGCGCGATGAAGCAGGCCGCGAGCAGCAGATAGGGCCCGGCGCAGCGCAGGAACAGCGCGCCGTCGTGGGCCACGCCCGGTCCGGCGCCGAAGGCGGCCATGATCCACGGCGCGGTCCCGGCCAGCAGCAGTGCCGCGCCCAGGGCGAACCCCCCGGACAGCAGCACCGTCTGCCGTCCGACGGCCCGCCGCTCGTCCCGTCCGGCGCCCAGCAGGTGCGCGGTGTGGATGGAGGCCGCCTGGCGCACCGCGTAGAAGCCCATGGTGGCCACGTACATGACCTTGTAGGCGATGGCGTACCCGGCCACCGCCGTCACCCCCAGCCGCGCCACGATCGCCACCAGCGCGAGCGTGCCGCCCTGGCGGACGGTGAAGTCGGCGGCCATGGGCAGCCCCGTGCGCAGGGTCCGCCGGAAGGCGATCCCGGGCCCGGCGGCGGTCCGCAGCAGCGGGTTCCTCCGCACGGCCACCAGTCCCGCCCCCAGCGCCACGCCCCGGCACAGCACCGTCGAGGCGGCGGCGCCCCGGACGCCGTGGAGGTGGATGAGGAACGGGTCGCAGACCAGGATCAGCCCGTTGGCCAGCAGCGCGAGCCGCATCGGGGTTCTCGCGTCCCCCGCGCCCTTGAGGATGCCGTCCACCAGCTGCTGGGCGAAGAACACGGCGAGGCCCGGTATCGAGATCGCGAAGTACCCGACCGCCAGGGGCAGTGCCGCGCCCTCGCCGAGGACCAGCCGGGCCAGCGGCTCGCGCAGCAGGAACCCGCCCACCACGACCACCGGCGTGACCACGCCGCACACCGCCCAGCCTCCGCGCACGGCCGCCCGCACGGCCCCCGGATCGCGGGCGCCCCTGGCGTGCGCGACCAGCACGGTCGTCCCGGAGCCGAAGACCAGGGCGACGCCGAGCAGCACGTTCTCGCTGTTGGTCGCCACCGCGACGGCGGCCACCGCCGGGCCGCCGAGGCGGGAGACCCAGACGGTGTTGATGATCCCGGCGGCGACGGAGGCGAGGAGGGAGAAGTAGACGGGGTGGGCGAGGCCGATGAGCTGTTGGCGATGACGGTCCACACGATCCCCCTCGATACGAGCTACATCGAAACGAGCTACATCGAAACGAGGTAGCTCGATAAGAGGTATCATGGCGCCACGACCACCACAAGGAGGATTCCGCGTGCTGGAGCTGTCGATCCTGGGCTTCCTCGCCGAAGAGCCCCTGCACGGCTACGAGCTGAAGGAGCGGATCAAGGCGCTCAGCGGTCATGTCCGCCCGGTCAGCGACGGAGCCCTCTACCCGGCGATCACCCGCCTGCTGAAGGCCGGCAAGCTCGACGAGCACACCGAGCCCGGCGCGAGCGCGGCCCCGCGCCGCACCCTCTCCCTCACCGACGAGGGCCGCGCGGAGCTCCTGGGGCGCCTGCGCCGTCCCAAGCCGGTCGAGATCACCGACCAGGTCCGCTTCAACACGGTCCTCACGTTCCTGCGGCACCTGCCGGACCGGGCCGAACAGGCCGCCGTGCTCCGCCGCCGCCTGGAGTTCCTCGACGCCCCGACGAGCTTCTTCTACGAGGGCGGCAGACCCGTCCGCGCGGAGGACAGCGGCGATCTGTTCCGCGAGGGCATGCTGCGCGTGGCCCGGGCGACCGGGCAGGCGGAACGCACCTGGCTGGAGGAGGCCATCGAGCGGCTCAGCCGAGCTGAACCCGGAGGTGGTCCCGCCACCGCGCGGTGAAGTCGTCCAGGTTCGTGTCGAGCACCCGCTCCAACGCCTCCTCGACCGCCCCGGCCCGCTCCTGGTGCGCGCCCACCGCCTCGTAGAACTCCCGGAGCTTCGGCTCGCCCCACTGCTCCGCGACCATCCGGCAGGCCATCCAGCCGCTCTCGTAGGCCCGCGCCAGCTCGGCCGCGTCGCCGCTGAACCCGAAGTCGGCGTCCTCGGGCAGCGCCTCGGGCACCCGCCCGTCCCGCACGGCCCGCCACAGCTCGGGGGCGGCCTGGACGGGCGAGCGGCCGGAGCCGAGATAGCCCACGAAGTCGGCGTACCCCTCGGACAGCCACAGCGGCGTGGCCGCGGTGGTGTGGGCGCGGGTGGCGACATGGGTGGTCTCGTGGGTGAGCACGACCTGCTTGCCCACATCGCCCAGGACGCCGTACGCGTCGGGGTTGACGATGATCCGGTCCGCGGGCGCGCTCGCCGGGGCGCCCGTCTCGCCGGTGGTGACGGCCGCGATCCCGCGGTACGAGGAGGCGGGCGACGCGAGCAGCCCCGCCATGCCCGTCAGGGAGTCCGGCACCAGGACGACGACATGCCGGGACCAGTCGGTGCCCCACGCCGCCGAGACGGCCGGCACCGCGTGGTCCGCGAGGTCGGCGTAGGAGTGCAGCGCCTCGGTCGACTGCTCGGCGCCCATCACCAGGCTGTGCTCGCCGCGCACGACGGCCACCTCGCCCTGGTCCCACAGCTGTTCGGCGGACTTCTCGGCGGGCTTCTCCGTGTCCACGTACCACCGGCCGCCCGCGTCCAGGCTCAGGGTGAGGGTGCGGCCGACGCTGACCGGCGCGTTGTCGTACCCCTGTATCCGGTAGCTGAGTTCGGCCTCGGCGGTGGCCGTGGCACCGTCCCGGCGCAGCTCGGTCAGCCGGTAGGCCCAGGCCGCGAAGGGCACTCCCCGGGCGTTCTCGAACCAGCCCAGGTCCCCCGTCCTGCGGAAGGCCGCCCGGTCCCGGTCCAGGACGGCGGCCGAGCGCCGGTCCAGCAACCGCTGGACATCGGCCCGGGCGGTGTCGGAGGCGGGTCCGCCGCCGCATCCCACCAGGGCGACGAGCAGCAGACACAGCAGCACGACACCGTGCATCGGCACCCGCCCTCGACCAGCCACTTCCCGATCGTACGGCGGGGAACGGGCGAAGGTCAGACCCTGGTGACCGTCGCCCCCGGCATCATGCCCACCGGGTCGTAGCGCACCGGAGCGCCGGGGTAGGGCGCGTGGATCACCTGGCCGTTGCCCACGTACATGCCGACATGGCTGGCGTCCGAACGGTAGGTGACCAGGTCACCGGGTTGCGCCTGGGAGAGCGGGACCTGCCGTCCGGCGTGGCGCTGGGCCTGCGAGGTGCGCGGCAGGGAGACCCCGGCCTGCCGGTACGACCACACCATCAGGCCCGAGCAGTCGAACCCGGAGGGGCCGGTGGATCCCCAGACGTACGGCCTGCCGAGCGCGGCACGGGCGGCGGCGACCGCGGCACCGGCCCGGGCGTTGGGCGGGACCGCGCCCGCGAGGTCGGGCATCTCCTCGCGGCCGGAGCGGGAGGCACGGTCGTAGGCGGCGCGCTCCTCGGACGGCAGGGAGTTCAGCAGCGCGCGGGCCTTGGCGAGCTTCTTCTCCACGGTCCGCTTGTGCAGCGCCACCGCCTTACGGCTCCGGTCCAGCTCGGCGAGTTTCCCGGTCGCCTCCGCGCGCTCCTGGGTGAGTTCGCGCATCGCCTCCTGGAGGTCCCTCAGCTCACCGGCCTGGTGGGCGGTGATCCGGTCCAGGGCGGCTGCCTTGTCGAGGTAGTCGTCCGGGTCGTCGGAGAAGAGCAGGGCGAGGGAGGGGTCGAGGCCGCCCGCGCGGTACTGGGCGCCGGCCAGCGAACCGAGCGTCTCCCGCATGGAGTTGATGCGCTCCTGCTGGCGGGCGATCCGGTCCCGCGCGGTGCCGACCTCCTCGCGGAGGGCGTCGGCGCGCTCGTCGGCCTTGTTGAAGGCCTCGGTGGCCTTCTCGGCCTCCTCGTAGAGACGGTCCACCTCGGCACGGGTGTCGTCGTGCGGCGCGGCCGACGCCGGTACGACCCCGAGGGCCGCGGCGGTGGCTGACAGGACACAGAGCGCGGCACTGGCGCCCCGGTCGAACCCGGACGGTACAAGGCGGCGATGGAACCCCACGGGAAGCCGCATTCCTTCCGCTGGCGGACAAGGACCTTCCCCCGAGCGGTGTCGCTCGGGGAAACGCGGCAGACAGTAGCCCCGTGACCGGGCGCCGACCAACGACCTCCGTGGGCACACACAGTGACGCCCCGCCTAGGACGCAGGTCATGGGCGGGGCGTGGGGTCAGTTCCCGTCGGCGCGATTCGCCCGTTCGGGCGGCGCGGTGTCGTGATCTTGAAGTGAACCCTGAGGGTGAATCGAGCCCTGGGGGTGGGTCAGATCCGGACGCCGAACTGGAACGGCATGTTGTTGATCGACTCGTAGCGGACGACCGTGCCGGTGCGCGGGGCGTGCAGCACCTGGCCGTTGCCGGCGTAGAAGCCGACGTGGTGCTGGTCGCCGTAGAAGATGACCAGGTCGCCGACCTTGAGGTCGGACTGGCTGTAGATCTTCGTGCCGTAGTTGGCCTGGGCCTGCGAGGTGCGGGGTATGCCGACACCGGCCTGGGCGAAGGCCCAGGAGGTCAGGCCCGAGCAGTCGAAGGAGGAGGGGCCGGAGGCGCCGTAGACGTACGGCGAGCCGATCTTGCTCTGGGCGGCCTGGAAGGCGGCGAGCGCGCGGCCGGAGGCCGGGGCGGTGCTGCCGAGGTCCACACGCTCGGTCGCGGAGCGGCTGGCGCGGTTCTCCTCGGCGGCGATGGCGGCCTTCTCGGCGGCCGTCAGGGTGTTGAGGAGCTTCTGCGCCTCGCCGAGCTTGCCCTGGACTTCCTTCTTCTTCTTCGCCAGCTCGGTGCGGGTGCTGGAGAGGTCCTTGAGCTTCTCGGAGGCCTCGGAACGCTCCTGGGCCAGCTCGCGCTGCTTGTCCTGGATCTTCTTCAGCGCCTCGACCTGCTGGGCGCTGAGCTGGTCGGCCGTGGAGGCCTTGTCCAGGTAGTCGTCCGGGTTCGAGGACAGGAAGAGCTGGAGGGAGGAGTCGATGCTGCCCGTGCGGTACTGGGCGGCGGCCGCCAGACCCATGGAGTCCCGGAGCTCGTTGAGCTCCTCCTGGCCGCGGGCGACGTTGTCCTGGATCGTGGAGATCTCCTTCTGGAGCTTCTCCTGCTTCTCCTTGGCGCCGTTGAGCTTCTCGGTGGCCTGCTCGGCCTCCTCGTAGAGCTT
This sequence comes from Streptomyces sp. NPDC034103, assembly GCF_055575395.1. Classification (NCBI taxonomy): domain Bacteria; kingdom Bacillati; phylum Actinomycetota; class Actinomycetes; order Kitasatosporales; family Streptomycetaceae; genus Streptomyces; species Streptomyces sp. NPDC034103. The sequence goes on along the minus strand of NZ_JBVISS010000019.1, from coordinate 16,411 downwards.
GTCGACCTTGGACTTGACCTCGTCCTTGCTGGGCTTCTCGCTCGGCGCGGCGTTGGCGGCGTTGGCGCTCAGAGCGACGGCAGCGGCAGCAGCGGTGGTCAGCACGGTCACGCGCGTGCGACTGGGCTGCTTGGGTCGACGGTGGGACGCCACGGAGGTGAGCTCCTTCTTGTGAGTGATCACCCGTTCGGAGGTTCGAGCCCAGACCCTAGTGACCTTCTTGTGATCAGTTCAAATCCTCGCGCGAAAAAACCCGTCACAGGCTGCATTCTTTACACACAACTCACGTGCGGTGATGCCCGCTTGACCCTACGTTGCGTGACGATTGCGCCAATTCGGGCAATAAACCCAGGCTTTGACGTTTGGGGCAGGTGATACGCAGGGGTCAGGAAAGCCGCTTCAGCAGCATCGCGGAGGCGACCGGCCGCGCCCCCGCCTTGGCCACCCCGTCGGCCACCTCACGGTCGGTGGAGGCGACGATGACCGGCCGCCCCGGCGGCTCGGCACGCACCAGCTGGCGGATCAACTCGTCGGCGGTGACGCCCGGTTTGGAGAACAGCACCCGCACCCCGCGCGGCGGCGCCAGCAGCACCGGCGCGGCCAGCTCGGCCCCGTCGAACACGCACGTCACCTCGGCCCCGGTCTGCGCGGCGAGCTGCGAGAGCTGGCCGAGGAGCCGCAGCCGCTGCTTCTCCAGCGGCATCTGGGGATAGCCGGTCTTGGTGACGTTGTAGCCGTCGACCACCAAGTGCGCCTGGGGCAGGGCGAGCAGCTGGTCCAGGATCGCGGGGTCGTGCTCGGACAGCGCCCGCGCCGCGATGTCCTTCGGGGTCATCCGGCCCGGTTCCACCGCGTCCACGGTCTGGGCGGGGCGCACCGACACCGGCGGCAACGCCAGCTCGCGGCGCAGCCCCTGGGCGGCGTCGAGCACGGTGTCCAGCAGCAGCCGGACCCGCATGTCCTCGACGCTGCGCCCTTCCCGGGCCGCCCGCCGGGTGGCCTCCAGCGCCGCCTCGACCTCGCTCAGCCGGGCCTTGAGGCGCCGGGCCTCGACCTCGGCGGCGGACACCTGGGTGTGCGCCTCCGCCCGGACCGACTCCATCTCGCCCCGCAGCTTGCGCAGGGCGGCCTCACCGCGCTTGACGTCGCTGAGGGCGGCCCGCAGCTTGCGGTGAAGCGATTCGGCTTCCTTCTTGGCCGACTCCAGCTCCGTGCGCAGCCGCTCGGTCTCACTCCGGGTCTGTTCCCGGGCGAGCGCCAGCTCCCCGCGCAGCCGTTCCAGCTCGGCCCGGTTCTCCTCGTCGACGCGCTCGGCGTCGGCCCGCTGCGCCTCCTCGCCGGCCGCGGTCACGAGCTTCACCCAGCCCGTGGGGCGCAGAACATAGGCCGCGGCCGCCACGTCGAGCGGGTCCGCGGCCGGGGGCGGCGAGCCGGAGTCGAGGGCGCCGGCCAGTTCCGGCTGGGCCTCTCTGAACTTCTCCCCGATCCGCTGCCGGAACAGCGGGTCCGTCTCCAGCGCCGCCGCCATCGCGTTGCCCGCGAACTTGGCCCGCCGGTTGGGTGCGAACCGCGCGTACTGTCTGAGCTGCGCGGGCAGTTCACCGACGGTCAGGCCGCCGAAGCCGTCGGAGACGATCTGCACGACGCGTCGGCGCACGCCGTCGGGCAGCGGACGGTCGAGCACCTCAGCGGCGCCGTCGCCCGGCCCCCCGCCTGCGCTCTCCACCATCCGTCAACACCCCAACCGTTGCGGCGAGGCCCGCTCCCTCAGGAGCCGGCGCCCGGCCTGTCCACGAGCTCCACCTGATCCACGGCGTTGCACCAGCGGCAGCGGACCGACTCGATGGTCTCACTGACCACCTCGCGCTCCTCGACGTTCGGCTCACCGGCCAGGTCGAGGTGGACGTACTCGACGACCTTCGAGGAGCGGGTCACATCGAAGCGCGTGAGGTTGCCGCACAGGCTGCAGCGCCAGCGCGTCGAGGCGGTCGGCAGGGGAACCGTCATCGTGACTGAGCTCTTTCCTTCTAGGTCTTCCATTGTCCGCGACGCACCGGGCGGCCGGGCGTGTGGCGGTAACCCTACGGCCTGGCGGGGACTCGCCGCTGGTCCGTCCATGGCGGCGAGGCGGTCTGTCAGCTTGCGTCCCGTTACGTCATGCTCTGTGTTCATGATCAGCAACTGGAGCGCAGGAGCCTCCCGGGCCAGCAGGTCGCTGTGGCGGTCCGCGCCGGTGACCTACGGCCTCATCGCCCTGTGCTGCGTGCTCTTCGTGATCGGTCCGCCGGCGGGACTCAACCCGGCGTACGGCACCGGCGACGAGCTGCTCGCGGCCCAGCGCGCCTACTTCCACCGCTGGGGTGTCATCCCCGCAGAACTGTTCGAGGGCTCGGCCAGAGCCCTGCTCACCCCGGCGACCGCGCTCTTCGTCCACGGCAGCTGGGTCCACCTCCTCGGCAACATGCTCTTCCTCTACGTCTTCGGCGGGCTGACCGAGGAACGGATGGGCCGCGTCCAGTTCACCCTCTTCTATCTGGGCTGCGGTTATCTCGCGCTGCTGGGCTACGCGGCCGCCAACGCCGAGTCCGAACAGTCGCTGGTCGGCGCCTCGGGGGCGATCTCGGCGGTTCTCGGGGCGTTTCTGTTCCTCTTCCCCGGGGCCCGGGTGACAAGCCTGCTCCCGTTCCTGTTCTTCCTCCCCCTGCGCTTCCCGGCCTGGGTCGTGCTGCCCTTCTGGGCGGCCCTGCAGTGGCTGGCGGCGGGGCAGGCCTCGCGCGGTCCCGGGGTGGCGTACCTGGCCCATCTGGTGGGCTTCGGCCTGGGCTTCGCCTTCGCGTGGGTGCGCTTCGGCCGCGCCCCCGCTGTGCCTTTCCGGGGGACGGCCCCGGGACCCCCGGCGGAACAACCAGGCCAGGTGGACCGCGAGTAGGGTGAGAGCCCCAGCAGCGGCCCCCGAGGGAGAGAACCAGCCGTGATCACCGCGATCGTCCTCATCAAGACCAGCGTGGACCGGATCCCCGAGATCGCCGAGTCGATCGCGGCCCTGGACTCCGTCAGCGAGGTCTTCTCCGTCACCGGCACCTACGACCTGATCGCCATGGTCCGGGTCAAGCGGCACGAGGACCTCGCCGAGGTCATCCCGGGCAACATCAGCAAGATCCCGGGCGTCGAGGGCACGGACACCCACGTCGCCTTCCGCACGTACTCCCAGCACGACCTGGAGGCGGCGTTCGCGATCGGGCTGGACAGCTAGCGCCGCGGCAGGCAACGTCCGCCCCGGCGCGGCACTAGCCCTCGACGTCGAGCGCGGTGATGCCCTTGGCCGTGGCGGCGTAGACGCGGCGGCCGGTGACCACGGGCGTCAGGACGGCGCCTCCGTCCACGCCCGCCCCGGCCCGCCAGATCATCTTGCCGTCCGTGCCCAGGGCGTGGACGTCGGTGTCCGAGCGCACGTAGATCGTGGAGTCCACCAGCGCCGGATCCGAGCAGGCCCCACCGGTGGAGTACTCCCAGACGACGTTCCCGTCCCTGGTGAGCGCCCTGAGGGTGGCGTCCTCGTCGGCCACCCCCAGGAAGTCGAAGGCGTCCGCGCCCTCGGCCGCGACATACGAACCGGCGAGGCCCGCCTTCCGCCAGCGCAGGTTTCCCTTGAGGTCCAGCCCGAGCAGGTCCTGCGCCTCGTTCCCGGGGCTCACGACCACGGTGCCGCCGTGCACGGCGGGCCGGTCGGCATCGCCCTTCAGGTCGGCCTTGAACAGCACGGTGGCGCCGTCGTCGGCGAGCGCGTAGAGGTGGTTGTCGTAACTGGGCACATAGAGCACGCCGTCGGCCACCACGGGGCTCTCGGTCGGCCCCGCGCCCAGTGACGCGTCCCAGCGCACATTGCCCGTGGCGTCGTACGCCTGGACGATGCCCTTGCCGTCGAACGCGCTCACCGCACTGGCGACGGCGATGGTGTCCCCGAGGGCGACGGGCTGACGGAAGTAGCCGCTGGGCAGCGTCTTGGACCACATCTGCTCGCCTCTGACGCTCACCGCGATGAGCCGTCCCGGGGCGGCCGGTGCCTCCTGCGCGTCCGCCTCGTCGGTGACCACGGCGATGAAGATCCCGTCGTCCGTGACGACCGGCCTGGTGACGGTGGCGTTCCCCTCGATGAGGCTCACCTTCCAGCGTTCGGCGCCGTCGCTGCCCACGGCCCGCAGGGTCCCGCCGGCCACGGCGACGTACAGCAGCCCGCCGTCGGCGGAGAGGGCGCCGCAGGGCCCGTCGGCCACGCTGGGCGAGCCGACGTCGTACGTCCAGCTCACGGTCGCCTTCTTCGCGACGGCCGTCGGCGTACCCGCGCTCGGCCGGTCGCCTGTCGCGCCGCCGTCGGACTCCTTGAGCCACCACCAGCCGCCCGCTCCCCCGGCACCGGCGACCACGGCCCCGCCCGCCAGGGCCCGCAGCAGTCCGCGCCGCGAGGGCACCGGCCGGGAGCCCGCCGTCTCCGGCGCGGTCGCGGCCGCCGGTACGGGCGCCTCGGGGGCGCCCGGCACCACCGCGTCCGTCACCGTCACCGGCGCCACGTACTCGACCCGGCTCTCCCGCTCCCCCTGCGGAACCCACCGTCCGTCCGCCTTGGCGGCCACGGGGTCCGGTGCGGCGGCCGTGAACCAGCCCGCCCGCACGCTCTCCCGCAGCGACCCCGCCGTGTGCCCCACGGCCTCGACCACCGCCTCGGGCGTCGGCCGCTCCCCCGGCTCCTCGCGCAGACACGACTCCACCAGCGGCAGCAGTCCCTCCGGCACGCCCTTCAGGTCGAAGTCCCGGGTCAGCACGCGCAGCAGGATCACGGAGTCCTGCCCCTCCCCGAAGGGCTCACGGCCGCTCGCCGCGTACGCCAGCACCGCGCCCAGCGCGAAGACGTCGCTCGGCGGACCGACCTGCCCGCCGTTGCGGATCTGCTCGGGGGAGACATAGCCGACCGAGCCGACGATCGCGCCCGTGCGGGTCATCGCCGTCGCCTCCAGCGCCCGGACGATCCCGAAGTCGATGACCCGGGGGCCGTCGGGGGCCAGCAGGATGTTGGACGGCTTCAGGTCGCGGTGCACCATGCCCTTGGCGTGGATCGCGGCCAACGCCTCGCCCAGCGCCCCCGCCAGCACCCTGACCGCCCGCTCCGGCAGGGGCCCGCCGTCCAGCACCGCGTCCCGGAGGTTCGGCCCCGTCACGAACTCGGTCGCCATCCAGGGGTGCTCGCCCTCGGGATCGGCGTCGACCACCCGCGCGGTGTACGTCCCGGACCCGCCGACCGTCTGGGCGGCCCGCACCTCCTGCCGGAACCGGGCGCGGAAGGTGCGGTCCTGGGCGTACTCGGACCGCACGACCTTCACCGCCAGCCGCAGTCCCGTCCGCGATTCGGCGAGATAGACCTCGCCCATACCGCCCGAGCCGAGCCGGCCCCGCACCTCGTACGGGCCGATCCTGCGTGGGTCCGTCGCGCGCAGCGCCTGCACTTCCCGCTCCCCCGTCCCGCGTGAACCTCTCGAGGAGGCAGGGTATAGCAGGCCTGTCGGCAGGTCAGACCGCCGGGACGCAACGGCCGTCCTCGGTCCGGTACGTCCACTTCGCCCCCTCGGTGACGAGCTCCCGCACCGCGGTCACGAACCGCTCCACGTGCTCGTCCGGCGTCCCCGCCCCGAAGCTCACCCGGATCGCGTTCAGGGACTTCTCACCCGGCGCGGCCTCCGGGGCCCCGCACTCGCCCTGGGTCTGCGGGTCGCTGCCGAGGAGCGTGCGCACCAGGGGGTGGGCGCAGAAGAGGCCGTCGCGCACGCCGATGCCGTACTCGGCGGAGAGGGCGGCGGCGAAGTGGGAGCTGTTCCAGCCCTCGACGACGAAGGAGATCACGCCGACCCGGGGGGCGTCGTCCCCGAAGAGGGACAGGACGCGGACCTCGGGGACGTCGGCGAGACCCCGGCGCACCTTCTCGATCAGGTGCTGCTCGCGGGCGACCAGGGTGTCGAAGCCGGCCTCGGTGAGGGCCTTGCAGGCGGAGGCGATGGAGTAGGCGCCGATGACGTTGGGGGAACCGGCCTCGTGGCGGGCCGCGCTCTCGTGCCACTCCACGTCCACTCCCCCGTCCTCGCGCCGGGTGACCTTCCGGCTGGCGCCGCCGCCGGCGAGGTAGGGGTCGGCCGCGACGAGCCAGTCGGCGCGGCCGGCCAGGACACCGGAGCCGAAGGGCGCGTACAGCTTGTGCCCGGAGAAGGCGACCCAGTCGACGTCGAGGTCCTGGACCGACACCGGGTGGTGGGGGGCCAGCTGGGCGGCGTCCAGGACGATCCGGGCGCCGTGCGCGTGGGCGGCGGCGGCCAGCTCACGCACCGGCCACAGCTCGCCGGTGACGTTGGAGGCGCCGGTGACGCAGACGAGGGCCGGGCCGTGGGGGTCACGGGCGGCGAGGGCCTTCTCCAGGGTCTCGACGGCCTGGGCCGGGGTGCGCGGGGCGTCGAGGTAGCTGACCCGGGCGTCCTGCCAGGGCAGCAGGCTCGCGTGGTGCTCGGTCTCGAAGACGAAGACCTGGCAGTCGGCGGGGAGGGCCTGGGCCAGCAGGTTGAGGGAGTCCGTGGTGGAGCGGGTGAAGATCAGCTGGTCGTCGTCCCGGCAGTCCAGGAACTCCGCGACGGTCCGGCGGGCGTTCTCGAACAGGTCCGTCGAGAGCTGGGAGAGGTAGCCGGCTCCCCGGTGCACGCTGCCGTAGTACGGGGCGTAGGCCGCCACGTCGTCCCAGACCCGCTGGAGGGCGGGGGCGCTGGCCGCGTAGTCGAGGGCCGCGTAGGTGGTCTCGCCGCCCGTGACGAGCGGGACGGTGACATCACGCCCCAGAACGGGCAGCGGGGTGCAAAGCGTCTGGGCGGCGGCAGCGGTGGAGACAGACATGGGGAACTCCCGTGAGAGGGCATGCGGAAGGACGGCATGCGGGGAAAGGAAGAAGGGTGCGCGGAGGCGGGGCTCGGCGGCCCTATCGCATTCGCTTGCTCACGGAAGGCTCCTCGACGACCAGGACCCCTGGTTTCTCGAGGGGTCCGCGCTTGTCGTAGACCTCGCTGCCTACGACCTGGTCCTCACCCGGGGCACCCCGCCACGGACGGAGGGTTGCCGGACAGTCGGCCGGGGCCTCATGACTGTCACTCATGACCTGGTACAGGAAGATAGGGGAAGTGATCGCGGTCCCGCAACCGCTGTCCGCATGACGGAATCGAGGTCCCGCGCCCCCGAAGAGGCGCGGGGCCGTATCGATGTGCGGCTACCGCCGCGTGGGCGCGACCGGCGGCGCGACCGGCCACGACGGCGCCGCGAGCGACACGCGGTCCGGTCGCGGCACCACCCGGCGGAGCGCCTAGGCGTTGCTGGCCGCCACCCAGCGCTCCAGCGTCCGCTTGGCCGCGCCGGAGTCGATGGACTCGGCGGCCCTCGCCATGCCGGCCCGGATCTGGTCCACGAGCGGCGCCCCGGTCGGTGTCAACGCCACCAGCGCGGCAGCCGAGTTGAGCAGCACCGCGTCCCGCACCGCGCCGGTCTCACCGTCCAGCAGCCGTCGGGCGACCTCGGCGTTGAACGAGGCGTCCGCGCCCCGCAGCGCCTCCACCGGCACCAGGTCGAGACCGACGTCCCGTGGGTCGAAAGCCTCCTCGCGCACCGCGCCGTCGCGGACGACCCACACCCGTGACGTGGCCGTGGTCGTCAGCTCGTCGAGACCGTCGTCGCCGCGGAAGACCAGCGCGGAGGAACCGCGCTCGGCGAGCACCCCGGCGATGAGCCCCGCCATCCGGGTGTCGAAGCAGCCGACCGCCGAGGCGGTGACCCGGGCGGGGTTGGTCAGCGGGCCGAGGAGGTTGAACGAGGTCGGGATCCCCAGATCCCGCCGGACCCCGCCGACGAACCGCATCGACGGGTGGAACTTGGCCGCGAAGCAGAAGGTGATGCCGGCCTCGTCCACCACCTCGGCCACCCGCGCGGGCGACAGGTCCAGGTTGATGCCGAGCTTCTCCAGCACGTCGGACGAACCGCTCGCCGAGGAGGAGGCCCGGTTGCCGTGCTTGACGACCTTGGCCCCGGCGCCCGCGATCACGATGGCAGACATCGTGGAGATGTTGACCGTCTTCGCCCGGTCACCGCCGGTGCCGACGATGTCGACGGCGGGGCCGGGGATGTCCAGCGGCTGCGCGTGCGCGTACATCGCCTCCACGAGACCGGTGATCTCCTCGACCGTCTCGCCCTTGGCCCGCAGGGCCACCATGAAGCCCGCGATCTGGGCGTCCGTGGCCTCGCCGCTCATGAAGCGGTCCATGGCCCACGCCGTGTCACCGGCGGTCAGGTCCCGCCCGCCGAGCAGGGTGCTCAGTACCTCGGGCCAGGAACGGCCCGCCGCGGTGTCGCCTCCAGCGGGGGTCACAGCGCTCATCAGGCCGCTCCTGGTTGTCGTAGAACGTGGTGGGCCCACCCTATCCAGCTCGGAGCACGCGGAAGGGCCCCCGTCCGAAGACCGGACGGGGGCCCTTCCTGCGCGCGTGGCGAGCGCAGCGATCAGTGGTGGCCGTGGCCGCTCGTGATCTCCTTGTACTCCTCGACGGTCGGCTTGGGGATCTGGGACTCCTCGCCGTAGTAAGCCTTGCTCAGCTTGACGCGCAGCTTCTCGGAACCCTTCACCTTGCGCTCGACGCCGTTCTCGTCGACCGTCGGGCCGATCTCGGCCGGCTTGTACTGCTCGTGCGCCGTGAGCGTGTGCAGCTGCTCCTGGCTGAGCGGCTCGTGCACCTCGATGAACTCACCGTGCGGCAGGCGCTTGATGATGCCGGACTCGCGGCCGTGCAGCACCTTCTCCCGGTCGCGGCGCTGGAGGCCGAGACAGACCCGCTTGGTGACGATGAACGCGAGCACCGGCGCGACGAAGAACGCGATCCGGACGAACCAGGTGATCGAGTTGATCGACAGGTGGAAGTGCGTGGCCCACAGGTCGTTGCCGCCACCGATCAGCAGCACGAAGTACACCGTCAGCCAGGCGACACCGAAGGCGGTACGCGTCGGAGCGTTGCGCGGGCGGTCCAGGATGTGGTGCTCGCGCTTGTCGCCGGTGACCCAGGCCTCGATGAACGGGTAGACCGCGATCGCGACCAGGACCAGCGGGAAGATCATCAGCGGGATGAACACACCCAGGACGAGCGTGTGGCCCCAGAGGTCGATCTCCCAGCCCGGCATGACACGGATCAGGCCCTCGGAGAAGCCCATGTACCAGTCCGGCTGGGCGCCCGTGGACACCTGGTCGGGCCGGTAGGGACCCATGGCCCAGATCGGGTTGATCGAGGCGATGGCCGAGATGACCGCGATGACACCGAAGACCAGGAAGAAGAAGCCTCCGGCCTTGGCCGTGTAGACCGGGAACAGCGGCATGCCGACGACGTTCTTGTTGGTCTTGCCCGGACCCGCGTACTGCGTGTGCTTGTGGACGAACACCAGGATCAGGTGCGCCACCATCAGGCCGAGCATGATGCCCGGCAGCAGCAGGATGTGGACCGAGTAGAAGCGGGCCACGAAGTCGCCGCCCGGGAACTCGCCACCGAAGAGGAAGAACGACAGGTACGTGCCCACGATCGGCACGGACAGGATCGCGCCCTCCATGAAGCGCACACCGGTGCCGGACAGCAGGTCGTCCGGGAGGGAGTAACCGGTGAAGCCGGTGAACATGCCCAGGACGAACAGCAGGAAGCCGAACAGCCAGTTGACCTCACGCGGCTTGCGGAACGCGCCCGTGAAGAACACGCGCATCATGTGCACGAACATGCCGGCGAGGAAGATCAGCGCCGCCCAGTGGTGGATCTGCCGGATGAGCAGACCGCCACGGACGTCGAAGGAGATGTGCAGCGTGGAGCTGAACGCCTCCGACATCAGCTGACCCTGGAGCGGGACGTAACTGCCGTGGTACTCCACCTCGTTCATCGACGGGTGGAAGAACAGCGTCAGGTACACACCCGTGAGGATGATGATGATGAAGCTGTACATGCAGATCTCGCCCAGCATGAACGACCAGTGGTCGGGGAAGATCTTGCGCATGTTGGCCTTGGCCAGGGAGTAGATCCCCAGTCGGCCGTCGGCCCAGTCGGCGAACTTCTCGCCGGCCGGTGCCTTCCCGCGGTCGCGGGCGGACTCGGTGTTCGCGTTGGTGCTCATCCGCGCTCCCAGAAGGCAGGACCGACAGGCTCTTCGAAGTCGCCCTGCGCTTCGAGGTAGCCCTCGTCGTTCACGGCGATGCGCAGCTGCGGCAGGGCGTGACCGGCGGGGCCGAAGATCACTCGGGCACCGTCGGAGAGGTCGAAGGTGGACTGGTGGCAGGGGCAGAGCACGTGGTGCGTCTGCTGCTCGTACAGGGAGATCGGGCAACCGACGTGGGTGCAGATCTTCGAGTACGCGACGATGCCCTCGTGCGACCACTCGAGCTCGCGCTTGTCCTTGATGTCGTCCGGCTGGATGCGGACGATCATCAGGGCCGCCTTGGCGATCTCCGTCTGGAAGTCGTGGTCGTGCTCCTCCAGGCCCTCGGGCTTGGCGAAGGTGAGCGAACCGACGGCGACGTCCGAGGGGCGCAGCGGCTCGTTCGTGTTCATGTTGACGAGCAGCAGCCCCTTCTTCCACATGGTGTGGCGGAGCTTGGTCCCGGGCAGCGGGCCGAGGTCACGCAGCAGCACGAGGCCGGAGAGCGGCACCAGGGTGAGCGCGCCGAGCATCGTGTTGCGGATCAGCTTGCGACGGCCGATCGCGGACTCCTTGGTGCCCGCCCTCCAGTCGTCGAAGACCTTCTCGCGGAGCTCCGGCGGGGCGGCGATCGGGTGCCGCTCGTCGACCATCTCCTCGTCGGACATCAGGGTGCGGGCCCAGTGGACCGCGCCCGCGCCGATCGAGAAGAGCGCCACACCGAGGGTCAGACCGAGCGCGAAGTTCAGCGCGTTGATGTGACCGATCGGGAAGACGAAGATCGACCTGTCGTGCGGCACCGCCACGTACGAGGCGATGAAGGCGACCGTGGCCAGCATCGACACCGTGAACAGCATGGCGACCGTGCGCTCGGACCGCCGGGCGGCCCGCTCGTCGATGTCCTGCACGCGGTGCTCGTGGGGCGGCAGACCCGGGTCGGCGAAGGGGTTCTTGTCGTCCGGGACGTCCACCGCGCCGTGTGTGTCCCGCTCTGCGGGCAGGTTCTCTTCCGGAATGTCTTGGCTACTCATGACTTCTTGGCCTTTGCGGTCCGAGCGGCGAGCCAGACGGCAACCGCGATGAGCGCACCGAGTCCGAACACCCACGCGAACAGGCCCTCGCTGACCGGACCGAGTCCGCCCAGTTCGAGGCCGCCGGGGCTCTCGGTGTCGTCGCCGTTGACCGCGTCGAGGTACGCGATGATGTCCTTCTTGTTCTGCTCCGACAGCGTGGTGTCGGGGAACGACGGCATGTTCTGCGGGCCGGTCTGCATGGCCTCGTAGATGTGCTTCGGGTCGACGCCTTCGAGGCTCGGCGCGAACTTGCCGTGCGTGAGCGCACCGCCCTTGCCGGTGAAGTTGTGGCACTGCGCGCAGTTGGTGCGGAACAGCTCGCCACCCTTGGCGATGTCCGCCCCGTCCGGGCTGTACTCGTTCTTCGTCGGGATGGCCGGACCGGCCCCCAGGGAGGAGATGTACGCGGCGAGCTGGTCGATCTCGGCCTGCGTGTAGATGACCTTCTTCTTCGGGACCTGTGCGCCCGGCTGCTGCGCCGGCATACGGCCGGTGCCGACCTGGAAGTCGACGGCCGCGGCGCCCACACCCACGAGGCTCGGGCCGTCGGTGGTGCCCTGACCACCGGTGCCGTGGCAGCTGGCGCAGCCGACGGCGTAGAGCTTCTTGCCCTCCTCGATGGTGAGGGACTGGGCGGTCTCATCGGCCTGCGCCTTGTCCGCGGGTGCGAACGCGGCGTACAGCCCCCCAGTGGCCGCCAGCGCGAGGAGTAGGACGACGACCGCCGCCAGCGGATGGCGTCGTCGTGCGGAGAGCTTTTTCACGGATTACCCCGGTGTCAGGATCTTCTGCGTCGATGCTTCTGGAATGTGCGGGAGCGGGCCCGGCTACTTGATCATGTAGATCGTGGCGAAGAGGCCGATCCAGACGACATCGACGAAGTGCCAGTAGTAGGACACGACGATGGCGGCGGTCGCCTGCTCGTGAGTGAACCTCTTGGCCGCGTAGGTGCGACCGAGGACGAACAGGAAGGCGATGAGGCCACCTGTCACGTGCAGGCCGTGGAAGCCGGTGGTCAGGTAGAAGACCGAACCGTACGGGTCCGAGGAGAGCGAGAGCCCGTCCTTCTTGACCAGCTCGGTGTACTCGAACACCTGACCGCCGATGAAGATCGCACCCATCACGAAGGTGACGATGAACCACATCCGGAGCTTCTTCACGTCACCGCGCTCGGCGGCGAACACGCCGAGCTGGCAGGTGAGGGAGGAGAGCACCAGGATCGTGGTGTTCGTCGCGGAGAACGGGAAGTTCAGGGCATGAGCCATTTCCTTCCAGTGATCCGGACCGGTCACCGATCGCAGGGTGAAGTACATCGCGAAGAGGGCCGCGAAGAACATCAGCTCGGAACTCAGCCAGATGATGGTTCCGACGCTGGTGAGGTTCGGCCGGTTGACCGACGGGTGCGCGTGCCCGGTTTCTACTGTCGTTGCTGTCGCCACGACCGACATTATGTCGGTCGCTTATCCCGCCCTCACCCCGGGGGGTGCCGTTCGGAGTGTCCGCACCGTGTGTACTGCCCGGATGGCCCATCGCAGGGGTGTTCCAGCGGGTGTTGACGGCGAGTTCAAGGGAGTAGCATCCGCCGCATCGGTACCCGACCAATGACGCGCGGAGGAACGATGCAGGCGACCGCCACGGTGCTGGTCTACAGCGATGACGCAAGCACCCGCGAGCAGGTGCGGTTGGCCACCGGGCGCAGGCCCGCCCCCGACGCGCCCGTGATCGAGTTCGTCGAGTGCGCGACCCCGGCCGCCGCGATCAAGGAGCTGGACCGGGGCGGCATCGATGTCGCCGTCCTGGACGGCGAGGCCGCGCCGATGGGCGGCATGGGACTGTGCCGCCAGGTCAAGGACGAGGTGTTCGACTGCCCGCCGGTCCTGCTGCTGATCGGCCGGCCCCAGGACGCCTGGCTGGCCACCTGGAGCCGTGCGGACGCGGCCGTGACGCTCCCGGTGGACCCGGTGGAGTTCGCGTCGGCGCTGGCGTCGCTGCTGCGCGGCAGGAAGGCCCTGAGCGCCTGACACGGCCGCTCAGACCGATTCGGGACGCAGTCTCGCCTTCTCCTCGGGGCGGGGGCCGTCGGGGCTCCCGCCCACCAGCGCGCTGCCCTTGCGCCACTTCTGCCAGCCGAGGTTCCAGTCGCCGAAGCCGTTGCCGAAGGCCTCCATGGTGTCGCCGTAGGAGTTCACGACCTTGACGACGTCACCCTCTCGGACGTTGTCGAAGAACCACTCGGCGTTGCCGGTGCTCATGCCCGTGCACCCGTGGCTGACGTTCGCGTACCCCTGGGACCCCACGGACCAGGGCGCGGCGTGCACGTACTCGCCGCTCCAGGTGACCCGGGTCGCCCAGTAGACGGGCAGGTCGTACGACTCCGAGGAGCCCTCGGCGATACCGATGCTGGTGCCGCGCATCCGTACGAAGCGCTCCTTGCCGAGGACGACCTTGACGCCGTTGCGGGTCTCGAAGCCGGGCTTGCCGGTGGTGACGGGGATCTCGTTGATCGCCTTGCCGTTCTTGTAGACCGTCATGGAGTGCGAGGAGGCGTCCGTGACGGCGATGACCCGGTCGCCCGTGGTGAGCTTCAGCGGCTTCACCTCGCCACCCCACAGTCGATCGCTGATCTTGATGCCCTTGAGGTTGCTTCGCACCTGGATGGTGGCGTGGGCGGGCCAGTACTCCTTGGGGCGGTAGTGCAGCTCCTTGTCGTCCACCCAGTGCCAAGCGCCTTCCACGGCGGGCATCGAGTCGACCTTGAGCGCACGCTCCACGACGGTCCGTTGCGCCCTGTCCTTGACGGGCTTGCTGAGTTCGGCGGTGATGGGCTGGCCGACGCCGTACGTGCCCGCCTTGGGCCCGAAGGTGACCTTCAGCCGCTTCTTGGTGAGCGGCTTGCCGGTGTCGAAGGCGAGGACCTCGCGGCCGGGCGCCCCGTCCTCGTCCTCCGTGCTCACCCGGACGGTGTAGTGGGCGCTGGCGGCCAGCGGACTGGTGCTGTGCCAGCGGGTGCCGTCGGCGGAGAGTTCGCCCGCCACATAGCGTCCTGTGGCGTCCAGGGCCGTGACGTCCGTGATGCGCCCGTCGGAGTCCTCGGTGGTGACCTCCAGGGGCTTGTCCGGGTCGGCCTTCCTGCCCTCGCCCGTGGGGCCGTTGAAGGAGACCTGGTCCGCCGCGTCGTACGGCGCCGCCGACAGCGGGTTGCCGTCGCTGCCGCAGGCGGTGGCGCCGGCGGTCAGGGCGACCACCAGCAGCGTGCAGGAGAGGACGGTGCGCGTACGCGGAGTCTGGCTCATGAGCTCACGCTAAGAAGCTTCGTCGGCGGCGGCGCGGTGGGTCACCCCTCCGGGGGACCCGGGCTGCTGCAAAAGGAGACCGGAACTGCTCCAAAAGCGGGAGCCCGGACCCTCCTGACGGAGTGTCCGGGCTTCCTTGGGTTCAGGCCGTGCTACTGGGTGCGGTTCTCACCGCGGTAGTACTCGAAGACCCAGCCCCACAGACCGAGCATGATCAGCGGCGCCGAGAAGTACATCAGCCACCAGCCGATCGCGATCGACAGGAACGCCAGCGCGCCACCGACGGCCAGCGAGAGCGGCTGCCAGCTGTGCGGGCTGAAGAACCCGATCTCGCCGGCGTCGTCCGCGACGTCGGCCTCCTTGTTGTCCTGCGCGCCCGCGTCGACCCTCTTGGCCGTGAAGCCGAGGTAGAAG
This sequence comes from Streptomyces sp. NPDC034103, assembly GCF_055575395.1. Classification (NCBI taxonomy): domain Bacteria; kingdom Bacillati; phylum Actinomycetota; class Actinomycetes; order Kitasatosporales; family Streptomycetaceae; genus Streptomyces; species Streptomyces sp. NPDC034103. The sequence goes on along the minus strand of NZ_JBVISS010000019.1, from coordinate 1,398 downwards.
CCGATCATGATGCACAGGCCGAAGGCCAGGAAGAGCGCCGTGGTACCGGCCGGCTCCTTCGACCACACGCCATAGACGACCGCCATGGCGAGGACGAAGACGCTCAGCCACATGAACATCTTGCCCTGGATCTTCACTTGCCGGCCTCCTTGCCGCCCGCGAGAGCCTTCTCACCGTGAGGTGCGTTCTCGAGCTGGTCGAGAGCGGCGATCTCCGGGTGGTGCAGGTCGAACGCCGGGGATTCGCTGCGGATCCGCGGCAGGGTGAGGAAGTTGTGCCGCGGCGGCGGGCAGGACGTCGCCCACTCGAGCGAACGGCCGTAGCCCCACGGGTCGTCGACCTCGATCTTCTTGCCGTACTTGGCGGTCTTCCAGACGTTGTAGAAGAACGGCAGGATCGACGCGCCGAGCACGAACGAGCTGATCGTAGAGATCGTGTTCAGGGCGGTGAAGCCGTCGGCGTTGAGGTAGTCCGCGTAACGACGGGGCATGCCCTCGGCACCCAGCCAGTGCTGGACCAGGAAGGTGCCGTGGAAGCCGATGAACAGCGTCCAGAAGGTGATCTTGCCGAGGCGCTCGTCGAGCATCTTGCCGGTCATCTTCGGCCACCAGAAGTGGAAGCCGGAGAACATCGCGAACACGACGGTGCCGAACACCACGTAGTGGAAGTGCGCCACCACGAAGTACGAGTCCGAGACGTGGAAGTCCATCGGCGGCGAGGCCAGGATGACACCGGTCAGACCACCGAAGGTGAAGGTGATCAGGAAGCCGGTGGCCCAGAGCATCGGTGTCTCGAAGGACAGCGAGCCCTTCCACATCGTGCCGATCCAGTTGAAGAACTTCACACCCGTTGGCACGGCGATGAGGAACGTCATGAAGGAGAAGAACGGCAGGAGCACACCGCCGGTGACGTACATGTGGTGCGCCCACACCGTCACGGACAGACCCGCGATCGCGATGGTCGCGCCGATCAGGCCCATGTAGCCGAACATCGGCTTGCGGGAGAAGACCGGGATCACTTCGGAGATGATGCCGAAGAACGGCAGGGCGATGATGTACACCTCTGGATGGCCGAAGAACCAGAAGAGGTGTTGCCACAGCAAGGCCCCGCCGTTGGCGGAGTCGAAGACATGCGCACCGAACTTGCGGTCCGCCTCCAGGGCGAACAGCGCGGCCGCGAGGACCGGGAAGGCCAGCAGGACCAGCACCGCGGTCAGCAGCACGTTCCACACGAAGATCGGCATGCGGAACATGGTCATGCCCGGGGCGCGCATGCAGATGATGGTGGTGATGAAGTTGACCGAGCCGAGGATGGTGCCGAAGCCGGAGAAGGCCAGGCCCATGATCCACAGGTCGGCGCCGATACCGGGCGAGCGGACCGCGTCGGAGAGCGGGCTGT